>NZ_DS572694.1 GCF_000154985.1 Streptococcus infantarius subsp. infantarius ATCC BAA-102
CCATTTTGTATTTCAAAAAGGAACAAAAAAGCCTGCACGAAGCAGACTTTTCTGTTAAATTATTTTGCAATTGGATAAACTGATACTTGACGTTTATCGCGACCTTTACGTTCGAAACGAACAACACCTTCAACTTTAGCGAAAAGTGTATCGTCACCACCGCGACCTACGTTCACACCTGGGTAGATGTGAGTACCGCGTTGACGGTAAAGGATTGATCCACCTGAAACAGTTTGACCGTCAGCTGCTTTAGCACCAAGACGTTTTGCTTCAGAATCACGACCATTTGATGTAGAACCTCCACCTTTTTTGTGGGCGAAAAGTTGCAAGTTAGCAAGATTCATTTTTAACATATGTAGTGTCCTCTTTTCAAATTAGTTTGCAATGACCTTAACTGACACAAATTCTTTCGAATTCTCAGCCAAATTTGTCATTCCTAAAAGAAAGCTTTCAAATAAAAGTTGAACTTTCTCATCTGTCTTTTTAGTCATATGAGAGATATCAATCTTCATATAACCACCATCAATCTCATTGACAGCAAAATCAGCATTGCATTCTGCCAAAACTTCTAACGAATTAACAAAGTTAATCGATAAAGTTGAAACAGCTGCACATACGATATCAAAGCCATATTCACCACTACCAGCGTGACCAGTCAGTTCAACACTTTCTAAGTGACCTTTGCGGCGAATAAAAGTTGCTTGAATCATGAGAATGCTAAATTAAGCGTTGATAGCGTTGATAACAACTTTAGTGTAAGGTTGACGGTGACCTTGTTTACGGTGTGAACCTTTTTTAGGTTTGTATTTGAAAGTAATAACTTTCTTTTGTTTTCCTTGTTTTTCAACAGTACCAACAACAGAAGCTCCTTCAACAACTGGTGTACCAACAACAGTTTTTTCACCACCAACAAGAACAACTTCGTTAAATGTTACTTCTGAACCAGCTTCAACATCAAGTTTTTCAACATAGATAGCTTGACCTACTTCAACTTTAACTTGTTTTCCACCAGTTTTGATGATTGCATATGTGCTCATCGTGCACCTCCTATAAAATTTTGTTGCGGATTTTTCCGCTTGTGAAGACTCGCCTAAATCGTGAACCTCGAGAGTTGCTTACAAACGATTTTCGTGCGGTTGCACAGGATGTGCATTTAGTCAACGTTCATATTTTATCATGTTAGGCTAATTAAAGCAAGGAATATGCTAGTTTTTTTTAATGATAGTATGTTTTCATTTTTTATTTTTTGTCAAAGGATATTTTCACTAATCCCAAAACAGCTTTTTTAGTCAATTTTTCGATAGCATCAATATCAATCTGCTTAGTATTTGCCATCATTTGATAGGTCTCACTACCTTCGTGGTAATAATAGGCTGTGATGTGAAAACCATTTTTCTCATAAAAACGCACGCGCTTCAAACGTTGATCAAAATTATCAGCTTTTTCGTCCATAGGCTCAATTGCCAAAACGACTGGACGATTCCCAGCTAAATCTTTAACATCTTGCAAAATAGCTGAGCCATAACCACGAGAACGAATGTTAGGGTTAACAGCTAAGAAAAATAAATAAACCACAGCTTCATTTTGTAAAATGTAAGCTAAACCGACAAAATCATCGCCATCATAATAAGCATAAAAATCTGCTAAGTCACGATAAGCCGTCAGCAACAACGGCAAATACGGTGCACGTTCAACAGCTGGAAAAGCTGATAAGTATAATTTTTTGACATCACGGGAACTTTTTGAAAAAAGTTTCACCTCTTGACGTTTTAATTCCATTGTAAATTCATCAATTCATTCATTTCTTGATAGGCGGTATCGACTTTCTCTTGCATACTGGCATCAAGTTTTTCGCGGTATTTACCACCTTTTATAAAGTCTTCTAAAATAAGCGTACGATAATCTGAAAGAACAAAGCCTTCTGACCCTGTCACGCCCTTGCTCCATACCCAAACCATTGTTGGGTGAGCTGCGACAGTTTTAATTTTCGTTTTATGATTTTTCTTTTCAAATGTCACATCCATCAAAAGACCACGTTCTGTCCAAATGTCATCAACCGTTTCTAAACGTTGATTAGAAATAAAATTTCCCATTGAATAGATAATAAATTTCTTTTCGCCGTCTTTTTCGACAGTTTCTGATGGTTCCACAACGTGAGGGTGTCCACCAAAGATAACATCTGCACCCCAATCAATCATCTTGTGATAAAGGGTTACTTGCTCTTGAGTTGGTTCGCGTCGGTATTCCACTCCCATTTGTGGCATGACAATTGTTACATCAGCTTTCTTTTCAGCTTCCTGAATTTCAGCTTTCATCTTGTCTTCATTTAAATCAGACATGTGCTTCTCATAATCCTCAGCTGACAAATTAGCTTCTAATCCATTGTAAGCATAAGAATAACCTAAAATAGCAATTTTAATACCATTAACATTTTTAATTAAAATATCTTCTTTGTCTCGATCCTTTTTGTAAACGCCAATGCTAGGCATTCCTAATTTATCAAAGGTTTTAACGGTGTTAAGTGCACCTGAAAGACCAGAATCAAGGATATGGTTGTGAGCTAAATCGACAACATCATAACCTGTGTCTTTCATAGCATCAGCAATTTCACTCGGTGCATTGAATAAAGGATAGCCAGCTAAAGGATAATCTGGACTAATCGTTCCTTCATAGTCACCAATTGCCAAATCTGCACTTGAAATCCAGTCTTTGGCATACTCAAAGAAAGGTTTAAAATCATAAGTCCCATCAGCCTGCTCAGCACTGCCATAAAGACCATTATGGATAAGAATATCTCCATTTGCCATGACACGCGCTGTTTTCACTTTACTTGACTGAGTTTTTGATTGCTGAGTCTTACCACTTGAACTAGCCTTCTCAAATAGTAAGCCATAAAATGCTGCACCTAATAAGCTTAGCAATATGAATGCCAAGCAAGCCAACGTTGTCTTTTTATAAATTATCCTATCTAACATCCTTAATCACACCTCCATGCGTCTATTATATCATTTTATGATTAGGCTTTCAGGATTTAACTGGTAAGAAAAAAACTGCCCTAAAGGCAGTTTCTATCTATTATAGTAAGTCATCGATTAAGTCATCGACTTCATCATGTTCTGCTTGTGGTGTGATTGTTGTCACTTTAATTCCTGCAACAGCACGTTCAACAAGTCCTTCAACGTCCATACGTTTTTCGTATTGTTCAACATTTTTGATTTTTGGATTTGTTTTTGGACGATCTGGCGCAAAGATAGTACAGCAATCTTCAAATGGTTGAATTGAAATATCAAAAGTATCGATTTTTTGTGCAATATCAATGATTTCCAATTTATCCATTGTGACAACTGGACGAATAATTGGCGTTGCAGTTACGGCATTAATGGCACGCATACTTTCAAGCGTTTGACTAGCCACTTGTCCAAGACTTTCACCATTGATGATAACCAAGCCATTACGTTCTTCACGAATGCGATCTGTAATACGCATCATGAAACGACGTGTCAAAGTCATCAAGTAAGCTTCTGGCGCTTTTTCTTTGATTTCTTCTTGGATTTCCGTAAATGGTACTTCGATGAAATCAATGTTACCACCGAATTTTGTCAATTTACGTGTCAAATCTTGAGCTTTCTTAAGAGCACCTGGACTTGTGTATGGTGGACTAGCAAAGTGGACAGCTTCAATATCAACCCCACGTTTAAGAGCAAGGTAACCTGCGACAGGTGAATCAATACCACCTGATAACATCAACATTCCGCGTCCAGCTGTTCCAACAGGAAGTCCTCCAGCACCTTTGATATTTTCATATGAAAGGTAGGCGGCTTCTTCACGAATTTCAACTTTAAGATTGACATCCGGCCCTTTCATTTGCGCTTGAATGTTAGGCAAAACTTCAAAGACAGCTGAACCAAGGTACTGATTCAATTCACGGCTATCCATCTCAAAGTTGTGGTCGCTACGTTTACTTGTGATTTTAAATGTCAAACCTTTATGATAAACGTCAGTCATCACATCTTGAACAGCTTTTTTAATCGTTTCTAGATTTTTTTCAACCTTGTATGATGGTGAAAATGCTTGAATCCCGAAAATTTGTTTTAATGATTCCGCAACGGGAACATAGTCAGTACCATTTAAGAAAATGTGAGCGCGGTCGCGGTCAGCCACAACACGGACATCTGGATAAATTGAAAGAACGTGTTTCATGTTACGTTTCAATTTATTGATGAAACGCATGCGGTTCTTTCCTTTAGTTGATAATTCGCCGTAGCGAACCATAATTTCTGAGTATTGCATAGTTTTCTAAAGAGAAAATCTCTTTATCCTTTCTTATTAATTATCTTACTTTTTGTGTTTTTTCGTAGACTTGTTTGAAAATTGTTAGGAATTGTTCAACTTGTCCCATATCATTGTCATCATCGAGACTAATGCGAACAGCTGACTGCGCTAGTTTTGTAGGGACTCCCATGGCAATCAATGTTCCTGCAGGTTTTCCTGCTTTTGATGAACAAGCTGATGTTGTTGAAATATAGATTTCATGTTCTTCAAAGGCATGAACTACTACTTCTCCACGTACACCTTTGATACCAAACGTTAAGATGTTTGGGGCAAAAGTATCATCTTTACCAGAGAAAATAACGATATCTTTGTGCTTAGCTAATTCGTCATAAATGATTTCTTTCATTTTGGCGATTTTTGGAAGGGCGTAAGCTTCTTTGTCAGTAACCAAACGAAGAGCTTTCGCTGTCGCAGCAATCCCTGCAACATTTTCAGTAGTTGAGCGAAGGTCACCTTCTTGTCCACCACCGGCTAGTAATGGATTTAATTTTTTACCTTCTTTTTTATAGATAAAACCGACACCACGCACACTGTGGAATTTGTGACCAGAAAAACTTGCAAAGTCAACACGGTCTGTCAAATAATCAGCTGCTGGAATTTTACCGATAGCTTGAACAGCATCCACGTGGAATGAAATTCCTGGTTTATCAGATAGTAATTCTGAGATGGCTTTAATTGGTTGGATAGAACCAATTTCATTATTAACTGCCATGATTGAGACCAAAGTTGTATCTGGGCGCAAAAGTTCTGCTAATTTATCAACATCAACAAAACCTTTTTCATCAACTGGCGCGTAAGACACTTCAAAACCGTGTTCGCCAAGCCATTTTGCAGATTCTTTGACAGCTGGGTGTTCGATATCTGATACGATGATGTGTTTTCCGTAGCGTTCTTTTTCAAATGCGACACCTTTAAGAACCCAGTTGTCTCCTTCAGTACCACCAGAAGTGAAAATAATTTCATCACTTTTAACGCCAAGCAAGCCAGCGATTTGCTTACGGCTTGCCTCTAGAATACGACTAGCTTTTGTTCCTAGATTGTGCAAACTTGATGGATTTCCATAAATTTTACTTGCCACTTCCTGATAAGTGCGCAAAACTTCAGGATAGGGAATGGTAGTGGCAGAGTTATCAAAGTAAATCATTTTTTCTTCCTTCACAAAAAAATACAATACTACCATTATAACACAGTCTCTCATAAGTGTGAAAGCTTTAATCTTAAGTTTTTTAAGCCTATTTTTAAGAAAATGACCTAAAATATTTCTTAAAAGAGTCCTATCTCTTACTGGACATTTAAAATGAAAAAACTATAATAGAATCATACGCGAAAAAGGAGTTAAAAATGTCTCAACATTATTCTAGAAGTCAAAAATCATCAAAAAAAGATAAGGAACAAGCCCCATCAAAGCACATTAAAAAAGGTTTCTCAGCCTTTACAAAAAACAATTGCTCTTATCGGGTCTATCCTTAGTATTATCGTAGCAAGTATCACTATCACAAACGCCTTAAAAGGCTCATCAAGTCAAAAGCCAACTGATAAATCAACGACAACTGTTGTGATTAAAGAAGGTAACAAAAGCAATAACAGTAAAACTGATACTTCTGCGTCAACAACATATTCAAGTTCTGCTGCTAACAACAGTGTTTACAATAGTGACACTAATAGCAACAATGCAACTTATGACTCTAGCTCAGATTCTACAACTTACAGTTCAAGTACTGATACAACACAAGACAACACTCAAACAAGTTCTCAAGCGACATCTGATACTACTGCAGAAAGTGTTACTGAAACAAATCAATAAAATCAAGAGGAATGGGACGATAAAATTCCTTATCATCCCACCTCTTTTTTACTAGGTAAAATAAACTCATGACTTATATTGACACACTAAATTGGATTCACTCTCACAAAGCTAATGGTCGCCGACCAAGTTTAGAACGCATGTGCCATCTCCTTAACTTACTTGATAACCCGCAAAATAAATTTCCAGCTGTTCACGTTGTGGGAACTAACGGCAAAGGCTCTACAACTAGTTTTCTCCAACATATCTTAACAGCATCAGGTTATAAAACAGGTACCTTCACATCTCCTTTTATAACGCGCTTTAATGAACGTATCGCTATCGATAGCAAAGAAATTTCTGATAGCGATCTGGTTAAAACAGCACAGGCAATTAAACCTATCGTAGATAGCAATGACTTTCAAGAAAAAGTTGGTAAGGTAACAGAATTTGAACTTGTCACAGCTCTTATGTTCTATTACTTTGCAACTATCAATCCTGTCGACGTCGCCGTTATTGAAGCTGGTATTGGTGGTACTTTTGACTCAACTAATGTCTTTACAGCGAGAGCAGTTATCTGCCCATCAATCAGTATCGACCACCAAGAAACACTGGGGCAAACTCTTACTGAAATTGCTGGTCATAAAGCTGGTGTTTTAAATCCTCACGTTCCTTTTATTCTTGGTCAAATGACACCAGAGGTCCAAAAAGTATTTCATCAAAAAACTAAGGAGCTCGATTGTCCGACATATGAACTGGATAAAGAGTTCTCAATCAGAGAAAATGGTGAAATCTTTGATTTTTATTATAAAGATATAAGCATTGCAAACATCACTTTATCAATGCTTGGTCATCATCAACGAACTAATGCCTCGTTAGCTGCTATGGCTGCTATCATCCTTAAATCGTATTTCAAAAATATTACTAAAACAACTATCAAAAATGGCTTAGAAAACACGGTTTGGGCTGGGCGTTGTGAGTTGATGCGACCAAACCTCATGTTAGATGGTGCACATAACGAAGATTCGATTGCAAAATTAGTCGACGTGCTAAAAAAAGACTTTTCAAATCGCAACATTCACATCCTCTTTGCAGGCTTAGGGCGTAAGCCTTTGACACAAATGCTCGAAGAACTATCCGCATTTGACTTAGCGGTGACTAGTTTTGATTTCTATCAAGCACAAGCTTTGTCAGATTATCCTGAAAAATATAAAAAAGTTGCTGATTACAAAGACTGGCTTGCTGACGACGAAAATAATCCTGAAGATTTCTTTGTTGTCACCGGTTCACTTTATTTCATCTCAGAAGTTCGCAACTTTTTACTCAATCAATAATCCCACCTAATTTTCAGATGGGATTTCTTTTTGATTAGTTTAGACTTTCAGCAAATTTACGTTTGATAAAGTTGGCTGAATTTTCAAGTTTAGCTTCTTCGTCAGCTGGCAAAGTTAATTTTACTTGCTCGATAATACCTTCTCGTCCAACAATAGCTGGATAGCTAAGGTAAGTATCTAGCGGTTCATAGTAATTAGAAACCGGTAATTCTTCATGGCTATCTGAAACAACTGCAATCGCCAAACGAATAGCTGCACTTGCAATCCCATAGCTTGTGTATTTTTTTCCATAAAAGACCGTATGTCCACCAATCATGGCTTCATGTGCAATTTCCTCAAGCGTCGCTTGGTCTGTAAAGTTAGAAATTGGTTGTCCTTTGACACGAACTTGACTCCAAGCCGTAAATTGTGAATTTCCATGTTCGCCAAGGTTATAACCGTAAACGCTACGCGCATCAACACCAAAACGTTCTGCAACGGCACGTTTCATACGAGCAGTATCTAGCAAAGTACCTGTACCAATAACACGTTCCTTTGGAAGACCTGAGTAGTGTTGATAGAGACTAGTAATAACATCAACTGGATTTGAAATAGCTACAATAATCCCTTTAAATCCAACCTCTTTTAGCTTTTTAGCAACCAAAGGCACTTCTTTCGCTGTAAAAGGTAACTCCGCAAAACGGTCTGCATTTGGATTATCTTGAAGTTTGATATTTCCTAGAGCTGAGATAACCACATCGGCATCTGCTAAAGCTTCATAATCATTAATCACAATATTGGCATGTTGATTTAGATTCGCTGCAGCATCACGGAAATCAACCGCATCTGCGGTGACTTTTTTCTCATTGGTATCAATTAAGACATAATCATCAAAAGCCCCTTGAGCAATCAGTCCGTGAGCAACAGTTGAGCCAACATGACCCATTCCAATAATTCCAACCTTACGTGACATAAAATAACCTCCTTATAAAGTTATCAATCATTATAGACCTTTATCTCTAAAAATACGAAAAAACCTAACAAGAAATGTTAGGTTACAGTTACTATTTCAAAAGATCTTGCAAAGGACCAAAAATAATTTTTTCAAGGTCTGTTATATAAACTGACAATGATTGTTGAGCACCAAGATAAGCTTTAAGAACAGGATTTGCTTCGATTTTAGCACCTAATTCTTGCATTTTAGTTTGTTCATCACCAGTCGGCATTTGACCTGATTGCAATTTAGCATAAAGACCTTGTTGGAATTCAGTGAATTCTTTAAATAAAGCTTTTGCTTCTTCGTCAGCATCAATCGCAGCACGGCATTCTTGTGCTTTTTTGTATTCAGGAAGAACACGGATTTCGCGTTCTAGTTCATTTGCCAAATCATAAATGTTTGCCATGATATTTCTCCTTAATTAATATGAATGTTATAGTCAGTGTTTTCACTGATGACTGTTTTAGCATGTTCCAAATCTTTAGCATTCTTAAATGAAATTTGTAAAATCCCATTAATATCTTCACGGTTTTCTTCATTGACATGAATATTAACCAAAGATGTTCCGCGAAGCAATTCCAAGATTTTTAAGATAACATCTTCTTCATCGGGAACATCGATAAAAAGATCGAAGGCACTTTCCACGCCACCACGTTTATGAATTTGCATTTCCTTACGCGTTTCTTTGGCGTGGTTAAAATAATTCCAAATCGCATCCCCATCACCTTGTAAAACGAGTTTCTTAACCTCATCGAGTCTATCCTTGAAATCATCGATGCGATTAGCAACAGCTTCTTTATTAGTCAAGAGAATGCTGGTCCACATGCCTGGCTCACTTTCAGCAATACGTGTCATATCACGAAAAGCACCCGCCGCAAAATGATTAGCCATTTCATGCTCTGCTGCATAATCACCAGCCTGCTCCATCAAACTTGCTGCAAGGACATGTGGGAAATGTGAAATTTGACTCGTTACGCAGTCATGCTCTGCTGCATCAATTTCGACGTAGCGCGCATGTAAACCAGATAAAATCTCCTTAAGCTCAGCAATTGTTCCATCAACCGTTAAAGAAGATGGAGTAAAAATGTAATACGCATTTTCAAATAAATTCACATCGGCGGCAATTGCTCCTGACTTGTGAGAACCTGCCATTGGATGTGAGCCGATAAAGCGAACACCTTTACCAGCCAAGTATTTTTCTCCCGCCTCAACAATATCACGTTTCGTTGAACCGGCATCCGTAATAATCACATTCTCTTTCAAGTTCATTTCAGAAAGCGTCTTAATAAACTCAATGGTCTGTTTAATCGGAACTGCCAAAATAATCACATCTGCTAGAGGTGCAAATTCTTTAAAATCTGCTGTAGCTTCATCAACAATCCCACGCTCAAGAGCAACATTTCGTGATTTGTCAGAACGATTGTATCCTAAAATTTTGTAATCTGGGTGGTCACGCTTAATACCTAAGGCAAGAGAGCCCCCAATCAAACCTAAACCTGCAACGTAAATCACTTTATTTTCCATAGTTTCTCCATTTCCGGATAACAATGCTTTATAGAAAGAAGCTGAGGACTTTTGTCTCAGCTTCTGTCAACTGTTTATGCATTAAAAATGTTTGACATAATCACGATGACGAGCGACAGCTTCTTTTAGTTCTTCGAGATTGTCAGAAGAAAATTTTTCAAGAATCTCATCAGCCACAACCGTTGCCACAACTGCTTCCATAACAACACCTGCTGCTGGAAGAGCCGTTGGATCTGAACGTTCGACAGTTGCTTTATAAGGCTCGTGAGTTTCAATATCAACTGACATCAAAGGTTTATAAAGCGTTGGGATAGGTTTCATGACACCACGCACAACAATTGGTTGTCCGTTTGTCATACCTCCTTCAAAACCACCAAGATTATTAGTACGGCGTGTGTATCCTTCTTCTTCGTTCCAGAGGATTTCATCCATTACTTGGCTACCTTTAAGGTAACCATCTTTGAAACCAAGTCCAAACTCAACACCTTTGAAGGCATTAATTGAAACAACGGCACTAGCAATCTTAGCATCAAGTTTCTTATCCCATTGCACATAAGAACCAAGTCCAACAGGAACACCACCAACAACTGTTTCGACAACACCACCAATGGTATCTCCGTCCTTTTTGATTTGGTCAATATAATCTTTGATTTCTTGTTCACGTTCTTGGTTAACAATTGACACTTCTGATTGGCTAGCTAATTCTTTAATTTGTGAAACAGTGAGTCCTTCTGGAACATCAACTTCTTTACCGCCAAAGACCACAACGTGGTTAGCAATTTCAATGTCCAACTCAGCCAAAATACGTTTTGCCACAGCACCAACTGCCACACGCATTGTTGTTTCACGCGCAGAAGAACGTTCTAGAGAATTACGCAAATCTTCAAAGCGATATTTCATTCCACCTACAAGGTCAGCATGACCAGGACGTGGATGAGTAATTTTACGTTTTGTTTTAAGAGCATCATCAATATCTTCAACAGCCATAATATCTAACCATTTTTCGTGGTCTTTATTAATAACGTTAAGGGTAATTGGAGCTCCTGTTGTTTTTCCATGACGTACGCCAGATGTGATTTCAACCTTATCCGACTCAATTTTCATACGTCCGCCACGACCGTAACCGCCTTGGCGACGTTTCAAATCAACATTAATATCTTCGGCAGTTAAAGGAAGTCCCGCAGGAACTCCTTCAATAATAGCCGTTAAACGCGGTCCGTGAGATTCACCAGCTGTCAAATATCTCATATTATTTCTCCAAATACTCTTTCATCTCTTCAAGGGGGATCTGATTGATCGCTGCGCTACCAAGCTCTGGTACAATGACAGTCTTAATCATTTTGCCACGAGCTTTTTTGTCATGTACTAAAGCTCCGTAAAGCACCTCAACATCCCATGGTTGGTAGTCTGTTGGCAAACCAAATTTTTGGCACATTTCAAAAATCTCTTTAGTGATACCTTTAGGCATTAAACCTTTTGCTTCGGCAACACGAGAAATTTGTACCATACCAATGGCAACAGCTTCACCATGCATCACTTTACCATAGCCTGCAGTTGCTTCAACGGCATGACCTATGGTGTGACCAAAGTTAAGATAAAGACGAACACCATTATCAAGTTCATCTTCTACAACAACTTTACGTTTTACATTACATGAGCGATAGATAATGCTTTCTGCATGTTTTAAAATGCTTTCAGGCGAACCATCCATAGCAGAAAGTTCGTCCCAAAGTTCAACGTCTTCAATCAAACCATACTTGATAACTTCCCCCATACCTTCAATGAGTTCTCGTTTCCCAAGAGTTTGAAGGGTTTCAGGATCGATTAAAACACCATCTGGTTGCGTAAATGTTCCAACCATATTTTTAGCAAATGGTGTATTAACACCTGTTTTACCACCAATTGATGAATCCACTTGAGCCGTTAGACTCGTCGGAATTTGCAAGAAATGAATTCCGCGCATATAAGTAGACGCTACGAAACCAGCTAAATCTCCAACGACACCTCCGCCAAGCGCAACGATTCCATCGCTACGTGTCATACCATTTTTAACCAAAAATTCATATGCTTTATTGACTGTTTGAAGATTTTTTGATGCTTCACCTTCTAGAAAATCAAAAACAATCACTTCAAAGCCAGCGTTCTCAATGCTAAGCTTAACTTTTTCAGCATACAAACTTCCAACATGGTTATCTGTAATAAGGGCGATTTTTTGAGGTTGCCAAAGTGATTTTACCCAATCACCGGCTTTAGCTAAGATACCTTTTTCAATCACAATATCATAAGGTGTTTGTGGGAGATTAACATTCAATTTCATTAGCGTCACCTGTTTTTTTATCCTATTTTGTATTGTACTTTTCTTCCAAAGCTGACCAAATCTCAGCCGTTGGCATAGTCTCACCAGTCCAGATTTCAAAAGCTTCTGCTGCTTGGAATAACAACATACCCAAGCCATTAAGCGCTTTCAGACCTTTGCTTCGAGCTAATTTCAAGAATGGTGTTTCAAATGGTTGATAAATTGTATCAGCCACCAAAAGACCTTCAGGAAACTCAAAGTCTTCTGTGATAATCATTGATTTACCATCCATTCCAACACTTGTCGCATTGACAAAAAGTTGTGATTCTAACACTTTTTCTTGAATTGTCTTCAAATCTTCGACTGGATAAACAGTAATAGATACACCAGTTTTATCAGAAAGTTCCTGTGCTTTTTGACGTGTCGCATCCAAGAACTGTGTCTGATTGAAAATGTTAATATGACCTGCTCCATTAAGAGCAGCTTGGGCAATAAGAGCTATCGCAGCTCCACCACCACCAAGAATAGTCATTGTCTTGCCTTTAACATCAAAATCAGCAAAAGTTGCAAGGCTTCTAAAGAAACCAATACCATCAGTATTGTGGCCAACCAACTTGCCGTCACGATTAATAACGGTATTAACCGCGCCAATCAATGCAGCTGAGTCTGTCAACTCATCCATATAAGGCATAACTTTTTGTTTGTATGGCATTGAAATATTCACACCAAACATGTCATAACGTTTAACATTTTCCAAAGTAACCGCTAGGTCTTCCTCAGGAATATCCCAGGCAACATAAACACCATTTACACCTGTTTTATCAAAAGCGTAATTGTGAATAAATGGTGAAATAGAGTGTTTAATCGGTGTTGCCACGACAGCGGCTAAGCGAGTGTATCCATCAATCTGCATCAAGTACCTCCCTAATACGTTTCATATCGGCAAGAGCAACCTGTCCAGGTGCACTTGCTTGGTCTAGGCTTGCAAATGACCATGATGAGCCGAATACATCAACAGCAAAACGTGAAACACGTCCAAGTTTGCCCATTGACATAGTCGCATACTCTTGTTCAGGATTTAGTGTTTTAAATCCACGAGTGTAGTTCATCAAGTCAATAACATCTTGTTCACTTTGGGGCATAACAGCAACCTTAACTACACGAGGAGCTAGGGCTGTTAATTCAGAAAATGATTCCATCAAGTTTTCAGGAGTCTCTTCAAAATTATGATAAGATAAAACTAGATTTGGAAACTCTAACATTTGTTGAAAGGCTTCTTTATGTGAAAAATATTCAAAATCGATATAATCTGGGTGGTAAATAGCATTAATATTTTTCAAAAGCTCAACGTATTCGTCATCAGATAAGTTAAGATTACCACCTTCTTTATCTGTGCGAATGGTAAAAATAATTTCTCTGCCAGAAAATTTTTCAAAGATAGCTGGCGCAACAGTCATGATATCTTCTTTGGCTAAGTAATCAGCTCGCCATTCAATGATATCCACATCTTCAAATCTCGAAATATCAATCGACTGCGCCTCTTCTAAATCTTTCGGCATAATAGGTACTACTATTTTCATTTCTCAACCTTTATTGTAAATACTTTCAAATAATTACTGCTCATATCTGCCTTGTTAACAGTGAAATCACTTGGCAATTGTTGCAAGCGAATATACTCATGCTTAACAGAAGCAAATCCTTTTTCCAATTGTTTCTTAAACTGTGCCACAGTCAAATTAGCTGCATTTGTAGAGGCAATGATTGTGCCATCATCTGATAAAACTTCTAGTGCTTGACTAATGAGACAGTGATAGTCTTTAGCAACTGAAAATGTTTGTTTTTTATTACGAGCAAAACTTGGTGGATCGATAACAATTAAATCAAAAGTCAAGTTTTTACGTTTAGCGTATTTGAAATATTCAAAAACATCCATGACCACAAAATGATGATTTGTCACATCAAGGCCATTGGCTTCAAAATGCGCTTGAGACAGTTCACGAGAACGTTTAGCTAAGTCTACAGAAGTTGTTTCAATCGCACCACCCATAGCTGCTGCAACTGAGAAAGCTGCTGTATAAGAAAACATATTTAGAACACGTTTTCCAAGACCTAGTTCATTAATTAAAGCATCACGGACTTCATGTTGATCTAAAAAGATACCTGTCATCAGGCCATCATTCATAAAAACACTGTATTTGACACCATTTTCCAAAATGGTAAAGGTTTCAGGTGCTTCTTGACCATAAATGTGAGCTGACTCATAATCAAGTCCTTTAAAGCGAATTTTTTCATATCCGCCTTTAACCGCAGGATAAACTTTTTGAAAGGCTTTAACAATGATATCACGATACTGATAAACAAAAGTGTTGTACCAAGAAAATACAACAAAATCAGCATAACGATCTATCGTCACACCACCGAAATTATCGCCATCTTGATTAAATAATCGATAAGCTGTTGTTAAATCAGAGTTTTCAAAGTGTTGACGCTTCTGCTTAGCCTTACTAAACAAGCTTTCAAAATAAGATTCTATCAAATCAACCTTGCCATTTCCTAAGAACCAACCAATCCCTTTATTTTGACGAGATAGGTAAGCTGTTCCTAAAAACTGACGTGAGTGATTGTAAAGAGCAACTAACTGATTATCTAAATCAAGTTGATGAAAATCTTTTCCATCCAAAAGTTGAATACCACGCTTAATTTTCTTTTCAACAAAAGAATCCACGTATAGTTTGTTCATGAAGCCTATTATATCAAAAATTCAGAATTTTTCCCACTAAATTTTATATTTCACAGGCATAAGAACCAACTTTTTACGCCTAAACAAGGGGATTCTATTAAAGATTAGAGAAGTAAACTAGATAACAGAGTTATTTTTGCATCTAATACACTAAAAATAATAGTCACTATCTGAAATGTTGTCTTCAAATGCTGACTTTTTTATCACCACAAACTTCTTTTACTTCCTTTAAAACACCTTCAATATGCACTACGGTTCTTTGTACTAAAAATTTCTTCTTTATGATATAATGGGGACTGAGATTTTATCTTTAGGAAAAAAAGAATAAAGGAAGTTCCTACAGTGAAAAAAATGAAACAAATTATCTCTCACGTGGTTAATACACGTTTGGGATTTATTTTGACACTTTTAGTCTTGTATTGGCTAAAAACTATGTGGGCTTATCACGTTGACTTTAGTCTCGGACTAGAGAATCCGTATCAACTTTTATTATCAATTATCAATCCTATTCCGCTAGGATTGCTTCTGCTCGGGTTAAGCCTTTATATTAAGAGAACGCGTGTTTTTTATATCGTTAGTTGGATTATCTACACAATATTAAATCTTCTACTTATTTCTAACGCGATTTATTTCCGTGAATTTTCGGATTTCATTACTGTAAGTGCTATGCTAGCAAGTAGTAAAGTTTCTGCTGGTCTTGGTGACTCAGCCCTTAACTTACTGCGTGTTTGGGATATTATTTACATTATTGATTATATCATTCTACTTGCACTATTTGCTACTAAGAAAATAAAAGTTGATAATCGTCCATTTAACAAACGCGCAAGCTTTGCTATTACGGCCTTATCAACTCTATTATTTTCAATTAACCTTTTCATGGCCGAAATTGATCGACCTGAATTGTTAACTCGTGGTTTTTCAAATGTTTATGTGGTTAGAGCGCTTGGCTTGCCGTCATTTACAGCCTATAGTGCTAATCAAACCTATCAAACAGAAAAAGTTCGTAGCGAAGCCACCGCTTCTGACCTAAAAGAAGCTAAAAAATATGTTTCAGAGCATTATGCAGCACCAAATTCAAAATATTTTGGTATTGCTAAAGGACGAAACGTCATTGTTATCCACTTAGAAAGTTTCCAACAATTTTTGATTGATTACCATTTGCAAGTTGACGGAAAATCATATGAAGTCACTCCGTTCTTGAACTCGCTATATCACTCAAATTCAACTCTAGCTTTTTCAAACTTCTTCAACCAAGTTAAAGCCGGTAAAACATCTGATGCTGAAACCTTGATGGAAACGTCATTATTCGGTCTCAGCAGTGGTTCATACCTTGTTAACTACGGTGGAACAAATACTGCTTACGCTGCCCCATCAATCCTTGGACAAACTGATGATTACACAAGTGCTGTTTTCCACGGTAACGTTGGTACCTTCTGGAACCGTAATAATGCCTATAAACAATGGGGTTACAACTACTTCTTTGATTCATCATATTTCACAAAACAAAACAGTGAAAACTCATTCCAATATGGATTGAATGATAAATACATGTTTGCTGACTCAATTAAATACCTTGAGCACATGCAACAACCTTTCTATACTAAGTTTATTACTGTAAGTAACCACTACCCATACACAAGTTTAGCTGGTAATTCTGATGAAGAAGGTTTCCCATTAGCTAAAACCAATGATGAAACAATCAACGGTTACTTCGCAACTGCTAACTACTTAGATTCTGCCGTCAAAGCTTTCTTTGATTATTTGAAAGAATCTGGTTTATATGATAATTCGATTATCGTCCTCTACGGTGACCACTACGGTATCTCAAACTCAAGAAACACTGATTTGGCGCCACTTCTTGGAAAAGATTCTGAAACATGGACTGGTTATGATAACGCCATGTTACAACGTGTTCCTTACATGATTCATATTCCAGGATTTACTGAAGGACACATCAGCAACACCTTTGGTGGTGAAGTTGACAACTTACCAACGCTTCTACACTTGCTAGGTATCGATACAAGCAACTACGTTCAACTCGGACAAGACTTGCTTTCTAGCGATAATAAACAAATCGTAGCCTTTAGAACATCAGGCGATTATGTGACACCAACTTATACAAGTTATAGCGGTCACCTCTACTACACTGACTCTGGTCAAGAAATTACAAACCCTGACGAAAACACTCAAGCAGCAACTAAAGCTATTCGCGATGCTGTTGCTAAACAACTTTCTGTCAGCGACGAAGTTCAAACTGGTGACCTACTTCGATTTGATAAGAATGGTTTAAAAGAAGTCGATAGTTCTTCAATTTCTTATACACATTCTCTTAAAACACTTAAATCAATCGAGAAAAAACGCGGTGACGAGTCAACTAGTCTATATAGCGAAAATGGCGACGAATCAACAGTCGATCTCTTCAAAGCACCAAGCTACATGCAACTTCACGAAAGTTCAAATAGCTCAAGCTCTGAATAAGTACTCATAATTAAAAAGTCTTGCTAGGTTTAGCAAGACTTTTTTTGATACCTTCATTTCTAAGTTTGGTAAATATTCATCGAAAGTACGGTGAATAAAGAACAATACTTTCATTGTACAACTAACTCTTAGGGTAGCCATTTTGCTTCTCCTATCGCTCTAATTTCAGCACTAATCAAATTTTATACTAAATCTATAAATTATTGATATAGAACCATAAAGACAAAAAAAGACTAACCAAAGGCTAGCCTTTATTAATTCTTATTTACCAAGTTTAGCTTTAGCTGCATCTGCAAGAGCTGTGAAAGCTGCTGCATCGTTAACTGCTAAATCAGCAAGCATTTTACGGTTAACTTCGATTTCAGCCAATTTCAAACCGTGCATCAATTGTGAGTATGACAAACCGTTCATACGAGCTGCCGCATTGATACGAGTGATCCAAAGTTTACGGAAATCACGTTTTTTCTGACGACGGTCACGGTATGCATAGTAGTAAGAGTTCATTACTTGTTCTTTTGCAGTACGGAACAAGATATGTTTTGCACCATAGTAACCTTTAGCAAGTTTCAATACACGTTTACGACGTTTGCGTGATACAACGCCACTTTTAACACGAGCCATTTATATTCTCCTCCAAATAATTCTTAATAATATCGAGTAATTGCTTTAGTCTTATTTAAGACCTGAAAGCATTGCTTTAATACGTTTGAAATCTCCTGAGTGCACCATAGCTGCTTTACGAAGATGACGACGTTGTTTTTTAGTTTTACCGTGGAAACGGTGTGAAGTAAATGCGCGGAAGCGTTTCAATCCACCAGAACCTGTACGTTTGAAACGTTTAGCTGATGCGCGGTGAGTTTTTTGTTTTGGCATTTTAGAATTCTCCTCTTAAAATAGTTTAAAATTGACAATTATTTTTT
Organism: Streptococcus infantarius subsp. infantarius ATCC BAA-102; assembly: GCF_000154985.1. Taxonomy (GTDB): domain Bacteria; phylum Bacillota; class Bacilli; order Lactobacillales; family Streptococcaceae; genus Streptococcus; species Streptococcus infantarius. The sequence goes on from NZ_DS572694.1 coordinate 18,384, forward strand.
GTCTGGAATTGGAGCAAGTTGCATGAACATTTGACGTCCATCCATCTTAGCTCTTTGCTCAATAATAGCAATATCTTGCGTTTTTTCTGCAAATTCCGCCAATACCTTTGCTCCAATTTCTTTGTGAGTAATCATACGACCTCTAAAGCGAATTGAGACTTTCACTTTGTTTCCTTTTTCAAGGAATTTACGGCCGTTACGAAGTTTAGTCTCGAAGTCACCTTTATCGATAACTGGGCTAAGACGAACTTCTTTAACAGTCACAACGCTTTGTTTTTTACGTTGTTCCTTACGTTTCTTTTGATACTCAAATTTGAACTTTCCGTAGTCCATAATTTTAGCAACAGGTGGCGTAGCTTGTGGCTGAATTAGAACCAAGTCAACATTAGCATCATCAGCAATAGCTTGTGCTTCTGACAATGGTCTAATTCCTAGTTGTTCACCATCAAGACCAACGAGACGAACTTCGCGAACGCGGATTTCATCGTTAATGAATAGATCTTTCTTAGCTATGATCTTCACCTCTTTATTTTTTTAGAGAAAAACGAAACGGACTTGATAAATCAAGCCCGCACACACGTAATATTCCATTCGGAATCTTTGACATGTTGGGCCAGACAACCGTAGTCGCAAGGCGAGAAGCTCTCACTTCTGCTTTTCTCATTGATTATATTCTATCATAGAGACTAGTCCATGTCAATGATTTTTTCCGCTTTTTCTTGAATAAATTTCACAACACCATCAATATCAACACCAGTTGTATCAAATGTGATGGCATCTTCTGCTGCTTTTAATGGTGAAACCTTACGGTGACTATCTTTATAATCACGTTCTGCGATTTCACGTTTAAGTGTTTCAAAATCAGTTTTGATTCCTTTTTCTTGGTTTTCTTTGAATCGACGTTCTGCACGTTCTTCAACAGAAGCAATCAAAAAGATTTTAAGTTCAGCGTCGGGTAAAACAACTGTACCAATATCACGACCATCCATAATGATGGCACCATTTTTAGCAATACGACGTTGTTGTTCAACAAGTTCTTCGCGAACTTCTGGAATAGCGGCTACCCATGACACATTATTTGTCACATCGTTTTGACGAATAGCAAGGGTAACATCTTTATCCCCAACAAAAACAGTCTGACTGCCATCTTCTGCTCGACCAAATGACACTGGGTTATTGGCCAATGCTTTTAAAATTTCTTCTACATTATCTTCTGTTAAATTATTTTGTAACGCTAAATAAGTTGCTGAACGGTACATTGCTCCAGTATCAAGATAAGTATAGCCAAGATTTTTAGCAATAATCTTGGCTACTGTACTCTTACCACTTGAAGCAGGACCATCAATCGCAATTCTAATTGATTTCATGATTCCTTTTCTTCCTAATTAATGTGTACTTCATCTCCAGGATTTGCATACCAGTATCCTGAAGTCATGTGGTCAGGATTAAGTTCATAGAGTTTGTCAACTGAAATTCCTGCACGTGCAGCAATTGATGCCGCACCTTCACCAGACATAACTGTAATGGTATCCCCATTACCTTCACTTGATGATTCAGTTGTGTCACTTGAACTAGCATCTGTAGACGAAGCTTCCGTTGATTCTTGTGAGCTTTCTGAACTTGTCGCTTCAGATGAAGAGACAACACTAGATGAAGCGCCATAAAAATTAGATGTTTCTGACGCTTTATCACCACCACGATTTGAAGTGTAAAAAACAACAAACAAAATCGCAACAACAATAACAAAGAAAACACTCAATAAAGCTGTCAACAAAGGTGTGCTGATAACCGAACCTTTTGTTTTACGGCTAATTCTGATTTCGTTGTCATCGACTACTTTTTCTTCCCATGGTTGTTTTGCCATAATGTCCCCTTGTTAAATATATCAATTCATATTACAATAATAATATGAAAGTATCAATTATTCCGGAAAAATGTATTGCCTGTGGCCTCTGCCAAACATACTCTAATCGATTCGATTACCATGACGATGGCATTGTAAAATTTGCTGATTCTGATTTATTAGAACAAACAGTTCCAGACTCAGACAAAGACACCCTTCTTGCTGTCAAATCTTGTCCAACCAAAGCTCTTACAATTTAGTAGGAGCTTTTTTGTTAGACTTATAAGCTTCAAAATAATCAAGTTTGATAAAATTATCCGTCAATTCAACTGTACCTCGAAAATCAGGATGAACAGCTAGAGCATCTAAGAAATACTTCTTAGGCCATTTGCGCATGTAAAAAATCCTATCTGTTTGATTTTTAATTTTTAAAACTAAACCAGATCTATTGACTTCAATTTTTTCAATCTGTGCAATCGCAACCCTTGATTTTTTAAATGGATTAAGTGATACAATACGCAGTTTACCATCTTCTTCAATAACGAAATAACGATGGAACCCTAACCCTACCAAAACAATAAAGGCAGAAAATAAAACAAAGAATTGACTCGGTATTTTTGTCCGCTCGAATAATAATGACAAACCGATAAACATTGGAACCATTGCAATTGACCAATAAATAATTGACCAAGATAATTCTGGTTGCCAATGGTATCGAATCTTTCCAAAGATTTTAATCATTGCGGTCCTCCATTTAGCTAATTCTAACAAATAAGGCTTAGATAAAGCTTAATTATTTTTGAACGATTCCAATAATGACATCCACTGCTTTTTCCATCGTTTGAAGGCTGACAAACTCAAAGCGTCCATGCATATTTTCTCCACCAGCAAATAAGTTTGGTGTCGGAATACCCATAAATGAAATCTTAGAACCATCTGTTCCACCGCGAATTGGTTCAATAACCGGTTTAATGTCTAAATCTTCCATGACTTCTTTGGCTAATTCAACTGGAGTCATATCTTTTTCAATGACTTTCTTCATGTTGTAATATTGGTCGTTCACTGTGATAAGAACACAGTCTTTACCAAGTTCAGCGTTCATCTTATCAGCGATTTCTTGAACTAATTTTTTACGATTTTCAAATGATTCGTCTTCAAAATCACGGATAATATATGAACTATGTGCTTTTTCAACAGTGCCTTCCATACCATGTAAATGGAAGAATCCTTCATAGCCTTCTGTTTTTTCTGGGCGATCAGCTTCTGGTAATTGATTGTGGAAATCAATAGCTAATTGCAAAGCATTAATCATTTGATTTTTAGCAGTACCAGGGTGAACATTACGTCCCATGAAATCAATCTCTAAACTTGCAGCGCTAAATGTTTCGTATTGAAGTTCGCCAAGTGGACCACCATCAACAGTGTAAGCAAAATCAACATTGAAATCATCAACGTCAAATTTATTAGCTCCAACACCAATTTCCTCATCTGGTCCAAAGCCGACACGAATTTCACCGTGTTTAATTTCAGGATGAGTAACCAAGTATTCAATCGCTGTCATGATTTCAGCAATTCCAGATTTATCATCTGAACCAAGAAGAGTTGTACCATCAGTTGTTACCAAAGTTTGTCCAAGGTAATTGTTCAAATTTGGAAACTCTTCTGGTGAAAGTGCATAGCCAGATTGACCAAGTTCAATAGAACCGCCAGCATAATTTTCGATAATTTGTGGGCTGATTCCTTCTGAATTAAAATCAGCTGTATCCATGTGAGCAATAAAACCGATTTTACGTGTTTTAGTTGAATCGTTAGCTGGTAACGTACCAACAAGGTAACCATTTGTTAGATAATGCACGTCTTGCAAACCAACAGACTCCATCTCAGGTTTCAAAACATTCAAAGCAAAATCGACTTGAGTTTGAGTCGATGGCGTTGTTGTACTATCTGGATTACTACGTGTATTAATCTTAACGTAGGTCAAAAAACGATTTAATAAGTTTTCGTAAGACATCTTTCACCTCTATTTTTCTCGTTAACTATTATATCACATAATCGGTTAAAAAAAACAACCCCAAGGGTTGTTTTTTAGGTTAGCTTCACTCAAAAATTAACAGATTTATTGCGAAACGTGGTAGTATGCCTTGTTAGCTAAATCGCCTGAATTTATATCAGCTGACGAAATCACACGATCCTTTAAAACATCTGTTGGATCAGATTGACCATTCAAATAATCTGATGAAAAAGCCGTATTAGCTGGGACAATATACAAGGTAACATCTGATCTTACACCAGTCTGAACATCTAGTAGTAGAATACCATTTTGATCGATATCTAAAATATTAGGGGTCATTCCTTCGGTAGCTAATCCAGTGTTATTAAAGGTTAAAACATTTCCAGATGCATTTTGCCAATTTCCTGCCATCGTAGCATAGTCTGCTTTTAAAATAGCACCTGTATAAATGGGAGCAATCTCTTTTTCAACTTGTGTTGATTAAGCTTCAGTCGATGAAGGCTGACTTTCTAAAGAAACTGATGATGACGAAGTACTACTTTTACTTGAACTTGAAGATGTTACTTTAGTACTTGTTTTCGTTGCTGTTGAAGATTGTTTGCTATGATTATTGGTATGACTTGTACAAGCTGTCACCATGCAAAGTGACAAGACTAAAGCCAGAACAAGTTTTAAACTCTTTTTCATCGCTATTCCTCCTTTTACCAAGTAAATCGTCCTGTGTAATCAATACTTTCATCAAGTGCATGTGAGAGTTTTGGTGAAACACTCGTATACTGCCAAGCGGCTGTATTTGAATAATATGACAAAGATTTAGCTGATTCTTGATCTAAGTAAGTATATGCATACAAGTAATGCGCTACCCATAGATTTGATAAACCAAATTTAGCTGTATTTAATTTTCCACCTTTAGTGTCCAACCAACTTGCCATTGTGTAGTAAACATTGTTACTGTAACCAAGACGAGTTATTTCATCTTTCCACGCTTGGGTATTAGCATTAAGGTCACTATTTAGCATGCTACGTTCTTCCATGTCATTGACCATTGTCGTTGAGCCTGAAAGTCCCATCGATTGCGCTACACGAACAAAATATTGTGCTTCTGCTCTTGCTTCAGCTGCTGTTTCATAATGAGAATAATGATAAGCTGATACTCTCAAACCAGCTGCTTGCGCATTAGCGATTTGCGCTCTAGCATAAGGATTTGTGTAAGAAGTTCCTTCTGTTAACTTAACAACAACACCCGTAATTCCTTGACTCTTCAAACGTTGATAGTCACTAACAGAAATGACACCATTATGGCTACTAATATCAATGAAATAAGACGGCGCGTGTTGTGCAGGCTCATCAGCATTCAAAGCATATTGCCCTAAGTTAAATCCTGAGGTTGTATTGTCTGTGAAATCAACATAAACATGAACAGTATAGTTACCTTTGATGTAGCCATGATTTTTCTCATTAACCATGACAGTCACTACACCATCATACACATCAGAAGTTGTGTACCAATGAAGGTTAGATTGATTACTTTCTGACCATGCTGCAACAGTAACGGATTTGATTTTTTTAGTTATTTTCAGACTCAGCTACACGAACTTTTAAAGTACCACCATTTGCATCATGATTTTGAACCGTTACAGATGGGGAAACAACATACTTATCTGTTGATAAATCAACACCACTTGTTGATGATAAAGCTTCTAATGAATGACTAACTTGGCTTTGACCATAGATGTGAATATTGTAATGCCCAGATTCAAAGTTATGTTCTTTAGGCGAAAAGGTTAAGATATAAGTCCCATCAGATTGTTTAATAGCCTGATACCATTTAATATCATCTTGACCGTTCAAACTTGTCCAAACTGGAATTGTAATACCAGTTACATACACTGGAACATTTGAAACAGTCACCTTAACTTTAACGTCGCTTTCTTTTGTAACTGTCGCTTTAATCTCTGGTTTCGGCACATTAATGCTTGTTGCACTGATACATGTCATTTGACTATTGATAACAGCGTAGGTATGGATAAGATATGTTCCATAATCGCCAGTATATTTTGCTGTTAGTTGACCATCTGCTGGAACTTGATACCAGATAAGATCATCTTGATCATTCTTAGCTGACCATACCGCATGCATAACTTTTAAATTAGAACTGACATCACTTGGCATGCTGATGTTAATACCATTCTGACCTACACTTGCTTGAACCTTAACATCACCAAATTGGTAATCAGATTCAAAGCGTGTTTCAAGCAAAGCTGTTTGACTATTTGTGACACGGCTATTTCCATAGACGTGAACATTGTAAGTGCCAGCTTCTAAGTTATGTGTTGCTTCACTAAAAATCACATAATATGAGCCATCGGCAGTTTTAGTAGCCTTATACCATTGAATATCATCTTGACCGTTCTTTTCAGTCCATGTTGGTACTTGAATACTATCAATGTAAACCGGAACGTCCGTAATTGTGACTTTATAAGTTGTTGGACTTTCTTTAATAATTTTAGCTTTAGCACTTGGTCTTGGCACGTCAATACTTGTCGCGCTGATACATGTCATTTGACCTTTAATCACAGCGTAAGTATGGATAAGGTATGTGCCATAGTCACCAGTATACTTAGCTGTCAATTGACCATTAGCTGGAACTTTGTACCAAATCAAGTCATCTTGGTCATTTTTGGCTGACCAAACAGCATGGTAAACGGTCATATCTAAGCTAACATCACTTGGCATGCTAATTTGAATACCATTAGCGGTTAAAGTTGGTTGAACTTTGACATCTCCAAAATGATAATCACCTTGGAAGCTTGTCCCTGTTAAACCTGTTAGGGAATTAGTTACCGCACTTGTTCCATAAACGTGGACATTGTATTGTCCGCTTTCCATGTTATGCTCAGCGATACTAAAGGTTCTTGTAAAAGTGCCGTCAGCATTTTGAGTAGTAGCATACCACTGAATATCATCCTGACCACCTTTTTCTGTCCATATTGGTAGTTGAATACTTGTGATGTAAGCTGGAACATCACTTACAGTCAATTTATAAGTTGTTCCATCAACCTTAGTAATCCTCACTTTTGCACTTGGCTTTGGAACATCAATAGAACGACCGTTTAAGCCAGTCATTTGACCATTAAGATTTTGGTAAGTGTGAATATAGTATCTTCCATAAGACCCAGTGTATTTGGCTACGACATGTCCATTACTATCAGCCGTGTACCAAATAAGATCGTCTTGACCATTGACCTCAGACCAAACGGCAAACATAATTTTAGCACCTGCTGGAATAGCTTGATTATACTGAATATCAAAACCTTTATTCGTTAAGGTCGCACTGGTTACTTCTTTTACAACAGCTTTAGAAGCGGCTAATTGATTAATTACCTTTTGACTAGCAGCTTGAACAGCTGATGTTGAGACCTTTGACTCAGCAAGGTTTGACAACGAAGTCTTACTAGAAACATGATCTGTTGTATCATCAGATGATTGTGACTCTTGTACCGCTGAATTATCAACGTTATTCCCTTCAGAATTGCCTGCTGATTCCTTATTATCTTCAGAAATTGAAGGATTAATCAGACTGGTTTGGTCATCGGCATTTTTTTCAGCTTCTTGACCATCAGCAATTGCTGAATCTTGCTTATCAGCATCGGTTAAATTTTGTGATTCATTTTGAACTTCAGATGATGATAATGAGTTGTTTGTTTCATTATCATCAGAGATAACACTATCACTATTTAATTGAAGTGAACTAGATTGCTCTACCGATGATTGAACATTCTCGGTTACTGTCGTTGATTGAGTGGTTGTGTTTTCGTCAGCGAAAACTTGCCCCGAACTTAAAAAAGCTCCTATAATAATCGGAGATACTAAGCAGCTTCGAAGGATATTCTTTTTCAAATCAATCCCTTTCTTTCTATTCTTTACTCGTATCCATTTTATCATGATTTTGTAAGCCCCTCAAGCACATATGCTTTCGCTAAACAAAAGAAGGCAGCGATTCCAAAATCACTGCCTAAAAAATTAATCCGGATAAATGTAAGAAACATCACCACCCCAGAATGAATCGAGCGGGTTAAACCAACCACGGAAATTAGCAATGTATTGTTTACCAGCATAGTTTGATTCTTTAACTTGGATACACGTGTTGCTTGACACATCTGTTACATAAGCAACGTGTCCGTAGCCATTACCATCATGTGGCCAAACAACGATTGAACCAACTCTTGGTGTTGTACCAACTCTGAAACCTTTAGCACGCGCATTAACTGCCCAGCCTCCAGCATTTCCAAGCCAGTTTGGAATCCATGGCGCCAAAGACTTGACCGCCCATGTACATTGCCCAACTGGATAGGTATTTGTTTCGTTGATATATGTTGTGATACGAGGAGATGGTGTAGCGCTTGGTTTATAGTTTTGATCAGAAAGATTAAATGTTGCTGTTGAATTATCTGAATAAATAATAGTCGCAACTACAGAAAAAGTATCTGCTTGATTATTAATCGATTTCAAGTCAATAGTTTGACTAATTTTTCCATAACTACTTGTACCTGCTTCATACATTTTTGTTTTTTGAGGGTTCGATTTAGAGGTAACTTGAACCTTAAGTTTCGAAACCCTTTTAGACATAGCTTTTTCCGTAACATTTACTTTAAATGAACCATTTGCTGTATTTACATTACTAATGCTAACATCTGGATTTTCTAAACCACTAATTTGATCTACGTGAAATCCTGGTGTTCCACTTAGTGCTTCAAAATTATTAGTAATAGAGTTGTCGCCATAGATATGCACACCGTATGTTCCTGTGTCAAATCCATGGTTAGTCAACTGAATTGTTGCCTTATATGAGTTATCACCAACTTTGGTTGCCTTATACCATTTTAAATCATCTTGATTATTCACCGTTGACCAAACTGGAACTGTAATTGAAGTAATATATTCCGGAACATCATTAATCAAAACATCATAGGTTTTATCTGAAGTTTGAACAATTTGATACGATATCTCTTGTTTGTTAATAATAATATCCTGACCATTAATCGCAGTCATTTTTCCATCTTGTGCTAAATAGGTATGAACAAAATATCTTCCATAACCTTTATGATTATTTAAATCGACTCTTGTTATTCCTTTCCCAGAATCATCATACCATCTTAAATCATCTTGGTCATTTTCTTCTGACCAGACGGCATATTTAATTGTCCCATTAGATGGTGCATTAATGTCTGTTGAAAGCTGAAGCGCACCATTTTTAACACTTACTTGAGGTGCTTTAGGACTAATCTTAAGGCTTTCTAAGGCAGCACCCGATACTCGGCCATCAGAATAAGTTGTGTAAACATGAGTAATATAAGAGCCGGCCCTATTTCCATAATCTGCTAGATTTACCTTAACTTTTGCTTGACCATTAATAACATCAGTTGTATTGTACCATTTAAGATCATCTTGACCATCTTCCTCTGACCAGACAGCAACATCAATTCGAGTAATATCCTTACAATCTTTAGTCTTCTGTGACACAACTTCAAAAGATTTGCTAACCTCATCAAATGGTGTTTTAGTCACTAAGGCATCAGATTGTTGATCCGCCATAGCAGAGTTAGTAAGAAATGCCATGCTGAGCACAGCTGTTGACAATAAAGCTAATTTGATTTTATTCAAAAAGCTGTTCTCCTTTATAATATAATGTTGTACACTATATTAATTCGGAAAAACAGCTAAAAAACTTTATAAAATATTAATTTTTATCCTTTTTCTTTGACGATATAAACTGGTCGTTTTTTAGTTTCAAGGAATATCTTAGAAATGTATTTTCCGATAATCCCTAAAGCAAGCAACTGAATACCACCAATAAACAAATTGATACAAACTAAACTTGCCCAACCTGAAACACTACCACCAACTGTAAGTTTACGAATAATGATAAATAGAATTCCAAGAATAGAAGCCAAAAATGAAACTGATCCAGCCCACAGTGAAAGATTCAATGGCGCTTCAGAAAAATTAATAAACCCTTCCATAGAGTATTTTAACAAACTCCAAAAACTCCATGATGTTTCACCAGCCACGCGCTCGCGATTTTCATAAGCGATATAAGTTACATTAAATCCAACCCAAGAGAAAATTCCTTTTGAGAAACGATTAACTTCACCAAGTTCTAAAATACTGTCTACAACTTGGCGAGTCATCAAACGGAAATCACGCGCACCATCAACCATCTCTGTATCAGAAACAGCATTGATAATTTTGTAAAACATCTTTGAAAAGAAAGAACGGATAACTGGTTCTCCCTTTCGATCAGCACGACGAGTTCCCACAACATCGTAACCTTCGTTGATTTTTTGATACATCTCAATCAACAACTCAGGTGGATCTTGTAAGTCAGCATCCATAACAGTGATAAAATCACCATCTGCAGCCTCAAGTCCAGCTAACAAACCAGCCTCTTTACCAAAATTACGTGAAAATGACAAATAATGAACATTTTCAAAACGGCTAGCAACATCTCGAAGAACCTTTAAGGTTTCGTCTTTTGAACCATCATTGACAAAGATATAATCAAAAATCAATTGGTCCTTCATTTTTGTTTCAATTTTTTGAGTTTCTTCTAAAAATGGATAGATTGTTTCTTGTTCATTATAACAAGGAACAACAATAGATAGTTTTTTCATTAGATAATAAGCCTTTCAAAAGCTAGTGTTCACTTTAGTATACCACAAACTACTTATAAAAAAAATGGTGAATGAGTAAATTCACCATTTTAAAACACTTAATTGATAATTTTCAAGCGTTCCGCGACATAGCTGATTCCAACAGCTGCCAGGGGGATAATGAGATAGACATATGGATAAACATACTGACTCTTAGTTTCCCAAACTAAGTGGAATATGAAACCACCAGAAAGATATATTATTGGTATCAAACTAAATAGGCTATCTTCTTGCTTATCAAATAATTGAACAAGAGTAGCAATAAGAACAGCAACATATATGACAGCAAGTAATAAAGCAGAAAAATAATATACAACTTTATATAGAGTCTTGCCTTCATAAATGCTCGACATTAATCGACCTCTAATCTTCTGTCCCTCAACTGGCATTTTTATAACAGGACCTGACCAGATAGATTCAAATAAACTATCTGTCCATGTTGATAAAAATTTATTTTTAAAGAAATTAAAAGTATATTGAGGATGCTCAGTCATGTATTCTATTCGAGTTGTGATTTGTTTCTTACTAGCCTCTTCAATCTTTTCTAAATTACCACTATATTCGTTATACACATTTTCAACATATGCATCATACCATCCAGCAACACGATTATATAGTGGTGTATCATTCAAGCCCATTGCCACCCAAGCTATTTTAGGTTCTCCATCTAAATTTGTTTTGTTGGCTAAACTTTTATAGTGGTAAGATACTAAATTATTACTTCCATAAATCGACAAAGCAAGTAAAGCTATAAAAGCCAAATTTTTCCATGATTTATGTTGTAATAAGTCAAGTACTAAGACTATAAAAATAGTTACTATTAAAATAATATAATTGTTTCTGATAAAGTCTGATAACGTTAAAAAGATTATACTCAACACCATCATTGACCAGGATTTTTTTTCAAAATAGATTTGCAAAAAGAAAAGTCCTACAATTGCAAAAAATAAACCAAAGGTCAAACCATAAACAAATAAAATATTAAAAAGATGTGATAAGAAAGCAAACGAGAGGATTATTACAAATTTTGAAATACTTTCCTTTTTGAATACTCGTTTTGTTATTCTCCAGAGAAAGAAATTATCAATAATAGAAAGTATCAAGTTTATAATAAAGAATACCTTAATATTACTTTCACCAAAAACAGTCAAAATCAATCGTTCAAAACTAACTAAACCTAGTTGATGAGGATATTTGTGAAGGTACCCTGATATATCCGTTAAAGATTGAATATCTCCATTATTTAGTGCTTTTGCTGCTTCTAAAACAGCTAAAGCATCATGACGAATTACATCATTTTGATGAAAAATTAGATAAACTCCAACAAGAATATAAAATAGCGAACCAAAAATGAATAATGTTGTTTCATTAATATACTTCAACAAACGTAATAACAAAAATATCAAGCATACAAAAATAACTAAACTAGCAAAAAAAGCCCAACCATTTAAGTGTATATTTGATAGCTCTGACCCATCCATTGGCATATTAGTTCTCACCAATATACTTGATACGCCTAAAAGGGTAAACAACAATAATCCCCAAATAAGAATAGCTTTTTGTCCTAAAAATGCTAAAAATTTCAACAAATTTCTCCTTAACAAAAGGGTAAAGCACCTCAAATTGACATGCTATTTTTGATATTATCGCTATCCAAATCTTTTTCTATAACAATACCAGAGATTTCTTTCGATAATAACAAAATCACAATTACAAATGAAAAAATGAGTGGTGTATATGTTCTAAGACCTGAAGCATAGATTGTTGGAGACAACGAAACAGTCATTCGTGAAGCATACCCTGCCGCTAAAACAACTAAAGCAGTTAAGCCACCTTTCCACTCTTTAAAAATCATGAATACTACTACAGCAACAATACATAAAATTAAAGTATACAAAACTATTGGGTAGAGATTTTCTTTTAGACTAAAATAGTTTGGAATTTCACTTTTATTTTGATTATCAATTGTTCTTTGAACTGCAGTTAGTAAACTATTCATTCCCAATCTTTGCGTAATGACAGTGTATATTACTGTTCCTGAAACAAAAGTTGCAAAATATTGTTTTTTCATAATTGATACAACAATAATTAAAACTAACAATAAATAAACAATATTCAATTCAGATGTTACAAATAACACACGATTTGTTTCTAAATACCCTTTAATAATTTTAACTGGGAAAGAAATGGTTTCAAAACCAGGATACCAAATCTTGGTTTCAGTAGTTAATCTATTTGCAGATCCTGGACAAAGCAAACCAGAAACTAGCCCCAATAGCGATACACAAGTTGCAATAAAATAATTTTTATTTATTCTTTTGCATTCTAAATATGAACTAATAAGAGCAAAAACAAATAGAATGAATGCATAAACCGTAAATTGTTCTTGCATACAAGCAAATACAAGAAACGGCAAAGATAATATTGTATACCAATGTTTCTCCTGAATGATACAATACCACGCAATAACAAAGGAAATCATTGGGAAAAGATAGTTAGTAACTGTTGCAATCAAGCCTGCACTTGTGAAAAACAGACTTGGAAAAGAAAGTAGAAAAATAACAGGCGATACAAATTGTAATTTTCTGTACTTCTCTTCTCTTAGAAAAATTCCATTAAAACAATAGAAAAAAATTGCTACAGAAATAAGCACTGTTACATCAAATAGTAAATAATGATTTGACATAAACATTGTAACTGATTCAATTAACAATCTACTTGACCATGTTTTATAGCGATAAATAGCAAATTCAAAAAAGCCATATTTTTGAGCCATATGAGCAAAGCTAGTCTGATCTCCGGCATCATTAATATAAATAATAGACTCTAACGTGAATAAGAAGCTTATAAAAGCATAGTAGAGTGGTAAAATATTTTTTTTCATTTTCATAATTAATTAGTCACCTTAAAAAAAGATTTATATGACTTCAAGTATCCTTTGCCTGAAACCATATCATACTCAACAAGTTTTAAATCATTTGCTATTTTTTCTTGTTCAGTAGTTAATTTTTCTTTATCAACACTAGCATTCTCAAGAACTTCAGTTAACAAAGCATAATATGGAGAAACTTTTGAATTTGTTACAGCTAATAATTCAGCCGGAAAATCACTTGAATTAACCAGAGGATATGATAATATATCCGTTGAATAATTACTCCAAATAAAATAATCTGTTTGATATTGTCCAGCAGGATTATCGATAAATGATTCTTGTGGATAGAATCCAGGTAAGTGGTCTCCATAAAAAACAACCGTTATTTTTTGATTAATCTGACTTAATTTTTGTAACCATTCCTGGGTTGCTTGATCTGTCTGATAAAGTAACTTAGCGTAATTATTCATATAATAGTTTTCACCAGGCGAAAAACCTTCACCTGACCCACCAACTTCAGAATCCTCATCTAGATTCCATGGTGTATGGTTTTGGTATGTTATCACTGAAAAGAATTGATTCTTGCTCTCATCAATATTATCTAGGACAGTTTGATAAGTTGAAGCATCACTCGGATACACACCATAATGTTCCAAATGTTTTGCCCTTTCAGTTCCATTACTCTCAGCAATAAATGTATCAAAACCAAGTTTACGGTACACTTCTTTTCGTGAATAAGTTGCGGCATCTCCTAAATGAATAGCATATTTATCTTTTGAAGAGTACGAATCGCTAATTGATGGAAAATAGGTCATCTGTGGTACAACATCTGTATACAATGTAGAAACTGAACTTGAAAGATTATACATTGGTAAACCTGTTAATGTTTCAAATTCCATATTAGCCGTTCCACCACCATATCCATCTGATTTCATTAAACCACTAGTTGTTGACTCTTTGATTGAATGAATTACAGGAATTGGATCAGTTGTTAAGTTCACATTTGAAATGCGATTAGGATCAGAAAAACTTTCACTTAAAACATAAATAACCGTTTGATCTGAAATATTATTTTTTCGAGAAGCATTGATATCTTGAGCTTTATGAGTATATTTTTTTACAATTTTTTCAATCTTTTCTTTACTATACTCCTCAGGTTTCTCCATTTTTTTCGAAGTCATTTGTTTTAACCAAACAAATGTCAAAGAACGCTCGCGAGCAACTATTCCCTGTCCCATCCACTCAATGTTTTCAAAATTATTTAATCTAGATAAAACAGGTATATTTTCAGCGATATCACCATTTTCTTGCTGTAAAAATACAACAAATATATAACTAAAAATAGAAATAATCGCAACTCCTGTAGCTAAACGTGCCTTCCAGTTTTTTGTAATTTTTCCTCTTAATAATTGATTTCTAAATAAATAGAAAAAGATAACTGTTACAGATAAAGCTACTAACGAATAAAGAACCAATGTAATATCAATATAAGATATTACAAGTCTAATTTCTTTTACCCAACTCAAATCACTAAATAACAGAGGTTCATTACGCATACTAAATTTTATGCTATTAGCAACTGTTATTATGATTCCTAAAATTACAATGAATGTCGTCGTACGTAAAATTCGATTGACAATCATGTAAAGTAACAAATTAAATAAAGCAATAACAACTATTTGAAATAAGGTCGCTGATGGGAAAATAAAACGATCTAATATTTCTCCCTCACTCTTGATTCCATATTGAAACAAATAGTTAAATACTATCGCTAAAAGAAAACTCAATACAACAACAAGTGAATAACTTGGAACATTTTCTTTTATAGCACTGAAGGAATTTAAAACAAAATAAATTAATAAGCTAATTAAAACTAAAGTTATCATCACACTCCAAGTTACACTTGAGAGGTATCCACTATAATTCCCTTTATCAATATATTTTGTTACCTTTTCCACCATCATATCAGTAAAAAGGCTGCCATTAAGCGCCAAGGAAGCAATTAAACCAATAGTAACCAATCGGTATGAATCAAATTCATCTAAAAAACTATCTAAAAGTTCTCTAACTTGAAATTTAGAAGATAAATAAAAAATGGTAGCCGATAACAAAAGAATAAAAATAATAGTCGGCAAAAAAGAAAACTGTAAAAAGTCATTTTTTATTAGATTCCACCATTTAAAATCTCCATTATTTAAATTTCGAGTGACTACTAAGAAATAAGAAATAAAAAGATAAATTACATAACCACTTGCTATTTCAATAAAAAATTTTCTTTTAAAATAACTTGATAAATAAACAGCTATTCCTAAAACAGATAAAACATATGCAGTAATGCAAAAAGTCTTAAGAATAAGAAATTGATCTGATAAATTATCGCCTTGTCCCTTCAAAAAATAAAAGTTAAGAAGAGAAAAGTTAAGATAAAAGAATAACGTAAACAAAAGTAGATAATGTAGGATCTTTGTCCAATTAATTTCCTCAAAAACGGCTTTAACCTTTTCTATCATGAGTCATTTTCTCCAAACTCCTTCTAATAATATACTTAACGGCTCTAGCTGGGCCAATAAAAATATATTTAAAAGCACCTTTTATCCCACCCATATATGTAAAATTAACATAAGTGTGAGGAGCACTATCACCACGTTCATTATATAATTTGTTATCTACAAACGGCGTCATATCAATTGGATTCTTAGAAATTCTAAAATCATAATGTTCATTCCACGCAATGTAGATAAGAAGGCGTTCAATAGCATGTAAAATAGAATTTTGAGGTAGTGGTTCAGCAGGAACATCTTCATCAGTTAATCCTAAATCAAATAATGGTTTTAATGCATCATACTTAAACCAAACGTATGTACCGTAACTCATGACAAAATTATGGAAATTATTAAAATCAATCGCTTTAGTCATCCCCATTTGTTGCCACAAATCATTCATTGCAGGAGCAATTAAATGTTCATTCCATGCATCAACAATCTTGTTAAATCTAAAGAAAGTTGGAATATCTGCAATAACAATACCCAATTTATCATTATCAAAGTTAGCCAAAATATTGTCAGCAGGTTTGATAAGCATATCTATCAGTTCGTTACGCCAAGACTCACCTGCCCAAAAATCTGCTTCCTTAGACTTTTTAGTATGGAAATGTCCAATATAATCATAATCTGACAAATAGTCTTTTAATTTTAACATTGGAAGGACATCACGACCGACATTTCCAGTTACAAAAATTTGAGCATCTTTGCCATTACTACGTAAAATAGATTCTATCTCTTGTTTTTTAGTAGCATTATCTGTTGTGATAAACAAATCATAAACAAAATGGAAGTTTTCAAAAGCATCCAAAAAATCTTCTAATAAGTCAACATAGAAAACATGAAGATGTACTGCAATTTTTTTATCTGCTAAAGAAACCGCAGGGACTTCTTTAACGTATTTTCGAGCTAACAAATACTTAAAGTCAGGGAAATTAATTTCAGACATATGTGAAATAATCAAATCTACTGGATAGTCTGATTGTTTAGCAATCTCATCTAAAAGATACGGAGTAATATGCTGATTATTATCAATTGCCTTAACTTTAATAAACGGCACTCTATGACTTAAAATTGCTGTTGGATGATAAAAGGAAAAATCAGCGTGTAACATGTGACTTGCATCTTCATTTACAGTATTAAAAATGACTTTATAATTAAATCCTGCATCCAAGAATTTTGTCGTTACTTGTGTTTCATAGTTATCAATAACATCTTGAACATTGGTATAGTTTTTCACATTTTCCCAAAAATTTTTAAACTCTGGAGAAACAATAACAGATTTTTTAAATGTAATAAAATAACTTTGAATATGTTCGCGAAAACCTTGAGTATAGCGAGATTTAGGAGTAGCACGGTTATTTGTTAGCCCCCAGAAATCAACACTATCATCACTCTCATACTCAAGATAGTAATCTTTAATATCCCACAACGGACCGAAACACGTATCATTCATAATTGTGACAGAATCATAAGTAGCCAGCTCTTCAAATCCAACTGCAGTCATACCATCACGCCAAGCAGCAAAATCAAAACCAATATTTTCTCTTTGAATAAAATTATCCACTAAATGAAGGTCAACCAATTTTTGATAATCTTTATCACTAACTGAGCTATTTGAAATAAATACTACATTAGAAAAAATCTGACGCATTTTTGTTAGCTGATAATAAACGTGCGAACTAATGCGATTGTACTTATTAAAATGGACGTACAATAATAAACGTTTCATTTTTTTCTCCTAAAAAAGTTGATAATAGCTGTTGGAATTGTCCAACGTCGTGAATGAGTAACCGAATTATAAGCAACAACCATTCTCTCTAGCTCTTGTTTATAATACTGTCTTTCATCATCGACTTGTTTATATTTAATTCTGCATGACTCTAATTCTTTCACGCGACTATCAAGATGCAACAAATCTCTCGAAAGAATTTTTGCAATATAATCATCTTGATTGATATCATCAACATTAAACATCTCATAGTCCAATGTAAATGATTTTGAGCGTAATATTGAAATATCATATACTAGTTGAGGATCGTTATCTTTAAACATTACGTAATTACCAATGATGTCACCATTAGTATAACTTGGTAAAATTTCGGTGTTAGATTCATTATTAACTAGAGCAACTCTCTTATAAAAGCTTGGTAATTCAGACAAATCAATTCGTAAACTAGTAGCTTCTTCTGGAACACTAAAAAAGACATTGTCTTTGTATTGTAGTTGAAATTCCAGTGCTTTTTCTTGAGAAAATCCTTCTTCTGGTGTTGCATAATAAATTGTTACTTTTTGAGAACTTACTCGTGAATGGAAATAATCATGCTGAGACAATTCTTTTTCGAACTCATTATGGCGTTCTAACAATATACGAAGTATCTCTTTATAATTAGCATTAGGATACTTATCAAGATATGCCAACTGAGTTTCTAAAAGTTTATCAAAACGTTTATCAAGTGCTTCTTTACTCTTAGGGCGAGAATCTGAACCTTGGTTAACACGATAAGCTACTGTCGCTTCTGGCAAAAAAACAAATTGAGTATGATTAAACAAATCAAGCTGCAAATTAAATGTATCATCAGCAGTGTTGATATCATCATTTAACATACTATTTACGAGTAGCATTAAATCACGTTTAACTAACCAAGTTGATGGTGCTGTAAAACCACGTGTTGCCATCACCTTCTCATAAGTATCTGAAATTGCAATAATTTTACGAGTAAAGACATTTGTTTCAATAATCACACCATCTTCATCAACAAAATCAACATCAGTTCCACACCAGTCTGACTCTGGATGATTTTTCAAAAGATTTAATTGCTTTTCTAACTTACTATCATCAACCCAATAGTCATCTCCATCACATCGAGCAATATAATCTCCACTGGCAGCTAAACAAGCTTTTCCCCACGTCTTAGTAATTCCTAAATTTTTATCATTATATATTGCAATAATTGTTTCTGGATATTGTTGAGCAAATTCTTGAATAATTAATTTTGAATTATCTGTTGAAGCATCATCAATAAGAATGATTTCCAAATCAACATTTTTTTGGCTCAAAAAGCTTTCAATTGCTTTATTAAGCCACTTCTCCTTATTATAGACCGTACAAATAACAGAAACAGTCGGAGTATTAGCTTCAGACATCTACTACTTCTTATCCTTTCTAACTATTATTCCGATAAAATTTTCCAACTACCATTTCTTTGAATGATACCAGAAGCAGAGTCTAGCGCAGATAAGTCATCCAAAGCTATATCATCTCGGTTAATAACAATAATAGGTGAGTTATCAGAGCTAGCAAATGCATACATTTCTTTTGATTTTCCAAGAATAGTAACTTCTAATTTCAATTTCATATCATTAACCTGATCCAATGAACATGAATAAGAGTATGATTTATGACCTGTGCCTGTCGTTGGAATATCAGTTGCATTATCATTGTACATCCAGATTTTTCTATCAATATCGGTTAATGAAAATACAATATGAGTTTCGACATCTTTTAGAACATCATAAGAAATTTTAAATTCAATTTTTTCTTTAGGCGTAATTTTATTTGGAGACAACAGTTCTACTTTTAAGTTGTCAACAAAAATTTCAGCTTCGTTTTTGCTTTCAGCTTCTTCATCATTTTGCACATCTTGAGGAGCAGATGAAACGGCATTATCAAAACTGTATTGATTGGCAACATCCTCTGGATTACCATATGCTTTAACCAAACCGTTTTCAATAAGAACAGCGCGGTTACAATATTTCTTAACTGCTCCCATATCATGGGTCACAAGAATTGTCGTCTTACCACTTTCTTTACGTTCTAGGAAGTAATCATTGCATTTACGTTGGAAAGCTTCATCACCTACGGCTAGAACCTCATCAAGAATAAGAACATCTCCTTGTGCTTTAATGGCTACTGAAAAGGCTAAACGAACTTGCATACCACTTGAGTAGTTTTTTAATTTTTGGTTCATGAAATCTTCAAGTTCTGCAAATTCAACGATGTCATCGTACATGGCATCGATTTCTTCGGTTGTAAAGCCAAGCATGGCACCGTTCATATAGACATTTTCACGTCCAGTCAATTCTGGATTAAATCCAACACCAAGTTCGATAAATGAAACCATTTTACCATTTACTGTAACTGAACCCTTTTCGGGGACATAAATTTGTGAAATGATTTTTAAAAGTGTTGATTTACCTGACCCATTACGTCCAACAATCCCGAAAAAGTCACCTTTATAAACATCAAATGAAATGTCTTTTAGGACATGTTGCTCACGATAACCTTTGACTCCTTTAAAACGATTAACCAGAGCTGTACGTAAACTATGAGTTGCTTCAGTTGGTAATTTAAAATATTTACTAACATGATCAACTTTTACTGCAATTTCTTTATCTGACATTATAAAATCTCCGCAAATTTCTTAGCATGTTTATGGAAAATTGAATATCCAACAATAAGAATTAAAACTGGAAGGATGTAAGGAATAACTCCCCAAATATGATTGTTATATAACTCCCAACCACGCATGCTACCTGAATAAACAATGTAATGACGCATATCTTGAATGATTTGTGCAAGTGGGTTTAGCATCATTAATTTTGCTACAGTAAACTGATTTTTTTGAATAATAAAAGTCAATGAATAAATAACAGGTGTAGCATACATTCCAGCTTGCATTACAACTTCCCAAATCGGTCCCAAGTCACGATATTTGACAAATAAAGCTGCAAGAATAAAAGCAACTCCCGCTGATATCATGGCTAATTCAATAAACAATGGAATAATGACGAAAAAGTTCCAACTTAAGTGAACACCATTAACTAGTGCAAAAACAAATACAACTAAAAGGTTAATACCATAGTTAATAGCTGCACCAACTACTGAAGAGATAACAATGATTTCCTTAGAGAAATTCAATTTACGTAATAAGTCACCACGAGTTACAATTGAAACCATCCCCATACTGGTAGCTTCTTGGAAAAATGACCATGTTACCATACCTAAAAGCACACCAATTGCATAATGAGGTGTTCCGTCATCTAATCTCAAAAAACGGATAAACACCAAATACATAATTGTGAAAAGCATTAATGGTTTTAAAATTGACCACAAATGCCCAATTAAACTTCCTTGGTAACGAAGCTTAAAGTCCGTTTTTACCATTTCTTTTAATAAGATTTTATTTTCTTTACTAAAGAACTTCATTTATTTCTCCTATAACCAAATTTGGTAATAATTAATGTTCTAAACACAAGCGTATGGAAGGTACGATTTTTGCGTAAGCCATACTGATTCAATGTTTTTATTCGCTGAATCAGTGGCTTGTCCATAATCGTTGTGAAATTTTCAACCAAGTCTCTTTTTTCAGGGGTCAATGCTAAATCTAATAAAAAACGTGCTTGAGTTTGACTAGCATTAATCAACCACCAATATTTTTCGACTAATTTATGAGGCTTAATCCAATTTTTCATGCGTTTAGTCCATGTACGCGCTCCCAACACATTAGCATCATGTTGACGATACAATTCAGTTGGGTAATCAACATAAGCAAGATTACCTAAAGCGCTAGCAAGTAAAGCAAGATACCAATCGTGCATCAACAAATCATCTGTTGATGTCCACAATTCAGCCAATGTATGATTTATCATTGCTGTACCGCCAGTTACTGTGTTTTCAGTCAATTCTTGAACCAACTCAGTATTGGCATGATCAGACTGTGTTTTAATCATACTTTCATGTAAAACATTTAAATCTCGGTCAACAATTTTCAAATCTGTATAAACCAATAAAGGTTTCTGACTATCATACTTTTCTGCTTCTGCTAAAGTAACGGCCAATTTATCTTCTAACCAAATATCATCTTGATCAGAAAAGAAATAGTAATCAGCTTTGCTATGTTTTAAAAGGGTATAAAAGTTTTTAATAACGCCAAAATTTTCACGATTGTCAGCATTAATAAAAACAATACGTGAGTCAAGCTGCGCATAGTGCTTAATAATTTCGGGTGTCGTATCACTAGAGCCATCATCACGAATATACAAAGTCCAATCTTTGACTGTTTGTTTCTGAATGCTTTCAATCTGTTCAGCAAAAAATTGTTCACCATTGTAGGTAGACATGAGAATATTAATTTTCATTTAAAAATAGTCCCTCGTACTCTCCAACGATTTTTTCCCATGTGTAATTTTGTTTAACAATGGCACGCGCACGATTGCCATATTCCGTAAAATCATAATAACCATCGGCGTCATTAATTAAACATGAGAGATTACCTGATGTTTTATTCCAATAAAAAGCACTTGCTCCTGCAACTGACTTATTGAAAGGCACATCAAGCACAAGATTTAACTTGGTATGTCCTAGAGCTTCTAACAAACCAGGATTTGTTCCACCAACTTCATGACCGTGGATATAAGCAAAAGCGTTCTCACGAATGTAGTTCAGCAAATCACGATCATACACCGTACCAACAAACTTAACCCTGTGATCACGTTCAAAGTTTGTCAAATGTTTTAACTTGTCAAAATAAGCACTATTTTTGTGGTTAGAAATAATAATCAAATCACGTCTTGTATTTGATTTCATAAATTCACGAATTGCTGTTTCATAATTGTTTTCTGGCACAAATCGACCAACAATCAGATAATAGCCATTTTCCTTAGTTTTCCAATTATCAAAACATTTTCTAACCTTATAATCATCAGCAGTTAGGGTTGATTTTTTCAAATCCGTTCCATAAGCAATAAAACGTGTCTTAGCATCTGGATAAGATTCTTTAATATAATTTTCAATACCGATATTATCTGAAATAACCAAATCAACTGTTTTAGCCATTGATTTTTCAGCATATTTTAAATAAGCTTGAACTGGTTTTGACCATTTTGAGCGTTTCCACTCAAGACCATCTGGATTGACATAAACTTTTCCGCCAAGAGCGTGAATTCTCCAAGCAAAAGGTGCAATAAATGCCCCAATTGTGTTACCCAAAATATAAAAAATAGGGTGTTCAATACCAGATCTTTTTACCATTTGAAGTCCATAAGTAATTGCCATCATATCATAGGCAATCACTCGAGCTGGACCAATTTTAGGTGCCTTGATGGTAAAACAATCTGCGCCCTCATATTTAAAATGCGTATGATGTTTATCGTCACTCAAACAAGCGACGTGATAAACAATATCTGAGCTCTGCTTATTTTTTACCAACTCCTCAACAAAAGTCTCAAAGCCACCATATTTCGCAGGCAAGCCTCGACTTCCGATGATGAATACATGTTGCATGGCACACTTCTCCATTCTAAAATACAATCAAGGATATTATACCATATTTTAAATAAGCTGGCGATGGAAAAACGAAAGCCCCTTGAGAATATAGGGAATCTGGTGGAAATTTCACACAAAAAAACACCAGCATTTCTACTGGTGTCATCTTTTATCTAATTCCCAAAGAAATGCGGGCATAACGACTCATTTTATCAACTGACCAAGCTGGGTACCATACCAATTTGACTTCAGTATTAGTTACCTCAGGAATCTCACGCATTGCATCGTGAATTTGATCGGTAAGAAGATCCGCTAGTGGGCACCCCATTGTTGTTAAGGTCATATCAATTTCAGTGTGTCCATTTTGCTCGAATCGAATCTCATAGACAAGCCCTAGATTAACAATATCAATTCCTAATTCAGGGTCAATAACTGTTTCCAAAGCTTCAAGGATACGATCTTTAATCTTTGCGACATCTTCTTCTGTATATTTTTGTTCAGACATAAGCGAACCTCTTGACTATTTTTTAATCTTCGATAAAATCACGGAGCTGTTTGCTACGGCTCGGATGGCGAAGTTTGCGAAGTGCTTTAGCTTCAATCTGACGAATACGTTCACGCGTCACGTTGAAGACTTTACCAACATCTTCCAGTGTACGCATTTTACCATCATCGAGACCAAAACGCAAGCGCAAGACGTTCTCTTCACGGTCAGTCAATGTGTCTAAGACTTCATCAAGTTGTTCACGAAGAACAACACGAGTTGTATAGTCTACTGGATTTTCAATAACTTCATCTTCAATGAAATCCCCAAGATGGCTGTCATCTTCTTCACCGATAGGTGTTTCAAGAGAAACAGGTTCTTGAGCGATTTTCAAGATTTCACGAACTTTATCAGGCGTCATATCCATACGTTCAGCAATTTGTTCTGGCGTTGGATCTTGTCCAAGTTCTTGAAGAAGGTTACGTTGTTCACGAACAAGTTTGTTGATTGTTTCAACCATGTGAACAGGGATACGGATTGTACGAGCTTGGTCAGCAATCGCACGTGTAATAGCCTGACGAATCCACCATGTTGCATAAGTTGAGAATTTGAAACCTTTAGAGTAATCAAATTTATCAACAGCTTTCATCAATCCCATGTTACCTTCTTGGATAAGGTCAAGGAATTGCATACCACGTCCAACATAACGTTTAGCAATAGAAACAACCAAACGCAAGTTAGCTTCTGCCAAACGTTGTTTTGCTTGAAGATCGCCTGCTGCGACTGCAACTGCCAATTCTTTTTCTTCTTCGCTTGACAACAAAGGCACAACCCCAATTTCTTTAAGGTACATACGAACTGGGTCATTAACTTTAGCAGAGTTGTTACCAAGCAATTCTTCGTCAGTTAGTTCTTCAGGTTTTGGTTCTTCAACCACATATTTTGTTGATGGGTTACCTTCTTTATCAGTAATTGAAATACCACCGTCTGTCAAACGTTCCAAAAGATCATCAATTTGATCAGCATCGAGTGAAAATGGAATAACCAATTTTTCTGTCACTTCGTCATCGACAGCTGTTCCGTTCTTTTTATGATTACGAATAAATTCTGCAACTTGAACATTAAAAGTAGTAATTTCTTTTTCTTTTGCCATATTTTCCTCTATTCCATTTTTCTTTTTTGAGCAATGAGATTTTCCAAAGCCTCAAGTGCTGCATCAACATCCCCGAGATTGCTAGATTCACGAATTAATTTACTTTGCTTTTGCAAATCTCTTTCTTGAAGTAGTCGATTGCGCTTTTGAATAATTTCCTCAATTTCATTAGGGGCAACATCTTCTGGTAGATTTTCTTCTAACACTTGATAATACATCTGCCGCGTTCGGTCATCTAGCTGCGCTAAATCATAGGAAGTCACCTCACCTTGTTGCATCAACAAATCATAAAGTGTCTGCAATTCTTGGGTATCAAAGGTAAATTCTTCTTGATTTCTAAATTCATTAAGAAGATAATCATGCGTCAGCAACCGCTGCATCAACTGACTCTCTGCTTTCATAATCGCAGAGACATTCTTTGATATTGGCAATTCAACGACCGTCACTCTTTGCTTAGCAGCTTCCGACTGAAGAGCTGAACGATTTTGAAGTCGCTCGCTGTTTACCGACTGTTCAACTTGATAATAATCAAAGTCAGGCAATAAATCAGCCACCATATTAATATACGAATTTTGTGCTGTAATTGACGGCGATTGTGCAATAATCCTAGAAATTTTTTCCACATAAGCAATCTCAGCCTGGAGATTATCAGTATTTTCCGGTTTTAAGTAATGAATAAAGAATTCAGTACTGCTAATGCGACTATTTTCAAGCAAGTTAGCCAGGGCTTGAGGTGAATTCTTTTGAATGAACTCATCTGGGTCCATCTGTTCAGGGACTCGCACAATTTCAACACTAAAATCTTTTAAAAGCTCTAAAGACTTAGCAATCGCATTCTGCCCAGCATTATCACCATCATATGTTAAAATAACTTTTTTAGCATATCGTTTTAAATGTCTGACGTGCTCAGGTGTTAATGCCGTACCCATAGAGGCAACAGCATTTTCAATACCAGCGCGATAAGCCGCAATAACGTCCATAAAACCTTCCATCAAGTAAACTTCATGTTTTTTAGACATAACCGGACGAGCTTTATCAAGATGATACAATTCATAAGACTTATTAAATAAAGCTGTCGACCTTGTGTTCTTATACTTAGCTTGCTGACTATCTAAATCCTCTTTCGTCCAAATACGCCCAGAAAAAGCAACCACCTGACCATTATCATCCGTCAAAGGAAACATGATACGATTTTGAAACGCATCATAAACTCGATTGGTACGTTCAGACAAATTAAAAAGACCTGAAGCCATCAAAGCATTCTCTTCATAACGTTTTGCAAGAGATTGATAAAGAAAATCAGGCTCATTTGGCGACAATCCAATATTGAAATAATCAATCAATTCATCCGTCAAACCACGCTGCGCTAGATAAGCTTTCGCTTCTTGACCTTCTTTAGTTGTTTTTAAAACAGCATTGTAAAACTTAGCCGCATCCTTATGAATATCAATAAGAACTTGGTTAGGATTTTGCGGTTTTGCTTGTGCTTGCTGTGTTTCAACCTGCAAAGGAATTCCAGCACGTTCAGCGACACGATGAACACTCTCTAAAAAACTAATCTGATGATATTCCTCTAAAAACTTGTAAACATCCCCAGATTTTCCGCAACCAAAACAATGAAAAAACTGCTTGTCTTCAATAATATTAAAAGATGGCGTTTTTTCCTTATGAAATGGACATAATCCTATATAGTTGCGTCCTGCACGTGTAAGATTGACCACTTCGCCAATAACATCAACAATATTAACGCTATTTTTTATCTCGGTAATTAACTCTTTGTCAATTGCCAAAAGATCACCTCCACGCACTATTCCCATTTTAGTTTTGTATTTCATTATACCATTTTGATTCAGATTTGTAAATTCTCAAAAACCAGACTTTAGCACATAATTTTGGTATAATAATACTAATAAAACATACAGGAGGTTTTTCGTATGATTAAAGAACTCAAAGAATTTTTGTTCAAAGCAAACGTTCTTAATCTCGCTGTCGCTGTTGTTATGGGGGCTGCTTTCAACGCTATCGTAACATCACTTGTTAATGATATCATTACGCCACTTTTCTTAAACCCAGCTCTAAAAGCTGCTGGTGTTGCCAAAATAGCTGACCTTTCTTGGAATGGTGTCGCTTATGGTAGCTTTCTAAGTGCTGTTATCAACTTCCTTATTGTTGGTACAACACTATTCTTCATCGTCAAAGCTGCTAACACCGCTGCTGCTCTTACTAAGAAAGAAGAAACTGAAAAAGCAAACGAAGATGCCACTCCAACTCAAGAAGAACTTCTTACAGAAATTCGCGATTTGTTGAAAGAAAAATAATCTTTATCAATCGTTAAAGCATAAAAAGAGACGCCTAGCTTAGCGCCTCTTTTCTTTGTATCTAATGTTTAATTAGAATTTTTTACGTTTGCGAGCTGCTTCTGATTTGCGTTTACGTTTTACAGAAGGTTTTTCGTAGAATTCACGTTTACGTGATTCTTGAAGAGTCCCAGCTTTAGTCACAGAACGTTTGAAACGACGAAGTGCATCGTCAAGTGATTCGTTTTTACGTACTACTGTTTTTGACATATGTTTCACCTCCTCAAGACATTGTAACATTTACACGTTCCTTACCATGATACATGAATTATATCAAAAAGTCAATCTAAAAACCGCATTAAATGAAAACTTTTGCAATTTCTTCTAGTCCACTAAAATAATATTTTAAAATAGAAAAAAGAGCCGTAAATCAGCTCTCTTTTATTAGTCTTCGATTTCATTTGCTGTCAATTGTGCAGCATCAGAAATGTATTTTTTGTATTTATCGTCTTTAGCCAGTTTTTTAATAACTTTGTTAACTGTTTTAACCATTTCGCCACTACCTTTTGGCATCGCTACTGCTTTGGCATCTCCATCACTGGTTTTTAGAGCAAAACCTGCAAGAGCAATATCTGAGTTTTGTGACAAGTAACCTTCAGCAACTGGTTTTTCAAGGTCAACCGCTTGAACTTGGCCAGATTTCAATTCATTAATGGCTTCACCCATTGCTGTTAGAGAAACGATTTTTGAATCTTTCAATTGGTCTTTAGCCAAACCTTCTTCGATAGTTCCTTTTTGAACTGCTACTTTTTGACCTGACAAGCTACTAATTGAAGTGAATTTATCAAGGTTGCTTGTTTTGACAAGAATGGCATTTTCAGTTTCGTAGTACGGGTCTGAAAAATCATAAGCGTTTTTACGTTCTTTAGTTGCTGACAAACCAGAAATCGCAATATCAGCTTTACCAGTTTGAAGACTTGAAAGGACGTTATCAAAACTCATTGAAGACAATTCAAGTTTAACGCCAAGTTCGTCAGCAATGGCTTTCGCCAACTCAACATCAGCACCAACAATAGTATCTTTGCCATTAACCAAAGTTTTAAACTCAAATGGTGCATAGTCTGGACTGATTGCAACAACTAATTTACCTTTTTTAACCACTTTTTCTTGCAAATTTTCATTTGATGAAGATCCACAAGCTGCCAAGGCAAAAACAGAGACAAACGTAAGTGCCCCTAGAACAAGCTTTTTAATTTTCATATTTATTCTCTCTTATCTTAATATTATCTCTATTTTATCCATTTTCGAACGATTAGTCAAT
This sequence comes from Streptococcus infantarius subsp. infantarius ATCC BAA-102, assembly GCF_000154985.1. Lineage (GTDB taxonomy): Bacteria > Bacillota > Bacilli > Lactobacillales > Streptococcaceae > Streptococcus > Streptococcus infantarius. Next base: position 46,885 of record NZ_DS572694.1, read on the forward strand.
GATTTTTGAATAAAAATTCATTCATTTAAACATAAAGATAGTAACTCTAGTCCCTTTTCTAAAGTCTCTTTTTTACATGAATATCCTAATCTAACATATCCTTCTCGCTCAAAACGGTTTCCAGGAACCAATAAGACACCGTAATTTTTGAGCAAAGTCAGGCAAAATTCTTCAATTGGACAATCAACCTCCAATTTGACAAATGAAGTCGGCACTTCTGCTGGTCTTATATAGGAAGCTTTTTTCTCTTTTTTTATCCATTTGTCAAGAATTTCAAGGTTCTGTCTGATGATTTTGCGATTACGCTCTAGAATTACGTCCTTATGTTTCAAAGCTAATCTAGCAACCATATCGTCAAACACACCCGCACAAATCATGGTATAGTCGCGATAATCACGCAAAATATCAGTCACTTCATCACAAGCGGCCACCCAGCCGACACGAATTCCTGGCAGTGAAAAGGTCTTAGAAAGACTATTTACCGAAATTCCCTTTTCATACAAATCAATAATCGACGAAACTTTTGTGTCCGTAAAAGGACGATAAACCTCATCAGCCAAAATATAAGCTCCGCAAGACCTAGCAATAGCGATCAACTCACGCAGATAGTCATCATCCATAACAGCACCCGTCGGGTTATTGGCGTTATTAATGCAAATCATTTTGGTATTTGAACGAATCAATTGACGAAGTTCTGCTAAATCTGGTAACCACTTATTTTCTTCACGGACCTGCCATAAATCAACATCTGCTCCCAAAGATTTTGGAATATCATAAAGTTGTTGGTAAGTTGGATACAAAGAAATCACATGATCCCCAGGTTCAATCAAACCGTACAAGACCAACATATTGGCACCCGTAGCACCGTTAGTTTGGAGAATTTGATTTTCAGTCACAGATTCATATAATTGACTGACCGCCTTTTTAAATTCTGGCGAGCCTTCAATCCAGCCATAATTTAATTTTTTAGTAAGTAATTCCTGATAAAAAGATGTTTCAGATTCCCTTGTCAATTCAAATAACTCTTGCAATGTTAGAGCTTCTATTGACACACCTGCAATGTCATACACTGCTTCTCTTTCGTGGCTATTGAGCCATTCTTCAACTCCAAATCGTGGTAATTTCATCGCTTACCTCTTTTGACTTTCTAAGATTATTTTACCATTCATAAGGAAAAACTGAGAGCAATAACCCTCGGTTTCCTTTCACTTCATTATTCTGACTCAGAACTACTTTGCGTGTAAGTCGAAGCTTTTTCAATCCATGCATCAAACTCCCCTGATTTCTTAGCTTTCTTGATAACTTTATTCACAGAAGCAATTAACTTTTTATCAGTTCCTTTAGCAAAGGCTACAGCATAAGCATCTGTATCAGTTGATTTCAATGGCATATCTGCGATGGCTAAATCAGGAGTTTGAGAAATATAGCCCTCAGCAATCGCTTTTTCTAGCACAACTGCCTGAAGTTGATTATTTTTCAATTCATTAATCATTTCACCGTTTGAAGTTAGTGAAACTAGACTTGAACTTGGTAATTGGTCTTTGGCAATGTTCTCTTGAATTGACCCTTTTTGTGCACCAACAGATTTTCCTGCCAAGCTTTCAAGACTTGTATAAGTCGCTAAATCAGCTTTTTTAAGAATCACGACATTTTCTGCTTCATAATAAGCATCTGAGAACTCGTAAGCTTTTTTACGTTCATCTGTCACTGAAATTCCCGCAATAGCGATATCAGCTTTACCAGAAGTCACAGAAGCGAGAACGTTATTGAAGGACATCACTGAAAAATCAGCTTTAACATCCAATTCTTTAGCAATTGCCTTAGCTAGTTCAATATCTGCACCAACCAAGGTATCTTTTCCATCAATTAAAGTTTTAAATTCAAAAGGTGCAAATTCTGATTCCGTCGCGATGACGATTTTACCTTTATTTTGAATACTTTTTTGACTTGTTCCTGACGTTGAACAAGCTGTCATCGTTCCTAATGCTAAAAGTAGAAACAAACCTCCTAAAAACTTCTTCATATCATTTTCTCCTTAGTTACTTGATTCATTAGTTGACAAAGCATAAGCTTCTTGAACAAATTGATCAATTTTTCCTGAATCTTTCAAGTCTTTGATAACTTTATTGACCTCTTTAGTCAATTTGTCGTCACCTTTAGGAAGGGCTACAGCATAAGCGTCGGCGTCATCATTTTTCAACTTGATATTAGCAATTGTCAAATCATCGTTATTAGCAGCGTAGCCTTCTGCAATTGGTTTTTCAAGGACAACTGCTTGGATTTGACCATTTTTCAATTCATTAATCATTTCGCCATTTTGTGTCAAAGCAACAACTTTTGAACCTTTCAATTGTTCAGAAGCCACATTTTCTTGGATAGATCCTTTTTGAGTTCCGACAGACAAACCAGCTAATGAACTTGTTTTTGTATATTTATCAACGTCTGTTTTCTTAATCAATACAACATTTTCTGATTCGTAATAAGCTTCTGAGAAATTATAAGCTTTTTTACGTTCAGGCGTTGCTGAAATACCTGAGATAGCCACATCAGCTTTACCTGATTGAAGACTTGCCAAAACATTGTTAAATGACATTGAAGAGAATTTCACTTTAACACCAAGCTCTTCACCGATAGCTTTTGCAATCTCTACATCCGCACCAACAATAGTATCTTTGCCATCAACTAAAGTTTTAAATTCAAAAGGAGCGAATTCTGGATTCATAGCAACGACAAGAGTTCCTTTATCTTTAATATCTGAAACTGATGTATCTTTTTGATTTCCTGAGCCACAAGCTGTCAATAGAAAAGCTGAAGCAACAAGAGCTAACCCACCAAACATTTTACTTACTTTCATAGTCATTTTCTCTTTTCTTTTTTGTATATGTATACATTTTATTTAATATTTATACATTTGTCTAACCCTTTTTTTATAAAAATTCATTATTTTTGTATTTTTTTGTATATACATAAAACGCGAGGTCTTTTTATCAACCTCGCGTTCTTGTTTATACTCTATTTAATCTTATTTGCTGTGCCAGATTTCATCGTTGTATTGTTCGATTGTACGGTCTGATGAGAAGAAACCAGCCTTAGCAATATTTTTGATAACTTTAGTCATCCAAGATTTTTGATCTTCGTAATCAGCAAGCATTTGTTCTTTAACAGCAATGTATTCTTTAAGGTCAATCAAAGTCATGAACCAATCTTTGTTAATCAATTCATTATAGAGACGTTCAAGACGTTCAGCATTACCATGTTTAACCAATTCATCACTAACAATAAAGTCTACTGCTTCTTTGATGACAGGATCATTTTCATAGTAATCAGTTGCTACGTAACCTTGAGTTGCATAAAGATCAATGATTGTATCTGAATCTTTACCAAATATGTAAATATTTTCACTACCTACAAGTTCTGCGATTTCAACGTTTGCACCGTCCATGGTACCAAGTGTCAATGCACCATTCAACATGAATTTCATGTTACCAGTACCTGAAGCTTCTTTAGAAGCAAGAGAGATTTGTTCTGAAATATCTGTCGCAGGAATCAAGTGTTCAGCTACCGTAACATTGTAGTTTTCAACTAAGTGAACATTTAGGTATTTGTTTACTTCTGGGTCGTTGTTAATCAATTCAGACAAGCAAAGAATCAAGTGAATAACATCTTGTGCAATGATGTATGCTGGTGCTGCTTTACCACCAAAGATAACAGTAATTTTACGTTCTGGTAGGTTACCACGTTTGATTTCAAGGTATTTATGAATAACATAAAGAGCATTCATTTGTTGACGTTTGTACTCATGGAAGCGCTTGATTTGTGTATCAATAATTGAGTTTTCATCAAGGTCAATACCTTTATTATCTTTAAGGTAACGTTTAAGCGCCAATTTGTTATTGTGTTTGATTTCAGCAAGTTTTGCATGAACAGCTTCATCGTCAGCATAAGCAAGTAATTTTTCAAGCTTAGTAGCATCAGTAAGATATTCATCACCGATAAGCTCTTTAAGGTAATCCGCTAAATTTTGGTTAGCAAATTCAAGCCAACGACGGAATGTGATACCGTTTGTTTTGTTGTTGAATTTTTCAGGGTAAATGTCATAGAATGGTTTCAATTCACTGTTTTTAAGGATTTCAGTGTGAAGTGCAGCTACCCCGTTTACAGAAGTTGAGAAGTGAATATCCATGTGAGCCATGTGAACACGACCTGAATCATCAATGATTTGAACAGCTGGATCTGAATATTGGCTAGCAACAAGTTTGTTTAGTTTTTCAATGATTGTTACCAAGTGAGGGACAACTTCATTGAGGTAATCAAGAGGCCATTTTTCAAGTGCTTCTGCCAAGATTGTGTGGTTAGTATAACCAACCATACTTTTCACGATTGATACAGCTTCATCAAAATCGATACCGTGTTTTTCAGTCAAGAGACGAATCAATTCAGGAATAACCATTGATGGGTGAGTATCATTGATTTGAACATAAGCATAGTCAGCTAAGTCATGCAAGTTTGAACCACGTTCAAGAGCTTCATCAATCAATAATTGTGCAGCATTTGATACCATGAAGTATTGTTGATAGATACGAAGCAATTCACCATTACGGTCTGAATCATCTGGGTAAAGGAAGAGTGTCAAGTTCTTCTTGATTTCAGTCTTATCAAATGAAATACCATCGTGAATCAAACCGTAGTCAAGCCCGTCAATATCAAATAAGTTCAAGTAGTTTTTAGTATCACGTTTGTAACCAAGAACATCAATACGGTCAAGACGAGATTTAAGTGTAAAATCTTTAAATGGAACATCGTAGCTGATGTCAGTTGGTACAAGCCATGAATTCTTTTTCAATCCAGTAGTTAGCTTCTGCTTCTTGTTGGTTATCAACGAAGACTTGTTTGAATAGACCACAGTGGTAGTTAAGTCCAACACCTTCACCATTGATACCAAGAGTTGACATTGAATCGATGAAACATGATGCCAAACGACCAAGACCACCATTACCAAGTGATGGTTCAAGTTCGACATCTTCTACTTCTGCGATTGATTTACCTGCTGCAGCTAGTTCAGCTTTAACATCTTTATAGATACCAAGGTTAATCAAGTTATTTGACAAAAGTTTACCGATAAGAAATTCAGCAGAAATGTAGTAAACTTTGCGTTTAGCTGTATTTTTTGGTTTTTCGGCAGCTAATTCTTTAACGTAGTGCAAAAGCGCTACATAGATATCTTCATTGCTCAATTCAGCAAGTTTTTGGCCTTTTGAAGTTACGTAATCTTTAAATTTAGTTGTCATTATAATATCCCTTTTTCTTTTTATTTAAATGTATTTTTGCGGCAATATAGTGCTGTAATGTCTTTCAAGAATGCTTTGCGTTCATCTGTCAAATCCTCTTTTAACATACGCCATTTCCAGTTGCCACCAACAGTATTTGGAATGTTCATGCGAGACTCAGCTGGTTTGTCTAGGATGTCTTGCATAGTTGCAATTGCAATATCACTAACCGTTGCAAACAAGGTACGAAGCATTGTTTGTGTGATTGGTTCGCCTTCATGACGATGTGTATAAGCATCAACAAATGCTTTTTGTTCATCAGTCAAGTTGTCATACCAACCATTAACCACTTCATTATCATGTGTGCCATTATAAGCAACGCTATTTTTATTGCAGTTATGTGGAGCATCGATACTCTTACCTTCGGTATCATAGAAACCAAATTCAAGAATCTTCATACCTGGAAAAGCAGTGTCAGTTAACAATTGCTCAGCTTTGGCATCAATATAACCGAGGTTTTCTGCAATAATAGGAAGTTCGCCAAGCTCGTCACGTACGACATCAAACAAAGCGCGTCCTGGACCAGGTTGCCAGCTACCATCATTTGCAGTTTCGTAATCGCCACGAATTTCCCAATAATCTGAGAAACCTTTAAAGTGGTCAATACGAAGAAGGTCGTAGAGCTTAATCCCCTCTTTAATACGGTAAACCCACCAAGCATAATTTGTTTTCTTGTGGTTTTCCCAATCATAAATTGGATTTCCCCAAAGTTGACCATCATCACTAAATGAATCCGCAGGAACACCAGCAATACAAAGTGGGTTCTTTTCAGCATCAACTTTGAAAAGTTCAGGCATTGTCCAAACCTCTACACTATCAGCAGAAATGTAGATTGGCATATCACCAATAATCTTAATGCCTTTTTCATTAGCATAAGCTTTTAAATCAGCCCATTGTTGGTAGAAGAAATATTGAGTGACTTTATGATAAGTAATCGCATCTTTTAGTTTTTCGCGATAAGCATCAAGAGCTGCCTCTTCACGGCGAACAACTGCTTTATCATCCCATTCTTGCAAAGCTTTATTTCCAAAGAACTCTTTGATTGCCATGAATTCTGCGTAATCTTTTACCCAACTTGCTTCTTTTTCAAACTCAGCTAAAGCTTTTTGGTTATCAGAATTTTGCATAAATTCTGCAACTGCTTTCTCCAAAATTGGACGTCGTGCTTCGAAGATACGAGCATAATCTACGTTTTCTAAATCATCTCCGAAGTTAACTGTTTCAAAATCTTCTTTTGCCAAGTAACCTTGTTTACAAAGCAATTCTAAGTCAATTAAATGTGTGTTCCCAGCTGTTGCTGAGAATGATTGATAAGGGGAATCACCATAACTTGTCGTTGTTAATGGTAGGATTTGCCAATATGTTTGGTCAGTTTCAACCAAGAAATCAACAAAGTTATAAGCTTCTTGACCAAATGTTCCCACCCCTTGTTTGCCGGGTAATGATGTGATATGCATCAGTACACCACTTGCACGTTTTTCCATATGTTTTCTCCTTTATCAACGATCTTTACACTGCAAATTATAACGCAAGCGTTTGCGTAAGTCAATCATTTTTTGCAAAAAAAATAAAAAAACACCTCAACTGCTAAAACTAATAGCAATTAAGGCGTTTATTTTCATTCATAAAAACCGCTAGAAAGGGAATTTATTTGTCTTCAACATGCAATTGACGGACACTTTCACGCTCTCTCAAGGTAAAAGGAACAATGATTTTTTCGGTAATCGCCGTTTCAGGAGATTTAATCAATTCGACCAATCGTCTGAAACTAGTTCGACCTAAATTAGCAACATTAATATCAAATGTTGTCATATAAGGGTGAATCAAAGTGGAATAGGCTGAGTTATTGAAAGTGATAATTGAAATATCATCAGGAACCTTCAATTGATAATAAGACAAGAACTGTGCTAATCGAACTGAAATTGTATCAGCAATCACAATCAGAGCCGTTGCTTTACTTGATTCAATTTTTTCAATTAATGCTTCCAGAATCATTGGATCTCTACGATCGAACAAAACTGCTTTATCGCTTGTCAGACCAAATTTTTCCATGCCTCGAAGGTAACCAAAATAACGTTCTGATGACACTTCAGATTTTAAATCATCCGTAACAAATAGAATCTCACGATGTCCTTTTTGATAAAGATATTCAACTGCTTTTTTACCCATCAATTGGTTATCATTATCTATATGAATAATATCATTTTCGAAACCTTCGGGAGCACCGACAATCACAAAAGGTACATTATTATCCATTAAATACTTACGAACTGGATCTTCTGGATCAGAGTATAAGATAATAAATCCATCTACACGTTTTTGGCGATACATTAATTTTACTTGTTCTTCTAATTCATCAACTGTCATACCGGTTGCAATAGAAATTGTAAAATCATTTAATTTCGCTTCGCTAGTTATAGTAGAAAGAATTTGCATAAAGAATGGTTCGTTTAAACGATCTGGTGTGATTAACGGTGGAAAGATCAAACCAACATTATACGTTAGCCCACTGGCTAACATTTGGGCAGCCACATTAGGAACATAACCTAACTCTGCCATCGCTTTCCGAACTTTGTCTTTTGTTTTCTGAGAAATGGATTTATTATCCTTCAAAACACGGCTAACCGTCGAAGGATTGACGCCAGCTTTAGCCGCTACATCTTTAATTGTAACCATCTAAGTCTCCTTTGCATCTTACATTTTATAAAAGATTTACTGTACTGACAAGGTTTTAGAGGTAAAAACTCTTATTTTTATCCCCTATTATACATAAATAAGATATTTCTGCAATTGTTTGCCCTATTTTGTGATATTTTTTAGAAAAATATTGTTTTTTCAAGCTATTTTATAGTAAAAACTGACCAATATATATCAGATTAACGCACTTATTATCACTTTCTTTGTTTGACCTTTTAAGTTTTTTAAACTTTTTTACAAAAAACGCTTGACATTAACTGCAAACGGTTGCATAATATAGGTGTAAATAATATTACTAATCTTTCTCTAGGAGGGGAAACTCATGAAGAAGAACACATGGAAAAAAATGGTCCTTGCTGGTGCAGGTTTAACACTTGCTGGAAGCGTTTTAGTTGCTTGTTCAAATAACTCATCAACTAAATCATCTTCTGCCTCTGACAGCAAGACAATCAAACTTTGGGTACCAACTGGTGCTAAAAAATCTTACACTGCTATTGTTAAAGATTTCGAAAAAGAATCTGGCTACACTGTAAAAGTTGTTGAATCAAACGATTCAAAAGCACAAGAAAACGTTAAGAAAGACCCACAAAAAGCTGCTGATGTCTTTTCACTTCCACACGATCAACTTGGTCAACTAGTTGAATCTGGTGTTATCCAAGAAGTTCCAGAAGAATATGCCAACGAAATTGCTACTAACGATACTGATCAAGCAATAGCTGGTGCAAAATACAAAGGTAAAACATACGCCTTCCCATTCGGTATTGAATCACAAGTTCTCTTCTATAATAAGTCTAAACTTTCTGAAGAAGATGTTACTAACTATGAAACAATTACAAGCAAAGCTACATTTGGTGCTACTTTCAAATCGATGAATGCTTACGCTACTGCCCCACTTTTCATGTCAGTTGGTTGCACATTATTCGGAGAAGACGGTGAAACAGTTGATGGCACAAACTGGGGTAACGAAGCTGGTGTATCTGTTCTTCAATGGATTGCTGATCAAAAATCAAACAAAGGTTTCGTTAACTTGACTGCTGAAAATGCAATGTCTAAATTCGGTGACGGAAGCGTTGCTTCACTTGAATCAGGCCCTTGGGATCTTAAAGCTGCACAAGACGCTGTTGGTAAAGATAATCTTGGTATCGCTGTTTATCCAAAAATCTCAATCGGCGGTAACGAAGTACAACAAAAAGCTTTCCTTGGTGTGAAACTCTTTGCTGTTAACCAAGCTCCTGCAGGTTCAGATACAAAACGTATCGCTGCTTCTTACAAACTTGCTTCTATGCTTACTAGCGCAGAAAGCCAAGAAAACCAATTCACTTACAAAGGTCGTAACATTATTCCTGCTAACAAAGAAGTTCAATCATCAGATAAAGTTCAATCAGATGAATTGGCTCAAGCAGTTATCAAGATGGCTTCATCATCAGACTACACAGTTGTAACACCTAAACTTAGTCAAATGACTACATTCTGGACTGAAAGCGCTGCACTTCTCAGCGATGTCTACAATGGTAAAATTCAAAGTGGTGACTACCTCGCTAAATTGCAACAATTTGACAAAGATTTAGCTAACGCTAAGTAAGATGTTCTAAAGTGGGGAGTTACATCCCCACTTTATTTTTAGGGAAACTCTTGTCGGAGTTATTACTAAGAACTTTAAGATTAAATTTTTAGCAGTGACTTCCAACAAGATTAATAAAAGGAGTTTTGTATGACTAATTCACACTATTTTGACAGTGTATCAGTTACTGAGGCTTTTAAAAAAGGAAAATTTGATACCAAACTGTCATTTCTGATTATGGGATTCTCAAATTTTTACCATAAACAGATCATTAAAGGTTGTTTGTTTTTACTATCAGAGATTCTTTTTTTAATCACTTTCTTCTCTCAGATTATTCCAAACTTGCAAGGATTAATCACTCTGGGAACACACCAACAAGGTCTTGTTGAACAAACCGTCAACGGGATTAAGATGAAAGTTGCTGTTGATGGCGATAACTCAATGTTAATGCTTATCTTCGGTCTTGCTTCTCTTATCTTCTGCCTTGTTTTTGCTTATATTTATTGGTGTAATCTTAAGAGCGCTAGAAATCTTTATGTCATCGATAAAGAAGGTTTGAAAGTTCCTACCTTTAAAGAAGACTTTGAAACATTGGCAAACGGTCGTTTCCACATGACTTTGATGGCAGTCCCAATGATTGGGGTTCTTCTCTTCACTATCTTGCCATTAATTTATATGATTTGTTTGGCTTTCACAAATTATGATCATAATCATTTACCACCGAAAAGTTTGTTTGACTGGGTTGGTTTTGCTAACTTCGGTAACATCTTTAATGGTCGTATGGCAGGAACATTCTTCCCAGTCTTGTCTTGGACATTAATTTGGGCAGTCTTTGCTACTGTTACTAACTTCTTCTTTGGTATTGTTCTTGCATTAATCATTAATACTAAAGGATTGAAATTGAAAAAAATGTGGCGTACTATCTTCGTTATCACAATTGCTGTGCCACAATTCATTTCACTTCTTATCATGAGAAACTTGCTCAGTGATGCAGGTCCAGTCAATGCATTCCTTGAAAAAATCGGACTTATCTCTGCTGCAAACCCACTGCCATTCTTGTCAGACCCACTTTGGGCTAAATTCTCAATCATCATCGTTAACATGTGGGTAGGTATTCCTGTCACAATGCTTGTCGCTTCAGGTATTATCATGAACCTTCCACAAGAACAAATAGAAGCCGCTGAAATCGATGGTGCCAATAAATTCCAAATCTTTAAATCAATCACATTCCCTCAAATCTTACTTGTGATGATGCCAAACTTGATTCAACAATTTATCGGTAACATTAACAACTTCAACGTTATTTACCTTCTTACTGGTGGTGGTCCTACTAACTCTAACTTCTACCAAGCTGGTAGCACAGACTTGCTTGTTACTTGGCTCTACAACTTAACAGTTACTGCAGCTGACTACAACCTTGCTTCTGTTATCGGTATTTTTATCTTTGTTCTTTCTGCTGTATTTAGTCTCTTGGCTTACACAAGAACAAGTTCTTACAAGGAAGGGGTTGCTAAATAATGAAAAACAAAAAAAGATTAACACTGACTTTTGTCTATATTTTATTGATTGTTTTATCAATCATCTGGCTCTTTCCAATCGTTTGGGTTGTTCTTACTAGCTTCCGTGGCGAAGGAACAGCATACGTTAACTACTTCATTCCAAAAACTTGGACGCTAGATAATTACATTAAACTATTTACTTCTGATGCCTTTCCATTTGGGCAATGGTTCTTGAATACATTATTCGTCGCTTCTGCCACTTGTGTAATTTCAACATTCATCAACGTTGCTATGGCATACTCACTTAGTCGTATCAAATTCAAACACCGCAATGGTTTCTTGAAGTTAGCACTTGTACTTAATATGTTCCCTGGTTTCATGAGTATGATTGCTGTTTACTACATCTTAAAAGCATTCAACCTTGACCAAACATTGCTTGCACTTATTCTAGTTTACTCTGCTGGTGCAGCGCTTGGATTCTACATTGCTAAAGGATTCTTTGATACAATTCCTTACTCACTTGATGAATCTGCTATGATTGATGGAGCTACTCGCGCTGACATTTTCTTTAAAATCACTCTCCCACTTTCAAAACCAATCATTGTCTACACAGCGCTTATGGCTTTCATTGGTCCTTGGATTGATTTCATCTTCGCTAAGGTTATCCTAGGTGATGCAATAAGTAAATACACTGTTGCCATCGGTCTATTCTCAATGTTGCAACAAGATACCATTAATGACTGGTTCATGTCATTCACTGCTGGTTCAGTTCTTATCGCTGTCCCAATCACATTTCTCTTCATGTTTATGCAAAAATACTACGTTGAAGGCATTACTGGTGGTTCAGTTAAATAAGAAGAAGTTCAATCACTTCTCCCCTTCTATTATTAATTATCAAAAAAAGCTTGGAACAATTGTTCCAAGCTTTTTGATTGTTTAAAATCTGGCTATTCAAATAGGAAGACAACTTATTACTCTTACCAAAATTCACGTAAGAAATCGTCTTTTAAGCGTTCACGATAAAAGAGTTCATTAAGGTCATCTTCTTCAAAAACACGTAGCAAATTTAACATATCATATGCTAAGTCAAGGTTAGGTAAGTCTTTTCTAGCTACCCATTTAATTTTTCCCTCATCGGTCGAATGAACATTCCCTTCAAAATCAGAAGTTCGGTACAAGAAAACGAGATAACGTTTATCTTCTTTGGTGTACCAATGTTTCATCCCAACTAACTGAGGATTTTTAATGGTAAGTCCTGTTTCTTCTTTGACCTCACGGATAACTGATTCTACCAATCCTTCATGAGCTTCAATATGTCCTCCAGGAAGAGCATAGCCTGACCAAGAATAACGTTTTGGGTCACGAACCTGCATGACGACATTGCCTTTGCCATCTTCAATTAAGCACATATTAGTTAAAATCACATGTTGTGCACGAGACATTTTCTTACATTTTCCCTTCTAATCCATTGCTTTCAATTCCAACACCATATCACGCAATTGAGCAGCGAGCTCGAAATCAAGCATTTCAGCAGCTTCATGCATTTGTTTTTGCAATTTCTTAATAGCATCTTTGCGCTCTGCCTTGTTCATACTTGAGTAATCTGGCGTATCCTCAGCCACTTCAGTATCTGTCGCTTTAGAAATAGAAATCAAATCGCGAATTTCTTTCTTAATGGTTTGCGGTACAATACCATGTTCTTCGTTGTAACGCATTTGAATCTTACGACGGCGCGCTGTTTCATCCATGGCTTTTTGCATTGATTCTGTAATCTTATCTGCGTACATGATAACATGACCTTCACTATTTCGCGCAGCACGACCAATGGTTTGAATCAGACCACGTTCATTACGGAGAAATCCTTCTTTATCCGCATCAAGAATAGCAACCAAGCTAACTTCTGGTACGTCAATCCCTTCACGCAGCAAATTAATCCCAATCAAAACATCAAAAACACCTAAACGCAAATCGCGAATAATCTCGGTACGTTCCAAAGTCTTGATATCTGAGTGCATGTATTTTACTTTGACACCCATTTCTTTGAGGTAATCCGTCAAATCTTCTGCCATTTTCTTGGTTAATGTCGTGATAAAGGTACGCTCACCTTTTTCAACACGAGCATTGATTTCACCAAGAAGGTCATCCATTTGCCCCATCGTCGGACGAACTTCCACCTCAGGATCAAGTAGCCCTGTCGGACGAATAATTTGTTCAACGACAGTATCGGTTTGTTCTAGTTCATAATCACCAGGTGTCGCTGAGACGTAAACAATTTGGTGAACATGACTTTCAAACTCTTCACGACGAAGCGGACGATTATCAAGTGCACTTGGCAAGCGGAATCCATAGTTAACCAACATTTCCTTACGTGAACGGTCACCATTGTACATTCCCTTGATTTGTCCCATGGTCATATGACTTTCATCAACCATAATCAAAAAGTCTTCTGGGAAGAAATCAAGAAGGGTAAATGGCGGCTCACCTTCTGAACGTCCATCCATATAAGAAGAATAGTTTTCAACACCATTTGTATAGCCCATCTCGCGAAGCATTTCGACATCATATTCTGTACGTTGACGAATACGCTGTGCTTCGATGAGTTTGCCTTCAGCTTCGAACTGCTTAACCTGATCTTCCATTTCTGCTAGGATTTTTTGAATAGCTTCTTCCATGTGTTCTTCATTGGTCATGAAGTGAGTTGCTGGGAAAATCGCCAAATGCTCAACATCGCCTAAAACTTTGCCTGTCAAACTTTCGATTTCTCGAATGCGATCAATTTCATCACCGAAGAATTCGACACGAAAGGCATGTTCGTCTCGGCTGGCTGGGAAAATTTCAACCACATCACCGCGAACACGAAAGCGACCACGTTGAAAATCAATGTCATTTCGTTCAAATTGAATGTCAACAAGGTCATTTAACAATTGGTCACGTGAGATTTCCTGACCTGGACGAAGACTTACAACACTATCAGCATATTCTTTCGGTGACCCCAAACCATAAATACATGATACAGATGCAACGACAATAACATCATTTCGTTCAAGAAGTGATGACGTTGCTGAGTGGCGTAGCTTGTCAATTTCATCATTGACCGAGCTATCTTTTTCAATATAGGTGTCACTTGATGGCACATAAGCTTCGGGTTGGTAATAGTCATAGTAAGATACAAAGTACTCAACCGCATTTTCTGGGAAGAATTCCTTGAATTCCCCATAAAGCTGACCAGCCAGGGTCTTATTATGTGCAATAACAAGGGTCGGTTTATTAACTTTAGCAATGACTTGACTCATCGTATAAGTTTTACCAGTACCTGTTGCTCCGAGAAGAATCTGAGCTTTTTCTCCCCCTTCAATATTATTAACTAAAGTCTCGATTGCCTGTGGTTGGTCACCAGATGGCTCATATTTCGAGACTAATTTAAAATGATTATTTTCTATTCTATCAATCATAATATTCCTCAAACTGTCTTTATTACCTTCATTTTATCATAAATAAAGGTAAAATACTCCCTTTTGATATCGAAGACAATTCATCCTGACTTCTCATGTTAGATTTTCTAACATGGGTTAAAATCTAAAGTTGCCTAACTGTCTGAATTTTGATATAATTAATGCAATCTATTCAAAAGGAGACTTACATGAAGCACAAATTGAAAGCTATTATGCTAGCAATGGTTTCTGCAATCTTTGTGTTTGGTGTAGACGCTAAAGCAGATACAATTAGTATCGTATCTGACACAGCATACGCACCATTCGAATTTAAAGATTCAGATCAAACTTATAAAGGTATTGACGTTGACATTATTAATGAAGTCGCAAATCGAGAGGGTTGGGATATCGATATGACATTCCCTGGTTTCGATGCTGCCGTTAATGCTGTTCAAGCTGGTCAAGCCGATGCCCTTATGGCTGGTACAACAGTGACAGAAGCTCGTAAAAAAGTCTTCACATTCTCAGATACTTATTACGATACCGCTGTTGTTGTCTACACTCGTAGCGATGCTAAAGTGTCTAACTATAAACAACTTTCAGGTAAAACTGTTGGTGTTAAAAACGGTACTGCTGCTCAAGCATTCCTAAAAGAAAACCAAAAGAAATACGGTTATAAAATCAAAACATTTGATACTAGTGACTTGATGAACAATAGCCTAGATGCTGGTTCAGTTTACGCTGCTATGGATGACCAACCTGTTGTCCAATACGCAATCAGTCAAGGTAAAAACTATGCTATCAATATCGATGGAGAAAAAGTCGGAAGCTTCGCATTTGCTGTTAAAAAAGGAAGCAAATACGAATACCTTATTGATGAATTTAACCACGCATTGGCCGAAATGAAAAAAGATGGTACTTACGATGCTATCATGGCAAAATGGCTTGGTGATTCTGAGAAATCTGATGACAAATCAAGTATTGTTGCATCAAGCAGCCTAAAATTAACTGGAGACGCTTCTGCAAAAGCAACACCTGTTAAATCAACTTACAAAATCGTCATGGATTCTTCATTTGCCCCATTTGAATACCAAAATGACTCAGGTAAATACGAAGGAATCGACGTTGACTTAATTAAAGCTATCGCAGAACAACAAGGTTTCAATATCGAAATCTCAAATCCTGGTTTTGACGCTGCACTTAACGCTGTTCAAGCTAGTCAAGCTGACGGTGTTATGGCAGGTATGTCAATCACTGATGCTCGTAAAGAAATCTTCAATTTCTCAGATCCATATTACACTTCAAACATCTTGCTTGCTGTTAAAAAAGGAAGTTCTGTTAAATCATATGAAGATTTAAACGGCAAAACTGTTGGAGCTAAAAATGGTACATCATCATACACATGGTTGTCTGAACACGCTGCTCAATACGGCTACACACTTCGTGCTTTCGACGAAGCATCAACTATGTATGATAGTTTGAACTCAGGTTCAATTAACGCTCTTATGGATGATGAAGCCGTACTTCGTTACGCTATCAAACAAGGTCGTAACTTTGAAACACCAGTTGATGGCGAAAAATCTGGTGAATACGGATTTGCTGTTAACAAAGGTGCTAACCCTGAACTACTTGAAATGTTCAACAATGGTCTTGCAGCACTTGTCAAATCAGGTGAATACGATAAAATCGTAAGCAAATACCTTGGCTCATCAGACGATAAGAAATCAACTTCATCAAGTGTTGATGAAACAACTATTTGGGGACTTATCAAAAACAACTACTCACAATTGCTTTCAGGTCTTGGAACAACTCTTAGTCTAACACTAATTTCATTTGCAATTGCTATGGTTATTGGTATCATCTTTGGTATGATGGCCGTTGCTCCAAATAAAGTTCTTCGTACAATATCAGCAGTCTTTGTCGATGTTGTTCGTGGTATCCCATTGATGATCGTCGCTGCTTTCATCTTCTGGGGAATTCCAAACCTTATCGAATCAATGACAGGTCACCAAAGCCCAATCAATGATTTCCTTGCTGCAACAATCGCACTTTCATTGAACGCTGGTGCTTATATCGCTGAAATTGTTCGTGGTGGTATCGAAGCAGTTCCTAAAGGACAAATGGAAGCAAGTCGAAGCTTAGGTATCTCATACGGTAAGACAATGAAAAAAGTTATCTTGCCACAAGCCGTTCGCGTGATGTTGCCAAACTTCATCAACCAATTCGTTATTTCATTGAAAGATACAACTATCGTATCAGCAATTGGTCTTGTTGAACTCTTCCAAACAGGTAAAATCATTATCGCTCGTAACTACCAATCATTCCGAATGTACGCTATCTTAGCAATCATCTACCTTGTAATAATCACCCTTTTGACTCGTTTAGCAAAACGTCTAGAAAAGAGGCTTAAATAATGGCAGAATTAAAAATTGATGTACAAGATTTGCATAAATCTTATGGAGATAATGAAGTCTTAAAAGGAATTACAACACAATTCCACGAAGGTGATGTTGTCTGCATCATTGGACCTTCTGGTTCTGGTAAATCAACTTTCCTTCGTACGCTTAACCTTCTTGAAACAATCACAAGTGGTAAAGTCATTGTCGACGGTTATGAACTATCTGATCCAAATACTGACGTCGATAAAGTTCGTGAAAACATCGGTATGGTATTCCAACACTTCAACCTTTTCCCACACATGACTGTTCTTGAAAACATCACTTTCGCTCCTATCGAATTAGGAAAGGAAAGTAAAGAAAATGCTGAAAAACACGCTATGGAACTTCTTGCAAAAGTTGGGCTTGCTGATAAACGCGATGCCAAACCAGATAGCCTATCTGGTGGTCAAAAACAACGTGTCGCTATCGCACGTAGCTTGGCAATGAATCCTGATATCATGCTCTTTGACGAACCAACTTCTGCACTTGACCCAGAAATGGTTGGTGACGTTCTTGGTGTTATGAAAGACTTGGCAGAACAAGGCATGACCATGTTAATCGTTACCCACGAAATGGGATTTGCTCGTAAAGTTGCCAACCGTGTCATCTTTACAGACGGTGGACAATTTATTGAAGATGGAACACCAGAACAAATCTTCGATAACCCTCAACACCCACGTCTAAAAGACTTCTTGAATAAAGTATTGAACGTCTAATAAATCAAAAAACTAGGTTTTAAGACCTAGTTTTTCGATGCCTTCATATTGACCAAATAACAATATTTTCTTTTAACAATCTCTATTAAAACTTTGACTTCCATTTTTGCTTTTGGTAGACTGAAGGTAAGTTATCAAGACAAGCTACATAATTAAACTCACCCTAATAGCTTTGGGAATTACCTCACTTATATTGACAGAAAAACTCCTTTTTAGGCGAGATAAGAGCGCTAAGGTAGCAAATCCATAACTTTTTTCTGTGTAAAATCAGTAGGTATCTACTGTTTAATATAAGGAGGACTTTGATATGTCTAAGTATGCTGGTACTCAAACCGAAAAAAATTTACAAGCTGCATTTGCTGGTGAATCTCAAGCACGCAACAAGTACACTTTCTTTGCATCAAGAGCCAAAAAAGATGGCTTTGAACAAATCGCAGAACTTTTCTTGAAGACTGCTGACAACGAAAAAGAACACGCCAAAATGTGGTATAAAGAACTCTTTGGCATTGGTGATACTGCCGAAAACTTGGAAACTGCTGCAGATGGTAAAAACTACGAATGGACAGATATGTATGTTGAATTCGCCAAAACCGCCGAAAAATAAGGATTCCCTCAACTTGCTAAAAAATTCCTCATGGTCGCTGAAATCGAAAAGCACCACGAAGAACGCTATCGTACTCTTCTCAAAAATGTCGAAACTGCTAAACTCTTTGAAAAGAGCGAAGTTAAGATTTGGGAATGTCGCAACTGTGGTCACATTATTGTTGGTACAAGAGCACCAAAAGTTTGCCAAGTCTGCGCTCACGCTCAATCTTACTTCGAAGTCCGAGCTGAAAATTATTAATTTCAAAAATCCTCAGCCTTTTGACTGGGGATTTTCGCATATTCTTTGACAAAAATAGCACTCTTTTGCTAAAATGAAAGCAAATCAAGTAGGAGGAATTTAAGCAATGAACAACTAAGAACAAAACGTTTTGGTATACCATATCAGGTTTTGTTTTTAGTGCAGTTCTCTATTCTCTTGCTTATCCTTCAGACGTGTTGGGTATTTTTAGCGTTGACCATAATGAGATTCACACTCTACCTGCTATGGTAGAGTGTGTTTTTTTGAAAGCGAGGATCTTATGCTAGAAATTAATCAGTTATCCATTCACCATTTCAAGGATTCTAAGCCAATCATTACGGACTTGCATCTCATTGTAAATCCTGGTGAGAAATTAGCCATTATTGGAGAGGAAGGAACAGGAAAATCAAGCCTACTAAAAACTATCGTATCCCCAAAATTAATTGCAAGCTATGCTGACTATACTGGACAAATTCGTAATCAGTTTTAAAAAAAAACGGATACCTTCCACAATTCCTGTCTAAAAATGACCAGACCATCTCTGATTTTCTTTATAAGAATATGGATTATCTTTTCAATTATACAGCTTTTTATCAAATGGCTGCGCAACTAGGTTTGAATCTTGCTACATTAGAAGAAAAAAATAAACTTTTATCTAGCTTATCAGGCGGTGAGAAACTTAAACTCCAACTGTCTAAATTAACTGGACAAGAAGCTGATTTACTCTTATTAGATGAGCCAAGCAGCGATCTTGATATTGACAGTCAAGTAGTCTTAAAAAAATTCATTCAAGAATCTAATAAGACCATTATTTTTATCTCTCACGATGAAGCTATATTTGAAGATACTGCTACTGCCATCTTACATCTTGAACTTCTTAAGCATCGTCAACTTCCTCGCGCCAGCTATTTCCAAGGAAAGTACCTAGATTACCTTAAACAACGCCAAAGCACTTATACTAAGCAATTACAAGAAGCCAAAAACGACTATCGCTTAAAGAAAAAACGAAGATGCAAAAATACCATCGCATCCACCAAGCTGCCCAATATAATGTTAGACACACTCATGACAGCACTCTTGGAAGACTGGCGGCTAAAAAGATGAAAACTGTTCTTTCACTTGAAAAAAGGTATCAAAAAGAAGATAGCAATCGTGTCGACTTTCCAGAAAACATGGATAACATCGCGCTCTTTTTTAATGATATTTCAACACTTGATAAAAACAAGAGAATTCTTTCTTGGAAAAAGCACCAGTTACCAACTGGTCAGAAAATTAATTTAGATATTTTCGGACAAGATAAATTAGTGATAACAGGTAAAAACGGCATTGGAAAAACAAGATTAATCAAACAGATTTATCACGACCTAAACCAAAATCAGCAACTTTCTATCGGTTACATGCCACAAGATTACGACAGTTTCTTTTCAAAAGAGATTTCAACTCTCGAATTTTTAGACGATGTAGCAAATGAGAATACCGCAAGAACCATCCTAGCTTGCCTTCAATTTACACGAAAAGAAATGGAGCACTCTGCTCTTAACCTATCTGGGGGGCAAAAAGCTAAACTTTTCTTAGCCCACACGGTCCTTTCTAAAAATCAAGTGATTATTCTTGATGAACCAACACGACATCTTTCACCAACAAGCCAACCGCTTATCCGCGAACTCTTCCTTAATTATCCAGGATGCATAATCAGTGTTTCTCACGACCAACATTTTATTCAAACCGTTGCAAGAAAGCACTACCGTTTAACTGAAAATTCCTTAGATAGCAACTAAAAAAGCCCAGCCAAAAAGCTGAGCTCAAGTAGGAGTGCAGGTTAAGACTCTTGGTCTTCTGCTTCTCCTGCTTTTTCTTTTGCTAATTTTTCACGTTCTAAGCGAAAACATCGATTTGGATTAAGGGTATTGAAAAGTTCTTCTAGCTTTTCAGCATTCCAAACATCGGCTGCTGATACAAAATTACCATCTTTATCTCTAAAAGATATCGGTTTTTCACCCATAAGAACCTCCCGTTAAAAATATCTATAAAACTTATTATTGTTGATAAACACCTGCTACGACATGAGAAAATGGGTTCGACATTAAACCATTTTCAAACTAGTAAGATGCCTAGGCAACGCTCTATAGAGCTTGCCACAACTGTTAATTAATATACCAATTAGTAATAGCTAACATAACAATCAAACACGTCCTACGAACTTGGCAAAAAAGATAATTTTTCCTAGAGCTCATTGCTCTTCGTTAAAATTTCTATTTTTGCTTTGCTCGCTTAACGGACTTTGTATCTTATATTAATCCACGAATTCGAATTCGAAGTTACCAATACGAACAATATCTCCGTCTTTAGCACCGCGTTCACGAAGGGCTTCATCGACACCCATACCACGCAATTGACGGGCAAATTTCATAACTGATTCGTCACGTTCCATATTTGTCATGACAAAGAGTTTTTCAAGTTTTTCACCTGACAATACCCAAGCAGCATCGTCATCACGTGAAATTTCAAACGGACGTTCGTCTGGATCAAATCCGTAGTAAACTTCTTCGTCAATCATGTCATCTTCAGTGTAAAGCAAGAATTCATCAGTCTTGCCAAGCAACTCTGCTGTTGCTTCCATCAGATTTTCCAAGCCTTGGTGAGCTAAGCTTGAAATTGGGAAAATCATTGGCATTTCATCGAAATCATCGTAATTTGCTGCCAATTTTTCTTTGAAGACTTTCAAGTTTTCTTCTGCTTCTGGCATGTCCATTTTGTTAGCAACGATGATTTGTGGACGTTCCATCAAACGAAGGTTGTAAGTTTCAAGTTCGTTATTGATTGAAACATAATCTTCGTAAGGGTCACGACCTTCACTTGCTGACATGTCGATAACGTGCAAGATAACACGTGTACGCTCGATGTGACGAAGGAATTGTGTTCCAAGACCTACACCTTGTGAAGCTCCTTCAATCAATCCTGGAAGGTCAGCCATGGCAAAGCTGTCACCTGATTTTGTGCGAACCATACCAAGGTTAGGCACGATTGTTGTAAAGTGATAAGCACCGATTTTGGGCTTAGCAGCTGTAACAACACTTAGTAATGTAGATTTACCAACTGATGGAAACCCAACCAAACCAACATCGGCCAAGATTTTCAATTCAAGTTGAAGTTCACGTTCTTCACCTGGTTCACCATTTTCGGCAATTTCTGGTGCAGGGTTACGTGGTGTCGCAAAGCGGATGTTACCACGTCCACCGCGTCCACCATGAGCCACAACAAATTCTTGACCATTTTCAACAAGGTCAGTGATAACTTTATTTGTCTCAGCATCACGAACAGTTGTTCCTTGTGGGACACGAACAATAAGGTCTTCTGCACCACGTCCGTGCATTCCTTTTGTCATCCCTTTTTCACCAGATTTAGCTTTAAAAATACGGTTGTAACGGAAGTCCATCAATGTACGAAGTCCTTCGTCAACTTTAAAGATGACTGAGCCACCTTTACCACCGTCACCTCCCCAAGGACCGCCATTAGGGACGTATTTTTCACGACGGAAGGCAACCATGCCATCACCACCACGACCAGCTTTAACGCTGATTTTGGCAGTATCTAAAAACATACTCATTATTAATTCCTATTCTTTCATTGTAATAACTGTTGCACTAAAATTGGATGTGCAAAAGCATAAAAAAACGCCTCTTCAGCGTTCTTTAAATAATTGAACCAATAGCAGTCGCAATAAGACCACCTACAGTTACTAGAACCATTAAGATAACAACTACTAAAGTCATTTTTTCAAACGCTGTTTTTTTACGTGGTCCGTTTTCACCAAATGCCACCTTAATACACCTCGCTCAATTGATTTTATTACTATTATCTTAACATGATTAGGCTAAATAATCAAATAAGTACTGTAAGAAATTTACAGCTCAACGTCAAATACTTCTAGTTTCGCTAGCTCTTCTGCTGTCAATCGACGCCACTCACCGAGTGATAAGTTTTCATCCAATTGTAATGGTCCCATACTCAAACGTTCTAAGTCTGTGACTTCCTTGCCACAAGCTAAAACCATGCGTTTGACTTGGTGAAATTTTCCTTCTTTGATTGTGATAGCAACTAAGCTTGTCTTTGCAGCTTCATCAATTTCTAAAATCTCTAGCTGCGCTGGTTGACACGTGAAATCTTTCAACTCGATGCCTTTAGCAAAATGCTCGACATCTTCAGCTGTCATAATCCCAGCTACTTTAGCGCGATAAAGCTTATCAACATGCTTTTTAGGCGAAAGCATGGCATGCGCCAATTTCCCATTATTTGTCAAAAACAAAAGCCCGTGAGTATCAATATCTAATCGCCCAACAGGAAAGACTTCTTTATCCCAAGCTGTTTTATCCAACAAATCTAAAACCGTTTTGTGGTGATTATCTTCTGTTGCTGAAATCACACCTTTGGGTTTATTTAACATGTAATAGACATATTTTTCATAGGAAAGATTTTCACCTTGACAGACAATTTTGTCTATTTTCTCATCAATTTGAGTCTTTGGAGAGGTTTCAATTTCACCATTAACAGTTACTTGTTTTTTCTTAAGCAATTGTTTGACATCATTGCGTGAACCGATTCCAGCCCCTACTAAAAATTTATCTAAACGCATAATATTCCTTTATCTGATATGATACATTCATTGTACCATTTTTCAGGGCATAAAAAAACAAGGCCGAGCAAGCTCGAACCTTGTTTAATCATCACTTCAAGATTTATTTTTTGTATGCGTGTGTGAAGTCTACAGACAAACCTGTTGAGTTACGGACGAGACCTTTAAGGTCTGGATTTTGAAGTGATTTTGTACTACGGAAGTAGATTGGGTTGTAAAGTGCGTTGTCATAAAGTGCTTTTTCAGCAGCTTTATAATCATCAGCAGCAGCTTTAGGATCTAGAGCATCTGTAGTAATAGCTTTTTGGTAGGCAGCATCGTAATCTGCATTTGAGAATTTACCATAGTTATATGAGGAACCAGTTGTGAAGAGTCCGTAGAATGTTGAACCTTCTGGATAGTCACCACCCCAAAGAACAAGGGCAACATCAAAGTTTTGGTTCTTAGTATCTTCAAGACGTTGTTTGAAAGAAACAAATTTTTCTTCAACTTTCAATCCTGGAAGAGCTTCTTCCCAAGTTTGTTTGATGTAGTCAACTGAAGCTTTTGCAACCGGTGCATCTGAGTCAGCTGTGATAGTCAATTTAACTGAGTCTGTACCAAGTTCTGCAAGACCTTCTTTGAAGAGTTTTGTAGCTTCTTTCTTATCATAGCTGTAACCAGGTGATACGTATTTAGCCAAGTCTGTTCCATCAGGGAGTTTTTCAAGACCTGTTGGTACAAGAGCAGTTGCAGCTTTTGAACCAGTATCGATGGCAGCTTTAACGATACCTGCACGGTCAGTTGCAAGGTTAAGTGCTTGACGAACTTTAAGGTTATTCAAAGCAGTAACTGTACCTGTTTGGTTGTAAACCATGTAAGAAGTTGTTGCTTCTGGAACTGGAACAACATCTTTACGGTTTTTGTTAGCTTTGAATGTAGCTTCTGTGTTTGAGATGTTTGCTGTATCAAGGTCACCATCTTTGTACATTTGAACAGCTGTATCTGGTTTCTTAATTGTTTGAACGTTTACTTTCTTAGTTTTAACGTCTTTAGCATCCCAGTAGTATTTGTTTTTCACAAGTGTGAAGTTACCGCTTGTACCGTTCCATTTTGTAACAGTGTATGGACCTGAGTACAAAGCTTTTTCTGATGTTGTACCATAGTCATCACCTGCTTTTTCAACAAATGCTTTGCTTTGTGGCATGAAGTTTGAAAATGATAGAAGGCTCATGAACTGTGGAGATGGGTTAGACAAAGTAAAGATAACTTTGTTTCCGTCGGCTTTAACTCCAAGTTGGTCAACACCTTTAGTACCTGCAATGACATCTTCAGCATTCAAAACGTGGGCATCTGAAACAAGATACGAGTATTCAGAAGCAGTTTTTGGATCTGCAATACGTTGCCATGTGTAAACAAAATCTTCTGCAGTCAAATCACTACCGTCTGACCATTTAAGACCATCACGCAATGTCGCAGTGTATGTCAAACCATCTTCTGAAACATCAACACTTTTAGCCAAATCTGGTTGCAATTTTCCATCTTTATCAACACGAAGAAGGTTACTTCCTGAGTTACCAATAGCAATTGATGAGTAAGTATCAGTTACTTTTGAAATATCAAGTGTGCTGATTTCAGTTGGTACAAACCAATTGATATCTTTGCTAGCAGATTTTGATGATGAATTATTTCCACCACATGCTGCTAGTGTAGCAGCAGACAACAATGTGACAGCCCCAAGACCGACACGTTTTAAAGTTTTGATCTCCATAATAGATCCTCCTACCATATAACTTTCTTTCGGTATGTTATGTATTATAACACAATATTATCTAAAAATACAGAAAATTTGAAAATTAATTAAAATTTCAAAAAGAGTGCTTACACTCTATTTTTTACTCATTTTGCAAACATTTAGACTGATAGAGATGGAAATTGTTCGTTATTTTATAAAAATTCACTTGTTTTGGTGATTTACAATCAGTTTTCTTTTATCATTTTCAGCGATTATTAGAGCTTTAATCACTCAAATAATCATACTTTTCAAAGTATTTGTCAGCGTATAAAAGCTGACATCGTTTTGCATATTTTTACACAAAAAGTATAAATATCACACAAAAAAATAAAGCCCAAACATCAGTTGGGCTTATTTGGTTAAACTAAATTCTAATGCTTACTTTTTATAAGCATGGCTAAAGTCCACTGTTAGACCTGTTGAGTTACGAACAAGGTTTTTAAGATCTGGATTTTGAAGCCATTCAGTACTACGGAAGTAAATTGGATTGTAGTGTGCACCTTCGTAAAGGACTTTTTCAGCTGCTTTATAATCCGCTGCTGCTGCATCAGTATCCAAAGCATCAGTTGTCAAAGCTTTGTTATAAGCTTGGTCAAATTCTGGGCTTGATACTTTACCATAGTTGTAAGCTGATGCTGATGAGAATAAACCATAGAATGTTGATCCTTCTGGATAATCTCCACCCCATGATACAAGGGCAACTTCAAAGTTTTGGTTCTTAGTATCTTCAAGACGTTGTTTGAAGGTAACAAATTTTTCTTCAATCTTCAAGCCTGGAAGAGCTTCTTCCCAACTTTGTTTGATGTAGTCAACAGCTGCTTTTGTAACGGCGTCATCTGAATCAGCAGTCACTGTCAATTTAACTGAGTTTGTACCAAGATCAGCTAAGCCTTCTTTAAATAATTTAGCGGCAGCTTTTTCGTCGTACTTGTAACCTGGTTCAACGTATTTAGAAAGGTCAGTACCATCAGTCAATTTAGCAAGTCCTGGTGTTGCAAGTGCTGTCGCTGGTTTTGAGCCAGTATCAATAGCAGCTTCTACGACACCTTGACGGTCTGTTGCCAAGTTAAGTGCTTGACGAATTTTTTCATTAGCAAGAGAGGCAACTGAGCCCGTTTCGTTATAAACGATGTAAGTCATTCGAGCTTCTGGAACTGGAACTGCTTCTTTGTTGCTCTTGTTTGCTTTATAGATTGATGAGGTTGCTGAGATATTTGCGGTATCAAGCTCACCGTTTTTGTACATTTGAACGGCAGTATCTGCTTTTTTGATTGCTTGAAGATTGACTTTTTCAGTCTTAACGTTCTTAGCATCCCAATAGTATTTATTTTTAACTAAAGTAAAGCTGCCATCACTTCCGTTCCAGCCTTTGATAGTATATGGTCCAGAATAGATTTGGTCTTTAGAAGTTGTAGCATATTTGTCGCCTTCTTTTTCAACAAATGCTTTTTTCTGTGGCATAAAGTTAGAAAAGGCTAGATAGTACTTAAATTGTGGGCATGGACTTGTAAGCTTAAAGGTAATTTTATTACCATCAGCTTTAACACCAAGTTGACTCAAATCAGAGATTTCACCAGTATTAATCTTATCAGCATTTTCAAGATGTGATTCAACAGCTAAATAAGCGTATTCTGAAGCTGTCTTTGGATCAAGCATACGTTGCCATGTGTAGACAAAATCATCCGCAGTCAAATCACTACCGTCAGACCATTTCAAACCATCACGCAAAGTCGCTGTATATGTCAAACCATCCTCAGAAACTTCGACACTTTTTGCCAAGTCTGGTTTTGGTTCACCTTTTTTATCTACACGAAGTAGGTTACTTGATGAGTTCCCAATTGCTAGCGCAGAATATTGGTCAGTATTTTTTGAGATATCCAGTGTCAAAATCTCAGTCGGTGTGTACCAATTAATCTCGTTTTTATTAGCTACAGTTTTATTTTCGCCCCCACACGCAGCCAATAAAGCAACTAAAGCCAAGCTTACCGCTCCAAGTCCAACACGTTTTAAAGTAGACTTATTGTCCATAAAAGTTTCCTCCTACCATAAACTTTCTTTCGATATGTTTGGTATTTTAACACACTATTTTCTAAAAATACAGAATATTTTAAAATTAAACAAAAATTGTTTTTTCTTCAAGAAAATACAAAAAAAATCCAGCAGAAGATTCTGCTGGACTTCTCTTTATTCGATATTAAACTTTTTCAAATCATAAATAGTCAACTGACCATCTGATTTTGAATCAAACGTAATTATTTGTTTCAATGTATCGCTAAATACTCTAGATGTCATTGTATAACGACCACCATTTATGAAAATTTCTATTGATGACGTATCAGAAAAAAACTGCAATCGGCTAACCTTATCTAAGGCAATATTTCGCTGTGTACGTCCAAAGCCTGATTCTCCCATTTTTAGCGACAATAGTGAACCATCAAATGTCAAAATAACGTCATCTCTTAAACGAAGAGAAAAACTTTCTGCTGGATTGCTAAATGTGACATTTATTTCAAAACAGCAATTTTCTGTTTGCCACTGCGTAAATTCAGATATTTGACTTTGAAACTCGTTCTTTCTTAGCTTTTCAAACTCCTTCAAAGGTCTTTGATAAACAGCACCATTTTGAAAAACTAGTTCTCTTGGCATTGTCAAAGCATGTCGCCAGTTATATTTTACTGTGGGATCTTCTTGGTATTCTGACTCCATTGGCAGGCCCATCCAAGCCATCAAAATTCGTCGACCACTTTCATCTTCAAATGTCTGCACTGCATAAAAATCAAAGCCATAATCAAACTCTTCAAATTTTCTTACAGTATAATCGCCGTGATTCTCATCTACCAAAAAATAGCCACTCTGAAAAACATTTTGGTACCTAGCTTCTTCTTTTTCAAGTCCTTGAGGTGAAACTGAGAGAATGAGTTGGTTACCTAGTTTAAATAAATCTGGGCATTCCCACATAAAGCCAAATTTTTCACTTGTCTGTATGCGTGTCACATAATGCCAGTGCGATAAATCAGTTGAATGATAAACTAGAGCGCAGCCCTTATCTTCAATACTTCTCGCCCCTAAAACCATGATATATTTCTCACCGTCTTTTAAAATTTTAGGATCTCTGACGTGTGTTGTCATGTCATCTGGATAATCACTATTTGCTAACACAAGTTCTTTACCAGAAAAATGAAAACCGTCACTGCTCGTCAAATGAATAGTATTCTGCTCACGTCCAGTCAAAATGTAATCATAATCACCATCTAACAATTTGACATTTCCAGTGTAAAAATAATGAATTATTCCATCTTTGACAATCGCTGAACCGCTGTAAGCACCGTCGCGATCAAGTCTATTATCCGCAAAAACAAAAGGCTCTTCTTCTTTGTAAGTAAGCCAATCTTTTGTGGTATAATGTCCCCAAGATTTTATTCCCCAACCAGCATCAAAAGGAGTATATTGAAAATAAACATGGTTAATGCCATTTTTTTCAACTAGACCATTTGGGTCATTAAGCCATCCAGCCGGTGCCATCAAATGATAGTTTAAACGATTAACGTCCGAATCAACAAGTCGCCGCATGTCATTATGGATTTGACAATCTTTGGCATATTCTTCTTTCGTGTACATGTTTCCTCCAATAATATAGCCTCCCTAAACAATGTAAGGAGGCTTTGATTTTATTTTTTTATTTTTCTTCTTTGAAGAATGGTTTTAAGATAATTGTAGCAGCTAGCCCAACTCCAAAGCCAATTAACTGGGCAATAATATAATTTAAATAACCATTGTGAGCAGGGTCACAAATAGCAATACCTGGTACTACTGTTGTACCAAAACCGAGTGCGGTTAATTTTGCAAAGTAAACATATGCACCTGCAACTGCACCACCAATACATCCTGCAACTAGTAGGTAACGATAGCGAAGGTTAACACCGAAAATAGCTGGTTCACTAATACCAAACAATGTTGAAGCAAAACTTGGCAAACAAAGTTCACGAGCTTTAGTATCTTTCCAGTGAGTAATCAAATAACCAATAACTGCACCAGATTGTCCAATCAAAGCAACTGACATCAATGGGTTGATGAAGTTATGTTTTGTATCAGCAAGCAATTGTGCTTCTGCTGCACCAATAATATGGTGAAGCCCTGTAATAACCAATAATTGTTGAACACCGGCAAATAAAGCATAACCAACAAATCCTAGATTTTCAGCAGACCAAACCAATCCACTTGTCAAACCATGTGAAAGAATACGACCTACTGGTCCTACAACTGTAAACAAAAGCAAAGTTGAAAAAAATACAGTAAACAAAGGCGCAAGCAAAAGCTTAACAGAGTTTGGTACTACTTTATTGAAGTAAATATCGAGTTTTGCAACAACAAAACCAATCATCAAAGCAACTAAAATACCGCCCTGGAAGCCGACCATTTCAATTGGTAAACCAAATAAATGAATCACTTCAACATGAACAGTTCCAGATGCAGCTGAATAGGCATTTGCAAGTGAAGAATCAAGCATGATAGCCCCAACAACCATACCAAGAACTGGGTTACCGCCGTAGCGTTTAACTGCTGAATAACAAACTATCATTGGTAAAATAGCAAAGATTCCTGTAGATGCAAGACTTGCTAGTCTGTTGATAGCGTATAAAGTTTCATTTTCCTTAACAATGGGGTAATTACTAAGAACACCTGTAATACCCATCAAAAGTGCTGCTGCAAGGATTGCTAGAATAATCGCAACAAATACATCAGATAGAGATTTAATAACTGCTTGAATAGGATTTGCTTTTTTGGCACTTTCTTGTTTAAGCTCATTAAGTGTCATATCTGCTATACCGACATATTTTGAAAAAACCTCATACACGTCATTAACTAATCCAGATCCAAAAATCAACTGAATTTGATCTCCAGCGACAAATGCTCCTTTAACTAAGTCGACATTTTCAAGTTTTTTAAGATCAGCTAAACTGTTATCTTTTAAAACGATTCTCAAACGAGTCACACAGTGAGCAACACCTGAAATATTTCCCTACCTCCAACGTATTTTTCAATATCCTGACTAATTTTCTTTAAGTCTACCATAATGTCTCCTTTTTTGTTTTGGAACCAGCTCAAGCAAACGTTTTTCTGCTGCAATCTTATCTAGACCATACTGGCCCCAGAATTTATTTTCACCAAGTTGAGAGTTTTCTAAAAATGGTTGTGCGCCGTCATCTGGATAAACAGAACTTGAACTAATCATGATATATGTTTCAAATGAGCCTATTGCTTCTACTAAACAAGAAATGTCATTAGCGTTATAAGCTGTCACATCCAAAACGATATCGAAATGGAGACTCTTCAATCGATTACCCAAATCATGTCGATCAGCTTGAAGCACAGTCACGCCTTCAACTTGTGTCTTGGTATTTCGATTGAGCACATAGACGTCATAGCCTTTTTTAGCAAAATAAGCCGCTGTATATTTACTAACAAAAACTGTGCCACCCGTTACAAGTACTGTTTTCATCCAGAAACCTCCTTTTGAATTATCAGAATATTATGATACTTGCATTGTAGCACAAAAAGACAGCACTTACAAAGAACAACTGTTTTTTAGCTTTTATCTCGCGTCATCCTCTAAAACATTCAAAAACTGCAGCCAGAAAAGCTACAGTTTAACATCTTATTCTTTATAGATTCAATCGTCTGATAAATTACTCGCCTTCATCATCGTCATCTTTGTCAATAAATAGTCCAACCATAACCCCAAAGGCAATACCAAGTGACATCCAAAGTCCAATATTATGTGTTAGAAAACCTATTCCTGCACCAATAGCTACTCCAAATCCCATACCAATTAAGATACCATTTCCTTTAGTCATAATATTGCCCTCCTAAAATCTGAAACTATAAGTGCTTTTCAAATCGAAACATTTCTGAAGCCTCATCATCATTTGGATCTTTGTGATGGCTGTTAAAGAATTCAACAATCTTAAACCCACAGCGATTCACATAAAAATGAATGTTACGTTTTTCAAAATATGGCGTCACGGTTTCCCAGATTTTCACCTGAGGAAACATCTTTTCAATTTGACACCAAGCGCCGTAGCCAACTCCCTTACTGTGGCATTTTGGAGAAACAAAAAGCAAATCCAAATTTCCTCTATCTCCCTCGATACGGACTACAACACCACTGACAACCTTTCCACCATCAAGGATACGGTAGGCTTCTCCACTATCTATGGATTCTTCAATTGTCTCTCGAGAGATGATTTAACCATCTTCTTCAAAATGGTCATCTCGAAGACCAAATTCCTCTAAAGCTCCATAATTAAAAGTTTCTTGGTTATCTTTAATAAATTGTTCACGATCACTTGAAACAAGTGGTTTCAACTCAATCATACTTACCTCTTTTAGTGAAAAATTATTATCCTTCAACTTTTGAGACGAGTTTTAAAAATTTTTTGGCATTCATCTGCTCATTTGTGACATAATCCCCGTTGTAAAAAAAGCGTAGGTCGTTATGGGTGTCGGCGCAGCTTGCGCTGTTTTCCTATCCGTAATTTGAATAGCCTTAAAAGAAATCCCTTCTTGCTTAGCTGTTTCTTCAAGGATTGGGACATACTTAGAATTGAAAGGACATTGGCTGGTGTAATACAAAACATAACCTGATTTTTCAATGTGAGGGTGTTTGGCACAAGCTTTAAAGTTTGGTACTTTAGCATCATCGGAAAACGGCAGATACCAAAGTTGAATGCCATTATCAGCTTCATCAGCCACCTTAAAACCTTTGTAAGCTAGGTACTTTGGATCAGCAAGAAATGGTTTCTTCTTAGCTGCTGCTAAGATACACAAGCCATTCTTCCCTTTTGCTTTGCTATCAGCGATACAAGCCTCCAGCAAATCAGTCGATTAACCATGACCTTTTAAAGAACCCGAAACCCAGAGACAATCAATATACATGTAATCTTCTGCCTCAATGGGATTCCAAGCCTTTTCTGCAGGGATATACTCGATAAAACACCTGCCACGTTCAACACTTTTTAGAAAAACAAGTCCATCATCAAAGCGCTCAGATAACCAAGTCTTTTTAGACGAGACTTGAGCATCTTTGTTGTTAAAAATAGCACAGCAAATATGCTCGTTTTCTAAATTATCTTTTGTCACTTGGATGTATTCCATAATCAATACCTCCTAATCACCCAAGAAAGCGTTATCACTCTTTGCTTTCATTGTAGCAAAATCAGATGATTATGACAAAAGAAAAACTAACCTTTGAATGGTTAGTTTCTTTTTTTCTTAGGGGCAGGTAATTCTTCGTACATGGCTTGCAGCAAGCGGCTGAGTAAAGCTTTGTCATCAAGTTGATCGACTAAAAGCATCTTTTTAGCCCCTTCGTAGGGAATCTCAAGACTTGCTTCTGGTAATAAAGCTGTAGCAGACTTAGTTAGTTTAATCAAAAAACGATTGTCATAAATCCCACCAATGACCTTACCACGGTAATAAAGGATGTATTCTCCCATCATTGAACGGTAGGAAATCTCTGGAATTTCTGAAAGTTGGTCCAATATAAAAGCTAAGTATTCTTTACTTGATGCCATATCGTTCACTCCTTAATCACAAACTCTCAAAAAGTTCTTTCACATATAAATCTGGCTGGTTAATCGCATATTGACCGTGAGCCAGACCAGCTTTGATTTCCAAGCGACTGTCTGGTAAAAGATCATGTAAATACCTTGCTGAAGCATGCATCTTTTTAGTTTCTTTTTCTCCCACAATAATGCGAACACGCGCTAACGAATTCTTCAAATTTTTCTTTACTTGATACAAGCTACTTGCTTTTGTAAAAGCAATCAAATTTTGCTTAGAAAGTTTCACCGTGTCCCCATAATAATGTTCAAACAAATCAGCTCGAATGCCAAGGTAGCAAAACTGCATCTTTGCAAACCGCTTCTTCTTAATCAGAGGAAAAATCATCGAAAATAGCGGAGCGACCAAACCTGCTGTCAATTTATCTGGAATAATGGCAGCACTTTCTACAATAGCGTACTGACAAATATTTTTTCGCAAAGCAAGCATTTCTAAAAGAATCTGACCACCAAGTGACAAACCAGCAATCAGAAAAACTGAACCACCGTAGGTTTTATCAATATAATCCAGAAGTCGCTTAGCATTATCTTCAATGCTTGTAAAATCAGCATCACTTCCAGCATGTCCATCAAGAATTGGCAAAACCACATGATAGTTTTCACACAGCAAATCCATCTGAGCTTGATATTGCCACCAGGACAAACCGCCACCGTGAAGTAACACGATAACGTCTTGATTTTCTTGACCAACTTCAACAACTTTCATCACAATCTCCTCCCCAAAATGCTAACAAAAAAGACCAAAAGTCCTAGGTAAAATAATAAGACAGCACAACTAATCAAGTACCTGTTATCATATTACCATACTTTGGTTTTATTTGATGGGGGTAATGTTTTTATTAGTAAACTGAATATGCAAAACTTAAAAAGTTATTTTAAAGACATAAGATAGAAATGTCTGGAAAAAGGCATCTGTACCAGACCTCTGACATCTTTTTCACACCAGTAATCAATCAGCCAGTATGCCCGTTCATCCGGGTTTACCACTTCTAAATTGCGCAGTCTGTTCTTATCTTTCTCGTCAAATTTCCGCTTCATATCGCGAAATGTTAGATTCTTCAATAAATCATTTGTACTTTTATGAACTTGCTCTATGTATTGATATAGCTGATCTAAATCAAGCTTCTTAGAAAAATCCACGAGCTGCTGCCCCTGTAGTTCATTCCCTGTTGTAATAATTGGTGATTTCGTATGTTCCCGGTAATCGTAAAGAAAGAAAATCTCCTCATCACTTTGAATCAGAGAATGAGCCACAATATCCTCTATTCGAAAAATATGCCACAGAGAATATGCAATAGTTTTGCTATGATACCCATTTGCTTTTGGAAAAGGCATCCTGCTAAAATCTTCTATAGAAAGCTCCCGTTTCATACGAAGTATCTCGTCCATCATCTTTCCACGAAGATCAATCAGCGTCTCAATCCCACTCGGAAATGTCTGTTCCTTTCGCAGCTGCTCCTGCATACGCTTATTTAATTCCGACCATTCCTTATTCATGTCCTATCCCAGCACTTTCTGATAATATACGGATTCCTCATCCCGATACATTTCCTCATATCCACACTTCGGATAAAAAGAATTCGTCCTTTGGTTCGAGACCAAAGTTTCCAATCGAAGGATATGGTTTTCGACATCTACTTTTTCAATTTGCTGCATGATTTCTTTCCCATATCCTTTGCGATATTGTAAAGCATCAACAAAAATCCGTCCTACATACACAATATCCGCATCTTTCTCATCCTCAAACATAATAGCCCCACCAACAATGGCTTCATCCTTCATAAGTAAATATAAATTTCCATTTTTGCACATCTGTCTGTGCCATTTCATACAATCATAATCTGGTAGACCCGCAACTTCACTTGCTCCAACCTCAATATCTGTATCAGACGTTCCAGTGTTCCATCGTTTTCATTATCAATCACCCATTCACCAATGCTATCCGCCTGGATTATAGGTATGCATTTTGTCAAAATATCGAATTTACTCATCCTAATCCTCCTCAGTAACATCAATGCCAAATAGTCTCTGGAACTTATCAAAGTTATAAGGGTAAGAGTTATCGCCATCAAATCTTACTGGCTTATGGCCATTACTATATTCAAATTCCAACTCCCACTGTGTTCCATCAAGTACCATGTATCCGAAGCGTTTAGTTGTATAATGTCTTCGCCACTCACCGATATGAAGT
Source organism: Streptococcus infantarius subsp. infantarius ATCC BAA-102 (assembly GCF_000154985.1). Taxonomy (GTDB): domain Bacteria; phylum Bacillota; class Bacilli; order Lactobacillales; family Streptococcaceae; genus Streptococcus; species Streptococcus infantarius. The sequence continues at coordinate 81,618 of NZ_DS572694.1, forward strand.
TCCTTAAGTGCCCCAATGAAAGTATCCTTTATAAAGGGCTCTTTATTATCATCCAACAATACAAGTGGTTCTACATTTTCCCATAACTTTGTATAGGCTTTAAATTCTTAGGATAGCTCTACAATATAGGTGCTATAACTGCCAAAGTAACCACCAATGTTAAAGGTGATCTTGCATATTGCATTTATGTTCGTATCAAAATCGGCTGTCTTTTGTTCAGATTTTGATAGAGTATAAGTTCCACCAGCTTCAACATAGGTTTGTTTGGCTTTATCTAAATATTCACGGGCCCAATGAAGGCGAGTATCTTCACTTGGATGCATAACAGTTTTTATGTCACCATGTGGGTTTTCCATTGAATTTTTGAGGTGACCTATTTCCTGCTTAATGCCTCGGATGGCGGTCATTATTTCTTCTTTTGTTTATCCTTTGAGATACTCTTCATAGTAACTTTCCGGACTAATCATCATATTAGACCGCCTCCTCTATTCGTTAGATATTTTTATTTCATTGCCTTCAGGCAATATAAAAGCCTGCTCAAACTTGACACCTAGCACATCAGCGATGGCTTTCAACTCATCCAAGGTTACAGTTTCTCGTTGTAATTTCTTATTGAAATTCTGTGGAGTCTGGCCAATACGTCTAGCAAGTTCAGAAACGCTTATATTCATTTGCTCACACAGTTCTTTAATCATTTCTGCCGTAGTCATACAGCACCTCCAAGTTTACGATAAAAATATCATAAACCCATTTGGTTGATAAGCATAATAGTTATTAAAATATTATTATTGTCAACAAGCAAAGAAAACCCACAACTCTACTGTAGAGTCATGGGCTATTTACTTCTGGTTTTCATATTTCAATTTCAATACCAGATTTGAAGGCTATGACGAAGTGGCCTTCATAGACTGTAACACTCTCGATCATCTTCCTTACAAGCTTATCATCGTACTCTAAGGTACGAAATTTATTCTTGCGGATAAATTCAATCAGCTCATTGATTCGCTCGTTCTCGCTACTGAGGGAGGCATCTTCTACTAAGAGGATCTGTCGCTTGTCTCTCAGCTCATCAATCTCATCTGCTATGCTTAATCATTAGACTCAGAGTATCTACAGTCTAGCATAGATGAAAAGGTAGCGCTGATGAGCTCTTTCTTCTTTCGGCGCACGGCGAAAAAACCGAGTGCCTCCTGTAGGATCTCATTGGAATGTTTGAGTTACTCATTTTCTTTTTCCAGCACCAAAATACGCTGCTCTTTGTTATCCGCAGATATTCTTTTATGGCCACTGCCAACATAAGTATCTGCTCCATATTTTTTTCGCTGATTTCTCCAAGTGGAATAGTATAGTAAGGAATTCCAGTTGATTTGCAACTGCTTTTACGCCGATTTTATCAAAAAGTTTAACGGCCTGTTCTTTAAATGGTTTTTCATATTGCATGTTGTTCTCACCTTTCTATGTGCTTTGATAATAACATATATTTGGTGAGTTTCATGACTCTACTTTAATGTTAGCACTCCACTAGTGAGCTCTACCGAAAAGCAATAAGTAAATATGGCATTCTCCAAAGTATGAATAGTGTAGGTGGCAGATGCCATTATAATGCACAATGCGAAAGCATGTGGGCAAGGCTGAAAGAGAAACTTCTCTATAATCGCTATGATACCACTAAAATGAAAGTTGAATCTGTTAAAACTCTCATCAGGAGATATTTCATCAGCTATTGGATTAACAGGAGAATCTGCTCTACCAACTGAGGGTTACCTCCTATGGTTAAGAGACATCTGTACTATATCTCATCACAGGGTGTTGCGTAGATAAAACATCCTTGAGTCAAAAGTATAAAGAGATATTAACAATGGCATTCTGAACTGATTTCATTTATTTTTCTGTATAAATTTTGTATTTCTAACCCGAGACATCTTAAAGCTTACCACTATCATTTAGTGAAAGTAATTCTTCTGGAAACGGCTCGAATATAGTTTGTCCTAACAAGTATTCAATATTATATTTTATAGAGTAAACTTTTAAAATACTCGCTATGGCAGATTTGTCGATCTTTCCATCTCTGTATTTTTCCATTAATTGTAAGATAAACACTTTTTCTTCTTTGCTCACGAATTTTGAAAAATACCCAAATATATGTTGATAAGCATTAATGTAATTCTTTTTAGAAGGTAGGTTCGAAAATAATTTTACCATTTCATTAAAGTAATTATCTAACACTATATTTGTTTCTAATTTTTCATGATTTGCAACAATTGACCCTAATTTGTTTTTTAATGTTTGATTATAAGCAAAATATAAATATTTATTTTTTGCATGATAATCCGCTAATTTTTTTATAGATTTATTTTGTGCCATTTTTTTAAAATTAAAAATCGCATATAGTTTTGTAAAAAAATGCTCTCTTATTATCAGGTTTGTTAATCTCCCTTCTTCTTCAATTGGCAAATAAGGGAAATGCTTTTCCATTTCAGCCGCAAATAAACCCATACTTTTTCCGATTACAGGAGATTTTTCCATGCCCGAGTATACTTTAACATCTTTTATCCCACAAGATGGTGATCGTCCTTTTAATATAATTCCATCTATATCGGAAATATTTTTAAGAATCTCTTGGGAATATTTCTTCATATCATAAGTTAAATATTTTTTAGATTTAGGTTGAACTAATTCTATACCGTCTTGCACTTTAATTAAACGCAGACTTTCTCTTGGTAATCCTAAACCAATTTCTATCTCGGGGCACAGTGGAATAAATTCAATTTGATCTTTCATCTTATCTAATAAATCGAATTGTACAATAGAACCATCATATCTGCAATTATCAAAACCTAAACACTTACTTATTAAGATTTTTGGTTTCACTTCATTTCCTCCAAATATTTATATATTAAACATTTCTAACGCTTTTTGTCTTTGCGTTTTATGATCTACGATAGGGCTTACATACAATTTTTTTATATCAATGCCGTAGTTTTCTTCTAGTTGTTTCTTAAATTTAAATGGTTCATGTATATATTGTGTTGGAATATCTTCCAATTCCTTTACATACCTTTTTATAAACTTACCTTCAGGATCGTACTTCTTACTTTGAGTGATTGGGTTAAAAATCCTAAAGTAAGGGACTGCATCAGTTCCTACAGATGCAGCCCATTGCCACCCGCCAATGTTAGAGGCAGTATCATAGTCTATGAGCATTTCAGAAAAATATTTTTCGCCTAGCCTCCAGTCAATCAGTAAGTCTTTAATTAAAAAAGAAGCGGTAATCATTCTAAGACGATTGTGCATCCAACCCTCTTCTCTAAGTTGGCGCATTGCTGCGTCTATTATAGGGAATCCAGTTAGTCCAGATTTCCATTTTATAAAATTTTCCTCATCATATTCCCAATTAATATATCTATATTTTTCAATTATCTCTTCATTGTGTTGATTTGGATGAAAATAGTATATCATATTATAGAAATCTCTCCAGGCTAGCTCTTTAATAAATATTTCTTGTCCCAGAGAAAAAGGCATCATTGTTGCAGCATTGAATACTTCTCTGACAGACAACTGACCTGTTGTTAAATAATGCGATAAATGACTTGTTCCATCAAGAAACGGATATTCTCTATTTTCGTTGTAACTACAAAGTTTAGCGTTCATAAAATCAGCAAGGCATTCTCTAGCCTTCTCTTCTCCTGTAAACATAGAAAAGTCATTATTCAAAAGATTTCTTAATTCAATAAACTTTTCTTTACCAATAGGATCTTTTTTACTGAAATCGCTTAATATAATCTCAGAAAGTTTAGCATAATCAATATTCTGTTCTTCAGGTTTTTTGCTACTCATCCATTTATTATAATAATGTGTAAAAACTTTATAATGAGAATTGTCCTCTTTCAATACTTTGTTTGCTGAGTGTAAATGATGGTCATAAAATGAGAAAACTTCAACGTTTTTTCTTTTTAGGAATCTATTCAACTTTTGTTCTTGAGATTTCCCATATCCGCATTCAATAGTATTATAATAAATTTTGTCTATGTTACTAAATTCATTGAGAAGTGTATCAAAACAAGTTAAAATTTCTCCATATAAAAAATAAATATCCAGACCTTTTTTTAAACAACTTTCATAATAGCTATTCAACGAAGAAAAGAAATAAGCATAACTTGTCGTTTCAATCTTTATTATCTCAGGATCTAAATGATATATAAATATAAGATTTTCATTATCTTTTATGTCATTGATAGCATTAATAAGCGCGGTATTATCATGAAATCTAAAATCATTTCTTATCCATAAAACAGAATTTCCCACGTTGCCCTCCTATGCCTATTCGTTTAGGCTTGTATTTTATTATCTTATTAAATATGTTAATAGAAAAACTAAGTTTAAGTGGTAGGAATAATTTTGTAATTGTTTTTATAAAATCTAAAAATTGATATCATTATAAGTAAAAACATCCCTACTATAGATGCTTTTTCTAATATAGGATACGCCCCCGAAAAGCCTTGGCTTGATTTAAGAAAATTATTGATTCCAAAATAAGCCCAGGCTATCGGTAAAGGGAATACAGCGTTTTTATTTTTTACGTTGACTAGAAATACAATCACTACAGCTACTATTAAGATTGTAAAAGCCCACAAAGTGTCAGATATTCCAAATCCATTCCAGTTGAGTTTAACCAAAGTTGCAGATATGTTTACAACTGTTGCTATAAAAAGCCAACCGGCATACAGTCCAAATGATAAAGGTATTATAAAATGCCCTTTAGATTTTATTGATAATAATTTTTCTAATATTAATGATAGCGAAAATAAGAAGGCAACAATAAAAATAACTGACAATTCTAATTGTAGATAAGAAAATGATATAATCCATAGTATGTTGAATAAACTGGAAAAGCGGAAGAGCGAAGTAATTCTATTTATAACGTTTTTATAGTAATCATTATCACTTCTAATTACCATTATAATACATGATAAAATTAAAAGAATATAAATTATGCTCCAAATACTGAATGTGGTTGGGCTTGGAGTTATCAGGGTCAAATATCTGTCAGATACCTCTTTTTGTGAATAGCCATTGATTAGGCCGAGGGCTCCGAGGGCATTTATTACAAGTGTTAAAAATAATAGTAATATATTTATAATTGCTTTTTTTCTTTCTTTCATTTTTATACTCCTATTCATATATGTTTTTTTGATAAACTGAAAATAACTATTAATTCCTTTTATCTATATTGTTTTATATTTAGACAATTTTATTATACTCGTGCTTCCAGTTCCTTTTATTAATCCATAAATTGATTGCCTCCTTTATTCATTAGATATATTTATCTCATTCCCACCTGGTAAAATAAATGCCTGCTCAAACTTGATACCTAGCACATCAGCGATGGCTTTCAACTCATCCAAGGTTACAGTTTCTCGTTGTAAATTTCTTATTGAAATTTTGTGGTGTCTGACCAATACGTCTAGCAAGTTCGGAAACACTTATATTCATTTGCTCACACAGTTCTTTAATAATTTCTGCCGTAGTCATACAGCATCTCCAAGTTTACGATAATAATATTATAAACCCATTTGGTTGATAAATGCAATAGATTCAGCAATATTATCATGGTTGTAAAGCCAAAACAAACCCAATAACTCTGCTCTATATTCATTTACTATCAGTATCAATTTTTTCATTCTTTAATTTTAATCTATTTAGAATAATAAGTTTCAAACTTTTTAAATATTAAATTATATATCTTAAATTACATTACGAAAAAAATATTAAAAAAAATAAACAATATATTGACACAATTGTTTTTTTATGATATATAATAATTAGAACTTAACACAATAGACTGCTAATAAGATGTTATAAAAAGGAGTTGATTATTATGGCTGGATTAGTACCTTTTAACAGAAAAAACAAAGAACTATCTACAAACACTGGTAGTGGTGACTTCTACAACTTACTTGATGACTTTTTTTCAAATGATTGGCCATTCAGACGAACACTCTCTTACGACACTTTTAAAGTGGATGTCGAAGATAATGGCAAGGAATACCTAATTGAAGCTGAAATGCCTGGTGTTGATAAAAAAGACATCAATCTTCAACTTAATGATGGAAAATTAACAATTTCTATCACTAGAGACGAAACCAATGAAATACAGGAAAAGAATTATATTCACAAAGAGAGACGTTATAATTCTATGAGCCGTTCAATTTATTTAGAAGATTCCAAACCTGATGCTATTAAAGCAAAACTTGAAAATGGAGTACTAAAAATTATTGTTCCGAAAGAAGAAAAACCAAACAATAGCATTACAATTGAGGTTGAGTAAACTAAAGAAAAAGCACATTGGTCATTAGCATTACTATTGATGTTGAGTAAACTAAAGAAAAGCACATCGGTCATTAGCGTTACTATTGATGTTGAGTAAACTAAAGAAAAGCACATCGGTCATTTAATCTCGATGTGCTTTTCTTTGTAAAAATTACTTCAGTTTTTCATACTTTAATTTCAATGCCTGATTTCAAGTATATTACAAAGTGGCCACCCTAGACAGTAACATTTTGGATGATCTTCCTTGTTTGTCCATTCAAGCCAAAAGCCATCTTGTCAACTCAGCACATTTTTACCAGCAATCTTATCAACTCACCTAGCCATCAGCAGTACTTCCTGATGGCTTTTTAAATTCACTAATCTTGGATAACTTCCCTCAAAACAAAAATCCGTGATTATGCTTCCGGCCTAGAACCAGACTGCAAACCACGGAAAGCCTTTATTTACTTATCTTAATACACCTCTTGACATCAATACTACTGTCTCAACATGGTGCGTATTCGGGAACAAATCTACTGGTTGTACTTTTTGGAGTTTGTAGCCAAGTTCTTGATAAAGTTTGATGTCACGCGCCATAGTTGCTGGGTTACATGAGATGTAAGTAACTTTTTCTGGTTGCATGGCTACGCTTGCTTTGATAAAGTTTTCTGTCAAGCCTTTACGTGGTGGGTCCACCAAGATCACACTTGGTTTGATACCGTCTTTGCTCCAAGTTGCCATAGCATGTTCTGCCGAATCGGCGACATAATGCGCATTGGTAATACCGTTTAGCGCAGCATTTCTTTTGGCATCTTTCACAGCTTCTTCAATTACTTCGACGCCGTAAACGGCTTTAACATTTTTGGCAAATGAAAGTCCAATTGTTCCAATTCCAGAATAGGCATCAATCACGGTGTCATCAGCCGTCAAATCTGAGAAATCAATAGCAGTTTGGTAAAGTTTTTCAGCCATTTCAGTGTTCACTTGGTAGAATGAACGCGCTGAAATTTCATATTGATTGCCAAGCATGCTGTCAACAATCGTATCTTTTCCATAAAGTGTTCTAAAGTCATTACCAAAAATAGCATTGGTATTTTTATCGTTAATGTTTTGAACAACTGATTTCACCACTGGAAATTCTGCAACAATTTTTTCGATGATTTGCTCGATACGGAAAATTTTCGGACGTGTTGTCACAAAAACAAGCATCATTTCACCAGAATAATGTCCACGACGAACCACCAAGTTACGAATTAAACCAGTTTGTTCTTTTTCATCGTATGGTTTAAGGTCAAAACGACGAAGCAAATCACGTGTGAAATTAATCAAGCGGTCAATCTCTTTATTTTGAATATAAAAATCAGAAATTGGCATCAAGTCATGTGAATGTTTGCGGAAGAAACCAGTTTCCAGTTGTCCATTAACACGGCGAACTGGCACTTGCGCTTTGTTACGGTAAGCGTAAGGATGCTCCATACCAAGTGTTTCTAACACTTCAACATCTGAAATGCCAGCTGTTTTATACAAATTATCAGCAACTTGTTTGCGTTTAAATTTCAATTGTTCAGCGTAAGCCAAATGTCCAAAATCCGCAATTCCTGTACGCAAGTAATCCACATTCAAATCTTGGTTACGGTGTTCAGAAATGGTGAGGTATTCTTCAACCTTACCAAAACCAATATTTTTCTTCACTTTCAAGACGCGCATCTTGATTTTTTCACCTGGAAGAGCATTTTCAACAAAAAAGACGAAGCCATCAACTTTGGCAACCCCTGCTCCTTCGTGTGATAAATCTGTGATTTCAACCTCTACAATGCTATTTTTTTCTAACATATTTTCCTTTCATGCCTGACTTATATAAGCCATCAGTAATATCTTATTCTCGGTTTCTTCCCTATAAAAAATAGAGAAGCTTAACTGCCTCTCTATTATATCATATTATTAACGTAGCCCAAGGTCCTTCAACTCTTTTTGGTATTTATTGAAATCAATGGCAATTCCTAGACCGCCATACATATCATAATCATCTGTCCAGTCGCCTTCTGCAGGAACTGTCTTTTGCTCAATTCCCTTTTGACCACTTGTCACCACTCCCAAGCCTTCTTTAACAAGAAATGGATAAGAGATGTTGGTTGAGGTAAGGGCATAGATTTTGCCGATTGCTGCTGAGCCTGTAAAGAGTTTTGAAGGGTCTTTGATTTGATTGACAATCGCTGAGATGACTTGTTGTTGACGTTGTGTACGACCATAATCGCCGTCATCATCCTTACGAAAACGCGCATAATTTAGCAAAGTCCGTCCATCCATACGTTGTTGACCAACTTCAATGGTCTGATTAGGGACGCTACCATCTGCTTGCATGTTAAGGTCATCAGGCACTTCAACCGATGACACTTCTTGACCATCAACCGTACCAAACTTGGCATCTATCTCAACGCCCTTTGGAAAGAGAGTATTGATAGCTTCTGCGAATGTTTCAAAATCAACCATGACATAATACTTAACGTTAATATCAAAGTTATCCTTCAAAGTTTTACGCATGAACTCAGCACCTTGACGATCATCTTGTTCGCCAATGTTAAAGGCCACATTTAGCTTTTGGTCATTAGCATAGTCATTATAGCTGACACCATTGATATTCACCAAAGTATCACGCATAAAGCTAACTAGTTTAACTTTACCTTCTTTGTTACCAATATTCATCACCATGATGGTATCTGTTCTAGCATCAGATGAGCCTTGCGAAATCCGCTTATCACTACCAAGAATCAGAATATTAGTCCCGTCATGACTATCTTGACCGTTAAAAGGTTCTACTACTGCAGCAGAATATTTCGTCTCGCCACTAGAAACTTCGTGAACCCCATGATAAAACATGTAAACCATGCCAATCATAACGATAATAACTAAGAAACCACAAAATTGCAAAAAATGCTTGAAACGTTTTTTATGGTTCTTCTTTTTGGGCTTCTTTGCTTTGCTCACCTTAGGTTCTTCGTGAGCGATTCCTTCGTAATAATCTAAATAAGAAGTTTGCTTTTTTGCTTTTTTCTTTCGCTTTGAAGTCCGTGACTTTTTTGCCTGCGGATATTTTGGCAAACCTTGTGAGGTCACTTGATTATCATAATCATCATAATCGTCGTATTCATCGTAAGTCACATAGGTATCATAATCATCGTCATAGTCGTCATCGTAGTAATCATAATAGTCGCCATAATCGTCATAACGCTCATAATTTGGCTCTTTATTGGCAGATGAAGGATATCCAGATGACATCCCTTGCATACTCATCTGCTTTTTATGATAGAGATAACCAAATTCTTCCTTTTGTTGTGGATTTAGATATTCTAAATTCCCCAAAAGGTACTCATATCTTAATTCTTCGTGTCGACTTAATTTATCTTGTGCCATATCTCATACCACTCTTTCAATCTAGCTATACTAAAGTCAGTACAAGTTTAACGAAACGACTATATTATTATTATACTAAAAAATGACATTAGAACGAAATCATAACTTGTAAACGTCGTAATTTCCGAGCATTTTATAATCAATGCCTAACAGTCGCAATTCTTCCAGCGCAAAAGAGACCAGAGCTTCATTGGTATTATCAATATCAACGATGAAAAAGTACTCTCCAAGCGCTGTCTTCAAAGGACGACTTTCGATTTTAGTCAAGTTAATTCCGCGCCATGCAAACACAGACAAAGCCTTATAAAGTGCCCCTGGAAGATTATCTGGCAGAGTCAAAGCAAGAGACACTTTTTGTTGACACTTAAACAATTCAAAAGCATATTTCTTTCGACCAAGCACCCAAAAGCGCGTGTAGTTTTCATCCATTTCTTGGATGTCTTTGGCAATAATCTCTAAGCCATATTCTTTTGCGGCAGCAACTGGAGCAATCGCTGCAAATGGCGCATCAGGATTTTCAGCAATAAAACGTGCTGCATAAGCCGTGCTTGCTGTCATCTCGATTTGTGCATTCGGATAATGCGCTTTGATGTATTTTTTCCCTTGAGCAATAGCCTGCGGATGTGAGAAAATCTTTTCGATTTTCTTATCTTTTGAAGTCGCTAAAAGTTGTTGCTTAATAGGTTGAATCATTTCCGCAACCGCTTCAATTTTAGCTTGATGAAAAAGGTAGTCCAGAGTTTCGTGAACTGACCCTTCAATAGAATTTTCAACAGGAATAATGGCGTAATCCACTAGACCTTCTTCGTAAGACTTAATCACTTCTGTGATGTTGCCAAAAGGCACTCGATCAGCTCCTGGGAATGACTTAACAGCAACATTGTGCGTAAAAGAACCATTCGGTCCTAAATAGCCAACTTTCATCCAATTTCCTCAACAATTTCTTCTGGTGTTTTGCCAGCAACTTCGATAATACGATTGGCTGCAGCCTCATACATCTCTTGACGCCCATCAAAGATAGCTTTGAAATCTTCTTTGCTATTATTGACAAAGAGCGGACGTACATTTTGGCTATCATTTTTAATGCGGTCGTAAAGCGTGTCAAAATCAGCTTTCAAGTAAATCGTTTCAGGATTTTTTGCCAAAATTTCTCGGTTAATTGGGTTGATAACCACACCACCACCAGTTGAGATAACATGGTCAGAATTTGCCAATTCGGCTAAGACCTGTGATTCAATCTCACGGAATTTGGCCTCGCCTTCTTTCGCAAAGAAATCTGAAATAGACATGCCGATACGCTCTGTAATCAAAGCATCCATGTCGATATAATCTTTATCTAAAAGTGAGGAAATGGTTGATTTTCCAGACCCCATAAATCCAATAATAATTCTAGCCATGTGACAAGACCTCCAAATCACTAAAGAAGCTTGGGTAGCTTGTGTTGATTGCTTCTGCGCGCTCTAACTCAACATCACCCTCTGACACCAAAAGCGCAGCAATTGCCGCCATCATACCGATACGGTGGTCACCAAAAGTATTGATTTTAGCACCATGAAGTGGTGTTTTTCCTTTGATAATCATGCCATCATCAGTCGGTGTAATATCAGCACCCATTGCATTCAAAGCATCGGCTACAACTTGGATACGGTCTGTTTCTTTAACTTTCAATTCTTCTGCATCACGAATGACTGTTGTGCCATTAGCTTGTGTAACAAGAAGAGCAATAATTGGTAATTCATCAATCAAACGTGGAATGACTTCACCACCGATTTCAGTGCCAGAAAGCTCTGAAGTTTCAACGGTAATCGTTGCTGATTTGGCAACTTCATCAACATCTGAAATTGTCATTTTACCACCCATTGCTAAAATGACATCAAGAATACCTGTACGAGTTTCATTGATACCAACGTTTTCAAGTGTTACTTTAGCATTTGGAACAATAAGCCCTGCAACTAACCAAAAGGCTGCTGATGAAATATCACCTGGAACGACCACATCTTGACCAGTAAATTCTTGACCACCTTTGATGCGAATTTCTTTACCATTGACATCAATTTTTCCGCCAAATTGGACAATCATGTCTTCGGTGTGATTACGTGTCTTTTCTTTTTCGATAATGACTGATTCACCGTCAGCTTGCAAAGCAGCAAAAATCAAAGCAGATTTCACTTGAGCTGATGCCACAGGAAGTTGGTAATGAATAGGTTTTAGATTTTTACTTCCATGCATGGTAAGTGGTGGCAAATCACGCTCTGTCTGACCAGAAACTTCTACACCCATTTGACGAAGTGGAATTGTCACGCGATCCATTGGACGTTTTGACAAACTGTCATCTCCAAACATCTCAACCGTAAAATCTTGTCCAGCCAAAACACCAGAAATCAAACGAATTGATGTCCCTGAATTTCCCATATCAAGTTTATTTTGAGGTGCTTTGAGACCATCAAAACCAACACCTGTAATGGTTACAAGGTCTCCATCATCTTGAATATCAACCCCTAAATCACGAAAAACTTGCATGGTTGACAAAACATCTTCGCCACGTAAAATATCGCGAACAGTCGTTTTCCCCTTAGCAAGACTTCCGAACATGATAGAACGGTGACTGATTGATTTATCTCCAGGAATACGTAACGTTCCTTGTAATTTTGACACATTTGTCAATAATTTCATACAACTCTCCCATGGTTTAGTTTTAATTCTATTGTACCATAAAAATACTGAAAATTTGCACAACTCTCTAACAATTCTCTTTTTATGATGTTTTATGTACAAAATTTACAAGAAAAACAACTGAAAGAAATTCTTTCAGCTGTTTATGTTTTATTTTTTGCTGCTTTCGTCATCCATTGAAAGAACTGACAAGAAGGCTTCTTGTGGCACTTCAACTGAACCGATAGCTTTCATACGTTTTTTACCTGCTTTTTGTTTTTCAAGCAATTTACGTTTACGAGAAACGTCACCACCATAACATTTTGCCAAAACGTTTTTACGAAGGGCTTTGATGTCAGATCGAGCAACAATTTTTTGACCGATAGCCGCTTGAATTGGCACTTCGAATTGTTGACGAGGAATGATTTTCTTCAATTTTTCAACGATTAATTTACCACGTTCATAGGCAAATTCATTGTGAACGATGAAGCTAAGGGCATCGACCTTATCTCCGTTAAGCAGAATATCCATTTTAACCAATTTGGATTTGCGGTATTCTGAAATTTCGTAATCAAAACTAGCATAACCACGGGTTGATGATTTCAATTTATCAAAGAAATCAAAGACAATTTCAGCAAGTGGGATTTGGTAAATGACATTAACACGATTTTCATCGATGTAATCCATTGTCACAAAATCACCACGTTTGCGTTGCGCAAGTTCCATAACCGCTCCAACAAATTCTTGCGGAACCATGATTTGTGCTTTGACATATGGTTCTTCGATACTTGCAACCTTAGTTGGGTCTGGGAATTCAGAAGGGTTTGACACTTCTAGCATTTCGCCGTCAGTCGTATTGACATGGTAAACAACAGATGGCGCTGTCATGATCAAGTCAATGTTAAACTCACGTTCCAAACGTTCTTGGATAACGTCCATGTGAAGAAGTCCCAAGAAACCACAGCGGAAACCAAATCCAAGAGCTTGTGATGTTTCTGGCTCGAATTGAAGACTAGCATCGTTCAATTGAAGTTTTTCAAGTGCTTCACGAAGGTCATTGTATTTATTTGATTCGATTGGGTAAAGACCAGCAAACACCATTGGGTTCATTTGTTTATAACCGTGAAGCGGTTCTGCTGCTGGGTTGTTAGCAAGCGTTACAGTATCACCTACACGTGTATCAGCAACTGTCTTGATTGACGCCGCGATATAACCAACATCACCAGTTGCTAAGAAATCACGTCCAACTGCTTTTGGTGTGAAGATACCAACTTCAGTAACATCAAATGTCTTACCATTTGACATCAATTGAATGGTATCACCAGGTTTCACCATACCATTGACAATACGCACTTGCAAAATAACTCCACGATAAGCATCGTAAACTGAGTCAAAGATAAGGGCTTGAAGTGGTGCTTCAACATCTCCTACTGGCGCTGGCACGTACTCAACGATTTGTTCAAGGATTTCTTCAATCCCGATACCAGCTTTTGCTGAGGCAAGTACTGCTTCTGACGCATCAAGACCAATCACATCTTCGATTTCTTGACGCACACGCTCTGGATCTGCTGCTGGCAAATCAATTTTATTGATAACTGGTAGAATTTCCAAATCATTATCAAGGGCTAGGTAAACATTGGCAAGGGTTTGAGCTTCGATACCTTGTGCCGCATCGACAACCAAAATAGCCCCTTCACATGCCGCTAGAGAACGTGACACTTCGTATGAAAAGTCAACGTGCCCCGGTGTGTCAATCAAGTGGAAAATGTAAGTTTCACCGTCTTTAGCTGTGTAATTCAACTCGATAGCATTTAGCTTGATTGTGATACCACGTTCACGCTCCAAATCCATGCTATCCAAGAGTTGAGCTTGCATTTCACGACTAGAAACAGTCTCAGTCTTTTCCAAAATACGGTCAGCCAAAGTTGACTTTCCGTGGTCAATATGCGCAATAATTGAGAAATTGCGAATCTTTTCTTGTCGTTTTTTTAATTCTTGAATATCCATCTATCCTATAATCCTATACAATTAATCACTATTTCTATTATAACAAATAAACACCTTGGGTGCTATAAAAAGTTTAGTAACAAGCGATAAAAGCAAGGAAAATCACTTATTAAAAAGAGCCTCAGATTTCTTTACATTTTATAAATAAAGCGCTATCATTTAAGTGAAAATTAGACAATAACTTACTTCCACACTTCATTTTAAACTGTATTATCCTATCTCACACACTTAACCGTTGATAAGGAGAACATCATGAAAAAGAGAACAATGATTATTGCCTGTGCTTTGGCACTATTAAGATTGTCTAGTTTTTTCATAACAATTCCACCGCTTGTCTCGCACTCTCATATCATCTATGCTGCAGCGACTAGTAGCCAGAAAAAAGCTCTAAGCAAGGCTGAAAAGTACTACAAGCTCATGAACATGTCAAAATTAGGCATTTACGCCCAATTGACATCAGATGTTGAAAAATATTCTGCCGAAGATGCTCAATATGCCGTTGACCATTTGAAAGCTAATTACAAAAAGGCTGCGCTTAAGAGAGCAAAGAGCTATTATAAGGTTATGCACATGTCAAAACAAGGTATCTACGACCAATTGTCTAACGAAAATGCCGATAAATTCACTGCTGAGCAGGCTCAGTACGCTATCGACCATGCCAAATTAGACTATAAAAAAGCTGTCTTGGAAAAAGCAAAAAGTTATAAGAAAACACTAGACTTGTCATCAGATGAAATCTACGAACAACTCACTTCTGAACACCGCGCAAAATTCACCACCGAAGAAGCTCAGTATGCCATAGACCACTTGAACGACTAGGCCAATCTAACCTAGCAAACCTATGACCCATATAGGAAAAACCACCTGGAAATTTCTAGGTGGTTTTGGTGTTTTAGTGGTTTTTAATCTTGAGAGTACAAAAACGACAACGCCTTGTTGAATGCATTAATCAGCGTTTTACGGTTACTTAAATCTTGAGAGTACAAAAACATAGAAAGAGGTGAGGAAACATAGTCAACAGTTTTACGGTTACTTAAATCTTGAGAGTACAAAAACCACAAGTTAAAACGCCTAAAGGATCAATTGGTTTTACGGTTACTTAAATCTTGAGAGTACAAAAACAAGAGGTAAAAATGAAAGAATTAGAAACAGGTTTTACGGTTACTTAAATCTTGAGAGTACAAAAACAGTTCAAAAAACATTGACTGGGGTTACAAAGTTTTACGGTTACTTAAATCTTGAGAGTACAAAAACAAGTTGCTGCAGACATTGTTGCTGGTTTGGGTTTTACGGTTACTTAAATCTTGAGAGTACAAAAACGTACTTCTGTTCCCAGTTCGTTCATTTTTGGTTTTACGGTTACTTAAATCTTGAGAGTACAAAAACCCAGCTTAGCCCTTTGTTATCTTTACATTGTTTTACGGTTACTTAAATCTTGAGAGTACAAAAACAACTTCCGTCATTCTCAAAATAACAATCTAGTTTTACGGTTACTTAAATCTTGAGAGTACAAAAACTATTCAGCTTTCTCAGCTAACAGCACTTTCGTTTTACGGTTACTTAAATCTTGAGAGTACAAAAACAATCGGGATTTTTTTAATATTATACACTGGGTTTTACGGTTACTTAAATCTTGAGAGTACAAAAACATGTGTTTGAACCTAAACGTTTAATTTTCGGTTTTACGGTTACTTAAATCTTGAGAGTACAAAAACACGTCACAAAGTCATATCTGTTTAATCCAAGTTTTACGGTTACTTAAATCTTGAGAGTACAAAAACGGATGAGGGTGATGTTGTTATCGACCCCTGGTTTTACGGTTACTTAAATCTTGAGAGTACAAAAACTACGAATTTAGGCACGCTAACACCTGTATAGTTTTACGGTTACTTAAATCTTGAGAGTACAAAAACCTGTATCTGTTATTGATAAACCATTAGAGGGTTTTACGGTTACTTAAATCTTGAGAGTACAAAAACTGACATGGGTACGAGTCCACAAGTGACTCAGTTTTACGGTTACTTAAATCTTGAGAGTACAAAAACGGACTATCAAGTGCAAGTTGGCGACACAATGTTTTACGGTTACTTAAATCTTGAGAGTACAAAAACCCGTCATAATACATGTTTCAAAGTACATGAGTTTTACGGTTACTTAAATCTTGAGAGTACAAAAACAGTTTGGCACAAGTGTTATAAATGGAAATAGTTTTACGGTTACTTAAATCTTGAGAGTACAAAAACTTGGAAGGACAATGGCAACCATGGTATGATGTTTTACGGTTACTTAAATCTTGAGAGTACAAAAACAGCGTTGAAATCATTAATATGATTATTGAAGTTTTACGGTTACTTAAATCTTGAGAGTACAAAAACTGTTTGGTGTAGAGGTTTGAAGTCAGTTAAGTTTTACGGTTACTTAAATCTTGAGAGTACAAAAACATGTTAGCAATAATAAGCATTAATCCTGAGGTTTTACGGTTACTTAAATCTTGAGAGTACAAAAACTATTTTAGATAAGAGTCTTAACAGTATTGTGTTTTACGGTTACTTAAATCTTGAGAGTACAAAAACTTAAATGCTACTTTTCAGACGGTACTATTGGTTTTACGGTTACTTAAATCTTGAGAGTACAAAAACGGTTGAATGCGTAAAATTTTGTGATATTATGTTTTACGGTTACTTAAATCTTGAGAGTACAAAAACTATTTTAGATAAGAGTCTTAACAGTATTGTGTTTTACGGTTACTTAAATCTTGAGAGTACAAAAACTTAAATGCTACTTTTCAGACGGTACTATTGGTTTTACGGTTACTTAAATCTTGAGAGTACAAAAACGGTTGAATGCGTAAAATTTTGTGATATTATGTTTTACGGTTACTTAAATCTTGAGAGTACAAAAACCTCAAATCGTCATTTTGGGTCTTTATACTCTACAAGAATTATAATTTCATTGAGCCTAAAAGTCAATCTTTATCCTTAAGAAAGCTTATTTCAAGCTGATTTATCTCTGAAATTGGATATTTAACTGACTTATCATAGTGATATAAACTATTTAGTATCTTGATAGCTACCATATCCGAAATTCCTAAACTCACATATGAAATTTGCTCACTAAATAAATAACTTGCATTCTTCTGTAAAAGAATTAAAAATTCTTTTTTTGTTGGTACATTGTTGGATGGATATCTTCCAAGAAACCTTTCATACATAAAATCAAGATCAAACAAAGATTCAATATAATCTGAAACAATGGTAATATTTTCTATTGTCTCTTTAGTCACATACAAGTAGCTTTCGTTTGACGGAAAAATCGTACAATAAAAATTTGGAAACTCATCAGTCATTCTTGTGATAACCTGACAAATTCTTATAAATGAGGCATAATCAAGGTAATCATCCATATTCTTAAAAATCAGAAGAATGTTACTAGTATCATTGGATAATTTTTCACTTAACATTTTGAGTAAAAACATTACCTTAATCTCGTTATCAACAAATTCAAAAGCAATATTTTTGTCTTGATATTTAAAATATGGTTGAAAATACTTACTCAATAAGTGTTCAGCCGTAACCATACAACTCTCTGTATGATAAGTTACATCTTTAATCGATAAGTCTAGAGCTTGATTAACAGTCAAAGAAACTTTTTCTAATTTATCATTGATTTCATCGATTTCTTCCATAACATCAACTGTATCTAGATTTATTTTCATAAAATCAAAGGCCACTGTACCTTTTTTATAAGACATCTGTTCAAGTAAATCTTTAATATCAGAAATTGAAATAATACTAAAATCATTTCTTTTTAAACTTTTTTCTTCACACAAGATTTCTGGTTCTTCTTGGTTAAACAACGATAAATCTTCTTCTGAATATTTTTTGCCGTCAAAATACCATATAAATAATTGCCACATATAATATTTTAATTGCTGATTTTGACCAATAATTTGTGTAAATTGTCCAAAATGAATATCAAGATTATCTTTAAAAGGATGCGTAAAATGTAATCTCATATAACCACCAATTTATTATCACTAACAACTTCTTCTTGTTTCGTTTTACCTCCAACAATCAAAGTCATTTCTGAAAACTGTTTTTCAGTTACAGCCAAAAGTCGCACATTACCTGCTGGTAAATTACTTTGTTGCAATCTTTTATAAAACTTATTAGCAAAACTCCGATTTGGGCATGTACGATAATAAACAGAAAACTGCAACATTTCAAAACCATTAGCAATTAACTCTTTTCTAAAATTTCGATAAGTTCTTTTTTCTTGTGCAGTTTCCATCGGTAAATCAAAAAAACATAATAATCTCATTGCAGCATACCTCATCTTAAGACTCCAATTCTAGACTAGAAACCACCGGACAGAAAAACTTACTAGTATCTTTCTTGTCAATACATTTTATAAAACCTTGAACATATTTATCCATAGCTCCAGTCACCGTACAATTCTCATTACCATACTTAATCTTAGCATTTAATAAATTTGTTAAAGCCAAGCGATATTCATATTTTAAATATTCTTTATCTCGCAAATTTTGATAAACCCAAACATCAACGATTTGTCTAAATGGCTCCATTAAATCATCTACTAAGTTAAATTGATTATATTCATTTTTATGAAAGATACCAACTAAAGGATTTAGACCGTATCCCTCAACAATCCTAGCCATCTGTGCTCTTAAAATTGCATATCCATAATTTAGTCCAGCATTAATCACATCAGCTTCCTGCTGTGTCACGCGCGTAAACTTTTTACCAAAAAGCTCATTAAAATAAACTTTAGCCGCATGTCCTTCACGATTAGTCTTATCCCCTAGCTCAATGTGATCTTTATAGTCAGCTAACAATTGGATTGCATCGATATCTCTTTCAAATAGAGATAATACGTCTTGTTGGTTATTAATTTTAAAATAGGTTACAATTTGCCAAAGTTTATCTTTTTGCTCCTGACTCCACTCTAACTGCTTTTGCAATCTCTTATAAGCCCTAGAATGTCCATTCGGTGCATGATAAATACCTGTCGGTAAGTGTTCATTATCACAAACAATAAGAGCAATATTGAATTTGCTCAAAGCACTAAGCAAACGAAGAGTTACTACTGTATCTCCACCTTCAGCGACAATGATTGAAATATCACTTAACGGTATCGTATATTCTTCACCTTGCTTTTTTATAACAATATTATCCAATTTCAAATGCATTTTTTCACTTTGATTGACATGCACAACTCTCCAAGTCATCATACTCTCCTTTTTACACAACGAAAAGCACCCCATGTAAACATGGGGTGCTTGAATTCGGCATGAAGCCTTATCTTTGTAGGCTCTGCAAGATTTAAGTAACCGTGCAAGACGTCCCTTGCAAAAACTATTATATAGCGTTTACATAAAAATTGCAACCCCAAATTTCAATTATTTGTTATTATTTTTAAAATCTAACTTAGGTTTATCACCTTCTTTTTTAATAAAGAATTTATTACCAAGAACATCTGTTCGAACTTTATAGATTGATATGTTAGGTTTATTTAAACCTTTAATAAACTGTCCACTTTTTGCAACTTTTCCCAAAACTGGTAAAATTTCTTCCTCAGAATCAAAAGTTCCTTTTTCTAATGGTTTTAATTCCACATAGTGCTTAGATGTATCATTTTTTGAGCCGAATCTTAACATCCTTTCACAATTATTTAGAGTATCTTTGATTAAAATCAAATCATTTCGGTAAAGAGTAAACTTAAATTCTGATTTTTTGCCGATACCTTCTTTTTCCCTTATCGCATCATACTTTTCTTGTGAGATATGATACTTACCAGTTCCTTTTTCAAAACTTAAATCAGAATATTTCAATCCCATCAGTTCATATTTTAAAGTCTCTAGATTAAAGTAAATATCAGCTCGCCATGGAGAAATTTGTCTCAATACAACTCTATTTTTAGATTTTTCAGGTGTTATATCAATACAATTTCCTAATTTTTTATCATAATACTTAAGAGACTTAATTGGTGTTCCATTTCCTTTTTTACTGTATTTACAGATTAAGCCATTTTCTCTACGATACTCTTCGAAAGGATTGCATTTTACAGTTTTTTTACCATCTTCGGAAAGTTTTTCACTTGGATAATCTCTGAGAATAACTTCAATAACATTTTCCCAAGTTAGAGGATCTTTTTGATACATCAAGAATTGTGTTTTATCTTTTTTATATCTTTTAATAAAAGTATCAAAACCATCTTGACTGTAGATATCTTTTATCTTCCCTAAAACATAAGTTTCATCTTTTTTATCTTTTCCAAGTTTAGCTTTTCGTGTTGAGTAAATAGTAGCATCAGAGACTTTACGATTAAATTTTGAATCAACTTGATAAGAGAATAAAATTTCATCCTCAAATCCTTTACTTGAAATCGTATTTACAAATCCTTGATAAGGTGGTTGGAAAACTAATTCTTTATATTTATCATCAGAGATACTTAAAATTTCACCAGTCTCTTTATTCACCACTTGATTTTCACCATAGCTCTCAAACATCGGATTTTCTTGTTTTTGCCACAATTTCAATTGACTTGAAGCAGCAATAATTAAAGCATCAACAGCATGATGGTGGTATGTTTCGCGCGATTTATCAATATTCCATTTTCGGCGGAGCTGTGATGTAAACTGACCTCTGACAACAGAAACTTTAGTATCTTTCCCCAACTCTTTTAATGCTGTTTGAAGACTATTAAGCACTACTCGTGAAGCATAACGAGTGTCCACAAGATTACGTTCGATAAATTTCTTTTTAACTTCGATTTTATCGATATTTTCTGTTGTTAAAAGATATTCACATTTTTTCTTACCAAGCCCTTTTTGTTTTAAGACATAATCTTTCATTTCTCTAAATGACCATGCCGTATCCATAGAATCAATAACTTGATAAGGAGTTTTTTGTCCCTTCTCTTGGTTAGTCCAAGCATACACTAAAACCTTATTAGCTAAACTATCATCAAAAGAAAGTGATAGAGGCAAAATATGATCAATCTCAAACTTATTTGAATTATGCACTAAATCATGAATAGAAATTAGCTTACCAGAATATAAACAACGCTCACCTTGTTGATACCAAAGGCGAATTTTAGTTTTTAACTCTTTATTGCCATGAAAAACGCCATCAGGTAAGTTATCAGTACCATTATAAAGAAAAGCTGCTCGTTTTAAAGAATCATCTTTTTCTTTTTTATTTTCTTTTTGCTTTTTATCAATAAATTTCTTCTCATCTTCAGCATTCTTATCTCGTGGCATCTCGATAACAATCTTATCAAAATCGCCATATTTCTTAACAGCCGCATTAATGATTTTAATTGTTTGTCGAACTGATTTTGCTACAACAGGATTATAAATTTCATCTGTTATTTCTTTTTCATCAATTGTTTTTGTATTTTTTGATGATTTTTTATTAACCTTGAATTTTTCTAGTCTTGTCAAAATTGTCATCTGTTCTTCAGATGTTACATACAGTTCAGGGATTAATTCATTCATCAATTTAGCTGAAAAGCTATGCCAACCTTTATTGAATGCTGAACTTTGATTTTTCCTAATTTGGACAATTTCAGAAATTTGTTCTTCGGTAAATTGACTTGGAAGATTGCGTTTGATAGCATCTTCAATACCCTCACGTTCTGTATTAAGCGTTAAAATATCTGCCAGTTTATCTAATGTTTCTCTTGATAGTTCATCAATATCAATTGAACTTAAATTAAATTTTAACTTACGATAAGGCTCAAAAGTATGCAAATCTGGCTTATCTTTATTATCTACTCGATAGCCCTTAATATCATCTACACTACAATCTACTATCTTCGCAATTTCTTTTAATAATTTAGAAGCACCGAGTGCTTTTGATTTCTTAGCAAAATCTACTAAATACTCTTTCTGCTCAGTAGACAATTTACCAGTTTCAGTAGGAACTTTTAAATTATTTAAATCATTTAAAAAGTTAAACTCTTGCGCAGTATATGAAGCTTTAGAAGCACGGTATTCTTCAGGATAAAAACTACATTTTCCAATCAAAATTCCAAAGATATTCTCCAAGGTTGTTCCATCTGTACGAAAACGTCCGTAATCTGTACGAGATTTTTCGTTACCTGGCCCATGGTAATATTTTCTTTTTTGAGTTAGGATTTCAATATAGTCTTCAATAAACTCATCTGTAATTTGTTTATTATAGTTTGATTGAGTTTCTAAAATTTTACGTGCTTCATTCTTATAATCAGAAGTAGAGAAAACGTTAATTAGTCTATGAGCTTCACCATTTTCATCATACACTGTGAAGTTTCCACGTAATTGACCATATTTTTCCAATCGTTCTAATTGAATTTGACCTGGAGTTTTAGTTTTCAACAAACGACGATTCTCATCAATAGATTTTGCATAATCTGAACTACCTGTTGAATCATCTTCTGCATCATCAAGATATGAAATGCCGCGTCTTTTTGCAATTGTACGCAAAGCAGCAAACAATTCTTCATTTGTTAATTGTTCCGTTAACCCTTTAACACGAAGTTCGTACGGATTTAAATTTAGATTTCTAAAATCAGTTGAAATATCATATTTTTCAAATAAATCACGAACACGTTTTACACGATGTTTTTTACGACGGGTTAAACGTCTTGCACCGCGAAAACCTCTCCTTTCAGCATTATTTTCAGCATTTGCAGCAGAAAATAAACGCGAATTGGCATGTATTACATTTCCTGTTTTTGAATCAATAATACCAACACCAACGGAAGCTACACCAATATCCAAGCCTAAAATTTTTCCATTACTCATAGTTTTTCCTTCTTCTCTAATATTAAGTAATCCCTTACATTTTACTCTTTTGAAAACTAAAAAACAAGCGCCTTTAAGCGCTTGTCAGCTACTAAACTATCAAATTATTCCCCAAACCAAAGGGCAATTTCACGTTCAACTGATTCTGGTGAATCTGAACCGTGAACGATGTTAAATGTTGCTGCTCCTTCTGCGGGTGCTTGTGCATAGTCACCGCGGATTGTTCCAGGAAGAGCTTCTTTAGGGTTTGTTGCTCCCATCATTGTACGCCAAGAAGAAATCACTTCTTCACCTGACATAACACCAGCAATCACTGGACCACTTGTCATAAAGTCTACGATTAATGGGAAAAATGGACGGTCAACTAAGTCTTCGTAGTGTTTTTCTAGCAATTCTGAAGTTGCCATACGCATTTCCAATTTTTCAATTTTGAAACCACGACGTTCGATACGGTGCAATACTTCACCAACAAGTCCGCGTTTCACACCATCTGGTTTAATCATAAAGAAAGTTTTTTCCATGTAAACAATCCAACCTATCTAAATAAATTCACTTTCAATTTTACCATAAAAGTAAATTTTTGAAAAACGTTGAAAGACATTTTCACTAAAGTTTTGGTTGATTTTCATGAACTTCAACATTAACTAGGTTAGCAGAGCTATCTGTACAAGATGTTTGCTCCATATCACTTGGATTTGGCCAAGTGATTCCCTCTTTTTGGTGAGTCTCCAAGATAGCTTGTAAAAACTCTTGAGCATTTATCATCGCTTCTTCAAAGTTCCCATTTTGAGTACCTCCTGCAAACTCCGGAAATTCAACCCAATATCATGATAAATTGCAGGATAAGCTTTTAACATCATAAACACCCTTAATTAAGTAACTGATTTTCCCTAACTCACCAGCCAGCCCCAGAAAAAGGGGAGGAGAAAGGCGATGATACCTGCGATAACGAAGGTGAAGCGTAGCCATTTTTGAGAAATATCAGCTGATTTTACCCAAAAAGTTATGGCAAAAATCCACGATGCGGCAAATAAAAGCCAGTAATACCATTCAAGAGACATTTTGCTTATCCTTTCTCTTTACCATGATGTACTAGGCGCTCTGCTAATTGTTTCCTTGCTATGACAAGTAAGCTTAGCATGAGTGCTTCATAAGTTACAAAGAAGATGATAAAGCAGTGCATGAAGTATTCTTCTGGTAGCACCCAGATGATCGGATCTGTTGCTGGGTTAAAGAGCCAACTAGAATCCCCTGGAAATAGCATTTCATGAAAAAGGGTAAAAAATTGGTCAAAACCAATCAAAAGACCTACTACTGCAATGACAATCGGTAAAATTGCAGCTAATGTAAAAGCTCTCTGATGAAGAAAAAGTGACTTTTCAGCTCTGCTATTTTTCAAAAAATGCCAAGATGGATAAGCCAGTAAGATGAATACTGCTTGTGCTAAATGAAATAGATGCTTCACGTCGCCAAAATGCTTAAGCCCACTAGCTGATGAAGGAAAATCAGGCATAGCAAGAGTGTGCGATAATGGATTCGTCAGATATGTCATCAAGACATTGAAGTTTTTTAAGAGATCAGCTTTTGTTATAGTCACTTGGAGGGTAAGCTTGAGCCAATCCACCTCTAAAGGATAGATTAACCACGCGCCGTAAATAGCTACTAGCACTGCTAAAGATAGCAGCCACAGCCAAGTACCAAAAGTCCAAAGTTTATTTTTCATCAAAATTCCATTCGTCAAGGCTAGCTAGTACGTGGTCAGGTTTTACTGGAAGTGTTGGCACTTCTTCAGGTTTGGTAAATCCTGTTGTCACAAGTAAAGTAGCAATATCATTTTGAATTCCTGCCATGATATCTGTTAGGTAGTTATCTCCAACCATGATAGCTTCTTCACGTTTGACCCCAAGGACGTCCAAAGCTTTGTTCATGATAATGGCATTCGGTTTTCCGATATAAACTGGTTTAACACGTGTTGCAACTTCTAATAGATTGTTAATGGCACCAGCTCCTGGCATCAAACCTCGTTCTGTTGGAATATTCAAGTCTGGATTTGTTCCGATAAAGACAGCACCTTTTTGGATAGCTAATGTTGCTACTGCCAATTTTTCATAAGTCAAATCAGTATCAAGTCCAACAACGACATAGGCCGGATTTTCAGTATCTTCGACATAACCTGCTTCAGTAATCGCTGTTTTCAAACCAGTTTCACCAATCACGTAAACCGTTTTGCCACGATTTAAATCATTCATGTAATCAATCGTTGCCATTGTTGCCGTATAAATCGTATTAAGGGGCGTGTGAACGTTGAATTGTGTTGCCAACATTTCTTGTACTTTTTCAGGAGTACGTGTTGAGTTGTTCGTTACCAATACATAAGGAATTTGTCGTTCTTGTAGACGTTGGATAAAGCGTTCCCCAGCTGGAATATGATCTTTTCCTTTATAAATTGTTCCGTCTAAATCAATCAAATAGCCTTTATATGTCATTCTTTCCTCCATATATAGTAAATGACCTTTCAGGTAAGTTAAAAGGTCATTAAGTCTTACTTCTTTCCTTAATTATTTAAAAATAGCAGAGCGCTTATTTTTCTTTCCATTCAATGCGTGCTTGAGCTCGTACCACACCTTGAGTGACAATTTCATGTTTGGTTGTCAATCCATCACGTTCAACTCGTGACTTAATGTCATGGCCATATTGAACCTCTTTGACATATTTCAAATTGATTTGGTGAGGAATGTATTTTTCCAAAAAATTGACATCTAAAACATCATACATCCATTCAAGATATTTACTATTATTAACATGACCATTTAAATCAAGATCAAAGAAACGCACATGATATAAGGTTTCTTCTGGATTTTCCAAGCCTTCATAACGAGGACCACGATAGATTTTTTTAACTTTTTCTACTTGGTAAACATCCACAATATCATCAACGACAGGATGTACTTTTCGAGTGTCATAATCCATCAAAACAAAGGTTGAATGAATGGTCAAAATCTTCTCACCATCTTCGCCATAGACATTGAAATCACGGTAACAAAAGAGCTTGTTGTAAGCTGTTGGCACCGTCTCGATTACAATGTTTTCGGTATATTTAGGCAAGCGGTCGATCTCAATAGCATATTCTGTGATAATCCAGACAAGATTATAAGTTTGAAAAACATACTCGTCACTCATTCCAAGACTTAACGATTGTTTGCCAGAAACTTGCAAAACAAGCGATAAGAGTTGTGATAATTTCATATTTTGATTAATATCACTTTCATAAAAAGGTACTTGATATTTTTCTTGATAACTTAATCCCATCTTTTTTACTCCAATATAAATCTCTCTACGACTGTGTCTCCCAAAAACAGTCCTTTTTTGGTCATGCGTACCACCTTATCATCTGGAACCAATAAGCCTTGCTGACAAAGTTCTCTCACGATTTGACCATAACGTTCTTCAAAAGACAAGCCGAATTTTTCTTCAAATCTAGCGATTGAGACACCAGTTTTTTTACGTAATCCTAAGAACAATTCTTCTTCCATCATCTCATCTTTTGTCAATTTTTCTTCTGACAATCTGGCATTACCTTGAGCAACTGCTTTAAGATAATGCTGAATTGGTCCACGATTACGATAGCGGACACCATTTAAATAACCAGAAGCCCCTGCTCCCACACCAAAATACTCTGCATTGTCCCAGTACATCAAATTATGGCGGCTTTCAAAACCTGGTTTGGTGAAGTTTGAAATTTCATAGTGCTCAAATCCATTAGCTTCTAACTCAGAAATGATGTATTCAAACATCTCCGCTTCCAAATCTTCTTTAGGTAATTGTAATTTACCGCGACGCATCTTATTCATGAAAACCGTATGATGTTCCAAAATCAAACTATAAAGGCTTAAGTGCGGAATATCAAGTGCAATAGCCTTAGCCACATTTTCCTTAACATCTTCCATGGTTTGACCAGGAAGCGCATAAATCAAATCAATGGAAATATTATGAAAACCAGCTTCTTTCAAATTTGAAATCGTTGAATAAATCTGAGCTTCATTGTGACTACGCCCAATTTGCTTCAAATGCTTGTCATTGAAAGTCTGAACGCCAAGTGACACACGATTCACGGCTGAGTGCTTGAGCACTTCAATCTTATCTTCTGTTAAATCACCTGGGTTAGCTTCAATAGTGAATTCTTCTAAAACACTCAAATCCAAGTGCTTAGTCAGATTCGTCAACAAGTACTCCAGTTGTTCTGCCGTAATTGAGGTTGGTGTTCCACCACCAATATATAAAGTACGCAACTTCTTAATATCATAAGACTCAAACTCACGAATAAGAGCCTGCAAATACTCATCGACAGGCTGGTTCTTAATAAATACCTTTGAGAAATCACAATAATAACAAATCTGCGTACAAAAAGGAATATGTACATAAGCTGATGTTGGTTTTGTTAGCATGACGCTATTATAACATTTTTAAGTGAGATAACCAATGAATTAAATACAATAAAATCTTAGCAAGCAAAAAAGGAGAGCACCACTGCTCAATCCTTTTTCATTTATTTTAATTAGTCGATTCCAATTTCTTTACGAACGACATCAGCGATAGTATCGACATAGTAGCTTACTTCTTCATCGGTTGGAGCTTCTGCCATAACACGAAGAAGTGGTTCTGTACCACTTGGGCGGACCAAGATACGACCGTTTCCATTCATTTCTTCTTCCATTTTGCTGATGATTTCTGCGATAGCTGGAACTTCCATGGCTTTGCTCTTCATGCTGTTTTCAACACGAACGTTAACCAATTTTTGTGGGTAAATTGTAACTTCGGCAGCCAATTCAGAAAGTGGTTTACCAGTTTCTTTCATGACTTTAACCAATTGGATACCAGTCAATTGACCATCACCAGTGGTGTTATAATCCATGATAATCACGTGACCTGATTGTTCACCACCAAGGTTATAGCCTGATTTACGCATTTCTTCAACAACGTAACGGTCACCAACAGCTGTGATAGCTTTGTTAATACCTTCACGGTCAAGTGCTTTGTGGAAACCAAGGTTTGACATAACAGTTGTTACGATTGTGTTGTGAGCCAATTGTCCACGTTCAGAAAGGTATTTACCGATGATGTACATAACTTTATCACCATCAACGATTTCACCATTTTCATCAACAGCAATCAAACGGTCGCTATCACCATCAAAAGCAAGACCAACTGCAGCACCTGATTCTTTAACAAGTTCTTGCAATTGTTCTGGGTGAGTTGATCCTACACCATCATTGATGTTAAGACCATCTGGATTTTCACCGATAACTGTAATATCAGCATCAAGATCTAGGAAAATATCACGTGCAGATACAGATGCTGAACCGTTTGCTGTATCAAGAGCAACTTTCATTCCTTCTAAGCTAATACCTGTTGATACAAGGAATTTTTCGTATTTACGAAGACCTTCTGGATAATCAACAAGTGTTCCCAAACCGTCTGCTGAAGGGCGTGGAAGGGTATCTTCTGGTGCATCAAGAAGAGCTTCAATTTCCAATTCTTGATCATCAGCCAATTTGAATCCATCACCACCGAAGAATTTAATACCATTATCTTTAGCAGGGTTGTGACTAGCAGAAATCATAACACCAGCGCTAGCTTTTTCAGTACGAACAAGATATGAAACACCTGGAGTTGCTAAAACACCAAGTTTGTAAACTTCAATACCAACTGAAAGAAGTCCAGCTACCAAAGCTGATTCAAGCATTTCACCTGAAATTCGAGTATCGCGTGCTACAAATACTTTTGGACGTCCTGTTTCATGCTGACTAAGAACATAGCCACCAAAGCGTCCTAATTTGAAAGCTAACTCAGGGGTCAATTCAACATTTGCTTCTCCACGAACACCATCTGTTCCAAAATATTTTCCCATTATTTTTTTAGCGAAAAATTCGCTTCCTCCATTACTAATATTCATTTCCTAAGGGCAAAAAATTTGCTTGCCCAGTATTCTTTAATATATAGTCCTAGCTATTATGAACTATTTTTTTGTCACTGTCAACTGTACCGTCACTACAGAAGGCTCTACTGCCACATTATCTACTGTTAAGTTGACACTCAAATTAGTATCTTTTGTCACATTTGAGACATCGACATTAGCAACCACCTCGTTAACAGCGTTAAGGGCGTCTTGGCTACCAGCAATCGTCACTTGGTCTTGACTGAGACTATAAGAGATATTTGATAGCTTATCATTCATTTTACCAGTCATCTTAACAGTCACAGGAACGGTTTTGGTCAATCTCTTAACTGTCGCTTCAAGTCGAGCTTTTGACGGGTTAATCGCACTAGCAAGAATTGTGCCATCTGAGGCAACAGCTTGTAGGGCTACTCGTCCATTGTAATTGCCATTTAAGACTTCATTTTCAGGCAGCTTAGCAACCACATGATCGATTTGATCAATGATTGATTCTGCACTTGTGACTTCAACTTCAGATATGTCTGTTGACACTTTCTTCAGCTCATAGCCTTTGGCGATTTGATTATCATCAATGACGCCTTGAACATCAAATGTTTTGGTTTTCTTTTTGCCAATAGTCACTGAGATATTATTAGGTGAAGCTGTCGCTGTAACACCTGATGGCAAATTAGTCACCTTAAGAGGCACTGTTTGAGTCCCTTCACCTAAATTTGACAAGTCAGCAACAACCTTGAAACTTCTCGTGTCATTATTGATTTCAGAGTCCAATTTAACACGGTTGATTGATGTTAAATAAACTTCTGTTTCATACGAATAACCACTGATAAAATACTTATCACTATCGTATTTGATATCGATGGGGACATTTGTTAGGGTGTGGGTAAAAGTCTCTGTTGCTCCAGATACCTGTGACCCAACATGCGTATAATTACTTGTTGTGGCAGTCAAAAATAGGAGAATAGAAAAGATAATTGACACAATAACCAACCAGAATTGACTATTGAAAAACTTTTTCATTTTTTCTTCCTCCAAAATTTTTGATACCAATGCTCTTCTTCCTCAACTTTTGTAATTAAGTGGGTGCGAAGAATCGCTTCAAAATTCTCTTTGGTCAAATCATGCAAAAACTCACCTTTTGAAGTAATTGAAATACCACCAGTCTCTTCTGACACAACAATTGTAAGAGCATCTGAGTTTTCTGAAAGTCCAATAGCTGCGCGGTGACGTGTTCCGAATTCTTTTGAAATGGCCATTGACTCAGACAAAGGAAGGTAAGAACAAGCTGTCGCGATTTTATTACCACTAATGATTACCGCACCATCATGCAAAGGTGTGTTCGGGATGAAGATATTAATCAACAACTGACTTGAAATATCAGCATCCAAAGGAATCCCTGTAGAAATATACTCTTGCAATGTTTGCGTGCGCTCGATACAAATCAAGGCACCAATTTTACGAGGACTCATGTAAGCAGCTGATTTTACCAAGGCTTCAACCAGTTTTTCTTCGTCACTAACTTGTTGCGTTTGTGAAAAAACTTGCGTTGAACGACCAAATTTTTCAAGACCAGAACGAATCTCAGGAGCAAAGATAACAACACACGCGATAACACCGTATGTGATAACTTGATTCATCAAATAAGTGATGGTCGTAAAGCCAATCCACTCAGCGACAAATTTCAAAATGATAAAGAAGATAACACCTTGAATCAAGGACATAATCTTCGTGCCAGCTAAGGCTTTTATTAAACGATAAATAAAATATGCTACGATTAAAATATCTAGTAAATGAACAACAATAGTCCATGGATTTTCAACTAAAGTTGCCCAAAATTTAGCATCAATAGCCGCTAAATTACTCATACATACATCTCTTTTCTATAACTAAATAAAACTACCTTTCTATTATACCACTTTTAAAAAAGATTTTCTTTATTCGAATATTCCTTTTTGTGGTACAATATTCCTATGAAAGTAAACACATTAATGGGAATTACGGCTGGTAAAGCAGCTCACGCCATTCTTTCAAAAATGGGACGTGGCTCAACCTTACCTGGAAAAATCGCCCTCAAATTCGACAAAGACATTTTAAATACGATTGCCAAAGATTATGAGATTGTTGTTGTCACTGGTACAAACGGTAAAACCCTCACGACTGCTTTAACAGTAGGTATTTTGCGTGAGGCTTTCGGTGAAATCGTGACAAACCCTAGTGGAGCTAACATGATTACCGGAATCACATCAACTTTCTTGACAGATAAAAGAGCTAAATCTGGAAAAAAAATCGCTGTGCTAGAAATTGATGAAGCAAGCCTTCCAAAAATCACAGAATACATCACTCCAAGTCTTTTTGTCTTCACAAATATTTTTCGTGACCAAATGGACCGTTATGGTGAAATCTATACAACTTATCAAATGATTTTGGATGGTGCAGCAAAAGCCCCAAATGCAACTATCCTAGCTAATGGAGACAGCCCACTCTTCAATTCAACAAACGTCATCAATCCAGTCAAATACTATGGTTTTGATACTGAAAAGCATGCACCAGAATTAGCTCACTACAACACTGAAGGTATCTTGTGCCCACAATGCCAAAGCATCTTGAAATACAAGCTTAACACTTACGCTAACCTTGGTGATTACGTTTGTGAAAATTGCGGTTTCCACCGTCCAAAACTTGATTATGCTTTGACAGATTTGACAAAAATCACGAATACTACATCTGAATTTGTCATTGATGGGCAAGATTACAAGATTAACGTCGGTGGTCTTTACAATATCTATAACGCCCTTGCAGCCGTATCTGTAGCTGAGTTCTTTGGAGTTTCTCCTGAAAAAATCAAAGCTGGTTTTGACAAGAGCCGTGCAGTCTTTGGACGTCAAGAAACCTTCAAAATCGGTGATAAATCTTGTACTTTGGTTCTTATCAAAAACCCAGTTGGTGCTAGCCAAGCTCTTGATATGATTAAATTGGCTCCATATCCATTTACACTATCAGTTCTACTCAATGCCAACTACGCTGACGGAATTGATACTAGCTGGATTTGGGATGCTAACTTTGAATCTATCTTAGACATGGATATTCCACAAGCCTTTGCTGGAGGCGTGCGCCACTCTGAAATTGCACGTCGCTTACGTGTGACAGGTTATGATGAAGATAAAATTACAGAAGCTGAAAGCTTAGAAGATATCATGGCTTTGATTGAAGCTCAACCAACTGACCATGCTTACATCTTAGCGACTTACACAGCTATGCTTCAATTCCGCGAAATCTTAGCAAGTCGTCACGCTGTTGGAAAGGAGATGAACTAAAATGACTTATACTTCACTACAATCTCCTGCAAATAAAGAATATCAATACGAATTAAACGTTGCTCACCTTTATGGAAATCTTATGAATACCTACGGTGACAACGGTAATATTCTCATGATGAAATACGTCGGTGAAAAACTAGGTGCTAAAATGACCTTTGATATTGTGTCACTTGGTGATAGCTTTGATGCCAATTACTATGATATGGCTTTCTTTGGTGGCGGACAAGATTACGAACAATCAATCGTTGCTAAAGACCTACCAGGCAAAAAAGAATCTATCGCTGATTTCATCAACAAAGACAAAGTTATGCTTGCAATCTGTGGTGGTTTCCAACTTCTAGGTCAATACTACGTCCAAGCAAACGGTGAAAAAATCGATGGTCTTGGGGTTATGGGACACTATACCCTTAGTCAAAATAATAATCGTTTTATTGGTGATATCAAAATTCACAATGATGAATTTAACGAAACTTATTACGGTTTTGAAAATCACCAAGGACGTACTTTCCTTTCAGAAGATGAAAAACCACTTGGAACATGTGTTTACGGAAACGGTAATAATAAAGAAGACGGTACTGAAGGCGTTCATTACAAAAACGTCTACGGTAGCTACTTCCACGGACCAATTCTTTCACGTAATGCTAACCTGGCTTATCGCCTCGTAACCACAGCCTTGAAAAATAAATATGGTTCTAGTATTGCACTACCAAGTTATAACGACATTCTTTCAAAAGAAGTTGCCGAAGAATATGCCGATACTAAGAGCAAAGCTGAATTTGAAAAATAAGATTTTACAAAAAATGCTTGAAGAAAATTTACTTCAAGCATTTTTATAATCTCTTTTGTGTTCACTTAACCAAGCTATCTTATCGACAATATGTCAATACAATTTTTAAAAACACAAAAAAACCTTAGCCTAAGCTAAGGTTTTTACCTTAATATAATCAGAGATTATTTTTTAAGGTTGTAGAATGATTTCAATCCACGGTATTCAGCTACTTCACCAAGTTGGTCTTCGATACGAAGCAATTGGTTGTATTTAGCGATACGGTCAGTACGTGAAAGTGAACCAGTTTTAATTTGACCAGCGTTAGTTGCAACTGCGATGTCAGCGATTGTTGAATCTTCAGTTTCACCTGAACGGTGTGATACAACTGCAGTGTAACCAGCTTCTTTAGCCATTTCGATAGCTTCGAATGTTTCAGTCAAAGTACCGATTTGGTTAACTTTGATAAGGATTGAGTTAGCAGCTTCTTCTTTGATACCACGTGCAAGGTATGAAGTGTTTGTTACGAAGAAGTCATCACCGACCAATTGAACACGTTTACCAAGACGTTTAGTAAGTTCTTTCCATCCGTCCCAGTCGTTTTCGTCCATTGCATCTTCGATAGTGATGATTGGGTATTTGTTAACCAATTCTTCGATGTAGTCGATTTGTTCTGCAGCAGTACGTTTAGCAGCACCTTCACCTTCGAATTTAGTGTAGTCATAGATTCCGTTATCGTAGAATTCTGATGCAGCACAGTCAAATCCAAGGAATACATCTTCACCTGGTTTGTAACCAGCAGTTTCGATAGCTTTGATGATTGTTTCTACAGCGTCTTCAGTTCCTTCAAATTTAGGAGCGAAACCACCTTCGTCACCAACAGCTGTTTCAAGACCACGTTCTTTAAGGATTTTCTTAAGTGTGTGGAAGATTTCAGCACCCCAACGAAGAGCTTCTTTGAATGTAGGTGCACCAGCAGGTACGATCATGAATTCTTGGAAAGCGATTGGAGCGTCTGAGTGAGAACCACCGTTGATGATGTTCATCATTGGAGTTGGAAGAACTTTAGTGTTGAAACCACCAAGGTAGCTGTAAAGTGGAACTTCAAGGTAGTCAGCTGCTGCACGAGCTACGGCAATAGAAACACCAAGGATAGCATTTGCACCGAGTTTACCTTTGTTTGGAGTACCGTCAAGAGCGATCATAGCACGGTCGATAGCTTGTTGATCACGAACATCGAAACCGATGATTGCTTCAGCAATGATGTTGTTAACGTTGTCAACAGCTTTTTGAGTACCAAGACCGTTGTAACGAGATTTGTCTCCGTCACGAAGTTCAACTGCTTCGTGTTCACCAGTAGAAGCTCCTGAAGGAACCATACCACGACCAAATGCGCCTGATTCTGTGTAAACTTCTACTTCAAGTGTTGGGTTACCGCGTGAGTCAAGGACTTCGCGAGCGTAAACATCAGTAATAATTGACATTATGTTACTCTCCTTATGAGTTTTTAATATTTTTACACTAAAATAATACCATAATATCGACGCTTAAGCAAATAAAAACGAGAAGTTTTGAAAATCGCTACCAACTTTCATAGCTTTTCACAGTTTTCAATAACAAAACAGCCCAAAACTGACAGTTTAGTAAATTTAACTTATAATGATTGTAAGAACATATGGAGGGCCCTACCATGACTGATTTAGAAAATAAAGTTTTACAAGCCGCAACAGGCGAAAAACGCTTAAATCCTGATGAACAACGTCTTTATTTTGGAACTTTTGCCGAACGCGTCGTCTTATCAATTCCTCTTGAAGATAGCCGTTTAGAAGAGGTTAAAAATCGTTTTAGTGATATTTTAGGACAATTAGCTAAACAATACGACACAATATTAGTTAAAATTTCTCCAAAACTCTCCGTCTCAAACCAAATGTTTTACATGAAAATCGCTCAAGAACAAAACATGCAAGCAACCATTGTTGATGAAAAGAATGCTCAATCACCTTACGGCATTATCGTTCATTCAACCAAAGCTGAAAATGTAGCTAATCCTCTATTATCTGAACACTTTCCGACTACTCCAGAAAAACCAAAAGAAGCCCCTAAAAAAGGCTTCTGGTCAAAATTATTTAACAAGGATTAAAATCTAGCAAAGCTTAGTAAATTTCCGATGTTTTGGGCGGTGCGTTCCAGATTTTGCTCGACTTTATCAAGGGTATTTTCTAAAGTATCAACGTCAGCAATTATCGGAAAAGCTGCTTGAATGTTAGAAATCGGAAAGCTTGGTAAATCATCTTTGAGACTACCACAGATAGCAATGACTAATTTACCACGAGGTGTGCGCTGTGCTAGACCAACAGGAGCTTTACCTGAAAGACTTTGCTTATCCATTCGTCCTTCTCCGACAACAACGATGTCAGCTTTCTGAACACGTTGGTCAAAATCAAGCATGTCAAGAACAGCATCAATGCCAGAAATGATTTGACCTCCAGCAAAGGCTGCTAAACCTGCTGCCATTCCGCCACCTGCTCCCGCTCCAGCCAAATCCAAAACAGCTGGGAAGAAAGTTTGGTAAAATCTTTCCATATCTTTATCAACGCTTGCAAAGTCATCTTTTGCAAGCCCTTTTTGTCCTCCAAAAATATAGGTTGCCCCATTTGGACCACATAGAGGATTTGTCACGTCAGTGATAACTGTCACCTTAGTTTGAGATAAATCCCAACGACAGCTTTCATAAGAAACCATGGTAATATCACCAAGGTGTTTGCCAACCGCTTCGACTTCATGACCTATTTTGTCAAAGAAACGATAGCCAAGACCTGCCGCCATTCCCAGACCACCATCATTGGTTGAACTACCTCCAACACCAATCATGATTTCTTCAACACCAAGGTCAACCAAGTGACCAATCATTTCACCAACACCTTTTGTCGTAAGGGTTAATGGGCTCCGCTGATTCATTGGCACTTTTTCCAAACCACAAATGTCTGCCATTTCAAAAACGGCCAACCGACCATTAGTCGCATAATGAGCTTCGACTGGTTGACCAAACGCGCCAGTAACGGTGTGGCTTTCACGTTTTAAATGAAGACCGTCTGTCAAGGCTTCCAAAGTTCCTTCACCACCGTCACCAACAGGCATGACATCAAAAGTCGCATTTGGCAAAGCTTTTCGAAAACCTTTTTGAACAGCTTTTGCAACTTCAAGTGCTGACAAACTTTCCTTAAATGAATCAGGTGCAATTAATATATGCATAGTACCAACTCCCCCTTACATTTCTTATTACTATTATATAATTTTTTAAAGGAAAGAGGTTACAAAAACATTAATACGAAGCAACACTCCCCTTCAATTTTAGAAGGGGAGCTCTTTATATAAGGAAAGTAATGTATTTAAATGTTAATGACTTTTTTGACGTCTTTTAACTTCTAACACTGCTAGACTGGCAAGACTTAGAAGACCAACAAACGTTAGAGTTTTACTATCTTTTTGACCAGTTTCTGGCAAGGCAACCGTGCTATTTTCAGTAACAGCAACTTTTTGAAGGTCAGAAAGGACTCGAGAAGCAGCTTGATTTCGGACTCCAGTCTGAGTTTTGGCTGGCGCTATAGCTTTCGACACTTGATTCGAATTAGCTGGCACTTCAGTTTTTGCCACTTGGTCTTGATAAACAATGCCATATTGGTTGAAGTGGTCAACATCAAAGATGACGAATTTAACGACTTGCCCAGCCACTAACTTGCTAACTTCTCTAAAGGCTAGAAGTTGCGGTTGTGCATTTTTTGGAAGATAGAAAACTTCTGCAACAGCTTTACCAGCATCAATTGGTAAGATGACTTGATCTTTTTGAGTTGTGCTAACAACATGGCCATAAGCATCTTCAGGCTTGATATCATATAAATCATAGTCTTTACCTTGCAAGACTGAAGGGATTTGACTGTCATCTGTTTCCTTGTGATGAACTTCAATCTGTGTAATTTCTTCACGTTCACCTGGAGCTAAAATGACACTTACACCACTTTCTTGGTCATAAAGGGTACGTTCTGTTTCTGCGTTTTCCTTTCTTAAACGTAGGATTGTTGCTGTTAACGGATTAAGGGTAATGCTATTTTCCGTAAACGCCACACCTTTTGGATTCAAGATAGCATCGACACCTGCGGTATCGGCGTCAGCAAGAACTTCTGCGTTCAACAAAGCTTTGTAATCATCTGACAAGACAAACTCACGCGCTTTGCTATCAGCATTGACAAAGACTGCATAGATGTCACCATTACTTGCTTGTGTTTGGTAAGCGATAATCAAATCTTCTTGACCAACTCCATTTTCATTTGGAATGGTGATGAGTTTGACCTTGCTATCAACATCAGCTTTTGTCTTAAGGGTAAAGGCATCTGTTGAACGACGAAGAGCGATGAGCCCTTTGGTATAAGCTTGCGTTTTGGCATTTTCTGGGTAAACCTTGCCGTCAGTTGCTTTTGCCCAATCAAAATGATTAATAGCATCCGTAGAATCGTAAGAATCACTGATAAAGTAAGGATAAACAAATGGTGTGCCATCAGCATTTGTTAGCAAATCTGATTTTGCTGGGACTTGATCAGTTGCTACTGGTGTCTTATAAGCTTCATCACGGAATTGTTTGGTACGACCATATTCTTGACCAGAATGGATGAAGGCTGTTCCTTGAGAAGTCAAGATAATAAGATTTCCCAAGCGTTGACGACGTAAAATTTCAGCTTCATTTTCTGCTACTGATGGGTCTTTGTGGATTGATTTAGCAATAATATCGTGAAGGGTTAAATTATCGTGAGCCGCAATGTATTGGATTACATCACCTGGATCATCCGCTGTAAAATTATTCGGCTGAGCCTTTATGCTATTAAAGAGCTCTTGCAAATTTTTAACCCCACCTGTAATAAAGCATGGTGCACCTTCACTTGGATACCCTGATTTAAGGAGATTACGAATATCATCAGAGAATGAAGCCACACTGTCTGTGTGTGCCATCCAAGTTTGGTCAGCAGGTTGACGGCTATCATTGGCATCACCAGCATAAGTAATCCAACCTTCACCAAGCATGATAACATTTGGATTCAAAGCTTTTGCTTTGTCATAAGCCATTTGAACAGTCTCAGCATCCAAGTCACCCATCATATCAAAGCGGAAGCCATCCACTTTAAATTCTTTTGTCCAATAAGCAATTGAATCAAGCACCATACGTCGTGTCATATAGTGAGTTGTTCCTGGGCGACCACCACCAAAGCTTGTCTTAGCCTTGCCATCAGCTTCCATGAAGTGATAATAATTTGGTTCCAAATCTTCAAGAATAGCAAGGTCAGCTGTATGGTTATAAACGACGTCTAGGATAACTCCCATGCCACGTTTGTGAATTTCATTAATCAAGTTTTTAAATTCTTCAATACGTTTTGCTGGGTCAGCTGGATTTTCAGAATACATCCCTGTCAAAGCAAAGTAACTTTGTGGGTCATAACCCCAGTTGTAGTTTGTATTACTTGAGGCATAATCTGTTAAGCGCTTGTTATTCATCACTTCGTTAACGTAGTAATAACTCATAACAGGAAGCAATTGAATATGAGTGACACCTAGGCTTTGAAGATAATCCAATTTTTCAGCAAACGCTGCAAAGGTACCAAATTGATTGCGAAGTTCTTCTGAAATAGCTGTATCTGACGTAAAGTCACGCACGTGCGCTTCGTAGATAATAGCATCTTCACGATCTTTGTAGCCCTTGATATCTGCATAAGTCAAGTCTTGATTGCCAATAGCACTAGTATCAACAATAGCTGCCTTAGCCACTTTATAAGATGGATCAGTTCCAATCAAATCACTATTCCACTCAGCTAATGATTTAGCATAAGGGTCAAGTGCCAGAACAGTCTCTTTTCCGCGAGTGATTTCATAGTGGTAATAATAGCCACGATAATCACTAATACCTAAACCAAGACTTGATGTTAAGCTAGCTGACCATTGACCTTTATCCCCTTTAATCATAGCAATTTTGCCAACGACTTTGGTTTGGTCATTCTTATCATAAAGAACAACAGAAACGTTATCTGCATTTGGTGACCAAACGGTCAAATCAACACGCACTCCATTATCAAAAACACGTTCTCCTAAATCACCATCGTAAGCATACTTAGAATCTGTGTATTGCCAACTTTGCTGTGCTTGGTATTGATCGCCATTGTAGCTTACTGTATAGAGACCGTCACTTGAAAAATCACCTTCGATAATAACTTTATTACTTGCCTTATCGAGAGTAATATCTGTAATAGCAACGACATTGCCAGCTTTATCAGTCACTTTAAGATTTTCTAGAAGTTCAGCTTTATCGGCGTCTGCTAGATTGCTAATAATAGCGACAAGTTCTGATTGACTAATTTGTTGTGCGGATGTTAAGCGAATAGTGCTTACAAAATATGGATTCGTATAAATGGTCTTATCCTCGTCTTTCAAGAAAATTTGTGTTTGATTAGCTAAATCCTTAAAGGTGTAATTGTCTGGT
Organism: Streptococcus infantarius subsp. infantarius ATCC BAA-102; assembly: GCF_000154985.1. Lineage (GTDB taxonomy): Bacteria > Bacillota > Bacilli > Lactobacillales > Streptococcaceae > Streptococcus > Streptococcus infantarius. Next base: position 121,362 of record NZ_DS572694.1, read on the forward strand.
TGAATCTTAGCCGCATCGCCTTCTTTTGATTCATAAAGGAGCAAGAAACCAATCTCATTAAAATCGGCTAGTGGCACATCGATATAAGCACCGTATTTGCCAAAGTTTTCAAAATCAACACCATCAGGCCAAGAACCTAAGCGACTAGTAATGGAACTGTCTGCACTTCCCCACAACCAAATTGCCAAATTCTTGTAATTACCATCACTACGATAGTAATTAATACGGATTTTTCCTTTTTCAAGTGGGGCGTAATAGTTAGCATTATAATCCTCATCAAACCAAACTTCATTCATATCCTGGCTGATAAGATTCACCACTTTTTCCCCTGAAACATTCTCACCACTAGTATTATTGATGAGCAACCCAACTTTGTGACGATTACCATTGACCAATTTCACATCGATGTAATAACCGTAAGCGTCGTGTTTAAGATTAGAAAGATTAATCGCACCATTTGGCCAAGATTCAGAGGGATGTTCGACATCTTCCCAAGTCCACAAACCAAGACTTGCCAAATCATCTGATGGCAAGGTCTTAAAATGAACGCGCAGCGTATTTTCAGCAATTGGCTCTTCTTCTGTCTGAGCGATAAAAGCTTGTGTAATAGCACCTGCAGACACTTTTAGCAACATGGTACCACCTTTTGAAATGGCTGGCGCTTCAATATCAAGATAATACTGACCGTCTTGTCCAAGAAGAGCTTGATAAGTCGTTCCTGTGTAATAATCAGTCACCGTTGCTGCCTCAGATAAAAGTAAGTGAAGTTTTTGTGACTGGTCTTTCAAATTATACAAAATATAAGCTGCATCTGAATCATTTGCTCGTTTAGCAAGAAGCCAGCCTTGGCTATCATTAACTGCTACTGTACTGTGACTACCACGCACCAACAATTCACTGTTATCACGACGGAAGGCTAATAATTTTTGATAGTGTTCTAAAATTGCATTTCCAGCCACGTCGTCCCAGTCGAACTCATAACGATTATCATAATATGGCCAGTTATTAGCACCAGATTGACCTAATTCTTCACCGTAATAAATGACTGGCTGTCCTTTGGCTGTTAGTAAGAGCGTCGCTGCTAGTTTTAGTTTATTTAAATCGCCACCAATACTGTACAAGAAACCATCTTCATCATGACTTCCAAGAAATTGCGCCAAGGTATAGGCACTTGTGAGCGCATCATTTCTAGCAATCAATTCATCATTTGCTTCTTTCAAGCGACCATTAACTAGCAACTTAGCAATATCTTTAAACCCAAAATCAAGCAAACTATCCATGCTACCAGTGCCTAAATCACCCTTGGTATCTTTGTAATTGGCACCCCAACTTTCTCCAACTAGATGGAAATCAGCATCTTTTAGCGCTAGCTCATTTTTGAAATACTGCCAAGTCGTATCATCAACGTGTTTAACAGTGTCGACACGAAAAGCATAAATTCTGTTTCCTTTGGCGGTTGTTGATTTTTCAAGCCAAGCTGTCTGCCAAGCAACTAATTGCTCACGAACAGCTGCATCTTCTGTCTTGAAATCTGGAAGACCTGATTGCGAGCCTTGGATATCATCACCTTTGTCTTCTTCTGGCGTACGCACCATTCCGGTAAATTTATCTTCCGTACCATAACCCGAATGGTTAAGCACTACATCGACAATGATGTTAATGCCACGTTCAGCAGCTTGGTCAATTAACTCATGGAAATCATCAAGTGTGCCAAGATGCGGATTAAGCTTTTCAAAATCATCTGCCCAATAACCATGGTAGGCATAATATTCTTTACCAGCTTCTGTGCTAACATCTCGCGGAATATTATCCATAATTGGGGTAACCCAAATACTTGTCACACCAAGTTGTTTGAGGTAATCAAGCTTTGCAGTCACCCCTTTAAAGTCTCCACCTTTATAAACACCAGCTTGATTAACTGCGCCAGCGTAATCTTGATGATATGGGTTGTCATTACTTGGGTCTCCGTTATAAAAGCGGTCAGTTAACATGAAGTAAATTACTTGTTCATCCCAGTCTACTTCTCCAGCTTGTTTAACACGTTTCGTTACCGTAACTGATACTGTTGTATCGTAATAACCGTTATCCTTATCAAAGACTCGAACTGGTAAGTCATAAGTTCCTGGCTGAGTATCTGACGTTGCTGTAATTGTGACACGATTGAGCTCTGGCGAAATCTCAATAACCCTACCACCAATTTGTGCGGTATCAATTTGCATGCGTGTAATCTCAACATTTTCTGGATTAGTAACTGTCACATCAATTAAATCAGTTTCATTATAATTAAAAGGACGATAGCTACTTGCTGATACTGAAATATTATGGACTCCAGGTGTCGCTTTTGAAAAATCTTGTCCTGTCACCGTAGCAATATAGTACGGATTGGTATAAACAGTCGCATCATCATTATGCAAGAAAATTTGACTATGAATGTCACGATCAGAAAAACTCATATCAAGCGTTTTATTGCCAGCTTTTTCTGGGTCATTTTGATTGACCAATAAAAAACCAATATTTGAATCTAATAATTTTGATAAAGGTAAGTCGATGTAGCGACCATAAGCACCTTCCTGAGTGAAATCAAGAGCATCTGATGGCCATGCACCAAATTGCCCAGCTACATCGCCCCAAGCCCAGAGACCCCAACCGTCATAATTACCATCATCACGCTTATAATTAATCCGAATAATGCGATCATCTGCCAACGGCTTATAGCTGTAAGTCATAAAATCAGACGTAACCCAAACTTCATTTACATCTTTTGATAAAGGTTTAATACTTTGGTCAGAGTCACTAGTTTTCTCGCCATTTTTAAGAAGGAGGTAACCAATATCACCGTGACTGGCTGCCTGTCTCACATCAATATAATAACCAAAATCATCTTTTTGATTTGCTGAAAATGGCGTTGCCGCTGCAGGCCAATTATTGCCATCAGACGGTTCAGCTACGGCTCCCCAAGTCCACAAGTCATACTGAGTGTAATTATCATCCGTAACTGCTTGGAAATGCATACGAATCGTATCTTCAGCAATTGGAGGATTTGACACTTGATTATCAGGTTGAGAAGATTTTAGGAGATTCACCTGATTGCTGTTTTCAGCACTTGTTACTGTTTTTACATCAGCAATTTCAGCTGTTGCTGCTGTTCCTTGAACCTCTTGTGTCTGTGAAATAACTTCTTGAGGCTGTGACTCTGGCTCAGTTTCTTCTACCACTGGACTCTCTGGCTCAGTTGATTGACTTTCGCTATTATCAACTACGTCAGAAGCATTAACTGTTTCAATCGTTTGATTAACATCAACGGCTTTCTCTGACTCAAGAAGCGCCTCGCTGCTATCATCTGGAGAAGACGTCTCACTGACTACTTCTGAAGTAGCTGCTTGAGCAGTAATCTGATCCGCTGAAACGCTTGTTAATCCAGCACCCCAAAACAAAGCTGTTGCAATTGCAACCGAAGCAACACCAACTTTTAGCTTACGAATCCCAAAGTACTCCCGCTTTTCTGGGAAAGAAAGCCGACTCACCTTTTTCATAGAAGACCTCCGTCTTAAAATTAATAGTATTTTATGCTTTCAGTATACAAAATACTTTATGTTTGCGCAAGCGTTTTCGTAAAATAAATTTCGTTTTTAGGCATTAAATTCTAGTTTATTCCTAACACATCACTCATAATTAGTGCAATCGATTGCTTTTAAGGATATAAAGAAAAGTAGGAAATACTTTCCTACCTCTTCTGCTTAGTAATTTGTGATTTCTAGTCGGTCGTGAACGTTACTTTTTTTGCCTTGGCGAGCTTTCAAAACAGCTTCTACATCCTCAGTTGTAACACCAGTTTCAACTAGCATGACAGCCAAGTGATACAAAACATCTGCCGTTTCATTTGCGATTTCATCTTTGTCAGCATTTTTAGCAGCGATAACAACTTCAGTTGCTTCCTCACCAACTTTTTTCAAAATCTTATCCAAGCCTTTGTCAAAAAGGTAATTAGTGTAAGAACCTTCTTTAGGATTTTCTTTACGGTCTAAGGCTTCTTTATAAAGTGTTTCTAACATAGTTTTCCTTTCTATAAAATATCATTGAAGAAACAGCTGTAAGCACCTGTGTGACAAGCTGCTCCTTCTTGTTTTACAGCTACAAGTAGCGTGTCACAATCACAATCGGTTTTAATGGATTTAACGTATTGATAGTGACCACTTGTTGCTCCTTTGTGCCAAAGTTCATCGCGCGAACGACTCCAGTAGTGCATTTGCTTGGTTTCCAAGGTCAAACGGTACGCTTCTTCATTCATGTATGCCAACATCAAAACTTGACCAGTCTTATAATCAGTGACAATGACCGGAAGAAGACCATCTTGTTTGGCAAAATCAAGTTCAATATCACTCATCGTCTCACCTCAATTCCAGCTTCAGCCATAGCTGCTTTAGTATCTGCAATGGATACCTTGCCATAATGAAAAATAGAAGCAGCTAAAGCACCTGTAGCCGTTGTCTTTTCAAAGACTTCAACCATGTGCTCAATATTTCCAGCACCACCTGAAGCGATAATAGGAACATTTACCACATCAGCAACAGCGTTTAACATTTCCAAATCAAAGCCAGATTTTGTGCCATCTTTATCCATGCTAGTTAGAAGAATTTCGCCCGCACCAAGACTGACTACTTTTTTAGCCCACTCAATCAAATCAATACCAGTGTCTTTGCGACCACCAGCAACATAGACATGCCAAGTGCCATCTGCTTCCTTACGAGCATCAATAGCTGATACCACACACTGATTACCAAACTTTTCAGCACATTCTTTGATGAGTTGTGGATTGGCAACAGCCGAGGAATTAACAGCTACTTTATCGGCACCTGCTTTTAGCATTTTATTCATATCCTCAACAGAACGAATACCACCGCCGACTGTAAAAGGAATAAAAACTTGGTCCGCAACACGTCTTACCATATCAACTGTCGTATCACGTTTTTCATGCGTTGCTGTGATATCCAAGAACACCAATTCATCACATCCAGCTTCATAATAAGCACGCGCTGCATCAACTGGGTCACCAACATCCGTTAAATTAACAAAATTAACCCCCTTGACCACACGTCCATCTTTGACATCAAGACATGGAATAATGCGTTTTTTCAGCATAAGCTATCCTCCAAAAGCTTTCAATTCTTCAAGACTAATGTTGCCATTATAGTAAGCTTTACCGACGATTGTTCCAGCAACTCCGATTTCCTGCAATTTCACCAAGTCAGACTGTTCAGCAATACCACCTGAAGCAATGACTTTAGCTGTTGTCAACTCAGCCACCAAGCGCTCATAGTGTTCAAAATTAGGTCCTGTTAGTGTCCCATCTCGATCAACATCTGTGTAGACAAAGAGAGTCACCCCAATTTTTTCCATGGCTTTAGCTAAGCTGATGTAATCAACATTACTTGTTTCAAGCCAACCTTCTGTAGCCACCATGCCATTCTTGGCATCGATACCGACAACGATTTTGTCACTGCCAAATTTTTCCAAAGCAGCTTTGACAAAGTCTGGATTTTTCACGGCCATTGAACCAATGATCACACGGTCAATACCTACCGCAAGATAATCTTCAATCTGTTCAAGCGTGCGAATGCCGCCACCAACTTCCACACCAAGTCCAGATTCTTTTTTCAATTTGGCAATCAAATCACGGTTTGTAGCTCGTCCATCAAGAGCTCCATCTAAATCAACAACATGAATAAAATCAATGCCAGCTTGCGCAAAGATTTTAGACTGCCCAATAACATCAGGGTTAACAACAGTCTTTTGATTAAAATCACCTTTAAAAAGACGAACTGCCTGTCCTTCTTTGATATCAATCGCTGGAAGAATCTGCATATAAAACTCCTTTTCTCTTTTAAAATGCTACCCAAAAACTGTGAAACTTATTTCTCACACAGTGCAATAAATTTTTTTAGAATTCCTAAGCCCACATCACCAGATTTTTCTGGGTGGAACTGGGCACCATAAACATTGTCCTTGTGAATCATAGCTGGCACATCAATGCCATAATTTGCAGTCACATCGATGTATTCTTTTGGAACATCTGTAAAATAACTGTGAACAAAATAAACAGACTGTCCTTCAAGACCATCTGTTAAAGGACTTTCATGTTTAACTGTTAAATTATTCCAGCCCATGTGGGGCACTGGCATGTTTTTGGTTGCTTTGATTTCTCTACAAACACCTGGAATAAAACCAAGTCCTTTCGTTTCTTGATGTTCTAAACCAACTTCTGTCAAGACTTGCATTCCAAGGCAAATACCAAGTAGCGGTGCTCCTTTAGCAACTGCTTCTTTAATTACTGGAACCAAACCACGCTTAGTCAGCTCTGCCATGGCAGCTGGATACGCTCCAACACCAGGTAGTATGAGACCTCTAGCTGCTAAAATTTTTGTAGGGTCACTAGATAATTCAGCCTGAACACCAATTTTTTTCAAAGCCCTTAAGACATTAGCAGTATTTCCTGCATCATAATCAATTACAATAATCATAAGCTAAGTTATCGAACCTTGTAAACACCACTAAATAAGAGTGTTTCGGCTGATTTTCCTTTCTAGTTTTAATTACAACAAGCCTTTTGTTGAGTTAACCCCGTGAATTTCTGGGTTAATGGTAATAGCTTCGCGAAGAGCACGTCCTGTTGCTTTGAAAAGACTTTCTGATTTATGGTGGTTATTTTTACCGTGTAAAATCTTCAAGTGCAAATTCATCTGAACATTAAAAGCAAAGGCTTGGAAGAATTCTTCCACGAGCTCTGTATCAAAATTGCCAAGTTTTGGATTATCGAATTCACAATCAAAAACAAGGTAACTACGTCCTGACAAATCAAGACTTGCCATTCCAAGTGTTTCATCCATTGGAACAAATGATGTTCCGTAACGGTTAATACCCGCTTTATCGCCCAAAGCTTCTTTCAAAGCTTGACCTAAAACAATCCCAACATCTTCAACCGTGTGGTGACTATCAACATGAAGGTCGCCGTCGGCTTTAACTACAAGAGACATGCGGCTGTGTCTTGCAAAAAGAGTCAGCATATGGTCAAAGAAACCAACACCAGTATCAATAGAAACTGGCTCTTGGACATCAAGATTAAGGCTCAATTTAATTTTAGTTTCAAAGGTATTACGTTCAATCTCTGCTTGTCTCATAACAACTCCTTTTTGATACTCTTATCTATTTTTGACTATCTAAAATATCAATCACTTTATACAAATTTGCTTCATTAATTTGGTAAGGGGCTTCTTTTCGTACAACTGGCTTGGCACAAAAGGCAATTCCGATACCTGCTGTTTTAATCATCGGAAGGTCATTGGCTCCATCTCCCATAGCAATGGTTTGACTTAAATCTAAGTCATTTTCAGCTGCCCATTCGATAAGGCTTGCTTTTTTGACATCTTTGGTAACCACATCACCAAGCACTTTTCCTGTCAAAACGCCATCTTTAACTTCTAAACGATTAGCTTTAACATAATCAAGACCGATACGCTTAGCCAAGACATCAACAGTTTCATGAAAACCACCCGATACCACAGCAACTTTATAGCCACGATGATGAAGTTCAGCCACCAATTTTTCGGCACCATTTGTAAAATGCATGCGAGCAAGCACTTTATCAAAGATACTTTCTGGCAAACCTTTTAATAAACCAACACGTTCATCTAAAGCTTGTTTGAAATCTAGCTCGCCATTCATGGCACGAGCAGTGATGTCAGCGATTTTTTCACCAACCCCTGCCTCTTCACCTAATAAATCAATACCTTCTTCTTGAATGAGGGTTGAATCCACATCCATTACTAACAAACCATTTACTTTAGTCATGACGCACCTCGATTGCTTTAGCGTGAGCCTGCAAGCCTTCGGCATAAGCAAGCGTCGTAATATCGTGACTAGCCGCATTAACAGCGACTTTTGAGTATTGCATGTACTGAATTCGTTTCACAAAATCATGCACTCCAAGCGCTGATGAAAAACGACTAGTGCTTGTTGTTGGCAAGACGTGATTTGCCCCAGCATAGTAATCACCAATCGGTTCACTGGTGAAATGACCTAGGAAAACAGACCCAGCATTTTGTACTTTATCAAGATAATCATAAGCATTATCCATAGCCAATTCCAAGTGTTCTGGTGCCACTTGGTTCATCAAATCAAACATAGCATCAACCGAATCCGCAATGATAATGCGACCGTTATTTTCGATTGAAGGACGAGCAATGTTTTCACGTAGCAAACGTTTAAGTTGCTCTTCAATCTCTACCTCAACAGCCTCAGCCAATTCAGCTGAATCAGTTACCAAAATCGCGCGAGCACGCACATCGTGTTCCGCTTGAGAAAGCAAGTCTGCAGCAACGTATTTAGGATTAGCTGAGCTGTCTGCAATCACTCCAATTTCTGATGGCCCTGCAATCATGTCAATTCCAACAAGACCGTAGACCATTTTCTTGGCTGTCGCAACAAAGATATTTCCAGGTCCTGTAATCTTATCAACACGAGGAATCGTTTCTGTACCATAAGCAAGAGCCGCAACCCCTTGAGCACCACCAACTTGAAAAATCTTATCGACACCAGCAAGTGAAGCAGCCACCAAAATAGCAGGTTCAAAATGTTTTTGCGGCGGTGTAATCATGATAATTTCCTTAACGCCAGCAATCTTCGCAGGAATCACGTTCATCAATACTGACGATGGATAAGCTGCCGTTCCACCTGGCACATAAACCCCAGCTCGTTCGATTGGACGAATCAATTGACCACGAATAACACCATCAGTCGGTTGGTCTTCAAAACCTGATTCCAATTGTTGTTTGTGATAACTTTCAATGTTTACTTTCGCATTTTTAAGTGCTTCTAAGACTTCTGGATCAATCTCTTCAAAGGCTTGGTCAATCAAATCTTGACTCACTTCAAAGTCATCCAAAGCAATCTTGTCGAATTTTTCAGAATAAGCTTTTAAAGCCTTATCCCCATTTTTCTTGACATCTTCCAAAATTTGACGAACCGCATCGTCGACATCAAGGTTTTCTTTGCTTAATTCCACTTGCTCTTGATAGAGAATTTTTGAAATGTCTTCTGTCGTTCCTGTTAAAACTTTCATTTAAAAGCTACCTCCTCATTTCCAACGATACTTTCCAATTTCTGGATAAATGGCATGATTTCTGGATTATTTTTCAAAGCTGCCTTATTGACAATCAGGCGAGCTGAGATACGACAAATGTCTTCATAAACCTTGAGACCATTTGCAACCAAAGTATTTCCTGTTTCTACAATATCAACAATAGCGTCTGCTAAACCGATAACTGGAGCAATTTCGACACTCCCTTGAATTGAAATAATTTCAACATCTTCGCCCTTTTTATTAAAATAATCAGTGGCAATTGTTGGGTATTTTGTGGCAATACGCTTGCGCTTGTGATCATGCGGTTTGTAAGCGTCCGTTGAAGCAACAGAAAACTTACACAACCCAAAATTCAAATCAAGCATTTCAAGGTAACCTATCGGATGCTCAATAAGCAAATCTTTTCCGACAACCCCAAGATCAGCAACACCATGTCGAACATAAGTTGTCACATCGGGTGCCTTAACAAGCAAAAAGCGGAATTTCTTATCCGGACTTTCAAAAATTAGGTTACGTCCCTTATCCGCCATAAAAGACATGTCAAAACCAGCTTTTTCCAAAAGTTTTACGGTATCTTTTTCAATACGTCCTTTGGTCAAAGCAATCGTAATTTGATTTTCCATTAGGCACCTCCTTCTAAACTATCGTGTACTGCTTGGTAAATGGCATCAATATCTACTGCCCAACCAACCGCTGTTAATTTTTTAGCGCCAAAACGTTCAAATAACTTATCGTAGCGTCCACCTGAAGCAAAGGCATCTGGAACTTTGTCCCCAAAGACTTTAAACATCACACCAGTGTAGTATGGCATAGATGGAATTTGAGCCAAATCAATATTGCTTTCAGGTAAAATATCAGATACTTGTGCCAACAAATCTTCCAAATCAGTCAAAGCAGCTAAGACAGACTCATTTTTAACAAGCTTACGAGCTTTACTAAGCACTTGATGACTTTCACCAAAAAGATAAGGCAAGTTTTTCAAGAAATCGTCAAATTCACTTGGATATTTCTTCGTTAACTCATTTAATTGCGTGATATTTTTGTCTTTAAGTGCCAAGTCCAATTCTTTTTCCGCTGCAGCTGGTAAGTTCAAATCATCAAAAATCGTTTGTGAAATACCAGCATGTGAAAACTCAAATTGGTAAGATGGGATATCTGCCTTATCAAGCGATGCTTTTGCTGAAGCGATGGCTTCATAAACCGCCTCTTTAGCAGGATAACCAACAATTTCAATCCCTGCTTGTGTGTGCTCGTTCATCAAGCCACTCATTTCTTCATTGTATTTGAAGACCTTGCCTGAATATGAAAATTTAATCGGCGTTTCAACTTGGGTTGAAGCAATCACACGTCCAATCTGACTAGTAATATCCGGACGAAGGGTCAACAGTTCGCCACTTTTATCAAAAAAATTATAATTATTTTTATTAAGCGTATCGCTAAAAACTTCAAAATGTTCCAAGGTCGGTGTTTCAATACGATTAAAGCCTTGACTCATCAAGAAATCACTGATATCTCGTTCAATTTTGTAGGTTACACGTGCGCGTTTGAATAATTTATCGTGCATCCCTACTGGTAAAGTCGTTTTTTTCATTCCATCACTCCTCAAATCATTTCAAACCTACAGCCAAGAATTCTTTAATCGCCTTAAGCACTTCTTCCATTTCATCTTGTCGACCAATCGAAATGCGCAAATGATTTTTAATGCGTTCAACTTTTGGGAAATAGCGAACATAAATATTTTTAGCTTGTAAGTAGTCAAATAATAAGGTTGCGCCGTTATCTGGACATTCTACTAAGACAAAATTTGTTTTTGATTCTAAAATCTTAAAGTCTAAAAATCTCAACTCTTTTGCAAACCAATCTCTGGTTACCATGATTTTTTGGCAAGTGTCTTCGTAGTAATCCCAAGATTCAACAGCTGCAAGTGCTAATTTTTCAGCAATCAAATCAACATTATACGGATTAACGGAATTCTTAACCGCATTAATCACTGCCATTAATTTTGGACTTCCCATACCATAGCCAACTCGCAAACCAGCAAGTGAAGCATCTTTTGAAAATGTTCGTGTGATAAAAACATTTTCATATTTTTTAAGCAGTGGCAGAGCTGTTTGACCACCAAAATTAATGTAGGCTTCATCAATAATAACCACCACATCTTGATTAGCACGAATAATCTTTTCAAGCTCATCAAGCGATTTATAAATGCCAGTTGGCGCATTAGGATTTGTAATGATAATTCCACCATTGTCAGCAATGTAATCACTAGAGTCAATCTCAAACTGCTCATTCAATGGAATTTCATGGTAATTCACGTGATATAAATTCGCCCAAACCTTGTAAAATCCATAAGTTAAATCAGGAAACAAAACCGGATCATCACTATTAAAAAATGCTAGAAATGCCATGGATAAAATATCATCTGAACCATTACCAACGATAATCTGATCAGGATCAAGACCATGTTGCTTAGCAAGCGCAATACGTAATGATTTTTGATCCAAGGTCGAATATTTTCTCAATTTATGGACATCAAACTGTGAAAAAACTTCTGCTACTTTTGGACTTGGTCCATAAGCATTTTCATTTGTATTTAGTTTAATTAAATTTTCACCGCTTGGTTGGCTTCCGGCAACGTAAGGTTCAATTTCTCTCAATCCTTTAATAGTTGTCATAATTAGATCCTTTCTATTTTCTGATATAAAAAAGACGCCCTCGCAAAAAAACTTTGCAAGGACGTTAACAACGTGGTTCCACCTTTGATTCAACAGCAAGTCACCTTAACTGCTCTCATGAAGTACTAGACTTCTAATCCGTAACGTGGATCCATCCGTCGTGCACTACTAGCTAGAAGCATTCGCACACGCACTCAAGAATGTGTCGCCTAAGGATTGCATGCTTTTCTCACCACCAAGCACTCTCTGTCTGTTGTCTTAGGCTTTTTCTATCATCGCTTTTTATATTAAAGCTATTTTACAAGAAAATTCTGAAAATATCAAGCTAAATTTTTAGAATTTTTTATATTATACCAAAAAATTTAAGCAGACTTAACCAGATACAGAAAATGAGGCACAAAAAAAGGCTTAGAAAATTTCTAAACCTTTTTCTTATATGACATATCATCTTAGAAACGAATTTGTTCACGTGTTTTTTCGTATGATGATACGAAACGATCCGTTACACCTGGTTCAACTGTTTCAAGTGCATATGAGATTTCATCAAATGATGCTTGATAATTGTTATCTACTTCAAAGAGATGCAAAGCACGTTCAAAGCTACTTTGAACACTTGGCTCGAAGCTACGGTAACGATTAGAGTATTGTAACAACTGTTCAGTCAATGTTGCATTTTGAACAACTTGATAAGTTGCTTCTTCAAGATTAGCAATTGCTGCAGTAGCAACATCTGTCAAACGAGAAACTGCTTCAATATCAATACGTCCACGGCTAAGCTCATCGATCAAAACTTCCAACTGTTTACTTGTTGTGAAGAATGCGCTCAAGAAATCTTGAGGAATTCCAGGCAAGTTACGTTTTTCCATGTAACGTTTGATTGAGTGCAAACGATTAATGTATTGATCTAAGCTTTGACGAGCAACGCTTTCGATTTGTTCAATATTTTTAACTTGTTCGAAGACTTGCATTTGACCTTCTTCAACCGCATCAAGAGTTTTCAATGTGCGATCAAAAATCAATTGAAGTTCAGAGAATGGTTTGTCTTGGTTATCAAAAGCTTCAATAATTGGCAATGTTTCTTGTTCGATTTCTTCCAAGTTTTTAGTAAATGAACGAAGGCTCAAGTTTTCATTGTCATTCAAGATATACTTGTGAGACAAGCGTTTGATTTCGTGTTCCAATTTCTCGTTATTGGCTTTAGCGTGTGCCAAATAATCTGGAATAATTTTGCTGTCTTTAAGCGCAGCCTTGTGAGCAGCAATTTCACGTTCAAACAATTCATACAATGAATCGATTTTTTCTTGGATGTGTTCATTTTCATCACGAGCACGATCAAGATCCAAAGTCACAAGTTCTGATGAATTAGCACGGATTGCATCACGCACTTCTTGGAAACGAGCTTCAATGTCTTTTTCAGCGAAGTGGTAATTTTGTTCAAGCAGACGACGGTAACCTTGTTCCAAATCATCAAGTTGATCTGGGAAATCATCTTCCAATTTAGCAACGATTGCTGGAATTTGTTCTGAAATTTGACCAAGTGCAATAGTATGTTCTTCAGCACGATCAAGCACTTCAGAGGCTTCAACTGGGTCACCTGTTGAGTTAAGTGTTACAAATTGAGAGAACTCAGCTTCGATGTTCTTCAATTGTTTTTCAATCTCAGGCATTGTTGAACCAAAATTGTCTTCTTTTTCTGAAATAGAAGCTTGAAGAGTTTCATATAAGTCCAAAGCATGCTTCACACGCGCACTGTTCTTTTCTTCTTGTTCTTTCAAAACAGCAAGTGCTTCACGAATTGCATTGATATCTTCTTCAACCAAGTTCAATTGGCTTTCAACATTGTCAATTTCATGTTTCGCACTGATAAACTTGAAGCTATCGTTAAGAGCTTCAGCTTCAAAAATATGATTTTCAATATCTGAGAAAGAATTTAATGAAAGGTCAACCCATTTTTGGTTCCATTCACGAAATGTTGTTTGACTTTGCCCGATAAGATGAAGATTTTTAACAGCTTCGACTTCTTCATTGACTGGTAATCCAAATAACAATTGCTTTCTTTCTTCCAAACTTGCAATCAATGAATCATTTCGTTTGCGTACGATGACGCCAACTAGATAAGCAATAATGACTAAAACAACTATTGCTACAAGCAGTAAAATAATTCCGCTCGACATTTAAAACTCCTTATAAATTGTCTTTTTTATCGTAAAAAATAGCTATAACATTACGATTATAACATACTTAGAGATTGTGTGCAGTATTTTTATGTTAATATTCGATTAAATATCAAGCGTACTGTAAACCGCATTTTCTTCAATGAACTCACGACGTGGTTCAACCTTATCTCCCATAAGCATATCAAAAATCTTATCTGCTTCGGCAGCGTCATCAACAGAGACACGTGCCATTAAACGATTTTCTGGATCCATTGTTGTTGCCCAGAGTTGGTGATCATCCATTTCACCAAGTCCTTTGTAACGTTGAACAGATGGTTTTGAACGACCATTGCTGTAGCGCTCAATTGCTGCTTGTAGTTCAGCTTCCTGATTAGCACCAGGTTGGATGTATTCTTTAATTTCACTACCAACTTTAACACCGTAAATTGGTGGTTGTGCGATATATACGTATCCTGCTTCCAATACCGGACGCATGAAGCGGTAAATCAATGTCAGAAGCAGAGTACGAATGTGTGCTCCATCGACATCGGCATCGGTCATGATAACTAGTTTGTGGTAACGAGCTTTGGTCACATCAAAATCAGCTCCAAAACCTGTTCCCATCGCTGTAAATAAGCTACGGATTTCTTCGTTAGCAAGAATTTTATCCATACTTGCTTTTTCAACGTTCAATATTTTACCACGAATTGGTAGAATTGCTTGGTGCTCGCGGTCACGTCCTGATTTTGCAGAACCACCCGCAGAGTCCCCTTCGACGATGAACAATTCATTCATTGTCGCGTCGTTTGAAGAACAGTCTGCCAATTTACCAGGCAAGTTTGAAATTTCAAGACCTGATTTCTTACGTGTTACCTCACGTGCACGTTTCGCAGCGATACGCGCTTTAGAAGCAAGAATTCCTTTTTCAACGATTTTCTTAGCAATTTGAGGATTTTCTAACAAGAAACGTCCAAAAGCATCGCTAAACAAACGGTTGGTAATTTTGACAACTTCTGAGTTACCAAGTTTTGTTTTGGTTTGCCCTTCAAATTGTGGGTTTGGATGTTTAACAGAGATAACTGCTGTCAACCCTTCACGAACATCGTCACCAGTTAGATTATCGTCTTTTTCTTTAAGCAATTTATTTTGACGAGCATAATCGTTAATCACACGTGTCAATGCTGTACGGAAACCTTGTTCGTGAGTACCACCTTCGTGTGTGTGAATGTTGTTAGCAAAGCTCATCACTGTCTCGTGGTATCCAGTTGTATATTGCATAGCAACTTCTACTGAGATACCATCCATTTCACCATCAGTGTAAATAGGTTTATCAAAGATAACATCTTTGTTTTCGTTGATAAATTCAACGTAACTTGAGATACCACCTTCGTAGTGATAATGTTGCTCTTGTTCAATACCTTCACGTTTATCAGTGATTGAGATGCGCAAACCACGGTTCAAGAAAGCAAGTTCTTGAATACGTTTAGCCAATTTATCAAAATCAAATACTGTTGTTTCTGTAAAGATTTCACCGTCTGGAGTGAAGTGAACGGTTGTACCGTGACGATCTGTATCACCAATAACTTTCAAATCATCAACAACATGACCACGACGGTATTCTTGGTAATGAATTTTACCATCACGATAAACAGACACATCCAATTGTGTTGAAAGGGCGTTAACAACAGATGAACCTACCCCGTGGAGACCACCTGATACTTTATAACCGCCGCCACCGAATTTACCACCGGCGTGCAATACTGTAAAGACCGTTTCAACAGCTGGACGTCCTGTTTTTTCTTGAATATCGACAGGAATACCACGCCCATCATCGACAACTGTAATAGAATTATCTTTCTCGATAAAAACCTCAATGTGTGTGGCAAATCCCGCCAAGGCCTCATCGATTGAGTTATCGACAATTTCCCAGACTAAGTGGTGCAATCCTTCTTTTGAGGTTGAACCGATATACATTCCTGGGCGCATGCGTACAGCTTCAAGTCCCTCTAGGACCTGAATCTGACTGGCGTCGTACTCTTTCGCTAATTCTGCTAAATTTTTATTTTCTTCCGTCATTTACTTCACTATCTCCAATAAGGATTTTTTTCATCAACTAACAAGGTATCAAAGCCAGCAGCCTGACCAGCTTCTTTATCAATTTCACGATCTCCAATAACCAAAGCATTATCAATCTTATACTTTTCTTTGAGGTATAACATTGACTCTGGACTTGGTTTACGAGCAAAGCCGCTTTCTGATGTCACGACTTCAGTGAAATAAGGAAGTACCTTTGTTTTTTCTAAAATATCAAGGACTTGTTTATTTCGATGAGAAACCAAGAAATTTCTCCCACCGCTAGCCACAATTACCTGCAAAACCTCGCTGGCGCCTGTAAAAAGAACCGGTGTTTTCAAATAATCGGCTTCTAATGCTTTATATGCTTTCAAAAATTGTGGTTGGTTTGGGATAAATTTGTTAATAGCGGCATCTGTTGATTCCTTCAGCTTTTCATAGACATCATCATGCGATGCTTGACAGCCAAAATCAGCTAAAGTTTTCACAAAAGCCTGAGTGGACATTTCGTAATTATCGAGTAAAGTGCCACCCAAATCCCAGATATAATCATGGTAATTCATAACCAATATTATATCACATTTTTACATTTTTTTATAGTCTCTACCTCATCAATTTCCAACACCAGAGAACAAAATTTTCAAATTATTTTTTGACTGGAAAAATAACTTTTTAGCCAATAAAAAAGGCTTGGAAGAATTTTCCAAAACCTTTTTTAATAACGTTCACTTCGTCTGAAATGTTCTTCAACTTCTTGCTCATGGTGCAAATTATTTTGATAACTCATTGAGAGAATCAAACCAACACAAATCAAGTTAGTAATCAATGATGAACCACCCTGTGAGATGAATGGCAATGGAATACCAGTCAAAGGTAAGATCCCAACAGCAGCACCAATATTTTCAAAAATATGGAACAAAATCATCATGATAAATCCAGTTGAAATGTAAGTGTAGAATCGGTTGTTTGACTCAAAAGTCACACGAATCATGCGATAAATCAAAACAAGATACAAGGTCATGACAACAGCACAGCCAACAAATCCAAAATCTTCAGCAATAACTGTGAAAATCATGTCACTTTCACGAACTGGAACAGCAAGGTCAATAACATTAAAACCTTTACCACTAAGCCCACCGCTACCAATTGAAATCATACCTTGAGTTTGTTGGTAAGCAATTGATTTAGCGTATGAAAATGGATCTAACCAAGCTGAAATACGGTTAATTTGATAGGTATCCATTCCCAAGCCATAGAAGATATCTTTGCCATGCGGTGATAGAAAAAGGGCTAGAAAACCTCCAATAATCAATGCTACCGCAATTACAACAGGCAAGATAATCCACCAAGAAATTCCTGACAATAAAATCAAACCTGCTAGAATAGCAGAGAATACCATGGCTGTCCCAAGGTCTTTTTGCAAACCTAATAACACCATGACCGGCAAGGTAATCAAAGCAAAGATTCCAAGAAGCTTACAATCGTTTTTTAAATTATCTTCTGGTACTTTGTGTCTAAACCAAATCGATGCTCGAGCTAGCATCAAAATGTAAGAGACCTTCATGAATTCGGAAGGTTGAAATAAGGTTACTGACCCAATGGTTACCCAGTTTTTGGCACCGGTTGATTCTACCAATTCTGGACTATAAAAAATCAAAGGTAAAATCATCAAAGCCAGGCCCAAGGCATACAAATAAGGGGTGACTTTCCATAAAAATTCAGTACTAAAGAGCATAACAACAAAGGCAACTACACACCCTAAAAAGATCCAAACACCTTGTTGTGTCATTACTTTTGTAATTGTTCCAGGATAGTCATTTGACGTTGCAATATAAACGGCTACCAAACCAATTAGCAAAAGAAAAAAAACAGGTAAAATTACAGAATAGTCGATTCGACTATCAATAGAATATTTTTTTCTTGCCATCTTACTTCCTTCGTTTCTAGTCAAAAAATATTATATCATTTTTTAATTAGAATTGAGGAAAAAACCTGGTGAAAATACGAGAATTTTTCAGAAAAAATTAAGTTGCATTTTTCAGGAATTTTCCTGTACATTTTCAAGAAAACTAAAAAAACTGAACCCTATTAGGATCAGTCTTTTACCGGTCAAGCAAGTCAATTTAGCTCAGTCTGAACGACCTAAATAAACTCGCCTCTTCTCTCCCCTGCCGGAATCGAACCAGCAACTACTCCTTAGGAGGGAGTTGTTATATCCATTGAACTAAGGGGAGCTATGAAAAAATCTGTCGCAAGGACAGATTTTTATTATCGAATCTTTATCGTCAAAATTAACGACGGATTTCTTTAATACGAGCAGCTTTACCTTGTAATGCACGCAAGTAGTAAAGTTTAGCACGACGTACTTTACCGTGACGAACAACTTCGATTTTTTCTACACGTGGAGTGTGAACTGGGAATGTACGTTCAACACCGATACCACTAGAAATTTTACGAACTGTGTACATTTCTGAGATCCCTTGACCTTTACGTGAAATTACCACACCTTCGAAAATTTGGATACGTTCACGGTTTCCTTCAACAACTTTTGCGTGAACACGAACAGTATCACCAGGTTGGAATACAGGGATGTCAGTACGTAGTTGACCTTCAGTCAAGCTTTGAATTAATGGATTCATTTAATTATTCTCCTATCTTACTAATCATTAGGTGCTTGTCCCAGCGGATTAGCTGTATTTTAGTGCGTCCATTACACACTCTTCAAATTTTACCAAAAATACCTATAGCTGTAAAGCAAAATGCCTGACTTTTTTGAGCTTTTTTCTAGAAGGCTAGAACTTCTTGTCCTGTGTAAATAGAATGGTTTCGATTAAGACTGTAAGCAAAAATCATAACCAAAGCAAAATATGGTAAATTTGCAAAACCAAAGACTTCTCCACCAATAAAGATTGGAGCCAAAAGCGTATTTGTAGCACTTCCGAAAACACTGATGTAGCCAGCTGCGGCGACGAATTCAACTGGTAAACCAAAGACCTTTGCTAAAACAACACCGAGTGATGCACCGATGGCAAAGAGTGGTGTGACTTCACCACCTTGAAAACCAATTGCCAAAGTTGCCACAGTCAAAACTAGTTTCAATAACCAATCATAAAAGTAGATGACTTTGCCAGAAAAACTAGCATCAATCAGATTAGTTCCAAGGCCTGAATAACGTCCATGATACAACATCAAGAAAAGAAGACTAAGCACAATCCCACCAAACAAAATTCGATAGTAGGGATTATCCATAACTTCTTTGGCTTTTTGCTTAGCATAGGCAAGTAAAGCAGCAAAGGCATTGCCGACTAGTCCAAAAATAAGTCCTAGCAAAGCAAGTTTGCAAAACAGCCAAGCATTAAAAGTTAGTGAAACATTGACAAAGTGGGCAAATTTCTCTAATCCTAATGCGTGCGATGTTGCACTTGCCACAAATGAAGCAATTGTCATTGGTAAAAGAGCTGGTAATTGCAATTTTCCAAGAACTAATATCTCAAGTCCAAAAAAGACAGCCGCTAAAGGGGTTTGAAACAAACCAGCAAAACCAGCTGCCATACCCGTTACAAGAAACAAGCGGGAGCTATTTTCAAAAGAGAAAAACTTGCTAAAAGCATGTGAAATCGTCGCCCCAAGTTGGACAGCAACACCTTCACGACCAGCACTTCCTCCAAAAAGATGAGTTAGCCAAGTTGCTACAGTTACCAAAGGTAACATGACCAAGGGAATTTTCTTTTCATCTCCTTGACTCACCGCAAAAAGTAGACCCATTCCTTTGCTAGCTCGACTGTCCGCTTTTTGATAAAGAAAAACAATAACAAGCCCAATTAGTCCCAAAAATGGAATCACATAATTGAAGTTTTCTGTTCGAAAAGCACTAAGCATTAACAAGACGCGACCAAATACAGTATCGACACAGCCTATTAAAATTCCAATAAGAAAACTTGCGCCGATAAATTTTAAGAGGACACCATAAGAATAATCTTGGTTATCTTTTAACTTTTTAATCATTAGAGCTACCTTCTTAATCTAAATCAGCCTTTAATTGTTTAGCTTGATAATCGCGAGAATTTTTTATAATATCCGCAAAAGTATCAACTAATGTTGCCTCAAAAGCTTTATTTTGAACACGACTAGCAACTTTTTTTAAGACAGCATCTTCACGACTGGTATCTAAAATAGCTTTTCCAGTAGCTTTTTTATATGCTGCTACTTGATTCACCAAGGTCATGCGTTTTTCAAGAAGTACTACTAATTCCTGATCCACTTGATCAATTTCTTGACGGATAACATCCAAATCTTTTACTGACATTTTTTCTCTATCCTTATCTTTTTTTGAATTTCTACTATAAAAATGACTTATTCTTTTTTCGTTTGATATAAGTTCCCAATAAGCTGATGGCAATAAAAATAACAAGCAGTACAATAATCAGTCTTAAATTTCCCGCGACGACCGCATCACCACCTAAGGCATACAATAAACTACTCGGCAATACTCCGATTGTAACGTAGAGAACCCATCTGCGCCAAGGCAATTTGATTTTTGCCACTTGATAATTGATCAGCAGGGTTGGAATCACAGGAATCATGTAACCTAGCATAATGCCTAGTTCTTGATTTTCAACAACATTGATGACATTTTTAAATCCTGCAAAATGTTTCTTCAACTTGCTATCATTGTCCTTCAAATCAATCATTTCCAGAACTCTGACAAAGAGAAAATTTCCAAGAACATTTGCTGAGAGATTCATCAAAAATCCAATAGCAGGTCCGTAAATCAAGCCATTAAAGATAGCAAAAATTGCATTCGACATAAAAGGAATGACTGCTGTCAGAGCTGTCAAAAATAGCAAAATAGTGATATTCAGCAGATTTTTTGTTCGTAACTGCATCAAAAACTGTGTCAAAGCTGTCTTTGAGCTAGATTGCCAAAAAGAAACGATCAATTGCCAGTGCCTGATGACATAAATCATAAAATAGCCACAAATACTAAACAAACCAAGAATTACTAATAACTTGCATAGCTGACCATATTTGTACTCATGTTTTTTCATATCATTTCCATTATAAAGAAAAGTTTATAGCTTGACAAGAAGACTCAAGAGATAAAAAGATTATTTTTTAGAATTTTTAAACATTTATCCAACAGAACCTTCCATACTCATAGTAATCAAACTATTCATTTCAACGGCATATTCCATAGGAAGTTCTTTGGTAATCGGCTCCATAAAGCCATTAACAATCATGGCTGTTGCTTCTTCTTCAGAAATTCCTCGACTCATCATGTAATAGAGTTGTTCCTCAGAAACTTTTGAAACCTTAGCTTCGTGTTTCAAAGATACATTTGAGTTATGAATTTCATTAAATGGGATAGTATCTGAACTTGATAAATCATCCATTAAAATCGTATCACATTCAATGTGTGATTTTGAGCCTTCACTATGCTTGCCAAAGTAAACTGAACCACGATAGTCTGTCTTGCCACCATCCTTAGCTACTGATTTTGAAATCAAGGTTGATGAGGTATGTGGAGCATTGTGATAAACTTTACAGCCAGCATCTAGGTGTTGACCATAATTGGCAAATGCCATGGAAAGCACTGACGTTTTGGCGTGTGGACCGTCTAAAATCGAACATGGATATTTCATATTGACCTTACTTCCGAGGTTACCATCAATCCATTCTAACATGCCGTTTTCTTCGACCTTACCACGTTCAGTTACTAGGTTGTAGACATTATCAGACCAATTTTGCATGGTCGTGTAACGAAAACTAGCATCACGTTTGACAATAATTTCTACCGTTGCTGCGTGAAGACTATTGGTTGTGTAATTGGGAGCGGTGCAACCTTCAATGTATTGAATTGAAGCTCCTTCGTCGATAATAATCAAACTACGTTCAAATTGTCCTGCATTTTCACCATTAATACGAAAATAAGTCTGTACTGGAATATCACACTGCACGCCCTTTGGCACGTAAATAAAAGTTCCACCTGACCAAACAGCACCATTTAGAGCTGCAAATTTGTGTTCACTGTTTGAAACAATTTTCCCAAAATACTCTTTAAATAGTTCAGGATATTCTTGCAAAGCCTATCAGTATCAGTGAAAATAATTCCTTGTTTTTGGAACTCTTCTTTCATATTATGATAAACCACTTCAGACTCGTACTGAGCTACAGCACCAGAAAGGTAGTCTCGCTCTGCTTGTGGAATCCCTAAACGCTCAAAAGTTTCTTTAATCTTATCTGGAACATCATCCCAGTCATTAACCTTCTTATCTGCTAGCTTTTGAAAATAAATGACATCATCAAATTCAATTCCAGATAAATCTGGTCCAAAATCTGGCATAGGAAGTTTATAAAACAACTCCAAGCTCTTCAAACGATAATCAAGCATCCATTTAGGTTCATGCTTGTAAGCAGATATATTTCGCACGATTTTTTCTGTTAACCCCTTACCCGTCGAATAAGTCGGAGTAAGATCATCGTGAAAACCATAATCGTAATCTCTATTTTTAGTCATAATGACACCTCACTTTATAAAAAATTCTTTATGAAAAGAAGAGAAAAAAGAGATTGGAGCACACTCCAACCTCAGTTTCTTATTTAGTTTACTTTTTCAGAAATAGTTTCTGCGAAAGCTTCTAGATTTGCAATATCTTCATCTTCTGCAGCTAAGTCAACTTTAACTGAATCCGCACCTTTTGTTGCACCAGTCAAGGCAAATTGTGCTTCAAATTCGTCAACTGCTTTACAGAAGTAATCGTAGAAAGTATCACCAGATCCAACAACACCGAAGATTTTATCTGTCAAATCAACATCTGCAAGATCTTCGTAAAAATCAACGATTTCATCTGGCAATTCACCATCACCGTATGTGTATGATGCAACAATCGCAACATCAGCATCTTCAAAATCAGCTGCATCAACTGTTGTACATTCGTCTACTTCGACAGTGTGTCCAAGTTCTTCGAACTTATTTCCAACAATGTCAGCAATTTCTTCAGTATTTCCTGTCATGCTGGCATAGACAATCTTAACTAAAGCCATAGTTCCCTCCAAACATAAATTACCACTATTGTAGCATATTTTTACAGAAATGTTTTATATAGATTGTCAATTTTCGATAATAAATCAGCTTTTTGGGCTTCTGTTGTAAAGGATGCTTGGATAGCATTTTTATTAAATGTTAGGAAATCATCTATACCAACACCAAAGTATTTGACAAAGAGTGTGTATTCTCTTGTTAAGTTAGTATCAGAAACCGTACGGTTATCAGTGTTAATGGTAATCTTAGCACCAGCATTTTTCAAGGCAAGAAAAGAAAATTCTTCCAAAGATTTCGCAGCTTTGGTTTGGAGATTACTTGTCAAGCATAACTCAGCTGTCACACCTTTTTTGACAAATTCTTGAATCAATTCAGGTTGGTCATAAATAGCTGTGGTATGACCAAGGCGCTTGATATCAAGGGCGATAGCATCTGCAATATACTGAGCGCAACCACACTCACCAGCGTGAAATGTCAAAGGAAGTCCTAACTCCTGAGTGTGCTTGATAATAGCCTCTAATTCTGCAGGTGGAAAATCTAGTTCATTTCCTGCAAAATCAAAACCAGCTAATCCTTTGTCAGCTAACTGGATAACATGGTCAAAAATATCACGTGTCACATGTGCAGGCGATTGTTTCATGCCACAGACAAGAACCTTAGCCACAATGCCAAAATCTGCTTCTGCCTTTTTAAGACCTGAAAGTACAGCTTCAACGGTTTCAGAAGCTGATAAGCCTTGGTCCATTGAAAATTCAGGCGCAAAGCGAATTTCAGCATAAATCACATTTTCCTGCGCAGCTTGTCTAGCAACATCATAAGCAGCCAAATGAAGAGCTTCTTTCGTCTGCAAAAGCGGACGGACAAAATCAAATGCTTTTAAATAATCCATCAAAGATTCTGCCTCAGCAGGTGCGGTAACTAAGTCTTTCAAATCTTCATCTGCTGCTGGAACAGCAATATCTGCCATATCTGCTAATTGACGAATTGTCTCCAATGAGATGGAACCATCCAAGTGACAATGTAATTCTGTCTTTGCCAAGTCTTTTAACGTTGTTGTATCCAAGTTAGCCTCCTCTAATTAAATTTTTTAGGTACTATCTTAACACATTCTTTTTGTTTTGCAAAGAAATTTTTCTTAAAAAATAAGTCACAGGATTTTTCCTGCAACTTATCCAAGTTTTAGCTTAAAATAGCTGTTTGTAAAGAGCGATTGTTTCTTCCAATGTTGGCATAAAAGGATTGCCTGGTGCGTAAGCATCAAGCAAAGCGTTTTTAGAAAGAAATTCGAAGTCGAATTCTTCTTCCTTAATATCAAGTTCTGTCAATTTCTTAGGAATACCAACGGTTGCTGACAATTTTTCGATTTCTGCAATAGCATAATCAGCACATTCTTGGTCACTTTTATCTTCTGTATGAAGTCCTAGTCCTTTAGCCACATCTCGGAAAGCTGCTGGAACGTGTTTGGCATTTTCACGTTCTACAATTGGTAAGATCATCGCACAGCAGACACCCTGTGGCAAATGATAAACAGCACCAAGTTGGTGAGCCATCGCATGCACGTAACCAAGTCCTGCATTATTAAATGCCATACCACCTAAGAAAATAGCATTGACCATAGCTTCACGCGCTTCCAAATCTTCACCATTTTCAACAGCTCGTGGCAAAAATTCTTTGATTAACTCAATCGCACCAACTGAAAGTTTTTTCGTTGCAGCATAAGCACCTGGTGTTACCAATGCTTCGATAGCGTGAGTTAATGCATCCATACCAGTTGCTGCAGTTAATGACTTAGGCATTGAAACCATAAGTTCTGGGTCATTAACTGATATCAAGGCTAAGCTATTTTTATCAACCATAACCATTTTAACTTTGCGTTCTTCATCTGTGATGACGTAGTTGATTGTAATTTCAGCTGATGTTCCTGCAGTCGTATTAATGGCTACAACAGGAAGACCTTTTTTAGATGATTTTTTAACACCTTCGTAGTCTTGCGGACGACCACCATTTGTTGCCAAAATTGAAATACAACTAGCAGCATCTTGTGGTGAACCACCTCCAAGTGAGATGATAAAGTCACAAGCATTTTCTTTCAAAGCAGCTAGACCTTCTTCGACATTTTTGACTGTTGGATTTGGATCAACATCGCTATAAACAACATAATCAATATTTTCTGCATCAAGTGGTGCCGTTACTTTAGGTAAAATATCACTTCCAGCAATAAAATGATCTGTTACCAAAAGAGCCTTTTTGTAGCCTAATTCTTTAATATGACTTCCGATTTCTTTAACCACTCCGCGACCAATAAGGTTTTGAGATGGAACATAAAATACTGACATGAGCATAGCCTCCTTATGATTTTTTGTTTTTTAGAAAACGTTTACATATATTATTCTAGCACTTTACTTCTAAAAATTTAAAAAAACCTTTGATTTATTTCAAAAATCCTCATTACCACCTCGCGGTCATTTCATGCTATAATAGGGTAAATCTCTAGCTTACAAAGGAATTTAGATATGAATACATTTGAAGAAATTTTAGAAAAAATTAAAGCTTACGATACTATTATCATTCACCGTCACCAAAGACCTGACCCAGATGCTCTAGGTAGCCAAGCTGGTTTGCGTGAACTCATTAAGCATAATTTCCCAGCTAAAAAAGTTTTGGCAACTGGTTTTGATGAGCCAACTCTTGCATGGATTACGACAATGGATAAAGTGTCTGATAGCGATTACGATGGGGCTCTGGTCATTGTCACTGACACAGCAAACACTCCACGTATCGACGATGAGCGCTACACAAAAGGCGATTGCCTCATTAAGATTGACCACCACCCTAACGAAGATGTTTATGGTGACCTCTTGTACGTCAATACGAACGCCTCAAGTGCCAGCGAAATCATCTCTGACTTTGCTTTCTCTACTGGCTTAGCCCTTTCTAGCGAAGCTGCCCGATTGCTTTACTCAGGTATTGTCGGAGACACTGGACGTTTCCTTTACCCAGCCACAAGCAGCAAAACATTCATGATTGCAAGTAAACTTCGCGAATATGACTTCGATTTTTCAAGTCTTGCTCGACAAATGGATTCTATTTCATTTAAAATTGCTAAACTTCAAGGCTTTGTTTACGATAACTTAGAAGTTGATGACAATGGGGCTGCGCGTGTTATCTTGACGCAAGAAACCATGAAAAAATACAATGTCACAGAAGCTGAAACATCTGCTATCGTTGGGGCACCAGGTCGCATTGATTGCGTCCAATCATGGGCAATCTTTGTCGAACAAGCAGACGGAAACTATCGTGTCCGCTTGCGCAGTAAAACAAAAGTCATCAACGAAATTGCCAAACGTCATGACGGCGGAGGCCACCCTCTTGCCAGCGGAGCCAATTCTTACAGCTTAAAAGAAAACGAACAAATCTACCAAGAAATCAAAGATTTACTAGCTGAGTAAAAACACGATTGAACCTTACCAGACTAGACTTTATAACAATTACATTTCAATTCAATTATTTTGCACAAAAGTCTTGTACAAAAATTGGTTTATTTGATAAACTAAAGAAGTTAAAATAACTATGGTGCGGAAAAGCGCCATGGCAGAAAGGAAATCTTTTAACAATGAAACAAAATATCCACCCAGAATACCGTCCAGTAGTATTCATGGACACAACTACTGGTTACAAATTCCTTAGCGGATCAACTAAGTCTTCTAAAGAAACTGTAGAATTCGAAGGTGAAACTTACCCACTTATCCGTGTGGAAATTTCATCAGATTCACACCCATTCTACACTGGTCGTCAAAAATTCACTCAAGCAGACGGACGTGTGGACCGCTTCAACAAGAAATACGGTCTCAAATAATCAGCGCTTTGAAATTGCTGAAAATGTTGATTTTAAACCATTCCTATTCGTTAGGAATGGTTTTTTTATTATAAAAGTAACGGAAAAAGTAACGGATAGGGTTAAATTCCTAAAAATTGAGCAAATTTCTCCGCCGTTTTTTCTTTTACATTATCAGTAACATGGGTGTATATATTCATCGTTGTTTTTATATCCTCATGCCCTAATCGCTCCTGTACTTCTTTTATACTTGCCCCCGCTTCGAAAAGTAAACTGCAATGAGTATGACGGAAACCATGCGGGGTGATATAAGGCAGATTATATTTTTAATGAATCAATATCAAAAGCCTTAATACTTTGCTAAAATATCTTGAATCGCCTGATCTGCTTTGACCTGATCCGCAGTAAAATATCGTACTCTCTTATCTTCAAAGAGCAGAATATCCGCTTCTTCATGATTGACATGCTTGAAGTGGTGTGACGACATGATGATGGTTTTTCCAAAAATATGCAGTTCATGCAGAACCTCTTTT
The DNA here is from genome assembly GCF_000154985.1 of Streptococcus infantarius subsp. infantarius ATCC BAA-102. Classification (GTDB taxonomy): domain Bacteria; phylum Bacillota; class Bacilli; order Lactobacillales; family Streptococcaceae; genus Streptococcus; species Streptococcus infantarius. The sequence continues at coordinate 148,812 of NZ_DS572694.1, forward strand.
AAAAGATAATCAGCTTCCTTTGCTAAATTATTAAAGGGTTCATCTAGGATATAAACATCAGGATTAATCACCATAATGCTTGCAAAAGCAACCTTCTTCTTTTCACCGCCAGATAACTGATAAGGAACCCTGTCTTTTAGATGAGTAATATGAAAGAGCTCTAAAACATCCATTACGCGCTGCTCAATCACTTCTTCTGTCACCTCTAACTGACGAAGAGAAAAAGCCACTTCGTCATAAACCGTACGATTAAACAGCTGAACATCGACATCTTGAAAAAGAATTCCTAAACGTGCATAAAATTGACGTTTTGTTTTGTTATGTTTTAAAAGCTGTGATAAATCTTGACTGTCAAAGGATAGCTTACCTGAAAGTGGTGCAATAAAGCCTGCTATCAGATTGATAAAAGTTGATTTTCCTCTACCATTTTCACCCATTAAAATCAAATACTGACCTTTTTTAATATTAACTGTTAAATGTTCGAAAACAATGTGATTATCATATGCACACATCACATCTTCAATATTATACATAGTTATCCCTCTAAAATAATCAAAACTGAAAGCAAAAGACAAATAACAATAACGGCATAATCCACTAGAAGCAGTCGCCTCTTACTATCATAATATTCTCCTGTAAAGCAACGCGCTTCCATGGCATGTTGCAGCTCCTTACCATACTCAACAGCCTTAATATACAGCATACCCCAGATATTACTGCCTACTTGAAATTTCAGATACCTGCCAACAGCTCTCGCTTCAATAGCTTTTAAAATAGCTACAAGCATTTGTCCAAAGATATAAATATACTTAACAGTAATATCCAATTGTAGCAAAACCAGATCTGGAAAACGTAATTTTTTCAAGGCTGCTAATAGATCCGTCATCGTCATTAATTCTGAATAGCTAGCAACCAAAAAAAGAATCAAAGGCATTCTCAGCAAGAAAACAAATGTTGCTCTTCCCCAAAAAACAGCCGGTAAATACAGAATCAGGGGAGGGATTAATAAGAAAAAGGTTTTCTTCAAAATAGCCATCATGCTGTCATAGGGCAGCACTGCCACAAAAGTACCCAGCAGAAGCGCCAAAATCCAGAAAAAAAGAATATTATCAAACAGACTAATTGTTAATAAGAAGATAAAGAGAATTAAGAGCCAAGAGACAGGATGCAAAAAAGAAGTCACCATCAAAACAGGTTTATTTCTAAATGTTCGTAAAACCGCAGCTAAGACTCCCCGATTGCGAATTAAGAAATGTTCTCTGCCACTATGTACAGCTATGCTTTTATCTTCTGATAACCAATTAGGAAGTTTCATTTCACCATCTTTCTATGAAAAATAATACGATAAATAATAAAGAAAATTAGTACAGCGCTCAAGGCACAAAGAATATAACCAATTACTTCAGGAAGGCCTGAAATACGATAGTCAGACAATAAAGCGCTGAAAGACCAACCTTTAGCCATACCAGCTGGAGCTGCTTGATGAAGATGATACTGAGATAAGTTCTCTACCAAACTTTTTAAGTCCCATTCAGCAAAAGCATCGCCTGTCGCTAACAATCCCAGTGGCGTCAAACTAATCATGGCAGCAATTAAAATCAGCAAATAGCTAATTTTTGAATCTTTTCGACTTTTATTTGAAAGTGCTGACTTCATCTCACCCTCTTGCAGCTTGTGAACAAATTGGCAGACTCCCATGGTAAAAAAGCCTTCAACAAATCCAATCAAAAGGTGAGTCAACCCCATGGCCGAAACAGTCACTGCTAGGGGATAAGGATTATAAAGAGGATTGCCGTTGCTGTCCTTGAACAAAAGAGGTTGAATACCCAATAAAACAGCCACTGCCAAAGCAGCTACATTAATTCCTAGGTAACCTCCTAAGAAGGCACCTAGTGCTTGATGCTTTCCTTTGTAGGTAATCAGTTTATAAATGCCATATCCTGTAAAAGGCATGAGAAAAGCCATTGTAAAACAGTTAGCCGCTAGTGCTAGAATACCGCCATCTCCAAAAAGGAAGGCCTGCATTGACAGAGCCACACTTATTGAGAGAGTAGCGGTCCAAGGATCCATTAAAATGGCAATCAAAACAGCACCTACCGCATGAGCTGTTGTACCGCCGGGAGCCGGTAAATTAAACATCATAATGAGAAAGGACAGTGAGGTTGTAATCCCCAGCATAGGAACTATCTCCTTGTCCTCCTTAACTTTTATTTCAACCTGTTTTACCGCCCTGTACCAAACTGGAAGCATAATGGCTCCCATGGCCGCACAAGTGGCTGGGCTTAAGTAATTCTCTGGAATATGCATAATCAGCGTCTCCTATCATTTTTGCGTAAATTCAATTCTGGCAGATTTTTGATGTTCCTTCTAAAATAATTGACACAAGCCATCATTATTTTTCTGTTCTCTTCACCCTTATAGCCAAGAATTTTAACAGCTATCCCAGAAGCAGATAATTCCGAAATTCCAAATTCAGAAACAAAGGATTCTTTTTCCAAATATTTCCGAAGGCCAGCAACAAAAACGCTATCAATCTTATCTGAAACAATCACCAAATTATTGTAATTAGTATAACCTTCAAAATAACCCAGCTGCGTCATATCTTCTTTCTTGGGTTCTAACAGCATATTATCGTGAAAAATCAGCTTTCCATCTTGATAAATTTGTGTTAGTGAATGAAAATAATCATAAGGGAAAAAGCTTTCATCTCCCGACCAACCGGCCGTTATTCCATCCGAATAAATCAGTTCTGCTCCCTTATTGAGATAAAATTGATTTTTCTGAAAGTAGCGAGAGTTGACATAGGGAATAATTTCATCTGCCAAATACTCCAAATAAGAGCCTTCTTGTAAAGTTGCTTGAGTTGTCTGCTGTGTTAAGCCGCCAAATTTTTCACACTTAAAGACATAAGTGGGCGCCTGAGTTGTTACCAAGGCTTGTGCTTTATTCCCTAAATCAAGAATTATTAGGTAATTTTCGCCTTCAAGAAAGCCGCCACCCATATTAATTAAGAAATAATAAGGGATAAGAGACTGTTTCTGCGACGTATCTGCCGAAACTCGCGAATTGCCTTCGTAAAACTTTTTATGAGTAATCGTCCGTCCATTTCGTTCTAAAAAACCTAGATGGACAAGACCATCATATTGCTCAGTCATTTTATAAACCCTCTAAGAGAAAATGCTTACGCACCCAATTTTCAACTTCTTTAACATTTTCTGCATTATTTAAATTAGTAAAAACGAAGCTATCTTCTTGACGAAAATGCAGAGTATCTTCCCGCATACGATCGAGATTAGCTCCAACATAAGGAGCAAGATCTGTTTTATTAATGAGGAAGAGATCACTCTTAATCATTCCCTGGCCCGCTTTACGCGGAATTTTTTCTCCTTGGGCGACATCAATGATGTAAATTGTGAAATCGACTAAATCTGGACTGAAAGTCGCTGCCAAGTTATCACCGCCGCTTTCTAAAAAGATAACATCTAAATCATGATTAAAACGTTCTTGCAGCGTTTCAATGGCTTCAAAATTCATAGAAGCATCCTCACGAATAGCCGTGTGAGGACAGCCGCCAGTCTCGACACCAATAATCCTATCTTCACCAAGATTAGAGTTTTTAGCCAAAAAGAGGGCATCTTCTTTGGTATAAATATCATTTGTAATAACAGCCAAGTTTAAATCCGACATTCGGCGGGTTAAACGTTCTACTAACAAAGTCTTGCCTGAACCGACAGGTCCGCCAATCCCAATAACAACTGTACGTTTTGCCATATTCATTCCTCTTTTCTAAGACATGAAAAGCCTAAAAATCTGTGTTTCATGCTTGACCTGCGATAACTCTATTCCAGGAGTATTTACGCCCAACAAAGAAGCATCACAAGTACTAATTTCCTGATACAATGTTTCCAAAATTGGAAAGGTATTTTTTAATATATCCTGACCTGCAATCTGACCAAGCGGTATTGCACGTACAGCATTTTGAACCATAGTTGAAACGATGCTATAGCCGTATAACATCAAAGCTTCTTGAGCATTCAACCCCTTGAAATAAGTGTACAGAGCAAAGACAATCCCGGGATTGCCATAACTCTTGCCCTGACGAATACGCCTTTGATAGTCTGCCAATAAGTCTATCTCATGCAAATGTTGAATGAGTTTGAGCATCTGCTTGGCAATCATTTTAGTTCCATCACGAGTTTCACGCGCCTGAGAGGACATGGTGAGAATACTGTCGTATTCCCAAACCAATTCTAAATGTCCTTCTTTTAAAGCACGATAAATCAATTCAATAACCAGACCTTCACCATATTTAAACTGTGTTTTAAGATAGGTATCCTGCCACATTTCAAAACCTTTGGCATCATGAATCTTCTCTTCTCTCAGGTAATTTTCCATGCCAAATGAATGATTGAAGGTTCCAATAGGAAAAGTCGAATCACAAACCTGAACTATTTCTAAAAAATCACTGGTCCTTATATTAGATAATGTTTTAATGTTCATGGGCAGTCAAATTAACGTGACGAAGCGGTTTATCAAGAACAACTTCTTCAATCGTATAAGCAATATCCTTTTGAGTCAGTACTTGTTCCACCACTGGGTCTACTTCCAAATAAATCTTAGCATTTTTAACCTCAATTGGTTTATGGGTATTTCCCAAAATATGAGCAGTAATTCCCATCTCATCCATATCTTTTGGTGAAATGACAATCAAATCTTGAGATTCGACACCAATAGCCAAAACATGGTGATCGTCAATGAAAAAAGCGGAACCATTCTGTAACTTCTCGCCTTCATCCAGACGAATCCCAAATTCATTTCCGTGATCGCTTTTAACACGAATAATTTTTTTATTTAAATCATCACTTGACAAAGTCACTGTCTTAATATGATATTTATCCACGTCTAAATCTTTGACCAGTGCATCTACTTTTGTAAAAATCATACATTCCTCACTTTAGTTAAAAAATAGAAAAGAGGTCGAAATCAATTCTCTCAGCCTCTTATCAAGAGTCACTATCTTAAAACAAGAAGTAACGTTGCGATAAAGATGTCGTTTCAACAGGGTCACAAGTGACCACTTCGCCATCAATGGTAACATCAAAAGTCAATGGATCAACAACAATCGTCTTAGGTGTATAATCGTTCAACTTCATATCACGTTTGGTGATATTGCGTGTATTATGCACTGGTAAAACAATTTTATCAAGTCCAATTTCTTCTTTAATACCATGATCATAAGCATATTGCGACACAAAGGTAATATTGGTTTCATGGACAGCTTTACCATAAGCGCCATAGAGTTTCCGCATAAGGCGTGGTTGAGGCGTTGGCAGACTAGATCCTGCATCTCCCATGACACCATAAGTTAACATACCGCATTTCAACACCAATTTAGGCTTTGCCCCAAACTTATCTGGTTCCCAAATAACAAGATCGGCATATTTTCCAACCTCAACAGAACCAATATAATCTGATACCCCGTTTACAATGGCAGGATTGATGGTATATTTGGCAACATAACGTTTAATCCGATTATTGTCATTATAATCTGAATCTCCTTCTAAAGGACCTCTTTGTGTTTTCATCTTATCAGCCAACTGCCAACACCGCATAGCTACTTCACCAATACGTCCCATAGCCATAGCATCTGAAGTCATCACACTAATAGCCCCCATATCATGCAAAACATCTTCTGCCGCTACCGTTTGTTTACGTACGCGAGATTCTGCAAAAGAAACATCTTCTGGGATTTTAGGATCTAAGTGGTGACAAACCATAACCATGTCAAGCAGTTCACCGATAGCATTTGTTGTGTAAGGATTGGTTGGATTGGTTGATGATGGCAAAATATTATCTTTACCAACAGCAATCATAATATCTGGAGCATGTCCTCCACCGGCTCCTTCTGTATGAAAGGTATGAACAGTGCGACCTTGGAAAGAAGACAAAGTATTTTCCATGAAACCACCTTCATTTAAGGAGTCCGTATGAACAGCAAAGGAAACATCATACTTGTCAGCTACTTTCAGAGAATTATCAATCCCTGCATAAGTTGCTCCCCAGTCTTCGTGAGTTTTGATACCAGCAGCACCGGCTTCAATTTGCTCAGAAATAACCTCTGGAACAGCACCGCTTCCTTTTGCTAAGAAACCAAAGTTAGCTGGCATATTGTCTACAGATTGAAGCATACGATGAATGTGAAACTTCCCCGGTGTGCAAGTTGTCGAATTGGTTCCTTCCGCCGGTCCTGTACCACCACCAAAAAGTGTTGTAATACCATTATCCAAACCAAACTCAGGAAGATCTGCTGAAATATAATGGACATGTAAATCCAGTCCGCCAGCAGTTACAATTAACCCTTCGGCTGAAATAGCTTCGGTGCTAGAACCTACAACAAAATCAATGTTATCCATATTATCTGGATTACCGCCCTTACCAATGGCAACAATTTTACCATCTCTAATACCAATATCCGCTTTAATAATACCAGTATAGTCAATAATGGTAGCACCGCTAATGATAGTATCAACAACAAAAGGATTGTCTTCTCTGCATTCCGTGGCATTGACCCCCATACCGTCACGTAGCACTTTACCACCGCCATACATACTTTCTTGACCATAAACAGTATAGTCTTTTTCAACTGCAGCAAATAAATTTGTATCTCCCAGACGGATGCTATCTCCTACTGTCGGTCCAAAAATTTCTGCATATTCTTCACGTTCCATTTTAAAGCTCATGATATTTCACCTCTTCTATCTCGCCTGTTCATCCAGAAAACCATTGACTTTGTTATTGAAACCAAAAATACGACGTTTTCCTCCAAAATCAATCAAATCAACCGTTCTTGTTTCCCCCGGTTCAAAACGAATAGCTGTTCCAGCAGCAATATCCAAACGTTTTCCCCAAGCTTTTTCACGATCAAAACGTAAACCTTGCTCATTAGCTTCGTAAAAATGGAAATGCGAACCAACCTGAACAGCACGATCACCCACATTTTTGACTTCAATCAAAATACTGTCATAGCCTGCATTATAGTCAATAGGCTCTTTCGCTAAATGATATTCACCTGGAATCATATTTACACCTCACTTATTGGATTGGATCATGAACAGTAACCAATTTTGTACTGTCTGTAAATGTCGCCTCAACCTGAATCATGGGAATCATTTCTGCAATACCTTCCATACAATCTTCACGTGTAATGAGAGTTCTTGCCTCATCCATAAGCTGAGCTACCGTTTTTCCTTCACGCGCTCCTTCAACAACATAATCTGTAATCAAAGCAACACATTCTGGATGGTTTAACTTAATTCCCTTATCTTTTCGCCGTTGAGCAATCATAGCCGCAAGGCTAATCATCATTTTTTCTTGTTCTCGCATTGTTAGTTGCATCTTTTTCCTCCTTATAATTATTGTTGAATAGAACCGATTTTAGACAAGCTGACAAAATCAGACAGCAGTAAGTAGGGCCAGCCAAAGTCAACAATGTAGCAAATCAGTTTCAAATCCTACCATTTACCAATTAACATTAAAAATCCCGGTATCCAAGCTGTGACAATTCCTTCAAATATAGCTAAGTAAGGAACGAATTTCCCGAGATTTTTTTTCAAATTAATCTCAATAAAAGCTGTTAACCAGAGGCCGCCCCAAAGCCACCAGATAATTCCATATAAAGCATTGCCGCCATAACCAGATATTAAGCAAAGCAAACCAGCAGGAATAGAATTAAGAGCCACAAACAAACTGAACCAACCATATAGGCGTTGGTCAAAGTCAAAAATCGTGTTGATGGCTGTATAAAGGTAGGTAAAGGCAAATAAGAGTCCCGTCGCACTGCCATAAAACCATTCGGCACTTTGTCCTGTCGCATTTCCATAAGCAATGGCAATAAGATTTAAAATCAGCCCCAGAGCACCTGTAAAGATATTCATAACAACATTTGATTTATCGGAAATACCTTCCAAACGATAGAGACCGTTACTCATTAAGACCATGCCGACATACAAAAGAATAACACCAAGCATCATAAGTTCCTCCTTTTTAATAGTTATTATCTTACTACTTCAAAAATAGAAAATCAAGCAATTTTTTGAATTTTTTGAATTTTTTTAATATTTCATGAAAACTATGTTAGGTTTTCTAACATAGTTTTTGCTATATTCTTTTCCAGCCAAAAAGCAAGAAGAAAGACACAAGTTATCTTCTTGGTATGAAGAAGGCATTGAATTATAAATACCCGTAATTCAGAATATAGTCTAATAAGATAACAAACAACAAATAGGGTGGCAAAGAGATAAAGAAAAACTATATATGATTGCAATCGTATCGAGGAGATATGCTCACACATGACTTGTCGAATGAATGGGAGTACCCAAATTAATTGTCTTAACCAATATTTAAAGCGACTTCTTTCAAGGATTCAGCCACAAGAAAATAGTTGCAGGTTCTATAAAAGTATCGTTGCGATTTGATTCCTAACTCATCTAAAAAATAAAAAAATAAAAACAGTTTTTTCACTATTCTATATTTTTGAAAATAAGACTTTTATGCTATAATGTTTCCTAAAATACCACTTATATTTTTTGAAAGGAGAAACGCAAGGAATGATTAAAAAGAAATCTTTTAAAAATAATTCCACTCATAACGGAACTTTAAGAACTTCAGTCACCTTTAAACACCCCTCATTGTCTGACGATGTTTTTGAAAGTATTCAATTACAAGATGAAGGATACACTTGTTGGGCTGAAATTTCAGATGCAGAACAACGGGATTATAACTTGCTGCGCGAAACAAATTCACAAGAAACACTCACGTTGAAAATTCGTGACCCATTAAGTACATTTCAACCTAAAAATTCAGATGTAGTAATCGTAAACGACCAAAGACATAATAATGAGTTGTGGAATGTTATAAACATCAAACCAGATTTTTATAATCGGAAATTTTTAACCGTTACCTTAGCAAAATAAAAACAGTAAAAACGGTTATATAAAATAACGGAGTTCACAACATGACATATACGCAAGATTATTTAGATGATGTTTTAGTAAGAATCGCTTATCATTCAAGCGGTATCGAAGGGAACACTATTTCACTACCTGAGACAGTCAGCATCATCTTAGAAAGTAGTTTGCCAACAAGTAGAAAAAGCATTAGGGAATTTTATGAGATTGAAAATCATAAGCAAGCCTTTTCCTATATTCTTGACCTATTAGGGAATGAACAATCATTAAAAATAGGGCAAATTCAAGATATACACGCGCTATTAGTGGACCGCCTACAACATGACCGCGGACAGTTTAAAAGCCAGCAAAATGCTATTATAGGAGCGGAGTTTAAGACCACAACCCCTACAGAAACCCCTATACTAATGCGCCAATGGGTGGAAAATACCGCCTATAGATTAGACATTGCCACTAGCGAACGCGAAAAGCTAGAAACGTTAGCTGATACGCATATACAATTTGAACGTATTCACCCCTTTTCAGATGATAACGGACGGACAGGGAGATTAGTTTTAATGTATTTAGCTATGAAATATTTAAAAGCCCCTGTTATTATCTCAAAAGATATTAGGGCAGACTATATGGAACTACTAGCCCAACAAGATATAACGGGACTTGCTAATGTGTTAGGAAAGTCTTTAGAGACTGAACGAGAACGAGTGCAATACTTCCAATAAAAAAGAAGGTCTGGAAACCAACTTTTAATTATTCATATCACTGTATAAAAAATCATACTTTTTATTCTATCACTTGGGCGAGCAAACCTAAAATAAGTAACGTTTTTAGTAACGTTTGATGATAATTATATATAAATGTTGATTATACATTTTATCGCCATTACTATATTTACCAATGTTTTTTATCTATTGAAGGTTATCAACATATCAAGAGGGATAAAATACGGTTTCACAAAATAATAAACCGCATTTTACTACAGAAAAAACCAACTCTATTAAGAGCTGGTTTTTTTGTTATATAAAAGACGTTAACTTGAAAACTAACGTCTTTTAACTAATATATGCTATCCACGCTTCATCTTCTGCTAAGATGTCTTTACTTGTATATGATCCGCGGTACTTATTCCAAACATGATTTGGGTCAGTTGTCTGTTCACTATTTGTCTGATTCTCTTCTTCAACAACGACAGGGTCATCATATGTTGTTAAACCGTACTGCTCAATTAGTGCATTTAATTTATCAGCATATGCTGTATCTGTTGCATATCGACCTGTGAGTGCTGCTGTTGCATCCTGATAAGATGTGGTATTTGATTTCCAGGTATCTGCATAAAGATCCCAACTTAACAAATTAGCATAATCATTAAGCGAATCTGACAAGCTATTATAGGAACGAAAATCTTGGTCGACCTCGTAAGTGTAGCCACTACCATCATCTTCCCATGTCTGCATGGTCACTGAATTGCCATTGTAAGCTCCCTTAATACCAAAAAATTATAATAAGGTTGCTGACTAAGTGCGGATTGACCACTATTTGATTCTAAAACAGCTTGTGCAATCATCACTGAAGCATAAAGATTTCGTTCTTGACCAATTTGTCGAGCTATTTCACCAATACTTGCGATAAAATCTGCCGTTGCAGTTGGCGAAACCTCACCAGACTCAGCAATCACTGCGTGAGCAGCGTGACGAAATGTGAGATTAATCCCAAGAGTAATGCAAGTAACTAAGGTCGAACAAGCTAAAAAGAATTTCGTAACTTGTTTTTCTTTCACGTGGCCTCCTAAAATGTAAGTGCTATCTTGTTTCAATTATAACAAAGATTTCAAGGACTGACAACGTACGAAATTTCATCATCATACAATCAAAAAAGGTCTGAATCAAATGATTCAAACCTTTTAATCTTAATGAGCAACAAGATCTTGAGCAATTTCTTGACCTGATTTGCTTGCTGGGAAGTAAGTTGGCCAGTTATCCATTTCTTTTAGAATAGCTTTTTGGCTAGTGCTCCCCCAGAATAAGTGGAAATGCTCTGCTTTTGTTGATGAAATGTTGTGATCACTAAATTGAATGTACTTAAAGTCACCAGCATTATCATCTTTTGCTTCAAATAAGTAACGAACACCACGATTCCTTTTTCGTATTTCAAAATTTTGTAACCTACATATTTGTAAATGTACTTGTGTTCTTCACCGTTTTGAACGAATGTAACAGTGTTTTTCTTACCGTCAATAATGATTTTTTCAACATCAGTTTTGTAACCAGTTGTGTAATAATCTTTGACTTCTTGGGCTGTTTCTTCACCTTTTGAGGCATCTGCCTTATATTCCCAAACCTCATCAAGTGTCCCATCAAGCAGATATGGGTAAACAGATTGCCATGTTCCTGACCAATCTGTTAGTTTACGGTCAGTGACGTCTTTATCTTTAAAATAACCGTGCTGAACCGTTTTAGTATCGTCTGTTTCAGCCTTAATTTCTTTACCTTTAACGTCTGTTGTCAATCGCAAAGCTTTTAAGTTATCTTTCATCACAGTGAAGTAATCTTCGCCTGCTTTAATTTCTTTTGTCGTCAAACTTTCAAGCGGATTTAGCACAGCAGTTTTAACTCCAGCTTCGTCTGCTAAAGTTGCTGCAACTTTGCTTGAAGCATTTTCTTCAAAGTAAATGTATTTGATGTCGTATTTTTTGACATATTTTGTAAGGCTTGCTAGACGTTTGGCTGAAGGTTCAGATTCAGCTGATACACCAGTAATTGGAATTTGGTTCAAGCCGTAATCAAGTGCTAAGTATCCAAAAGCAGCGTGCTGAGTAACAAAACTTTTTTGCTTAGCATTTGATAAAGCATCTGAATACTTTTTATCTAAATCATTAAGCTTTTCAATGTAAGCTGCACTGTTAGTCTTAAAAGTTTCAGCTTTATCAGGATATTTCGCCACAAAAGCATCACGGATATTTTCAACCAATGTGACAGCACGTTTTGGTGATAACCAGACATGTGGGTCATACTCATGACTATGCCCTTCATGACCTTCTTCCTCTTCTTCAGCAGTGCCAGCCATCAAAAGCATATCACCAGTAGATTTGACAACAGTTAAATCATCAGAATTAATTGATTTTTGAACTTTTTTAACCCATGTTTCCATGCTATCATCCATATAAACAAACATGTCAGCATCAGAAATCGTTGCGACATTTTTTGTAGATGGTTCAAAATCATGTGGCTCAGTTCCTGCTTTAATCAGCATCGACACATCGGCTGAATCTCCTGTGACAGCTTTGGTGAACTCATAGACAGGATAAAAAGTTGTCACAACTTTAATCTTGTCATCTGCTGAAACTTCCTTGATATGGCTAACTTGCCATGCAAACAAAAGTGCAAGTAAATTTATGAACAAAAGAAATTTCTTCTTCATGATGGCTCCTTTTCTTAACTAGTTAAGTTAATAGTTTACCAGTAAAGTATATCTAAACTTTTAGTTTTTTGCAAGCATTTTTTGCTTAAAAAATAAAAATCCCTTGAAAAACTTCAAGGGATTGAACGATTAGTCACTTACTGAGAAACGGTTTGTCATGAGATTGCTTGCATCAAAAAGAATTTTATTCAAAAGATTTTGAGTTTCTTCTTGGATGTAATCACTCATAGCTTGGTTTTCAGCATCGAAATCGACACTTTCACCATTTGCCAAAGCACAATCAACACGTTTGATGCGTGCATGTCCTGCTGCCATTGTTTTTTCAACATAGGCTTCAATATCACCTTCGTGTTGGTGGAAATGTGGATCAGCAATCGCAGCAATCAAGCGGTTTGCCCAGTAGAATGAATCTGTTGAAACATTTTCGCCAGTATTTGCAAAATATTCTGGTGTTGTAGAAATTTGAGTAAAGAATGGCACCATTGTTCCAAAAGGCATTGAGCCATATGCCAACCATTGGATACCTGTTGTGTCGTGTGGTTGATCTGGACGCAATTGAAGAATAGCTGTTTGGCTTGTGCGGTTGATACCGATTGTACGGAAGGTACGTTGGCTAACAGCATCACCTTCTGGTCCATATGGGTCAAATTCAGTATCTTGATAATGATTGCTCAAGACATATTTCACATCTTCGACAGTAATTTTGCGGTATGGTTTTTGTGCCCATGGGATAAAGAAACTGCGTGGGTCTTGTTTGATTTCTGGATTCAAGAAACGTTGCATTGCCCAAGCACGTGGAGTGTTATAATGACGGTCTTTATCACGTTGACTACCAAAGGCATAACGAGGATTGAAATGTTCGTTTGAATAAGTCAAATCCAAGTTATTATCATCAATAAAGTCACGCAAATCGCTTGAACACATGTAGTCATCTGGGTTATTAAATTCAAAGTGGTCAATTCCAAGTTGGTTAGGATTTGTCACGTAGCAATCATCTGGCACACGGCGAGCAATCCAGTGGTGACCACCGACTGTTTCCAACCACCAAATTTCATCAACGTCTGAAATAGCAACACCATTTGATTCATAAGTACCGTATTCTTCAAGAATCGCACCAAGACGTTTTACACCTTCACGCGCTGTACGGACATATGGAAGCACCAATGTTAACATATCTTCTTCACTGATACCTGATTCAACGAGCGGATCAGCACCCAAAACACGCGCATTTGTTGTGATTGTTTCTGTCTCGCTCATCGCAACATTAGCTTCGTTGATACCTGCTTCACCCCAAATACCATCTTTACGCAAAGCATCAGGCACTGAAGTGTAGCGCATTGGATTGTCTGGCAAATCGATTTCAAATGAAGATAAAACTGATTTATAGTGACGTGGTTGGTCTTCTGGATTAACCACGATAAATTGTTTCGGTGTAAAATCACCACTTTGTGAATCTTCTGTACGGGCAATCATTGTTGAGCCATCATAAGACGCTTTTTTGCCGACGAGAATTGTAGTACATGCCATAGCAAATATTCCTTCTTTCTATAATTCATTTGCAATTTTATTGATTTTGCGAAGTCGGTGGTTAACGCCACTCTTCGTTAGGGTGCCTTCCAAGTGGTCAGCAATCTGCTGGATTGAGTAGTCTGGGTTCTCAACACGGATTTTTGCAACTTGCTGAAGCTCGATTGGAAGTGTTTCAAGACCAATAGTATCCATGATTTTGATGATGTTATTGATTGTCTTCATGCTGGCTGTTACTGTCTTTACGATATTAGCAGTCTCAGCATTATTAGCACGATTGACATCATTACGTGTCTCACGCATAATCTTGACTTCCTCAAAAATCTCTTTACATTCCATGGCACCAATGACAATCAAGAAATCCATGATATCCTCAGCTTTTTGAAGATAGGTCACTGCACCATTTTTATGCTCAATAACCTTGGCATCAAGGATAAATTTTCGCATCAAGTTAGCCAAATCTTCGGCGTGGTCCTGATAAACAGAAAAAATCTCTAGCTGATATTTCCCTGATTCAGGGTCACGAATAGTTCCCGTTGCAAGAAAGGCTCCGCGCAAATAAGCACGTCCCTTGTCGTCATCATCTAAAATCGTTGGGGTAATCCCCATCTCAATACCAAAGAATGAGTCTGCCAACTGCAAGTCTGTCAAAATTTCTCTGACATTCTCAGCAACAAAAACGTTATAAACACGATTCTTACGGAGATTTGTCTTTTGGTGATATTTGATTTCAGGTTGAACATGATAAATGGTTTCAATCAACTCGTAAATATGACGAGCAACTTTGGCATTTTCGGTTGTGATAGACAAGGTCAAACCTGAAGAAGTTAATCCCAAACTTCCTGACATTTTGATAATCGCTGACAACTCGCTCTTATCAAATCGCGATAAATTCAACAATTCTTCTTTAACTTTTACTGTAAAACTCATCGCTTCTTAATCCTCACAAGGTCCATTAATTCTTGAACGACATAGTCGCCATTGTGAAAAGCTCCGCCATTTTCCAAACGAAGAAAATCTGATGAAATCACGCGCTTAACTTGCTTACGAAGTCCCGCAAAATCATGCTCAACTTGAACCAAATATTCGTCAAACTTATTGTAATCCATGTAATCTTGCGGCACTTTTTCGATGTTGACAAGAACGGTATCAATCACGTTTTCACCGAGATGTCGATTAAGCACTTCAACGTGATTAGCATCTGTGAAATGCTCGGTCTCGCCGTACTGTGTCATGATGTTACAAACATAAGCAACCTCAGCATCCGTTTCAATTAAAGCTTGCTTGATTTCTGGAATCACTAGATTTGGCAAAATTGATGTAAATAAAGAACCAGGTCCAAGCACAATCATGTCGCTATTCATAATAGCATTGACGACTTTACGACTGGCTGTTGGCTCTTCATTGTTATAAGTATTGGTGACGTAGACATGGTCAATCATGCCTTTGTAATCAGCAATATGACTTTCTCCTGCCACCTCATGACCATCTTTAAAAACAGCATGCAAGGTTAATGGATTTTCACTTGCTGGGTAAATTTTCCCAGTAACGTGAAAAAATTTTGTCAAAATCTGCATAGCGCTGTAAGTAGAGCCTTCCATTTCAGCGATTCCTGAAATAATAAGGTTTCCAAGAGGGTGGCCAGCAAGCGGACCATCTCCTTCAGCAAAACGATATTGAAAGACTTTTTCGTAAAACTTAGGCATATCACTCATAGCCACGAGGACATTCCTAAGGTCTCCTGGTGGTGTCAATTGCATGACCGAACGCAAAGCTCCTGAACTACCGCCATCATCAGCGACCGTTACGATGGCTGTAATATCGACTTCTTCATGCCTTAAACTATTTAAAATAACAGGAATTCCTGTTCCTCCACCGATAACGGTAATTCTAGGTTTTCTCATGAACGGTTCACAGTCTCCTTGCGACGATTTTTATCACGATGAGTTTCATTAACCACCCAATCCGCTTTAAGGTCTTCAGCCAAGCGATGAGCAAAGGCAACACTTCGGTGTTGACCACCTGTACACCCAATAGCAATGGTCAATACAGATTTTCCTTCTTTTTTGTAGCCTGGCAAAATAGGTTTAATGAGATCAATCAAATGTTGGTAGAAATCTTCTGATTCCTCATGATTCATGACATAATCATAAACATCTTTTTCCAGACCTGTTTGATTGCGAAGTTCTGGTTTGTAGTATGGATTTGGCAAGAAACGTACGTCAAATACCAAGTCTGCATCGAGTGGCAAACCATATTTAAAGCCAAAACTCATAACCTCAATACGGAAAGATACTTGATTTTCATCACTTGAAAATTGTTCAGAAATAGTTTTACGCAATTGACGTGGTGTCAATTCTGTCGTATCAACAACATTCTGACTCAAGTTTTTCAAAGGTGCCAAGAGTTCACGTTCTAACTTGATACCATCCAAAATACGACCATCAGCAGCTAATGGATGACTACGACGTGTTTCTTTGTAACGTGCCACAAGCTCACCATCTGTAGCATCCAAGAATAAAATCTTGAAATCAATTTTCGGATTAGAATCAATTTTATCAAGGACTGAATTAATTTCATTGAAAAAGAGACGACTGCGCATGTCAACAACAAGAGCAACACGATTATTGTCACTTGTTTTTTCAACTAATTCAATAAATTTTGGCACCAAAGTCGGTGGCATGTTATCGATGGTAAAATACCCTAAATCTTCAAAGGATTGAATAGCGACTGTTTTACCAGCACCGCTCATCCCAGTTACAATAACTAAGTTAATCTCTTTATCAGGCATTTTCTTCGCTCCTTCTCATTTTTTCAATTTGCCCCACTAAACGTGCCTGTTCTTCCTGCATACTCACTAGTTGTTTTGTCAAAGAAGCTAACATTTCCGTTTGTAATTTCTGAATTTCTAGTAAATCCGACTGATCTTGCTGAACTAAGTGATCCAATTTTGTATGTAACAATCGAATGCCTTCTTCTGATACCTTGTTAACATTGTAATCATTCTTAGCTTGCAGACGATCATAGTCAGAAGCACGGTTCTGGCTCATCATAATCAAAGGGGCTTGAGTCGCTGCTAGCGTTGACAAGACGAGATTTAACAAAATAAATGGATATTTATCAAATACAATGCCAAAAGGCTTCAAAACATTCAAAGCCATCCAAGCTCCCATAAAGCAGATGAAGGTAATAATAAAGGTCCAAGACCCACCAAAACGAGCCACATCATCCGCAATTTTTTGTCCAAATGTGATCTTTCTGTCCAATTGGTCTTGGACATCTAAAGCTGTATAACCTTGGTGCTTAGTCGCGTCGTAGACAGCTTCACGGACGTAGTCATTTTTACGATTAGCTTTATCGATAATCTCCTCTAAAAAAAGAAGACGGTAATAAGTCAGATTCTTATGGCTAATAAAGGCACCACTAGCAATATCAGGATGCTACTTTTTGATAATCTCTTGTAATCTAATATCCAGAGAATCGATGATAACTCCCTCTTCAATTGGATAATCGCGATGATCAATGCTATCTTGCATTAGCTGTTTTTGACTCATAAGATCCTTCTTTCTGTCTGTTCCATTATACCAGAAATAAAACAAAAAAGCTGACTTCTCAGCTCTTTTCTACTAATCTTCTCGGTCGATGATGACACCCATAACGGTAAGGTGCCCGTTACTAACCAAGGTCAAAACCAAGCGGGCTAATTCTTTTGCTGGCATTGAAAAATTTGACTTAATCCACCAAAGTAAAGTCCCTGAAAAAATACTGGTCAGATAGGCTACGATAAATTCTGTTGGCACTTGCTCGCCAGATTCAGTGACATTTAGTTTTGCAAGCAAATGGTCGTATTTTTCATGTACCAAACTTCCAAATTCTTCTTGCATGACTTCCTGAGAGATGCTTTTTAGAACAATTTTAGCAATCGCAGCATTTTTTTCCAATCCATGATAAAACTCCGTTAAAAGTTTCTCAGCTCGCTTAACTTTTACACGTTCACCGTTTGTAATCTGTGCTGCATCAATCATGTCAGACATTTGCTCTAGAACTTGTTGTTGAATACCTTTTTGAAGGTCATCTTTATCAGCATAGTGAGCATAAAAGGTGGCACGATTAATCATAGCCTCATCAGCAATATCTTGCACTGTAATTTTCTCATAAGGTTTCTCGCTGAGAAGTTTGGCAAAGGCATCAAAAATCAATTTTTCTGTTCTCAAATAGCGAATATCAGTAAATTTCACAGCGACACCTCCCGAGATAAACAACAGATTGTCGGGAATGTGTTGCTTAAACAACACAACGCCCAAAATTAGCGATTGCAATTGACAATGAGTGTTTTATAATACTATTATAACAAACACTCTGTTGAATAAGCAACAACTTGTTGTGGCATTAACACTGTGTTAGATATCGTAAGAAAGGATTGAAATAGTGTTAAAGAACAGCCGACGTAACTATATTATTCGTTGCTAGATAATGAGTCATTTTTAGGAATGATATTTATCTACTACCTTCTAACACTTTTAGGTTTTTTATTAATGTATAAAGCAGGTATAGATGTCGGATCGACCACTGTTAAAGTTGTCATTTTCGATGATAATTATCAGTTACTATTTTCACGTTATGAGCGTCACTTTTCAGACGTCAAAACAGCAACTATCAAGGTTTTAAATGAAGCTATCTCAGAAATTGGTGACCACAAGGTCAGTATTGCCATAACTGGTTCTGGGGGAATGGGCTTAGCAGATGTTGCTAAAATTCCATTTGTCCAAGAAGTTATCGCAGCCACTACTACCGTTGAAAAATTCATCCCACAAACTGATGTCGTCATTGAACTTGGTGGTGAAGATGCCAAAATGACCTTTTTTGGTGATACTCTTGAACAACGTATGAACGGGACATGTGCCGGTGGTACAGGTGCCTTCATCGACCAAATGGCTGGACTTTTAAAAACAGATGCCAACGGGGTCAATGAACTTGCCAAAGGTTACGAAACCATTTACCCAATTGCCAGCCGTTGTGGGGTATTTGCTAAAACTGACGTCCAACCCTTAATCAATGAAGGGGCCAGAAAAGAAGACATTGCAGCTTCGATTTTCCAAGCCGTTGTCAATCAAACTATTGCTGGATTAGCTTCTGGGCGTAAAATCACTGGAAATATTGCCTTTCTTGGTGGACCGCTCTTTTTTATGAGTGAACTTCGTAAGCGTTTCATTGAAACCCTTGATATCAAACCAGAACATGTGATTTTCCCTGAAAATCCACAACTTTTCGTTGCCATGGGAGCTGCTCTTGATGAGAACCAAACCCAAATCAACTTATCTGGAATCATTCATAATTTAGAAAATAATACTTCAAAATCCCTAGTTCCTAAAAATACTCTTGATGTTCTTTTCAAAGATCAAGCTGAACTGGATGCTTGGCGCGCCCGTCACGATGAAGCTAGCGTTGAATACAAAGACATTACCACTGCTTCTGGGCCTCTTTTCCTTGGTATCGATGCAGGATCAACCACTTCAAAAGTTGTCCTCACAGATCCTAAAGGAGCTATTTTATTCCAACACTATGGCAATAACCAAGGACAACCTCTTGAAAATGTTATTTCTATCCTAAAAGAACTCTATCTCCAATTGCCAGAAGATGCTTTCATTGCTCGTTCTTGCGTGACTGGATATGGTGAAAATTTGATTAAAGCTGCTCTTCACGTTGACTACGGTGAAGTTGAAACCGTTGCTCACTTTAAAGCTGCCAACTACTTCAACCCAGGTGTTGATTTTATCCTTGATATTGGTGGTCAAGATATGAAAGCCATGAGTGTTCGCGATGGCGCTTTATCGAGTATCCAACTAAACGAAGCTTGCTCTTCAGGTTGCGGCTCATTTATTGAAACCTTTGCCAAATCTCTTAAATACGATGTCAAAGATTTTGCCAAAGTTGCTCTTCTTGCTAAGCACCCCGTTGACCTCGGCTCACGCTGCACAGTCTTTATGAACTCTAAGGTAAAACAAGTTCAAAAAGAAGGGGCTACGGTTGCTGATATTTCAGCAGGACTTTCATACTCTGTCATCAAAAACGCCCTTTACAAAGTTATCAAATTAAAACGTCCCGAAGATTTGGGTGAGAAAATCGTCGTTCAAGGTGGAACTTTCTACAATGAAGCTGTTCTTCGTGCCTTTGAACTCGTCAGCGAACGCGAAGTCGTTCGACCAAGCATTGCTGGACTTATGGGAGCTTATGGCTGCGCTATTATCTCTAAAGAAAAATATGAAGATGAACTAGCCAACCAAGAAGCTACTCTTGAAGTCAGCGCGGTACAGTAAAGGAGGAATTGCATGACTGAAACATCACTTACAGCCAATCACACTAAGTCAAGTTTGATGGGGCTCGAAGAACTCGATCAATTTACTACTCAAAAAGAATTCACTCGTTGCGGCATGTGTGAAAACAACTGTGCACTGACTGTTACCATCTTCAACGACGGCTCAAAATTCGTTACTGGTAACCGCTGCGAACGCGGTGCTGAAAAAGTAACTAAAATCAAATTCGACCGCAGCAACCAAAAAGAAAATCTGGTTGATTACAAATATAAAAAACTCTTTAAATTTAAAGCACTCTCAAAACGTGACGCTGTCCACGGTGTCGTTGGAGTTCCACGTGTGCTCAACATGTACGAAAATTACCCACTTTGGCACACGGTCCTTACTGACTTGAAGTTTCGTGTTCAAATCTCACCAAAATCAGACAAACGTTTATTTGAAAAGGGAATCGAAACCATCCCAAGTGATACGGTTTGTTACCCTGCCAAAATGGTGCACGGTCACATTCAAAGTTTAATCGACCGCAAAGTAGATGCTATTTTCTACCCTAGTGTCATTTACGAACAAATTGAAAATAGCAAAGCACCTAACCACTACAACTGCCCAATCGTCCAAAGTTATCCAGAAGTCATTGAAAAAAACATGGACCCTATCCGAAATGGTGAGGTCAAATACTTCCATCCATTTGTTAACTTGGCCGACCATGAATCTGTTGTCAAATCACTTGTCAAAAGCTTTGCTGATTATGATGACATTACAGAAGCTGATATTCGCGAAGCCGTTGAACATGGTTACCAAGTCTTAGCTGACTTCAAGAAATATTTGCAAGACAAGGCAGATGAGCTCCTTAGCAAGCTAGCCCTCAACAATGAAAAAGCGATTGTGCTTTCTGGTCGTCCATATCACCTTGACCCTGAAATCAACCACGGGATTGCTAACATCATCACCCAAGAAGGTTTCCACGTTTTAACAGAAGATATGGTATCAGGTTTAGAAGAGGTAGCTGGTCTGCGCGTAGTTAACCAGTGGGTCTACCACTCACGTTTATACGCTGCTGCTAAAGTAGTCTCTAAAAATCCTAATCTTGAATTAGTCCAATTAAATAGTTTTGGTTGCGGACTTGATGCTGTAACAACGGACCAAGTCGAAGAAATCATGCGAGCTCACAACAAACTTTACACTGTGCTAAAAATCGATGAAGGAAGCAACCTCGGTGCTATCCGTATTCGTCTTCGTTCCCTCAAAGCAGCCGTTGAAGAACGTGATAAGAAAGCTAAAAAAGCCAATCTTGACCACATTTTCAACCAAGCACCACAATTTAATAGCTCTGTTGATATTGAAGAAGTTAAAGAACCTGTCTTCACTAAAGAAATGAAGAAAAAACACACTCTTCTTATGCCGATGCTTTCACCTATTCACCAAAATGGTCTTATTGAAGAAGCCTTCAAACAAGCCGGTTATAACGTTGCTATTTTACCAGCTATGGACCGAAAAGCCGTTGATGTTGGTCTAAAATATGTCCACAATGATGCTTGCTACCCTGCTATTATCACTATCGGTCAGCTGATTGAGGCACTTCAAAGTGGTAAATACGATCTCGAAAATACCAGTGTTATGATGACGCAAACAGGTGGTGGTTGCCGTGCAACAAACTATATTCCACTCTTACGAAAAGCTCTAAAAGATGCCGGATATCCTCAAATTCCTGTTGTTTCTGTTTCTATGGGAAATCAAGGTACCGAAGAAACACCTGGTTGGAATATTACTTTACCATTTGTAAAACGTCTACTTATCAGTGTGCTTTATGGTGACCTCTTTGAGCGTGTGCTTTACCGTGTCCGTCCATATGAAGCCGTTCCAGGTTCTGCCAATGCTCTGTATGAAAAATGGTTAGAAATTGCCCGTAAAAATGTCAAATTAGGCTCATACTTCGAGTTCAATCACAATATGAAACGTATCATCAAAGAGTTTGACACACTTGAAACCATTGATTTTGGACAAAAACCACGAGTTGGTGTGGTAGGAGAAATTTTAGTTAAATATGCTCCTACAGCAAATAACGATATCGTTGCTATCATTGAAAATGAAGGTGGTGAAGCCGTTGTACCAGACTTGATTGGCTTTATGAATTACTCACTTTTCAACCAGATTTGGAAAGCTGACGAACTTAACATGAGTCAAAAATCAAAACGCTTAGCTAAACTTGGTATCGATGCTATCAATCTTCTTGAAAAACCAATGAATAAAGCTCTTGAAAAATCTGAGCGTTTCGAAGGAATTGAATCCATCTACGATATTGCAAAAGGTGCCGCAAAAGTCGTTTCAATCGGTAACCACACTGGTGAAGGTTGGTTCTTGACTGGTGAAATGATTGAATTACTAAATAACGGTGTTAAAAATATCGTTTGTCTTCAACCATTTGGTTGTCTTCCAAACCACATCGTCGGAAAAGGAATGCTAAAAGAACTCCGCCGACAATTCAAAGGTGCCAATATCTCACCAATCGATTACGACCCAGGTTCATCAGAAGTTAACCAATTAAACCGTATCCGCTTGATGATGACAACCGCCAAAAAAATGCTAAAAGCAAATTAATCAATCTAATGCAATAGAAAAAAGTTCGCCGAGAGAGTAGCGAACTTTTTTCGTGTCAAATAATATTAAGAGAACATCTAGTCGAGATAAGCGATGACTTCAATTTCTACCTTGACGTCTTTTGGCAAACGAGCAACTTCAACAGCAGAGCGCGCTGGGAAATCAGCTTTAAAGGCCGTAGCATAAACTTCATTAAATGGAACAAAGTCATCCATGTCGCTTAAGAAACATGTCGTTTTAACCACATGGTCAAAATCAGTACCTGCTTCTGCTAAAATCGCAGAAATATTTTTAAGGACTTGTTTGGTTTGTTCTTGAATGCTTGTCCCAATAACTTCACCAGTTTCAGGTGACAAAGGAACTTGACCTGAAGCAAAAAGGAAGTTACCAACAACTTTTCCTTGAACATAAGGACCAATTGCTGCTGGCGCTTTGTCCGTGTGAATTGTTTTCGCCATAAATTTTCACCTTCTCTCAAATAGATTAGGATTATTATAACAAAATATTCTGAAAATTGAAACATATTAATAAATAAAAATGCATTTATTTTCAAATATTTACAAAAAGGCGATTTGTTTATATAATAGAAGGCGTGCATAATCAAAAGTACTACTTTTGGACTGGTTCGAAAACTCCCAGAATAAAAAACTAGCTATCTACAAATTGAGACCTGCTCTTTGTTGAGCGTCTTTTTTGAGTGGCTTTGTTTTTTAGAAAACAAGGTCATTTTTTATTTTCTATAATTATTCTTAAGAAAGGAGGAAAAGATGACTAAGCAAAAAATTATTATCGATTGTGATCCTGGTATCGACGATACACTTGCACTACTTTATGCCCTTAAACATCCAAATTTAGAAGTCGTTGCAATCACCATCGTCGCTGGAAATTGTCCAACAGATATCGGCGTTAAAAATACTTTTACAAGCCTAGAACTGCTTGATCGACTAGATGTTCCTGTCTACCAAGGAGCTAGTACACCGCTAACACGAGATTACATTTCTGCCCAAGATACTCATGGTATGGACGGGCTTGGCGAAAATAATTTCCAACTCAAACACACTCCTCATATTCAAGATAAATCAGCAGAGCAATTTTTAGCCGATTACTTTAAAGCCCCTACAGATACTTCTATCATTGCCCTAGGTCCGTTAACCAATATCGCAAAAGCTCTTGAACTAAATCCTAAGCTCGGCGAAAACTGTCACCGTTTTGTCAGCATGGGAGGAAATTTCAAATCACACGGCAATTGTTCACCTGTTGCTGAATACAACTACTGGTGCGACCCTCATGCGGCACAAATCACTTTTGAACGTTTAGGTCGCAAAGTCGAAATGGTCGGGCTTGACGTCACTCGCCACATTGTCTTAACACCAAATCATTTAGAATATATGAGTCGTATTAACGCTGAAATGACAGCATTCATCACAAAGATTACCCGTTTTTACTTTGATTTTCACTGGAAATACGAACATATCATTGGCTGTGTGATTAATGACCCTCTTGCATTGGCATATTTTGTCAACAGTGAGGTCTGCACAGGTTTTGAGGCTTACACTGATGTTGTTACTGACGGCATCGCTATTGGGCAAACTGTCGTCGATCAATACGATTTTTACCACAAACCTAAGAACAGTACTATTTTGACTCAGGTTAACCCAAGCCTATTCTGGGAAGATTTTCTAACCGTACTTTTAGATGCACAAAAAGACATCATTCAAGATGATCTCAAAAATCTAAAGTTAGAAAGTTAAATTATGAAAAATTCATCAATTCGTATCATTTCTTTTATGGCAATTGCCATTGCAATTAACTATATCGGCGCAAATATCGCTTTATTCTTACGTCTGCCAATTTATCTTGATATGATTGGAACATTGTTGGTCGCTGTTGTCTTTGGACCATGGCTTGGTGCTGGTGCTGCCATTGTCAGCGCATTAATCAGCTGGATGACGACTGATATCTTTGCTATTTACTTTGCA
Source organism: Streptococcus infantarius subsp. infantarius ATCC BAA-102 (assembly GCF_000154985.1). GTDB lineage: Bacteria > Bacillota > Bacilli > Lactobacillales > Streptococcaceae > Streptococcus > Streptococcus infantarius. Next base: position 173,607 of record NZ_DS572694.1, read on the forward strand.
CCTGTAGCTATCGTAGCTGCTTTTATTGCAGGTTTCTTAGTTAAAGAAACAAGCAAATCAAAAGACTTAATCTGGAAAAGCTTACTTGTCTCACTTCCTGGAACAGTTGTTTCATCAAGTATCACAGTCATTCTTTTCCATGGTATTACTTCAAGTGGTTCTGGCATCTTGGCACAAATTCTTCACAGCTTAGGCATTGACATGACAGCAAGTTTAGTTTTGGTTCAAGCCATTACTGACTATGCTGACCGTCTCATTAGCCTTGCTTTGGTACTTGCTATCATCAAATCACTCAAAACTTTTGCGCCAAACCTTATGACTGCTAAAAACTAAAACAAAAATCCCAACCAATTAGGCTGGGATTTTAACTTATGTCAAGGTCTGACAAGTAATCGAAGCAATTGCCTCATGCTTCCCTAAATCTGAAAAGTGTTCCTGCAAAGCTCTGATAAAAAAAGTTTTACTAAAGAAAGTATCTCTTACTAAGCTTTTAAAGCTATCTGAAAGAGTTTCTTGCCAGATTTGTAAATCATGCTCAACTAAACCTACTTGTCGTTTAATCTGTTCTAGAAGCGGGTGCGACACCCTTTTTAGGTCTAGTGCAATACAAAATGTCTTATCAAAAAAGGTAATTTTCGCGATATAAGTTATCATGTTAATCACCTCTCACAAGAGATTTTAGCAAATATTTCTTAAATAAACTTAAAAATCCTGAACTTTTGAGTTCAGGATTTAATAATATTTATTAAGGTTTAATACCACTCCTTAGTCAAATCTCGCCTCACTTCGCTCCGCTGATTTGACACGCTAAGCCCTATTGGAACTTAGCTAAAGTACTGACTGGCTTTTAGAATGAAAAAGTTTCGTTTTCATTCTAAAAGCGTCGCGGTCAACTTTCTAAGGTTTAATACGGTGTAGCATACGTGGGAATGGAATTGCTTCACGAATGTGTTTAGTTCCAGCTACGAATGTTACCATACGCTCGATACCGATACCGAATCCAGCGTGTGGCACTGAACCATATTTACGAAGGTCAAGGTAGAATTCATATTCTGATTTATCCATACCAAGGGCATCCATTTTAGCAACAAGTGTATCGTAGTCATCTTCACGAACTGAACCACCGATGATTTCTCCGTATCCTTCTGGTGCAAGAAGGTCAGCACACAAGACGCGTTCTGGGTTATCAGGAACTGGTTTCATGTAGAAAGCTTTAAAGCTTGCTGGGTAGTTGATAACAAATGTTGGTACACCAAAGTAATTTGAAATCCAAGTTTCGTGTGGTGAACCAAAGTCGTCTCCGTGTTCTAGGTGTTCATAATCAGCATCTTCATCATTTTCGTGTTCTTGAAGAAGATCGATAGCATCATCGTAAGATACACGTTTGAATGGTTCTGCAATGTATTTTTTAAGCAAATCAACATCACGTTCCAAGATTTCAAGAGCTTGTGGAGCACGGTCAAGAGCACCTTGGATAAGTGCTTTAACATAAGCTTCTTGAAGATCAAGAGATTCTTCGTGTGATAGGAATGAATATTCAGCATCCATCATCCAGAACTCAGTCAAGTGACGACGAGTTTTTGATTTTTCAGCACGGAATACAGGACCAAAGTCAAAGACACGACCAAGTGCCATAGCACCAGCTTCAAGGTACAATTGACCTGATTGGCTCAAGTAAGCAGGTGTACCAAAGTAGTCAGTTTCAAACAATTCTGTTGAATCTTCAGCAGCGTTTCCTGACAAGATTGGGCTATCAAATTTGATGAAACCATTTTTATCAAAGAAATCATATGTAGCGTAGATGATAGCGTTACGGATTTGCATGATAGCCATTTGTTTACGTGAACGCAACCACAAGTGACGGTGATCCATCAAGAAATCAGTACCGTGTTCTTTTGGAGTGATTGGGTAATCTTCTGAATGACCAACGATTTTAAGGTCAGTCACATCAAGTTCGTAACCAAATTTTGAACGTGAATCTTCTTTTACGATACCAGTGATAAGGATAGAAGTTTCTTGGCTAAGGTGTTTAATTGTGTTGAATTTTTCAGTTCCTTCTTCTTCACCGTATTTTTCGATAAAGTTTGGTTTGAAAGCAACTGCTTGGAAGAATGCTGTCCCGTCACGAAGTTGTAAGAAAGCAATTTTTCCTTTTCCTGATTTGTTAGCTACCCAAGCCCCTATTGTGACTTCTTCGCCAACATGATCTTTAACATCAATAATTGATACGTAATCTTTAGACATAATTCCTCTTTTCGAATATTACTCTGACAGTTTTGTCAGTTTAATCTTATTAATTTTAGTTTTTGAACTACTGATAGTAACGCGGTAAGTCAATTCTTTTTTACCGCCTTCCCAATCTTGGCAATAGGTTAAATGAAATTGCGTCTGACCAGCTTTTTTGACTTTTCCGGTCACACGACTGTAGCCACCAGACCCGACTCGATTGTCTTTACTAGGATAAGCTTGATAAACAATATCATCTAAGGTGTAATTTTCCTTATCCACATCACTGGCAGTCCAAGTATAACCAGTCGTGCTGTTGCTAGCCAGATCAATCTCAAAACGCATGCCCTTGGAAGTAACCGAGTAATCCCCCAGTTTGGTTAATTCTGGGGAAGTTGGTTTAAAATGAATGCCAAGTCCAACTGCAACAATTCCTGAAAAAGCAACTAATGCAATAATAAGTTTTCGTTTTTTGGACATCTTATTTTTCCATGAATGCTTTCAAACGTCTTACAGCTTCTTTCAAAGTATCCATATCAGTCGCATAGCTCAAACGAACATTCTCAGGAGCACCGAAACCAGCACCAGTAACAAGAGCTACTTCTGCCTCTTCAAGAATAGCTGTTGTAAAAGCAGTCACATCAGTGAAGCCTTTCATTTCCATCGCTTTTTTCACGTTAGGGAAAAGATAGAAAGCACCTTGAGGTTTAATCACTTCAAAACCAGGAACTTCGCAAAGCAATGGATAAATGGTATTAAGACGTTCTTCGAAAGCCTTGCGCATAACTTCAATAGAATCTTGTGAACCAGTAAATGCTTCAATTGCTGCGTATTGTGACACTGCCGTTAAGTTTGAAGTGGTTTGGCTGATAACTTTTGCCATACCTGAGATGATTTCTTCATTACCAACCGCAAAACCAACACGCCAACCAGTCATGGCATAAGTTTTTGAAGTACCATTTACAACAACTGTTTGATTTCTGATAGCTTCAGAAATTGTTGAAATTGGTGTGAATTCATTTCCATTATATACCAAACGACCATAAATATCGTCTGCCAAAATTAAGATATTGTGTTCAACAGCCCAATTACCAATTACTTCTAATTCATCACGGCTGTAAATCATACCAGTTGGATTAGATGGTGAATTCAATAAAAGAACTTTTGTTTTATCTGTACGAGCAGCTTCAAGTTGTTCTACAGTAGCTTTAAAGTCATTTGCTTCAGTTGTCGCAACTGTTACAGGAACACCATCAACCATTTTAACTTGATCGACATAAGACACCCAACATGGTGTTGGAATAATAACCTCATCGCCTGGATTAAGAACAGTTGTAAAGAAAGTATAAAGAATGTATTTAGCACCTGTTGCAACAACCACTTGATTACGATTAACTGAGTAACCGTAGAAATTTTCCATGTAATTGTTGATTGCATCCTTCAATTCTGGAAGACCAGAAGCGACAGTGTAGAAGCTTGCTTTACCATTTTGAATAGCTTCTATTGCTGCATCTTGGATATTCTTAGGAGTTACAAAATCAGGTTCTCCCAAAGTTAGTGATAGAATATCACGTCCTTGTGCTTTCAAGGCTTTGGCACGCGCACTTGCTGCTAAAGTCACACTTTCTTTCATGTTCAACACGCGATTTGATAAGTTTGTCATATGCCCTCCTTCTTCACGAGCTCACTTGTTTCAAAATTCACAAGATAATAACCATCAGTAGCTGTGACTTCCCAAATTGGGGTCTTGCCATCAATTCCGTAAACAACTTTTGAAATACCAGTCGCCCCATTTGCTGCAGCTACTTGCTCAGCTTGTTTACGACTAATCCCATCAGTGACAGAATAAACAAATACCTTACCATTGTCTTCACCTACAGCAACAATCTTCTGATCACCTGATGCTGTCGTTCCAAAAACACTATAGTATGTCTTAGAACCATTATAAAGGTCAACAGAAGACGTTTTAACTAAATCAGCTTTTTCAATGGCTACTTGGGTCGCCAATTTTGCTGCTCTCTGTCTTGGTTGCATTGCCAAATCCAAAATAGTTGCAGCAGAAATCAAGAGAACTAATAAAATCAAGCTAAAACCAAGTAAAAATTGTTTTACTGGAGTTAATTTTTTCATTTACTTCTCCCTTTTTGTTTATCCCTTTTATTATAGCAGAAAATTCTTTATTTCAGTGAGACTCTTTGAAAATTTTTGATGAGAAATATAAAATTCTTCAGATAATGCATCACTGATTATTTTTCCGTACGATTTTGTCAAAATTCGTGGGTCAAGCAAAAGCACAGCCGAACGTTGATTTTCACGTCTCATGGTTCTTCCAATAGCTTGTTTTAGTTTTAAAATAGCCAACGGTAAAGAATAATCATTGAACGGTGATTTAGCTTGCGCTAGCAAATGATTGCTGATTTTCTGAACGAATAAATCTTTTGGATTTTCAAATGGTAAACGTGTAATGACCTCAATCATTTTATCGGATTGTACAAAATCCACACCTTCCCAGAAAGCACCAGTCCCAAGTAAAATATGACTTTCACCACGTTCAAAACGACGCTTAACATTGTAAGCTGTACCGTTTTTCTCTTGTGTCAGATGATGAAGGTCCATCTCATCTAAAAGCTCTGAAACATCAAACATGGCTTTCTTAGAGTTAAATAACACTAGCATTTGCTCATCTAATTGCCTAATTTGATAAATTCGCTCAGCAATCGCATCAGCGTATACTTCATCTGAAATTTCAGCAACATTTGGCATTTCTTCATCAATCCAAATACGTTGTGACGTTTGCTTGTCTCGCTCAATGCTCATGTAATGGTACTGCTCAAAACCAAGCAAATCTGCAAGACTAACCTGCGGACTGATGTGCAATGTCGCAGAAACCATGTAAGTCTTGCGTGTTTCTGGCAAGAATTCTTGGAAATTCAAGAGTTCATCACTACTTGCATTCAAATAGGTCTGACGTTTTTCATTTTCAAAACTTGTCTCAAACCAAAAATCCGTAAATGGCTGTGCAAATAGGGATAACAAATCTTCCAAGCACAGATAACGCCACTCAGGATTAAGAGCAAGCAACTCTTTAGCAGCTTGTTCTACTCGGTTAACATCTTCTGTCGTCACATAAATTTCTTGATTTTGATAAAAACGTGTGGCAAGATGACTCAATTGGAAAGAAAGACTCTCAATCAAACGTTTTTCAAGCGTTGGCAGGGCAGCATCCAAATGCTTTTCAAGTTTTTGAACCAATTGCGTTACATTAACACGACGTCGTGAAAATTGTTCTAAGTTCAAAATCAATTTTTGCGCTTCGTCAAATACCAAAATTTTCTTAGCCGCAAAAGCCTTATCATCTTGAACACGTTCTAAGAAATACGCATGATTAATAATTAAAAGCTTACTATGCTTAGCATTTTCATAAGTACGATTCCAAAAATCGACATCCTTATACAAGGATTTTTCACTCAGATTACCATCATGCTTAATCTGTTCAAAATAAGCCTCAAAACGCTGCTTCTGTCTGATTTCATCCAAATCTCCCGTTAAAGTTTCTGTTAACCAGACAAGCAATTGCATTTTATAACGATTAACTAGGCGATTGTCCCCTTCTCGGTGCAAGGTTTCCGCAAAAGAATCCAACTTAATATAGTTGCCAGGTCCTTTGATGGATTGGCAAGAAATGTTAAAGACTTCTTGAATCTTTTTAGCTTCATTAGCCATGATTTGGTCTTGTAAAATCTTTGTTGGCACTGAAACAATAATTTGCTCATCTTGTGCTAGCTGCAAAAGTGGCAAAAGATAGCCATAAGTTTTTCCGAGACCAGCCTGAGCTTCTAAGAATAAGATTTTTGAACTTTGAAAATCATCTTTAACCATTTGAGCAAATCGGCTCTGCTTCTCACGCGCATCCAAGCCTAGAAGTGCCATATTTAACTCAAAATCATCAGACAACTTACGTTCACTGCCAATGGCTTTTGCACGTCGTAAAATCAAACCACCAACTTCTTGGTAATCTTTTTTTGACATGACTTTCGCCTTTTTAAAGCTCTCCTCAACCAACATTCCCGTTTCAAATAAGAGATTATCAGAAAAAGGTAAGAGTTGTTCTAGCAATTCTTTTGGCAGACTTTCCATTTTTTCTTTTAGTTTTAACAATAGCTGAGCAGTCGCATAAGCATCGGAAATAGCCGTGTGCGCATCTGTCAAATCTAGTTGTAAAACATCTGCTAGGTGACCTAGCGTGTATTTTTCAAGGGTCGGATAGAAAACTTGTGATAACTCAACCGTATCGACAAGCGGCGTACGTAGTTCGTATCCTTCTAAGAATAATTTTTCTGCTAAAAGATTGGCATCAAATTTCACATTGTGAGCCACAAATACACAGTCCGAAATCAAGTGATAAATTTCTTGAGCAACTTTTGAAAAATCTGGCGCTTTTGCCAATTGCTCATCTGTTATCCCTGTTAAATGAATAATGTGTTCAGTTAAGGCCTCGTGCGGATTAACATCCGTTTGATAGGTCTTCACAATCTGATCATTTTCAATAATGACAATGCCAACCTGAATAATTTCTGCCATTGCGTGGGCACCCGTTGCCTCCAAATCCACAACAGCATATTTTTGAGAATTAACTTGCATCATAATATTTAAATTATACCATTTTTAAAGCCCACATTCACCTAATCCAAAAAATAAGATAGCGAAAAAATTGCGTTTGGCAAAAGAGATTGTATGACTTTTAAAGACTTTTTTGATACACTTTTTTTATGAAGATTTTTAGATTATTAAACCACGTTGCACGTGAAAATACCTACTTATTGGTCAATGACCAAGCTATCATTGTTGTTGACCCTGGTAGCAATACAGATAAAATTAAAGAAAAAATTACGGCTATTGATAAACCCATAGCTGCTATCTTAATCACACACGCTCATTATGACCATATTATGGGGCTTGATGTGATTCGTGATGCTTTTGGACAGCCTCCTGTTTATATCTCTGAAAAAGAAGCGTCTTGGCTTTATTCACCCAAAGATAATTTCTCAGGCTTAGACCGTCATGCTGACATGGATGATGTGATTTTAAAACCTGCCGAGTACCACTTTCAATATCAAGAAGATTATGTATTAGCTGGTTTTCGTTTTCAAGCACGTCAAACACCAGGACATTCATGGGGAAGTGTTTCGCTAGTTTTCCCTGATGATGACCTTGTTCTCACTGGTGATGCGCTCTTTCGTGAAACCATTGGACGAACTGATTTGCCAACTGGTAACGCAGAACAATTACTAAATAGTATCAAAACTGAACTCTTTAGTCTTCCAAATCACTTCACCGTATACCCTGGTCATGGTCGTGAAACGACTATTGCACATGAAAAGAATTTTAACCCATATTTTAACACACTATGAAAAAAATTAAAAAATGACTACTCTACTTTTTGGTTTGTTTAACAACTCTGCTTGTTCTAGGCCTTGGTTTTATTCGTTATAAAACCTACCAAGCGCATCAAAGTTTCATGGCAGCTGCTAAATCCGCTAAAATCACAAAGGACTATCTACTCTTTTAAAGTAAAGAAAGCGCAAAAGCAACTATTATCTTTTACCAAGGTGCTCTCGTTGAGGAAAAAGCCTACGCTAATTTAGCAAATGATTTAGCCGAATCAGGATATAATGTTTACATCTTGAAAACACCCCTAAATCTACCTGTGCTATCGAGTAAAAAAGCTTTAGCCATCATCAAAGAAAAAAACTTAAAAAATGTCTACCTCGCTGGGCACTCACTAGGTGGCGTTGTTGCCTGCATGAACGCTGATGCAGCCAAAACAAACGTTACTGGTTTAATTCTTCTTGCAAGCTATCCAAGTGAGAAAACAGACTTATCAAAAGACAAGCTAAAAGTTCTCTCAATCACAGCTAGCAAAGATAAAATCCTTAAATGGAACCATTATAACAAAGCTAAAAAGAGACTTCCGCAAGATACAAAATACGTCAATATCTCTGGAGGTAATCACAGCGAATTTGGAGATTATGGTCACCAAGCAAAAGATGGAAAAGCAAGTATTTCTCAAAAAGAACAAGAAAAAGAAATTACTACAGCTATTACAAGCTTTATAAATTAAAACAACTTCTGAAAATCAGAAGTTGTTTTTTTATTAAATTTTAAGATAACGTCTCATTGAGATAACTGAACCAAGTGATCCAATAAGAATACCCACAACGAACATACCACCAATAATCATTGGAAGGAATGTATCCGCAGGATATAGAGTCAATCCTTGTACTTCAAATTGTGGATTTACTGATGCGTAAACAGCTTTATAGCCAAAGTAAATGATGATTGATGGAACAATTGCCCCAAGCAAACCAACCCAAGCACCTTCAAAGAAGAATGGGCCACGGATATAAGAGTTCTTCGCACCAACCAAACGCATGATTTCAATATCACGGTGACGAGACATGATAGTCATACGAATCGTATTTGAAATCAAGAAAATAGCTACAACAACGAGAAGAACAGTACCTGCAACTCCCCATGTGCGGATAAATTTAGAAATCTTGAAGAGTTGATCTGAGTTTGAACCACCATAGTTAACTGATTCAACACCTTCAATTTTAGAAATTTTATTAGCTAATTTCTTAACTTTTGATGCTGATGTCGCTTCTACAACGTAAACATCTTGCAATGGATTTGAATCTCCATCAAACATTGCCCAGTCATCACCATATGTTTCTTTCAACTTAGCTAATTGGTCATCTTTACTTGAGAAAGTAACTGATTTAACACCAGAAAGTGCATTGATTTGGTCATAAACTTGGTGATAAGCATCATTTTGAACAGTTTCACCAACTTCATTTGTTTTTGTTTCTGAATTATCAGCAGAGTTAACATCCAAATAAACACTAATTTGAATATTATTTTCAATACCTTGAGCAATTTTTTCAATGTTCAAGAGCACAGCTGCAAAAATACCAACAAGTGTCAATGTAATCGCAACTGAGCTGACTGATGCAATGGTCATCCAGATGTTTCGTTTTAAACTTTTAATAGATTCCCATAAGTGGCGGAAAAAGTGTCTAATCATTATATCCGTATTCTCCTTCCTCTTCATCACGTACAATACGTCCTTCTTCAATTGCGATAACGCGATGGCGAAGATTATCAACGATTTGTTTGTTGTGTGTTGCCATTAGAACGGTTGTTCCTTGAAGGTTGATACGTTCTAACAATTGCATGATTTCCCAAGAAATTTCTGGGTCAAGGTTACCAGTTGGTTCGTCAGCAATCAAAACTTTTGGATTGTTAACGATGGCACGCGCAATTGCCACACGTTGTTGTTCACCACCAGATAGTTGATCAGGGAATGAACGCATTTTGTGTTTAAGCCCGACAAGTTCAAGCACTTCAGGCACACGTTTTTTGATTTCACGTGGCTTTTCACCAATTACTTGCATGGCATAAGCAACGTTTTCAAAAATAGTCTTCTTAGGAAGAAGTTTGTAATCTTGGAAGACAACGCCAATGCTACGACGTAAAATCGGGATTTGACGTTTTTTCATTTTTGTAAGGTTAAATTCCCCAACTTTAAGTGTCCCAGCAGAGACTTTTTCTTCGCGGTAAAGCAATTTAATGAAACTTGATTTACCAGCACCAGAAGGACCAACAATATAAACAAATTCACCTGGGTTGATAGATACATTAATATCTCTCAAAGCAGTTGTTGAGCGGTGATACTTTTTAGTTACACCTTTCATTTCAATTAATGCCATTTGTATTTTCCTTTACGATTTTGTTATCCAAAAATTTTACTTTTAAATTAATCAATTCGCCATTTCAAGAAAGCGTCGATGAAGCCATCAATGTCACCATCCATGACTTTATCGACTTGAGCAACTTCATAGCCTGTACGGTGGTCTTTAACCATTGTATATGGAGTGAAGACGTATGAGCGGATTTGACTTCCCCAAGTGATTTCTTTTTTATCACCTTTAAGAGCATCCACTTCTTGCGCTTTTTTCTCTTGTTCTAATTGATAAAGTTTTGCTTGCAACATTTTCATGGCGCGGTCACGGTTACCGTATTGAGTACGGTCAACAGTTGACGCAACAACGATTCCTGTTGGAATGTGGGTCAAACGGATACCAGTAGAAACCTTGTTGACATTTTGTCCACCAGCACCACCTGAACGGAAAGTATCCATCTTGATATCATCATCACGAATTTCAACTTCAACCGTATCATCCAATTCTGGCATTACTTCGACAGAAGAGAATGATGTGTGACGACGTTTAGCTGAATCAAATGGTGAGATACGAACCAAACGGTGAACACCCATTTCTGATTTCAAAAGACCATATGCATTTGGACCTTCAAAAGAAAGAGTCACTGATTTGATACCAGCTTCATCACCAGCTTGGTAGTCAAGGGTTTCAACTTTAAAGCCTTTGGCATTTCCATAACGTGTATACATACGGAAAAGCATATCAGCCCAGTCTTGAGCTTCCGTACCACCTGATCCTGGGTGAATTTCCAAGATAGCATTATTACGGTCGTATGGTTCTGATAGAAGAAGTGTCATTTCATAACTTGTCATGATTTTATCAAGTTTTTCAAGAGTTTCTTCTAACTCAGCTTGAATAGAATCATCTTCATCTAACATTTCCAAATATAGTTCTGTCTCATCAGACAATTCTTGCATCTCGTTAAATGTTTCATAGGTTTGTTTCAAACCGTTCAATTCTTGAGATGTTTTCTGCGCTGCAATGTTGTCATTCCAAAAATCTGGCTCAGTCATTTTATTTTCAAGAAGCGCAATGTCTTCTTCCAAACGATCTAAGTCAAAGAGACCTCCTGAAGCTAGTCAACTTCTCTTGATTTTCTACTATTTTTTGGCGGATTTCAGCCACTTCCATGAGATAACTCCTTTATTAAGATATTAAGTTCGTTAAACGAGTATAACAAAAATAGGAATTTTGACGGAGAGCTCTTAAGCTCTAGGAAAAATTATCTTTTTTGCACAACTCGTAGAACGTATTCTGTTAACATAAGATATTAAGTTCGTTAAGAAAGCAAAATGAAAATAGGAATTCAATGCTGTGTCTCATGACACAAGGAGAATTATCTTTTTCACTCTGCTTTTTAGACTTAATTAATCAAATCTATAATCAGTTTATCTTTACTTTTTGACACTTTTATAGATTTCCTTACTGCCTTTTTATTTTATCATAAAGGCTATAAAATTGCTATTGGCTAACATTAGCAGCCATTTTCTTTACCTAGCTTAGGCTACTATTCCTAAAACAATTACTTTTCAATATGACAATGCCTTTAAACTTCTTTTTCAATTACTTGCACAGCTTCGGTTAAACTATCAACTAAAAGGCTAGCTTGTGATTGATCAATGCCAAATACTTTATCACGAATAGCAATCACTCGCACACCTGCCGCTACTCCAGCTTGAATTCCTTTTTGACTATCTTCAATAATAACAATATTACCTTTATCGAATCCTAATTTAGCACAAGCAGCATTGTAAATTGCAGGATTTGGTTTACCTTCTTTAAAATCATCACCTGTCAAAATGTAGGTAAAATATTCAATCAAACCACATTTCTTCAAAGCTCGTTCAACATCTTTTCGCACAGTGTTTGAAGCCAATGCTAAGACAAATCCTTTTGCCTTTAAATCAGCTAAAACTTTTTTAGCATCTGGAAAAATTAATTGGCTATAATCTGGTCGATGAACATTTTTATAAGCAGTGTACTCTGCTTCCAAAGCTTTTGTATCATAGTCTGAAATCTTGTCGCCTAAAATTTTTTCCCAGAACTGATCCATCCGTCCACCTACAAAAAATTTAGGTGGCAAATGCTTGATAGAAATGCCTTTACTTCCTAAAAATGCCTCACGACGGTCAAAATAAAAATTCTCAGTGTTAAATAAAACACCATCCATATCAAATATAATCGCTTTAATCATGAAAGCCTCCCCAGAATATTCTACCATAAATTTTTCAAAGATTTTCAGAAAGCAAAAAAGCTAGGACAATTTGTCCTAGCTAATAGTTAGCATATTTTAAATAGCTTTTTCATCTTGACCAAGGGCACGTTGGATAGCTTTGACAATTTCTGTCAAAACAACCATGAGCAAGCTTCCGATGATGACTGCTAACCATTGTGTCACACTCAAGTGTGAAACGTGGAATAATTGGTTAAATCCAGGTACTACAATAGTTACCATCAATAGTAGGAAGGCTACTGGAATTGCCCTGTTAAAGGTTCTATTTCTGAAAGCTCCAACTGTAAAGATTGATTGGTAAACAGACTTAACGTTAAAGGCATGGAGCAATTGAATCAAACCAAGAGTTGCAAACGCCATTGTCAAAGCATCTTCGTGCATCATGCGGTTTGAAGCATGTTCTGGGAACATCAATGCCCATCCGTAAACACCTAAAACAAGTAAAGTTTGGAAAATACCTTGATAGATAATTGCGCCCATAACCCCACCATCAAAGAAGTTTGATTTACGTCCACGAGGTTTGTGAGTCATCACATCTGGTTCAGCTGGTTCAACACCAAGCGCAATCGCTGGTAGCGTATCTGTTACCAAGTTAATCCAAAGAAGGTGTACAGGTTGAAGAACATCCCAACCAAATAGTGTGGCAAAGAAGATTGTGAGGACTTCTGCCATATTAGCTGAAAGAAGGTATTGAATTGATTTTTGGATATTAGAGAAGACCTTACGTCCTTCTTCAACAGCGACGATAATCGTTGCAAAGTTATCATCAGCAAGGACCATGTCAGAAGCCCCTTTAGAAACTTCTGTACCAGTAATCCCCATGCCGATACCGATATCAGCTGTCTTAAGTGATGGTGCATCATTAACACCGTCACCAGTCATGGCAACAACTTTACCTTCATTTTGCCAAGCTTTAACGATACGGACTTTGTGTTCAGGAGACACACGTGCATAAACTGAATATTGTTTGAAAACTTTTTGGAATTCTTCATCTGACAATTCATTAAGTTCAGCACCTGTGAAGACGTGGTCTTGACCGTCATCTTCAATGATACCAAGACGTTTAGCAATAGCTTCTGCTGTATCTTGGTGGTCACCAGTAATCATAATTGGACGAATACCAGCTTCCTTAGCAACAGCAACAGCTTTCGCTGCTTCTGGACGTTCTGGGTCAATCATTCCGACAAGACCTGAGAAAATCAAATCAGACTCAACAATTTCTGATTCAAGCGTTGGCACTTCAGAAACATATTTATAAGCCATCATCAAAACACGAAGAGCTTGTTTTGCAAGGTCTTTATTGACTTGCAAAATAGCTTGCTTCTCATCAGCTGTAATATCACGAACTTGACCATTTTCTTCGATACGAGTCACACGTTTAAGCAATTGATCTGGTGCACCTTTAACAGCAACAAGGTACTTACCATCAGCTTCTTTGTGAATCGTTGACATTAATTTACGTTCAGAATCGAATGGTAATTCTGCCACACGTGGTTCTTTTTTAAGAACTTCACGAATGTCAAAACTATGGTCAAGACCAAATTGAACAAGTGCTGTTTCAGTTGGGTCTCCGATTAATTTACCATTTGGATCAATTTTTGTATCATTGGCAAAGTTCATGATACGAAGTGTGTTGTTATCAGCTGAAATTTCGCTAGTAGCATTTTGCAATTGACCATTTGTGTACACTTTTTCAACTGTCATTTGGTTCATTGTCAATGTCCCTGTTTTATCTGAGGCAATGATTTCTGTAGAACCAAGTGTTTCAACAGCTGGCAATTTACGAACGATAGCATTACGTTTGGCCAAGGTTGTTGTCCCCATTGACAAAACGATTGTTACAATGGCTGGCAAACCTTCTGGAATAGCAGCAACAGCAAGTGCAACGGCAACCATTAATCCGTTAAGCGGAGCTTCACCACGAACAAAGACACCGATAAGGAAAGTAACAGCAGCAATCCCTACAATCAAGTAAGTCAATACTTTAGACAATTGGTTAAGGCTTTGTTTAAGTGGTGTGTCTGTTTCATCTGCATTTGCAAGCATATCAGCAATTTTACCAACTTCGGTAAACATACCAGTGTTAACAACCACACCAACACCACGTCCGTAGGTAACATTTGAGTTTTGGTAAGCCATATTCACACGGTCACCGATACCTGCATCAGCTGGAACATCAACAGACAAATCTTTCTCAACTGGAACAGATTCACCGGTCAAAGCTGCTTCTTCAATTTTCAATGATGCAGCTTCTAAAAGACGCATATCTGCTGGAACAACATCCCCTGCTTCAAGCATGACAATATCACCAGGCACTAATTCGCGTGAGTCAATTTCCACCACATGGCCATCACGACGAACACGCGCAATCTGACTAGACATGTCTTTTAGTGCTTCAATCGCTGCTTCTGCTTGACCTTCTTGGTAAACACCAAAGGCTGCGTTCAAGATGACAACAGCAAGAATGATTAAAGCATCTGTCAATCCGTGCATTCCTTCTGTAATAACAGAAAGAGCCGCAGCGACCAACAAAATGATAATCATCAAATCTTTGAACTGATCGATGAATTTCGCAAACAAACCACGTTTTTCACCTTCATCAAGTTCATTGTGACCAAATTCGTCCAAGCGTTTTTGAGCTTCGTCTGTAGACAAACCATCACGTGATGACTTCAGAGTTTCCAATGTTTCATCTTTGCTCTGTGTATAAAACAGAGCTTTACTTTGTTCTTTAGACAAAATAACTTCCTCCTATGGTCTCCTCTATAGAAAAAGAGACCTGTTTTTTTAAAACAAGTCTCGCTGTTTAAGACAGGGCCGGAAATTTCTTTCGTAATGACGACCATGTCACGGGCTTTACCCGTCTGCTACTCCCTTGAATACAAAGTAATCATATCAATTTTAAAACCATTTGTCAACTAAACACATGAGTCTCAAGGCTTGATACATCAAGCTTTGGTTAAGCTTACAACCACTTAATTTCTAGCTGATAGTTCGCAAAAACATTATCTCCTTCAATTTGTTTTAGTTGATAGTGGATTTTAAGATTTTGCTCTTTGGTATCCAACTCATAAACACTGGTTTGTGTTTGTAAATGTTGCATACCAACTGGAGTTGGAATAGCAACTAAAGCTGGCAGTTCGCGATGAAATCGCATGATTGATTTTGGCATTGAAAAACGTGTCATAATCAACTCTTGGTCATTACACTTAAGCATAACCGTTTCTTTTTCTTCATTGGTGTAGGTAAGGTAGATATGACCATTTTTTTCGGTTAATTTGACTGGGTATGATTGCTCAACTAACTCAACTTGTCCATCTAAATCAATTTTATTCTTAATATGAAGTTTCATCTAAGTAAGCTTCTTCCTTTCTCTAAAATTATACCAATTCTTTCTTCGGAAAGCTAATAATAACGCTGGTTTAACGCTTAATCGCTGATGAACGAAACAAACTTGTTCCAGTAAAAATAGCGATGAAAACAATCAGTATTTTAAACTTATTGATATCCAGCTGACTGAGGAAAAATGCTGCTGTCAAAACACCAAAAGAACCACCAATAATGATACCTAGAACCCCCGGCCAATTCACACGACCAGATTTAATAAATTCTGTCGTACTTGCTGACATGATAACTGCTGCGTCAAGCATCATCACTGGAAGTGCAATCGACGGATTAATCCCAAGCATTGAAAAGAAAATCAATTCTGGAGCATAGTTTCCTAATCCCATGGTCATCAAAATACCAATCGTAAAATTAAACACTATACCAACCAAAAGCCAAATGCCGTGAAGACCGTGAACACCGTCACCCATTCCTGCACTAGGATTTGCAATCATGCGATAAACCATGATAAGCGCAGCAATAATCAACAGCGTTCCTAAAGCTCTTTGAACATGACGTGTGTCCCAGTTTTTCGTAAGACGTGTACCGACAAGAGCTCCCACAAAAGAAGCCGTTGCCATCGCTAACAAGGTTGGCAATTCCACTTTCACAATCGTGATAAAGCAAAGTGCCTCAATCAAGACTGGAATGACGTGAGCAGTTGATAAGGTTGCAGGAATCTGTTTATCATCCTTGACTAATTTTGTTGCCTTAAAAAGCGCCGTACTAGTCGCAAACGTTCCAATTCCTAAAGTATCTAGTAAATCTGTCAGATAGCCTATCCATAGACCTGTCCAGAATCTTTCCTTTAAATTAATTTTATTTTTCTTGGCATGCAAGATGATATTTCCAAAAATCCAAATAATTAAGAAAACCAAAAAAATCTGGATTAAACGTAAGATAAATTCATTTGTCATAGACTCCATTATAAGCAATTTTTTAAATTTCGTAAACAAGATTATTTCAAGAGTTAAACCCTTAGCTTTTTTAGCTTTTTTGTTATAATGAAACTATGAATGAAAAAGTATTTCGTGACCCTGTTCACAATTATATAACCGTCAATCATCCGGTCATTTATGACCTTATCAATAGTAAAGAATTTCAGCGTCTACGTCGTGTCAAACAAGTCTCGACAACTGTTTTCACCTTTCATGGCGCTGAGCACAGTCGCTTTTCACACTGCTTAGGCGTTTATGAAATTGCTAGACGAGTAACTGAGATTTTTGATGCCAAATTTCCAGAGATTTGGGATTCTAATGAAAATCTTTTAACCATGGTAGCAGCCCTCTTACACGATGTGGGGCATGGTGCTTATTCACACACTTTTGAAAAGCTTTTCGATACTGACCACGAAGCTATTACTCAAGAAATTATCACTAGTCCTGACACGGAAGTTAATGCGATTTTACGCGGAGTATCCCCAGATTTTCCTGAAAATGTGGCAAGTGTCATCAACCACACTTACCACAACAAGCAAGTGGTGCAACTCATCTCTAGCCAGATTGACTGCGACCGAATGGATTACCTTTTGCGCGACTCCTACTACAGTGGAGCAAGATATGGTCAATTTGATTTGACACGCATCTTGCGTGTTATTCGTCCAACAGCTGACGGCATTGTCTTTGAATATAACGGCATGCACGCTGTCGAAGACTACATTGTGAGTCGATTTCAAATGTACATGCAAGTCTATTTCCACCCCGCTAGCCGAGCTATGGAAGTCTTGCTGCAAAATCTCTTAAAACGTGCTAAATACCTTTATCACATTGATAGCCACTTCTTTAAAAAAACGTCACCAAATCTCATTCCATTTTTAACTAATCAAGCTAGTCTAGCCGATTATTTATCGCTGGATGATGGTGTGATGAACACTTATTTTCAAGCTTGGATGGCTGCTGAAGATGACATTCTAGCAGATTTAGCCAGCCGTTTTGTTAACCGTAAGGTTTTCAAATCCGTAACTTTCGAAGAAGAATCTCGTAAGGACCTCAGTCATTTAGTTGAATTGGTAAAATCTGTTGGTTTTGACCCAGACTATTACACTGGTATTCATGTTAATTTTGATCTTCCTTACGATATTTATCGCCCAGAAAAGAAAGAACCTCGCACTGAGATTAACATGATTCAAAAAGATGGTTCAGTTGTTGAATTATCAACTATCTCACCAATTGTCAAAACTTTGACAGGTACCATTTATGGCGATAGACGTTTTTACTTTCCAAAAGAAATGCTCAGTGATGATGACTTATTTGCACACACCAAAAAGGAATTTATGAGCTATATCTCAAATGATCATTTTGTCTCACCCAATTAAGAAGTTAGAAATGAAACTAATGACAAATTGTCTAGGTTTCACCTAGCTTCTTTTCTTTGTTTAAAATGAAAACGGTACCTCTTAGAATTCCTTGTGTTCCCCATGACAAATAAGCCACTTTTTAGTAAGATATATAGGTAGAGATTCTTTAGGAGGGGTAAACTAACCTTATGTCTATTAAATTAGTCGCTGTCGACATCGACGGCACACTTTTAACCAACGACCGTAAAGTAACGCCTGAGGTTTTTGAAGCTGTTCAAGAAGCTAAAAAACAAGGTGTTAAGGTCATTATCGCAACTGGGCGCCCAATTCCCGGTGTTCAGCCACTTCTTAACGAATTAAATCTAAGAGAAGAAGGCGATTATGTTATTACCTTCAATGGTGGACTAGTCCAAGATACGTCAACCGGTGAAAACATCATCACGGAAACCATGACTTACGAAGACTATCTTGATATTGAGTTCCTTAGCCGTAAATTAGATGTTCACATGCATGCCATCACGAAAAAAGGAATTTATACCGCTAACCGCAACATTGGAAAATACACGGTTCATGAATCAAGTTTGGTTAACATGCCAATTTTTTACCGCACTCCAGAAGAAATGGGCGATAAAGAAATTATTAAAATGATGTTCATCGATGAACCTGAAATCCTCGATGCAGCCATAAAAAAAATTCCACAAGAGTTCTTCGATAAATACACTATCGTTAAATCAACACCATTTTATCTAGAATTCATGAACAAAAAAGCCAGCAAAGGAAATGCCATCAAACACCTTGCTGAAAAAATGGGGCTTACTCCTGACCAGACTATGGCAATCGGCGATGCTGAAAACGACCGTACCATGCTTGAAGCTGTTGGTAACCCTGTCGTTATGGAAAATGGTACACCTGAGCTTAAAGAAATTGCTAAATATATTACAAAATCAAACGAAGAAAGTGGCGTTGCACACGCCCTTAGAGAGTGGGTCTTAAAATAATGTATAGCTATAAAATCGGTATCTCAGCTGAAGAACACGATAATTTTGCAAAAGCAAGTAACCAAACTAACCTTTTACAATCTTCAAATTGGGCAAAAATCAAGGATAACTGGGACAATGAACGTATTGGTTTCTACAAAGACGACCAATTAGTCGCTTCCGCTTCTGTCCTTATCAAAGCTTTGCCACTTGGCTTTACTATGCTTTACATTCCACGTGGACCAATCATGGACTACAGCGATAAAGAACTCGTTGCTTTCGTGATTAGCTCACTTAAAAAATATGGTAAAACAAAACATGCTCTATTCATCAAGATGGATCCAGCATTGTTATTAAAACAATACAAAATCGGTGAAGAAGTTGATGAAAACAAAGATACACTTCTTGCAATCGACAACTTGAAAGCAGCTGGTTGCGAATGGACTGGACGCACAACAACAATTGCTGAAAGCATCCAACCTCGTTTCCAAGCCAATGTCTACACACAAGAAGACATGACAACAACTTTCCCTAAACACACAAAACGTTTGATGAAAGACGCCGTTCACCGTGGTGTTATCACTACGCGTGGTACAATCGATGACGTCAAAGCTTTTGCTGATGTCGTTGCCCTTACAGAAAACCGCAAAGGTGTTGCTCTTCGTAACGAAGATTACTTCCGTAAAATGATGGAAATTTATGGTGATGATGCTTACCTACACTTGGCAAAAGTTAACTTACCAAAGCGTTTGGCTGAATACAAAGAACAATTGGCTAAAATCGAGAAAGACTTGTCTGAAACAGCTGAACACCAAAAGAAACGTTTGACAAAACTCACTCAACAAAAAAATTCTGTTACTAAATACATTAAAGAATTTGAAGAATTCGTTGAAAAATACCCAGATGAACTTATCATCGCTGGAATTCTGTCAGTATCATTTGGTAACGTTATGGAGATGCTTTACGCTGGTATGAACGACGAGTTCAAAAAATTCTACCCTCAATACTCACTTTATCCAAAAGTATTCGAAGACGCATATGCTGACGGAATCATTTGGGCAAACATGGGTGGTGTTGAAGGAACGCTTGATGATGGTTTGACAAAATTTAAATCAAACTTCAATCCAACAATTGAAGAATTCATTGGAGAATTTAACATTCCAGTAAATGGTTTGCTTTACAAACTTTCAAACTTGGCTTACAATATTCGCAAACAAAGGAGAAATAACCATCAATGAACTCTCTTGAGATTATCGATAAAAAAGTTTTTGAGACTTTTTACAACACCGTCTCTCACAAATCATTTATGCAATCGGTAGAGATGGCGGATTTATTAAAAAAACGTGGGTACCAAGTAACCTATCTTGGGCTAAAAGATGAAGAGACACTGCAAGTTGCTGCCGTTCTCTTTAGCTTGCCAATGACTGGTGGTCTCCATATGGAAATCAATTCTGGGCCCCTCTACCAAGAGGAAACCCTGCTAGAGCCCTTCTATGTAGCATTAAAAGACTATGCGAAAAAGAATGGCGCTATTGAACTAGTTATCAAACCCTATGATAACTATCAAACCTTTGACAGTGACGGCAATCCAATCAGTGAAGAACAGAGTCATTTTTTAGATACACTTAAAAACTTAGGTTATCAACATGATGGTTTCCAAACAGGTTATCCTGAAGGAGAACCTGTTTGGCACTATCTAAAAACTATCAAAGGAGATGACACAAAATCTCTACTAAAATCCTTCAACAAAAACTGTAGTCGCAATATTACTACTGCCCTAAACTATGGTATTTCCATCCGAAACATTACCAGAGAAGAAATCCCTCAGTTTAAACAAATTATCGAGGAAACTGGTAAGAGACAAGGTTTTGAGGATAAAAGTCTGAGTTACTACTATGATTTGTATGATAGTTTTGGTCCAAATGCGGAATTCGTAGTTGCTGAGATCAATTCAACAGCTGCCCTTGCTCACTTGGATCAGAAAATTTCCTTGCTAAATCCATCCGCTAAACAATATGAACAACAATTACAAAAACTAGAGAAACAAAAGAATATTGTTCAGGGAACTTTAGCTGGTAAAGAATCTGAAAACGTTCCTTTAGCATGTGCTCTCATAATCTATACCCCTTCGGAAGTCACTTATTTATTTGGAGGATCTTATACTAAATATCAGAAATTTTCTGCTGCTTTCTTGCTTCAATACCATGCAATGAAGCGTTCATTACAAAAAGGGATTACTTTATATAACTTCCTAGGCATTCAAGGAATCTTTGACGGGTCAGACGGTGTTCTTCGTTTTAAACAGAACTTCAATGGCTACATCGTTCGTAAGATGGGAACATTCCGTTATTACCCACATCCACTCAAATACAAACTTATCCATAATCTCAAAAAAATTCTTGGACGTTATTAAAAACAAAAGCTTGGAACATATGTTCCAAGCTTTTTAGCATAAAAAACTACCTGTCCTAAGACAAGTAGTTTTTAATATGACTTCAATGATTCTTGATTATTTTACAAAGTCAAGAAGAGCAAGGAAGCTTTCTGGTTGAAGTGATGCACCACCAACAAGGGCACCATCAACGTCTGGGCAAGCCATGTAAGCTGCAACGTTTTCAGGTTTAACTGAACCACCGTATTGAACGCGAACTTTATCAGCTACTGCTTGACCAAAGTCAGCTGCAACTGTGTCACGAACTACTTTACACATTTTTTGTGCGTCATCTTGGCTAGCTGATTTACCAGTACCGATAGCCCAGATTGGTTCGTATGCAATAACAAGTGAAGAAACTTGTTCTTCTGACAATCCAGCAAGAGCAGCTGAAACTTGTCCACCTACGAATTCAGCAGCTTTACCAGCTTCGTAAGTTTCAAGAGTTTCACCACAGCAGATGATTGGAAGCATACCATTAGCAAAGATTGCTTTAGCTTTTTTGTTGATATCTTCGTCAGTTTCGTGGAAGTATTCACGACGTTCTGAGTGACCAATTACAACGTAGTCAGTTCCCATTTCAGACAATACTTTAGGGCTGTTTTCACCAGTGAAAGCACCAGCGTTTTCAAAGTAGCAGTTTTGAGCAGCAACTTTAAGGTTTGAACCTTTAGCTGCAGCAAGAACTGTTGAAAGGTCAAGTGCAGGAGCTGCGATACCAGCTTCAACAAGTTCTGATGAAGGCAATTTAGAAGCTACTGCTTCAACGAATGCTTTAGCTTCTTCTGGATTTTTGTTCATTTTCCAGTTACCAGCGATAAATGGTTTACGTGACATTTCACATACCTCTTCTATTTTTATTTACCCCCTTATTTTATCATATTTTCAGCATCTTTTAAAGGTTCGAGGGGATTTTTACACATAATCATGAAAGAAATTGCAAAAAAAGAGCCCCTTTCGGGACTCTTTCCACAATTACTATCTGACTAATAATTGTTATCTGGGAACTTAATTAATTAACTAAAATTAAGCTTCGATTTCTGAAACGATACCTGAACCAACAGTACGTCCACCTTCACGGATTGAGAATGTAGTACCTTGTTCAACGGCGATTGGGTGAATCAATTCAACCTCGATAGTAACGTTATCACCAGGCATTACCATTTCAGTACCTGCTGGAAGTTCGATTGAACCAGTAACGTCAGTTGTACGGAAGTAGAATTGTGGACGGTAGTTGTTGAAGAATGGAGTGTGACGTCCACCTTCTTCTTTAGTAAGGATGTAAACTTCACCTTTGAATTTAGTGTGTGGGTGGATTGAACCTGGTTTAGCAATAACTTGACCACGTTCGATTTCATCACGTTGGATACCACGAAGAAGAACACCAACGTTATCCCCTGCAAGACCTTCATCAAGTTGTTTACGGAACATTTCAACACCAGTAACAACTGCTTTTTGGCTTTCTTCTTTAAGACCAACAATTTCAACTTCGTCATTAACACGAACAACACCACGGTCAATACGTCCTGATGCAACAGTACCACGACCAGTGATTGAGAATACGTCTTCGACTGGAAGAAGCAATGGTTTGTCAGTATCACGTTCTGGTTCTGGAATGTATTCGTCAACAGTATTCATCAAGTCCATGATGATGTCTTCATATTTAGAATCACCTTCAAGAGCTTTAAGAGCTGAACCTTGGATAACTGGAATGTCATCACCTGGGAAATCGTATTCTGAAAGAAGGTCACGGATTTCCATTTCAACCAATTCAAGCAATTCTTCATCGTCAACTAAGTCAATTTTGTTCATGAAGACGATAAGGTGTTTAACACCAACCTGACGTGAAAGAAGGATGTGTTCACGAGTTTGTGGCATTGGACCATCTGTTGAAGCTACTACAAGGATAGCACCATCCATTTGGGCAGCACCAGTGATCATGTTTTTAACGTAGTCCGCGTGTCCTGGAGCGTCGATGTGAGCGTAGTGACGTTTTTCAGTTTCGTATTCAACGTGTGCAGTGTTGATTGTGATACCGCGTTCACGTTCTTCAGGAGCAGCATCGATAGAAGCGTAGTCTTTTGGTGTGTTAACTGCGCTTGGAAGACGACGAGCAAGAACTGTTGTAATTGCAGCTGTCAAAGTAGTTTTACCGTGGTCAACGTGTCCAATTGTACCAATGTTAACGTGTGGTTTACTACGATCGTATTTTTCTTTTGCCATTTGGGTAAAAGCCTCCAATAAAATATATTTTATAGATAGACGGTAAGCAATACAGTCTAACTTTACCATACTATTTTAACAAATTATGTGGGAATTGCAAGTATTTTACTATTTTATTTATGATTTCTCTATTTCTTTATTTCGTGCTAAATTTCAAGTCCAAGTTAGCCAGTTTGTAAAAACTCTTTAGGAGATTTGTAATCTAGAATTTTCTTTGGATAGTTATTAATCCAATTTTCAATGAATGCGACTTGTTGTGGAGTCGCATTTTTGCTTCCTTTCGGTAACCAACGACGAATCAGCCTGTTATGGTTCTCATTGCTTCCTCTTTCCCAAGAAGAATAGGGATGAGCATAATAAATATGTTTAGGGTCAAAGACATCCTCTAAGCGACTGAATTCTGTCCCGTTATCTGCTGTGATAGAGTTAATTTGATAGTTTTTTAGAATGGCTTTCAAGGCCTGATTAACTGAAGTAGACGACTTGTCAGGAATAAGCCGAATAATTTGATAGCGACTCTTCCTGTCAGTCAGAGCAAATAAGCACTCGTTTTTAGCCCGTGTTTGAATAACAGTATCAATCTCAAAATCCCCTAGCTTCTCACGATTATTAATGCTCTCTGGTCGCTCCTCAATAGACTTTCCAGCAAGTTTAAAATTGGGGCTGACTTGTTTTTTCTTAGGGGTCGCCTTACGAGGATAAAGCATATCTGCTCTGGTTAGGCCTAGTTGTCCATGATGAATCCAATAATAAATGGTTGAGATAGAGACATTAATACCCTTTGTTTTGACTATCATTTCAGGAGAGTATTTCTGTTTGATGTAGTGGACAATATTTTCTCTGAGCTCTTTAGTTAGAGAAAGCCGCTTCACAGAACGTTTACGATTATTATCATAAGCATCCTGTGCAAAGTCAGCTGAGTAAACTAACTCGTATTTTCCTTTACGCACTTGTTGTCTGACTTGTCCGCTCTTGACTTCATTGTGAATGGTTTGAGGAGCTTTGGCTAATCTTCTAGCGATTTCGCGATTGGAATGACCTTCTTTGAGCCAACGTTCTATATTTCTACGGTCAGCTAGTGTTAAATGTTTCCATTTTGGTGTATAATAGTTCCTGCATCCCGGAGGCTTTCTAATGTTGTTGTGGTGATTACATTATATCTCTCTGAGATGTTTTTTGATACCATCAAGTGGCTAGCTTCATTTTAGAACTTTCATTCTTTATTTCGTAAGTGTGTGATATGGCTGAATTGTGACGCTCTGTCCGATATTCGAAGCGTAAATCCAATCCTTGTCTTCAAGCTGAGCAAAATTTTCAGCACGCCCAGTCAAGATAACCCCAGAAAAGGTTGCTGTTTTGTAATTTGAATTATTTTTCAAGTAAGTTTTAGCATCATCTTCTAATGACAATGTTTCATCTTCAATGCTATATCGAGAATCAACGACACCTGACTCAATCGCCTTTTTTAAATTTGACTTGAAGTTCTTAAAATCAGCCGCATAATCATTTATTGAAGACGGAGCGAAACCTAGTTGGGCATCTAGAGCTAAATTCGCTGTATCCACAGTACTCGATGTGCCAATCCAGTACCAATTGACCAAAAGGTTATCAGGGACCATGTCTGTAATTTCTTGATAGGTGTAAGGTTTATCAAATGTAATTGCTACTTCCACAGCCTGTCCAGTCATTTCTGCAACCTTACTAATATCTTGTGTGACTTCCATACTTACTGTCTTAGCGGAAGCATTAACATTATAGAAGATTGGTACTTTATAGAGATTGCCATGTGTATAGTTGGAGCTATTGCTATCTCCTTCTTCCAAGCCTTCATTTTGACTAGCTGACATAGGACCAATTATTGAATAATTTCCTTGATACTCTTCAAAAGGGACACTAATACCGTCAATATTTTTAGAACGGTGTGAATAAAAGGTCCCTGTAAATTCCGAATTTGCTTCAAAGCCCCAAGTGGTGTAGTCGATATTGGGATAGGCAATCTCTGACCTCAACAGATAGTTTTCTTTGACCATCTCTGCATGACGTTCTGTCAACGAACGTAAGCCTAAAAAGATAATCAAAGCACTAATCAACATCATACCAACACTAATCCCAACTGTTTTCAAGCGATTTTTTCGCTTATTTTTCGTAGCTAATTTTTTCAAAATCATTTGAAATCGTCATAATAATCCCCTTCTTTCTCTAATATTTTTTGCAAATCGCGTCGCCCTCGCATCAAATCAATCTTGGCTTTACTTGCTGAAATACCAAGAACTTGACAAATCTCCTTTATAGAAAGATTCTGGAAGTAATACAAATCAATCACCAAGCGATATTTTTCCTTTAACAAAGCCACGGCTTGATAAAGTGGTTCATAATCTGGGCTATCAAAAGCAATGACATTTTCATCCTTAAAGAATTCACGTTGTAAGATTTCCCAATACTTTTTATCACGCCGATAGCGGTCAATGTAGAGCCTAACTGCCACACGGTACATCCATGCCCGCATTTTCTCGAAAGGAAGGACAATCTCGCTTTCTAGCATTTTAACGAGAACATCTTGGCTAATGTCACGTGCATTTTCAGCACTAGCCCCCGATTTTTGCAAATAATAACTAATCTCCTCAGCGAATCCTAACAATTCCACCTCATAACCATCCAGCTTAATCCTACTCACCTCCCTTTTCACTTTTATAACGAATCACATTTCTTTTGGTTACAAAAAAACTCCCGCAAAGGGGAGATTTCTAATAAAAACTATCTAGGTCGATAACGTTGTCATCATATTCTTGTGTTATTTCCTTGGTTTTTAATTGTTCTTCTGCTTCGCGATAAATTTCTTCGCGTTTTTCATTAGCATCGATATTCAAAACAAAACCAACCGCTACCGACAAGACCAGGACACTATTTCCTCCCTGCGATAGGAATGGGAAGGTAACCCCTGTAGATGGAATCAAGCCTGAAATTCCACCGATATTAACGAAAGTTTGCATTAGAATCATTCCTCCGATTCCAAGAGCAATCATTGAGTTAAACGGATTTTTAGCCTTAATACCAACATGCATAATGCGCAAGATTAGGAAAAATAGCAAAGCTAGGATAAGGCTTGCACCAATCATGCCAAGTTCTTCCATCACGCCTGGGAAAACAAAGTCTGTGGTTGCTTCTGGGAGATAGCCACCTTTTTCGATAGAATTTCCAAGACCACGACCAAACCAGCCACCGTTACTCATCGCATAGTATGAATGCGCCAATTGGTGTCCTGAATCGGACAAGTCTTTAAATGGGTTATAAAAGGCGCTGAAACGTTTAGCAACATAACCAAAGACAGGAACTTTCCCCATCTTATCAACCCCGACAATAGCAATTATGCCAAGAAAGACTGTTGAGAAGGCTGTGATGGTTGCCAGAATAGCTGAAAACCAACGATAACCTACACCACTGATAGAATACATAATCAAACCAGTCAAAACGACGATAGCTGCATTTCCAAGGTCAGGCTGCGCCGCAACCAAAAGAACCATAACTAACGAATACACGCGCCAATCTTTCAAATCGCTAAGCTTAGTTGGCCACCATTTGCGCTTAGTCAAAGCTTGATAGTCATATGTTGAAATCAATTCTTGACGCCTTGCAAAAGTAAATGCTAAGAACCAAACAATGATGATTTTCAAATACTCAGCAGGTTGGAAACTAATAGGACCAATGACAATCCAACCATGGGCACCATTGACGGTCTTGGTAAAGAAACGTGCAATCAACAAGAGCACTACTTCTATCATCATGGTCATTGTCAAAACACGAGAGTTTTTCAAAAAGTTTAATTTTAACTTATATATAAAACTAATTGCAAATAGACTGATTAACCAAAAAACACCCTGGTTCAGTACTGACATAAAGGGATTCACACCATACTGAATCAGTGTCGCACTAGTTGTTGAATAAACAACAATCAGTCCAATTACTGAAAGGATTAAATAAGGCACTAGGATGGAATAATTTAGGAGATGCCTTTTATCAATTTTCATAGAGTCACCTATAATATCTTCGAATTTATCATATGACATTATATCATCTTTCTGGACTAAAAAAAAGTCAAAGTCTGAGAACTTAATCCCAGACCTTGACCTTGATTAAACATATCAGCCAGAATTACGTAATCCTGTGGCAATACCGTTAATTGTAGTGTGAATGAGTTTTTCGTAATCTTCGTCCAACTCATCATGGCGCAAACGTTTAATTAATTCAATTTGAATGTAGTTCAAAACGTTAAAGTATGGAATACGATAATCCAAACTTGCGCGAAGTGATGGATTTTCTTCCAACAAGTTATCATGTTTTTCAATTGCCAAGATAACATCTTTTGTCAATTGCCATTCGTCAAGAATAACATTGAAGACATTACGAACTTCTTCACTTTCAGCCAATTTAGAATATTGGAAAGCAATATTCATATTTGTTTTAGACAATACCATGTCTACATTTGAAAGAAGTGAATGGAAGAATGGCCATTTTTCATACATGTGTTGAAGTTTTTCAAGGTTTCCTTCTTCAGCATCGATGAAATGTTTGAAGGCTGAACCAACACCATACCATCCTGGAAACATGATACGACTTTGTGACCATGAGAATACCCAAGGAATTGCACGAAGACCAGAGATTTCTGTGATTGTCTTACGAGCAGCTGGACGTGAACCAATATTCAAGCTTGATACTTCTTTAATTGGAGTAGCTTCGAAGAAGTAATCGTAGAAATGTGGATTACCAAATACCAAATCACGGTAAACGCCATTTGAGTATGTCACAATGCCATCCATTGTTTCACGGAAAGTATCAATTTCATCTGGATTTGTAATCATACGAGTAACGATACGGCCAACTGTCGCTGAAAGCAACATTTCAAGGTTGTAGTAAGCAACGTCTTTATTTCCGTATTTGTTTTCGATGATTTCACCTTGTTCTGTCAAACGAATGCGTTCTTTAATAGAACCAAATGGTTGTGATGTGATTGCTTCATATGATGGACCACCACCACGACCGACAGTACCACCACGACCATGGATGAATGTCACTTTAATACCACGTTCTGAACCGATGCGAGTCAATTCATTTTGAGCTTTGTAAAGTGTCCATACAGATGATAGGTAACCACCGTCTTTGTTACTATCTGAGTAACCAAGCATGATTTCTTGGTAACCTTTGTTAGCTGTAACCCAACGACGAACGATATCATAATCAAGGAATTCTTCCATGATACCACGTGAGTTTTCAAGGTCTTTGATAGTTTCAAAAAGTGGTACGATTTGAACACGCGCTTTTTGGTTATCAAGAAGTCCAACTTCTTTAAGCATGATAGCCAATTCAAACATATCAGAAACACTTTCAGTGTGTGAAATAATGTGTTGTTTGATAACTTCATCACCTAATTTATCTTTAAGGTAACGAGCTGTTTGGAAGATAGCCAATTCTTTTTGAAGTTGTTCTGATTTTTCGGCATTTGTTGATGACAATGTACGTGGGTCTTCTTGCAATTCTTTAAGAAGGACTTTAACTTTTTCTTCTTCAGAAAGAGCGCTGTAGTCATCAACAATATTTGCTGATTTCAACAATTCTGCGACACAAGCTTCATTGACGCTTGAATCTTGACGCATATCGATTGTTGCAAGGTAGAAGCCAAAGACATCAACAGCTTGAAGCAACTCGCTAAAGTCACCTGTCAAGAGAGCATCGTCTCCATTATCAAGCAATGATTGTTTGATGATGAGCAAGTCGTCTTTAAATTCTTTAGCAGTTTTATAACTTGGAATTTCATCTTGAAGTTCTGATGAAACTTTATTAACTTTGTTTTGCAAATATTTAGCAATAACACTTGCGTTGTTAGTGTTTGCGTAAACGTCTGAACCAAGTTTACTATTTTCAAATGCATGACGTGAAATAGTTGGACCAGCTTTCAATTCAATCAATGTTTGAATCAATTTTGATTGGATATAGTTGAAAGCTTTACGGTATGGTTCATTTTCACGATAAATTGATTTATCGCTTGATAATTCTGCCAAACGTTCAACTTCAGGGCTGATTTTAGTCAACGTTGTTGAAAGTGAGA
Source organism: Streptococcus infantarius subsp. infantarius ATCC BAA-102 (assembly GCF_000154985.1). Classification (GTDB taxonomy): domain Bacteria; phylum Bacillota; class Bacilli; order Lactobacillales; family Streptococcaceae; genus Streptococcus; species Streptococcus infantarius. The sequence goes on from NZ_DS572694.1 coordinate 203,258, forward strand.
ATGTTCGGTAAAGACCTGTCAATTTTTCAATGTAGTAATTGATGATGACTTCACTTTGAACAGTAGCTGACAAACGAAGAGTTTCAGCAGTTACGTATGGGTTACCATCACGGTCACCACCAATCCACATACCCATTGTGATAGGTTTTGGATTTGTAAGGTCGATACCTTTTTCAGCAGCCAAACGTTTGTACTCTGACGTCAACTTAGTAATCGCTTGGATTAAGGATCCATTGTAATATTCCATTACATTGGTAATTTCATTTTTTACCTTAAGTTTTTTCTCACGAATGATGTCCGTTTGCATGATGATTTCAATGTAACGGCGTAAGTCAGTGTACCATTTATCACGATTAACTACTCCTGCTTTCACATCACGGTATTTACGCAAAAGGTCGTGAATATGGTTTGTTAATTCAAGGACCGTTTTACGTTGAACTTGTGTTGGGTGAGCAGTCAATACAGGTACAACATTTACGTTTTCAAGGATTTCTTTAGAGTTTTCACTTTCTGAAACCATGTCAACAGTCATAGAGAGTTTGCCAAGATAATCCTGATTTGTATTATTTTGGTAGTTGATTTCATAAGCAAAGTCAACGTCTTCAGAAATGTTGATTAACAGTGGCAAAATTGAAAAATAACGAGACACAACAACCATCTCTTCGTTGGTCAACTGAGCTACTAGTTCTTCAAGTTTGCCATATTCATCACTTGCTGACAATTTAACAATGTTTTGAATTTTAGCGAATACCTCATCACCAACCATTTGATGGGTTGTTTCATCGAGTAAGCTTTTTAGTACTTTGACTTCCTCGGTAATGATCGACTGGGTATCATTGTTCTCCAGTTTTTGGATTGTCACACTCTTCACTCCTTTTTTGTTCGGATTTTAATCCTTTATTACAAGCGTACTACTTAATCATACCACTTTTTACGGAAAATGTAACCCAATTTCTATAAATTGCACATTATTTTATATAATTTTCTGACTTTTTTAAATAAACTTGTTGGCCAGAATTTCTGACAAAGCTTGTTAGATAAGCAATGTCACCGCTTTACTAAAAAACAAGCTTGGATTAAAAATTTTTTTAAGAAAAGTGGTGGCTCTCTTTTCAGTTAACCACTTTTTTCTGATATACTGTTCCATAATAATGTTATAAGAAGAGGTACAACCATGGAATTAAAACACCGTTCTGAATTTCCTGAAAATGAACTGTGGGATTTAAGCGCTCTTTACCAGGACCGCGAAGATTTTCTACGTCATATCGAAAAGACACTAGAAGATATTAATCTTTTCACGAAAAACTACCAAGATAAACTTTCAACTGTCGATGACTTTACTCGTGCACTTTATGAAATCGAGCAAATCTACATTGAGATGAGTCACATTGACAATTACGCTTTTATGCCACAAACGACAGATTTTAGCAACGAAGAATTTGCTCAAATTGCCAAAGCTGGAGCTGATTTCTTTACCAAAGCTAATGTAGAACTCAGCTTCTTTGACACTGCTCTTGCTACTGCTGATTCTGATATTCTTGATGCTCTTGAAGCAAACCCACATTTTAGCACAGCCATTCGTCAAGCCAAAATCAAGAAAAGTCACTTTATCTCTCCAGAAGTTGAAAAAACACTGACTAACCTTGGTGAAGTTTTTAGCGCTCCGCAAGATATTTACACTAAGATGCGTGCAGGTGACTTTGAAATGGACGATTTTGAAGTTGATGGTAAAATCTATAAAAACTCTTTCGTCACTTACGAAAACTTCTATCAAAACCATGAAAATGCTGACGTTCGTGAAAAAGCTTTTCGTTCTTTCTCAGCAGGACTTCGCAAACACCAAAATGCAGCTGCTAGCGCCTATCTTGCCCAAGTCAAATCTGAAAAACTTATCGCCGATATGCGTGGCTATGACTCAGTCTTTGATTATCTTTTAGCTGAACAAGAAGTTGACCGTGCCATGTTTGATCGACAAATCGACCTTATCATGACTGAATTTGCTCCAGTAGCTCAAAAATATCTCAAACACGTTGCCAAAGTCAATGGTCTTGATAAAATGACGTTTGCTGACTGGAAACTTGACTTGGACGCTGAACTTAATCCTGAAGTTACTATTGATGATGCTTATGATTTAGTCATGAAATCTGTGGCAGCTCTTGGTCAAGAATACGCAAACGAAGTCTCTCGTTTTAGAAAAGAACGCTGGGTTGACTTTGCTGCTAATGCCAACAAAGATTCTGGTGGCTATGCTGCTGACCCTTACAAAGTTCACCCCTATATCCTCATGAGTTGGACAGGTCGTATGTCTGACGTTTACACACTTATTCATGAAATTGGGCACTCTGGTCAATTTATCTTCTCAGATAATAACCAAAGCTACTTCAACACACATATGTCAACTTATTATGTTGAAGCCCCATCAACTTTCAATGAACTGCTTTTAAGTGATTATCTTGAAAAACAATTTGATAATCCTCGTCAAAAACGCTTTGCGCTAGCACACCGTTTAACAGATACTTACTTCCACAACTTCATCACACACTTATTGGAAGCTGCTTTCCAACGTCGTGTTTATAACTTGATTGAAGAAGGGAAAACATTTGGTGCTGAACAGCTTAACAACATTATGAAAGATGTCCTAAGTCAATTCTGGGGTGATGCGGTTGAGATCGATGACGACGCTGATCTCACTTGGATGCGTCAAAGTCATTACTACATGGGACTTTACAGCTACACTTACTCAGCTGGTATGGTGATTTCAACTACTGGTTACCTTAACCTGAAAAACAATCCAAATGGTGACAAAGATTGGCTTAATTTCTTAAAATCTGGCGGTTCACGCACACCGCTTGATACTGCAAAATTAATCGGTGCTGATATCTCAACAGCTCGACCACTGCGCGACACTATCCAATTCTTAAGTGATACTGTCGACCAAATCATCACTTACACAGAGGAGCTCAACCATGACTAATCTCTACGACTTCACCGTCAAAGCACAGGACGGCACTGATATTTCTCTTTCAAAATACCAAGGCAAGGTTCTTTTAGTTGTTAATACAGCAACTGGATGTGGCTTAACTCCACAATACGAGGGCTTGCAAAAACTCTACGATACTTATCATAACAAAGGCTTTGAAATTTTAGATTTTCCTTGTAATCAGTTTATGAATCAAGCGCCTGGAACTGCTGATGAAATCAACACTTTCTGCACGCTAAATTATCAGACTACGTTCCCACGTTTTGCTAAAATCAAAGTCAATGGTAAAGAAGCCAATCCACTTTATGACTGGCTAAAAAGTCAAGCAAAAGGACCTCTTGGCAAGCGTATTGAATGGAATTTTGCCAAATTCCTCATTGACCAAAATGGAAATGTCGTCAAACGCTTTTCTGCAAAAACAGAACCTGAAACAATTGTTACAGAACTAGAAAGCCTTTTCAAATAACATACCCCAGAAAAGCTTATTGCAAAGGCTTTACTGGCGTTACTGACTTTCGTGATGTCCATAGATAGTTTGTTAAAAAATATGACAAATTGGTTACAAAATGATCATTGTTTTGATTTTTGATTCTTTTTACGCTAAAATATGACTAATGAGAAGACGATTAAAACCAATTGTTGTTGTAGTTTTCTTTGCCCTGTTTGGGCTGCTTCTCGTGATTGGTAAAGCTCACTCTGACGGCTTACGAAAGCAACAACTGGCTTCGGCTAAGGCTTCTATCCCAACTATGAGTAGCTCAAGCACGACCCCTACTACATCAACTTCAGAAACTGATGAAGAATTCGTTCTTAATCCGATTATCGATGTTTCAGGTTGGCAACTACCAAATGAAATTGATTATGACACTTTATCTCAAAATATTTCTGGTGCTATTGTACGTGTCTATGGAGGGTCACAAATCAGTAAAGATAGCAACGCTGCCTATACAACTGGTATCGATAAATCGTTTAAGACACATATTAAAGAATTTCAAAAACGAAATGTTCCTGTAGCCGTCTACAGTTACGCCCTCGGAAAAAGCGTCAAGGAAATGAAAAATGAAGCAAGGACCTTCTACGAAAATGCTTCACCTTACAAACCTACTTTCTACTGGATTGACGTTGAGGAAGCGACTATGTCAGACATGAATAAAGGTGTACAGGCATTCTTAAGCGAATTAAAACGACTTGGAGCTGAAAAAGTTGGTATCTACATTGGTACTTACTTCATGACTGAGCAAGAAATCTCTGTTGACGGTTTTGATGCCGTATGGATTCCTACTTATGGTTCTGACTCTGGTTACTATGATGCCGCTCCACAAACAGACTTGGATTACGATCTTCATCAATATACATCACAAGGTCATCTCGGCGGATTTGATTCTGCTCTTGATTTGAACCAAATCGCCGTTACCAAAGATCGAAAAGAAACGTACGAAAAACTTTTCGGAAAAGCTGATAACAAATAAAGGACTAGCATTTTGATTTTGCTAGTCTTTTTATTTTTCTTTAAGCCAATCAAATTATAATTTAGGCATGACAATAAAGAAACATCTCTCTCGGAGGAAACGACATCAAAACTCAGTTTACCTAAACATTTCTGTCTTAGTCATTTCCTTTGCTGCACTTATAATCTTTTTTTCTAAACTATTCTTTTCTGGAATTATTACACACGCGCTTGATCAAGGCTTGGATTTGTCATCACCTAGCAACTACACTACGTCTCAAACAGCCACTGTCTCAGGCACTAAAGCTAATATTTACACAAAGAATGGCTCAAGCACCAGTCTTCCAAAAGACACCGAGTTATCTATCGATGCTTATTATTACAAAGCTAAAATCAATGAAAAAGAAGTTACCCTTGCAGAATTTGATATGAATGGTGAAACTTACTATATCGACACCAAAGATATTTCACTACAGCAAACAAACGCCATCAACCAATATATTGCTGGGACACTTACCTATTCACACAACGAGATTACAGATAGTATTGAAAAGAGCTTTGAACAAAGCGCTTATAAAACCTCTGATGGTAAACCTCGTGGAATCATTATTCACGATACTGGCGTTGATGATTCAACTATCCAAAGTGAAGTGAACTATATGGTTCAAAATTATGATGAAGAAGGCATTTTTGTCCATTCTTTCATCGACGATGCAACCATTCTTCGTATTGCTGATGAAAATTACGAAGCTCAAGGCGCTGGTGCCAAAGCCAATCCTTACTACATTCAATTTGAATTAACACATGAGGATTCTCAAAAAGGCTTCGCCGAGCAACTAGCAAACGCAGCTTATTATACTGCCTACATGTTCAAAAAATATGACCTTCCTGTAACACTTGGTCAAGAAGATGGCGAAGGAACCATTTGGACACATGAAATGGTCAGCCTTTACCTTGGTGGTACTGACCACGTTGATCCAACTGATTACTGGACAGAAACCGCTAATGATTATTTCGGTACGGACTATGACGTCGAAGATTTTGTCGAACTCGTTCAAGCTTATTATAATGCTCTCTAAAAGGTGCAAACTTGTACCTTTTTTATTTTTTAGTAAAATAGTAATTGACTAATGAATAGAAAGATTGAGAGGGAAAATGGCAAAAAAAGCAAATTTAAAAAAGACACTTGTTGACCAAATTCTGGACAAGGCAAAAATCGAACACGACAGTTTAGTAATCAATGCACTTGAGGGAGACTTACCAGATGACATTGAAAAATCTGATATTTTCAAAACCCTTGCTTTAACAGGTGACAAAACAGGTCCTCTAATCGGAATTGTTCAAATCACCGAACATCTTTCTGAGAAAAAATTAGCCAAAGTTTCTGGCAACAAAAAAGTCAGCATGATTCCACAAAAAAATCTTCAAAAAACGACTGGCTACATTCACGGAGCAAATAATCCTGTCGGTATTCATCAAAAACACAATTTTCCGATTTTCATTGACAACCGTGCTTTAGAAATGGGTACGATGATTGTTTCTGCTGGTGAAATTGGACGTTCTATCCGCATTGACAGTCAAACCTTGGCAGATTTTGTTGGTGCCAGCTTTGCTGACTTGATTGACGATTCACATTAATTTTTAGATTGGAAAGTAACTGATGAAATTTTATTTTGTACGTCATGGTAAAACACAATGGAACTTAGAAGGACGTTTCCAAGGAGCAAATGGTGACTCCCCACTCTTGGAGGAATCCGTCCATGATTTGGAAAAATTAGGTGATTATCTCCAAGATGTTAAATTTGATGCCGTTTTTTCAAGCGATTTAAAACGTGCCAGCGATACCTGCAAGATTATCATGTCACGCAGCCGCTATCCAAAGCCAATCAGCTTTCAACCCTCGCTGCGTGAATGGCATCTTGGAAGATTGGAAGGCAGCAAAATTGCAACGATAACATCTATTTATCCTCAACAAATGCAAGCTTTTCGACATAATTTAGCTAAATTCGATAATGATGTATTTGACGCTGAATCTGTTTATCAAACCACTAAACGCGTTGAGTCATTCATTAAATCAATGAAAAATCAACCTTATCAGAATGTCTTGTTAGTTGGGCATGGTGCTAATTTTACCGCCTCTATCCGTACTTTATTAGGATATGAACCACCCGTTCTCCGTGCCCAAGGCGGACTTGATAACGGTAGTGTGACGATTTTAGAGACCAAGGATTTTAAAACCTTCACTTGCCTAAAATGGAATGACACATCTTATAAACAAAAGAAATCTTAAAGACAAAAACTCTCCTAAATAGCGTTTAGGAGGGTTCATTTATTAGTTATTTCTTGCGTATTTTAGGCGCAAAACTTTTTCTTGTTGTTTGTCCAAACGAAGCAGGATAACAACTTTATCAATACTCATGTTACTTTCAAGCAGACGTTCTGCTGCCATCATCAATCCGTTATTGATACCCATTTCAAGAATTGGATTTTTCTTGTCATTGACATCAAAGATGAATTTATTATCAGGAAGGTCAAAGAGAACTTTCACAGCTCCGAACAATTGTTCAAAGTTATCAATAGCAACATCATAAACTGGTTTGATACCAGGTTTCAAGCTACGACCACGGTGGTTAAACCACATTGAGTGCCAGCCACCATTGAAAGCACCGACAACGTCATTGTCATATGAATCACCGACGTAAAGTGTTGTTGCAGGGTTCATGTCAAATTGCTCAGCAGCAAGGTTGAAAATCTCTTTTTCTGGTTTTTGGAATCCAGTCGCTTGACTGACAAGGACACGTTTTGGATCAACATAATCATAAAGACCAAGTTTTTTAACTTTTTTCAATTGGTGTTCCGTTGGTCCGTTCGTGATAATTCCCATTGGAATGCCTTTTTCTTTAAGAAAATCAAGCGTCATGCGCATCTCATCAAGCATTGTGATATTTTCCAATTCTTCTTCATAGATTTCTTGAAAATGCACGCCAGTTGCTTCATCGATTTCACGGTAACCAAATTCTAACAAGGTTTCCTTGCAACGCCAAAAACGGAAATACTCAGTTGTCCACTCACCTGCCATTACACGCGGAAATCCAACATCTGAATAATGACGGAAACGAATATAAGCCTGATTGATTTTACTCATATCAAAATCAGGGAAACATTTCTCAACGGCAATGCGATAAGGTGCCTGTTGGTCATAAATCGTATCATCAACATCAAAAACAATTGAAGTAATCATGAATCTCTTTTCTCTCTATTAATTCTTACCGTCACATATTATACTATTTTTTAGCCTTCTTTTCAATCAAAGACAAGAAAACAAAGCTGATACAAAAGTGATTAATCTCTTTGTTTGTGTCGTTATATTTACAAGACATGGTGTTTTGGACTTTGACAAGCTGAAAATAGCCCCGTTTTAAGTCGGCAACAAAAAAACTTGCTAAAAAATCGAACTTTTTTTCGAAACTACCAATTTTTGTCTGACTCCCAAGCAAAGCACGCAAAAATAAGGTGTATTCTAGCCTCTTTTATGATACAATAGGAAAGAATACTTATTGGAGGAAAACATGTCAAACGAACACATTGAAGAATTAAACGACCAACAAATCGTGCGTCGTGAAAAAATGGCAGCTTTGGCTGAACAAGGCATCGATCCTTTCGGAACTCGATTTGAACGCACAGCTACTTCTGGTCAATTAAAAGAAAAATACGCTGACAAAACTAAGGAAGAATTGCATGAAATTAACAAGACAGCTACTATCGCTGGTCGCTTGATGACTAAGCGTGGTAAAGGTAAAGTTGGTTTTGCGCACATTCAAGACCGCGACGGTCAAATCCAAATCTATGTCCGCAAAGATGCTGTCGGTGATGAAAACTATCAAATTTTCAAAAAAGCAGACCTCGGTGATTTCCTCGGTATCGAAGGTGAAATCATGCGTACAGACATGGGTGAATTGACAATCAAAGCAACTCACATCACTCACTTGTCTAAAGCACTTCGTCCACTTCCAGAAAAATTCCACGGACTTACAGACGTTGAAACAATCTACCGTAAACGTTACCTTGATTTGATTTCAAACCGTGAAAGCTTTGAACGCTTTGTCACACGTTCAAAAATCATCTCAGGAATCCGTCGTTACCTTGATGGACTTGGCTTCCTAGAAGTTGAAACTCCAGTTCTTCACAACGAAGCTGGCGGTGCTGCTGCTCGTCCATTCGTTACTCACCACAATGCGCAAGACATGGATATGGTTCTTCGTATCGCTTTGGAACTTCACTTGAAACGTCTTATCGTTGGTGGTATGGAAAAAGTTTACGAAATCGGACGTGTCTTCCGTAACGAAGGTATGGATGCAACTCACAACCCTGAGTTCACTATGATCGAACTTTACGAAGCATACGCTGACTTCAAAGATATCATGGACATCACAGAAGGTATCATCCAAAATGCTTCTGCTGCTGTTAACGGTAACGGACCTATCACTTACCAAGGTACTGAAATTGCTATCGACCAACCATTCAAACGTATCCACATGGTTGACGCTATCAAAGAAGTTACTGGTGTAGACTTCTGGAAAGAAATGACTCTTGAAGAAGCTCAAGAACTTGCTAAAGAGAAAAACGTTCCAGTTGAAAAACACTTCACTTCAGTTGGTCACATCATCAACGCCTTCTTCGAAGAATTTGTTGAAGAAACATTAATCCAACCAACATTCGTATACGGACACCCAGTTGAAGTATCTCCACTTGCTAAGAAAAATGCAGAAGATACTCGCTTCACTGACCGTTTCGAACTCTTCATCATGACTAAAGAATACGGTAACGCTTATTCAGAGCTTAACGATCCAATCGACCAATTGTCACGTTTCGAAGCTCAAGCTAAAGCTAAAGAACTTGGTGATGACGAAGCAACAGGTGTTGACTACGACTACGTCGAAGCCCTTGAATACGGTATGCCACCAACAGGTGGACTTGGTATCGGTATCGACCGTCTTGTCATGCTCCTTACAGATACAACAACAATCCGTGACGCTTTGTTGTTCCCAACAATGAAATAATTTAGCGAAAAGATTATAGAATAAAAACCACTAGCTAAGCTAGTGGTTTTCCTATACTCAAATTTCCTCCATCACTCTTTCACTTTTTTATCTGTCAGGTAAGCGAGTGGGCTTGTGATGAGGACGATTAGGGATGCGATGATGAAGACTTGGTTAAAGGCTCGGCTAAGATTTTTATTTTTAGAGTCTTTAATCTTTTGGAAGGTATCGGTTAGTTCTTCTTTTTGGGCTAGGAGTTGGATTCCTTGTCCTAGTTGCGCTTGCCCTTGGCTTAAAGGTGTTAAGGCTGAGCTGATTTGTTTTGGAAGATTGACTACGACTTTTTCTGAGCCTACGACTAATTGACTATTGGCATCATAGAGTTTTCGATAATCACTGCCTTTCTTAGGGAGAGGAAGATTATCAGTCTTTGTAGCCGCAGCTTTGACCTTCGTCAGCATTTGATTTTGTTTTTTAGAAGAATCAGTGGTCTTGCTTGTAGATTCAAAGATTTCTTTGATTTCCATTTTAACGACAGATTTCACCGAGTCAGATAAAACATGCTTATCAATTTGAACATAAGCATAATGTCTGATATTATCCCTAGCCGTGTTAATATTAGCATTCAAAATAGTCACAAGTAATGCCATACCAATCTCTTGCCCAATATATCTTGAAGCGTCGACAATCCCAAAACCAATTCCTGCTTTAATAACAGGAAGGTATCTTACAGAAGCAGTCATAGACATCGCCATAAATCCTAAACCAAGACCAATAATCACATTACAACAAATAATAATAGCTTCTGAAGTTTCAAATTGAACTAAGCTTAGCATAAAAAGTCCAGCTGCTGTGATAAACATCCCAATACCAATAAGAAGTTTCGCAGAAAGTTTTTGGTACATTTTGGTTGCTAGAGGCATTCCCAAAGCAATCGCTAAAGAGGTTGGCACGATGAGATAAGCTGAATGAAGAGCGCTATAGCCACGAACATTTTGAAGGAAGTAATTCAAAATCAATGACGGTACAATAATTGCAAAACCAAAAATCATGTAAATGATGCTTGAGGCTGTAAAGATCTTTTCTTTGAACAGTGACAGTTCAATAATCGGTGATTTTACTTTTTCTTCTACAAAAATTAACAAGATTAAGCCAACTAAACTAATGGCAAAGCTTATAAAATGATAGTTGACGTCCAACCATATTCTCTTCCTTCTAGAAGACCAAATGTCAAACCTCCTAAGGCACAAGTCAAAAATACCATACCAAGCCAGTCAATTTCTTTAGCAATACTAAAATCATAAGATTCCTCATTGCCAACTAGAATAAGCACAAAAGAAATCAAAGCAATTGGAATATTAATTCCAAAAATCCAATTGTAGCTTGCCCAATTAATGATAAAGCCACCTATGACTGGACCGCTTGCTGCAGCCAAAGCGCTGAATGCACCTATAACTGCTGTTACCTTACTTGTGTTTGCTTTTCCAAAAAGTGCAATCCCCATTGGTAAAACAATCGGTGTCAAAATTCCCCCACCGATTCCTTGGAAAAATCGGAAAGCAATTAAAAAACTTAGCGAATTTGCCATCATGCAAGCAAATGAAAAGACTCCAAATATAGCAACACAAATCAGCATAACTAATCTACGACCATACAAATCAGCGAGCTTAGAAGCTGTAATAATAAAAGCAGCCATTGCCAAAACATAAATCGTTGAAACCCAGCTCGTATCTGTCAAACTAGAATTGAGATGCTTCATAATGTCTGGTAAGGCAATATTAACGATAGTAGCATCCAAAGCTCCCATAAACATGGCAAGAACTAATCCGACGAACCCAAATACTTTTCTTGTCTTTGACATATTCCTATCCTTTCTTCATAAAAACTCATACCCCATTATGCTTCAAAAAGCTTAATACGATAAGTCAACGCTTTAACATTTTACGAAAAAATAATACAATATTAACAAATCAAAAACCATGACAGATTTTAATAATGTGTTTAATTAAGGGAAAATTATGACGATTAATCGAAAAACAAGCAGCGTTGAAAGCCTAAAAAACGCCCTTATTGAATTGCTTTTTGACAAAACTTATTCAGAAATCACAGTCGCTGACATTGCCAAAAAAGCTGGTGTTAGCCGCGGAACTTTTTACCAGCATTCTCTTGATAAAGATGACCTAGCAACAACCATCAGTGACGAAACTTCCGAAAGATTCAGGAATATTTTATCCAAAGGAAATCTTGATAAGCCAGATAAAATCCTCGAAAGTCTAAAGTGTATTAAAGATGATGCCAAACACTTCAAAGTCATCTCACAAGCGCCTCATGTGCAATTTTCAAAAACTGTTCGTGTACTACTAGAACGATTGGTCACAACAAATGTTAATCTCAAAAAAAGAATCAAGCAAAAAAGTAAAACAACTGATGATTTGATTATTGAAGCCTTCTGTGCCTCTTTTGAGCGAATCATTTCCGCATGGATTGAAAGTGACTTTAAAAAAAGCCCAGAAGAAATCAGCAATATTATCGTCAAATTGGAAGAATTGTTTTTGTGAGAGAAAGCCACATAAAAACTGCACTTCGATGTTAGAAGTGCAGTTTTTTCATTCTCTCACCCCACCAACTCACTGATATCATTAATCAATTTAGCATTCATGGTGTTAAGGTTTTGGATGTCTTCTTTGCTGTATGGGAAGGTGTTTAGCAAAATGCCATCCATGCCTGCTGCTTGTGCGATTGCCATGTCGCTGGTGAAGTCGTTGCCAACCATGACACTTTCTTTTGGATCAAGCTGATTTTCTTTTAGGACAAGGTTCATAAAGTCAACTTGCGGTTTTTTCATTTTGTGGTCAGACGAGATGTAAATCTTATCCAAAAATTCTCTGCATCCTGTCATTTCAATCTCTGCTTGGGTAAATGCACGCTGAGCATTTGAAAGTAAAATGACCGTAGCTCCTGCTTCTTTTAATGTTTTCAAAGTGGCTAGCGTATTTTCGTAAACTTGCAATTTTTTGCGTGACAGCATTCTAAAGATCTGGGCAATGAGATTTCCCCAAGTTTCTAAATCAAGAATGATACTATCTGTCGCATGCTTGCGCGGTGCTTCAAGCATAAGCTCGATAAAAACCACTACCAAATCAACTTCAACGTGCTGCCATGAATAGTGTTTGCGCAGTTTTTCTTCTTGGCATTTGATTAGCTCATCATAATTAGCTTTCAGCTCATTGGCTGAGTAAACGGCACCATATGCACAATACAGCTCTGCCATTTTTTGCCAAAGCGCTAAGTCAGCCTCATCTGTCTCAATATCCACCAAAGTGCCGTAAAAATCAAAAATATAATTCTTATACTGTAAATTTGTCATTTGACCTCACCTTATGATTACGTTTACAAAGGTTATTATAGTGAAAAATAAAATATTTGACCAGTCCCAGCCGCAAAAAAAAAGCCGACAGATCATAAAAGATGATTTGTTGACTCTTTTTTATCCGCGAAAAGCATCCAAAATGATTTTGAATTCATCGTTTGTAAGTGTCACACCTTTGCCCATCTTGCTGTGGTCTGGGCTCCAAGAACGAATATCAAATTTTGGTTCCGCACCATTAAAGCTGACACGGTTCAATTCTTTTGTCCATCCTTTATCGCTTTCTGATAGTGTAAGCAAGTGTTCAACGATTTCAAATTTAAATTCTGACATATTTATCTCCTCCTACTTAATATATTCGTAAAAAATTTCTAAACTTTTGATTATTTATTTTTTTTCTTAAAAGGTGTATAATCATTCTATCAATTTTTGAAAGAAAATACCATGAAAAAATTCCTGCAGATTATACTGGGACATCTCACATCCTTTATTGAGTCCAGTCCCAGGACGCCTATCGTCAACCATAAAATCAAACAGCACCACCGCCTCATTTCTGAGGCTTTGAAGAAACACGAAGCTGTCCATGTCATCTACCAAGAGAAAAGCTTTACAGGGGATATTGTCAAGTATGACAAAGAAGCCGGGAAATTAATTTTAAAGAATTTTAAAAAGAATATGTCTGTGATTATTGCCATCTCAGACATTGATAAACTGACGCTTGTCCCGCCAACCATCAAGCAATCTCAAAAATGGACTTAAAAAGACCAAGTAAAACTTGGTCTTTTTTTTTGGATTTCTAACACTTTAGAAGCAATCTTTTCCTTACTGTCTGATAAGGTAGTCAAAAGCACCTAAGGCTGCTGTTGCTCCTGATCCCATCGAAATAATAATTTGCTTATAAGCGCTGTCGGTACAGTCTCCAGCTGCGAAAATACCTGGAAGATTAGTCGCTCCGTCTTTGGCAACCTTAATTTCACCTCGCTGATTGAGATCAATTCCTGAATCTTTAAGCCAGTCCGTGCTTGGAACCAGACCAATCTGCACAAAAACACCTTCTAAATCAAGATGATGTTCCTGATTGCTTTCACGGTCAATATAATTAAGCCCTCGGACATGATCATCTCCAACGATATCCTTGGTGGCAACATTGGTCAAGATGGTTATGTTTGACAGCTTGGCCGCCCGGTCTTGTAGAACCTGGTCCGCTTTTAAATCAGGCAGAAACTCGAGTACGTAGACATGACTGGCTAGTCCAGCCAAATCAATAGCTGCTTCCAGACCGGAATTACCGCCGCCGATAACAGCCACTTTCTGGTTTTCAAAAAGCGGGCCATCACAGTGCGGACAATAAGTCACTCCCTTGGTTAAAAATTCTTTTTCTCCAGGCACATTGATATTGCGCCATTTGGCACCTAGAGCCAGAATAGCTGATTTGGCTTTCAAAATAGCGCCATTGGTCAGCTCAACCTCAACCAAATCTTTTTTCTGAATGGATTTGGCTCTTTGCGCTTTCATAATATCCACATCATATTCTTTGGTATGCTGTTCCACCTGAGCCATCAGTTGGGGGCCTTCTGTATAAGGTGTTCCAATCATATTTTCAATACCGACTGTTTCCATGACCTGCCCACCAAAGGTTTCTGCGACAAGACCTGTCTTAATACCTTTACGAGCAGCATAGATGGCTGCACTGTTACCTGCCGGACCGCCCCCGATAACCAGAACGTCAAAGACGCCTTTATCCGCAAAAGCCTCTTCAGACTGAGGACCTATCACAAGCTCTAAGAGTTGCTCCAAACTGGAACGGCCTGAGGTCAATACTTGTCCATCCTTATAGGTTGTTGGAACTGACATGATCCCCTTTTCTTTGACCTCATCCTGAAACATTCCTCCCTCAACCATGGTGTGGGAAATGTTAGGATTTAAGACGGACATGATATTGAAAGCCTGCACCACATCAGGGCAGTTATGGCAGGTCAGGCTGACATAGGTTTCAAAATGCATTGGGGTCTGAATCGCCTTGATACGCTCTGATAGCTCAGAATCAATCTTGGGCGGACGGCCAGACACCTGTAAAAGCGCCAGTATAAATGAGGTAAATTCGTGCCCCAGAGGGAGACCCGCAAATTCAACACCAGATTCTTGACCCTTTTGGGCGACTTGAAAGCTAGGTGTTCGGCTTAAGACTTTGTCTTCCAAGGACAGACGATCAGACATGGCCACAATCTCTTCAAGGAAATCTCTGACTTTTTGAGAATTAGCATCGTCTGCTAAATGTGCCTGCAAGACAATATCAGATTCCAGCAAGGCTAGATATTGTTCTAATTGAGCTTTTATCTCTGCATCTAATGCCATTTGTCTCCTCCTTAAATTTTACCAACGAGATCAAGACTAGGTTTTAAGGTCTCTGCTCCTTCTTTCCATTTTGCTGGGCAAACTTCACCTGGATGCTGGCGCACATATTGGGCAGCGTGCACCTTATCAATCAATGTGCTGGCATCACGTCCGATACCATCCGCATTGATTTCCATCATTTGGATAATACCGTCTGGATCCACAATGAAGGTGCCGCGTTGCGCCAAACCATCTTCGCCAAGAACATCAAACCCTTGTGAGATAGCGTGTGATGGGTCGCCAATCATGGTGTAAGTAATGGTTCCCACAACGTCTGAATCATCGTGCCATGCCTTGTGAACGAAGTGGGTATCTGTTGATACCGAATAAACTTCTACTCCCAGAGACTGCAACTCAGCATACTGCTCCTGCAAATCTCCCAATTCTGTTGGGCAGACAAATGAAAAGTCTGCGGGATAGAAACAAAAGACAGCCCATTTCCCTTTGACATCCTCACTGGTTACCTTGATAAATTCACCATTGCGGTAAGCATCCGCTGAAAATGCAATCATTTCTTTTCCGACTAAAGACATATACTATCCTCCTTCTTTAATGTGCCTCCATTATATGAAAATACTTTCCAAAAGTCCAATTATTTAATTATCAAACAATCTCAGGATATCAAAAGAGCCTAGTATTCTAGGCTCTGATCGTTTCGCTGGACCCATCTTTCTGGTAGAGGTTGATTAAGCCTTCCTTGCAAGCACGAATCATGTCGCCAGGTTGAACCGCTTGTGGGACAGTGATTGTTAGTAATTCCATTGGATTTGGAGCGCGGTCTATTTTGTTTCCATCAGCATCGTGCAAGTCTTTGATAGTTGTTTCAAAGTGACGAAGACCTGGACCGTAAAATTCGACCTTATCTCCTTCGAGGATAACGTTACGTTGACGGATTGTTGCTGTCATTGTGCTTTCATCAAAGGCAACAACTTCTCCGACAAATTTATATTGTGGTATTTTACGACGAGCGCCAAAGAGTTGCTCGTTTTCTGTTGGTGTTTGGTAGTAGAAACCAGTTGCCAATTCACGCTGGGCAACTTTCCAAAGCTCATCAAGCAATTCACCTTTGATTGCTTCAAATTTTGCTGGACTTTCTAGGTAAGCATCAACACCTGCGCGGTAGCAGTTTGTCACTGTTGAAACATAGTGAATTGATTTCATACGACCTTCAATCTTGAAGCTATCAACACCATTATCAATCAAATCTGGCAAGTGTTCAATCATACACATGTCAACTGATGACATTGAAAATGGTTCTGGGATTTCACCTTCAAGGCTCTTGCGTTCTTGACCAAATGGCATATCGTAAAGGTCATATTTCCAACGACAAGATTGTGAGCAACCGCCACGGTTGGCATCACGGTGACTCATATGGTTAGAAAGGACACAACGTCCTGAGTAACCGATACACATAGCTCCATGAACGAAAGCTTCAATTTCAAGTGATGTGTTTTTGCGGATTTCTGCAATTTCAGCAACACCGACTTCACGCGCCAAAACGACACGTGACACACCAATTTCTTCCCAGAAAGCAAAGGCTTCGTAGTTAGTTGTAGAAGCTTGTGTAGACACATGGACTTCTAAACCTGGTGCTTCTGTTAAACAAATTGTAATCATGGCTGGGTCTGATACGATAACTGCATCTAATCCCATATCACGAAGTTGACGGAACCACTCTCCTGCACCGACTTCGTTTCCTTCGTGAGTAACCATGTTAGCTGCGACGTGCACACGAGCACCGCGAGCATGGGCATAGTTAATCCCTTCTTGCAATTCTTCCATAGAGAAGTTACCAGCACGGCTACGAAGACCGTATTGTTGACCACCTACAAAGACTGCATCTGCTCCGTAATCTACAGCGACTTTTAATTTTTCAAGAGTTCCAGCAGGTGCTAAAACCTCTGGACGTTTAAAATTATTTTTTGACATTATAATCTTCCTATTTTCAAGATAGTAAAAATGATTTTTAATAAACGCTAAGCTTTATCCATTTAACTGTGTTCTTTTGCTTATCATGCCCTGAAATAGTAACTCAATCATGATAAACAGATATTTGCGTGAGCCTTATTTGACTTCTTCTGGATCAAATTCGTAGAATCCAGTTCCTAGTGTACGACCTTTTGGATGCAATTTACGGATTTCTTCATCAAACAAGAAGGCTTGATCTGATGTAAATTCTCCAGCTTCCATCAATTCTTTTGTTTTCACAAAGATTTTTGCGATTTCAACAAAATTATGACCTGGGCAGTAGATACCATCTAATTTCCAGTGTGTAAAGTTATGTTCAACCAACTCTGTTATTTTTGGCATCATATCAAGATCGTCAGTATCGAAGATGTGTGTACCGTGTTTGTCTTCATAAATTGAATAGTGTGAGTCTTTGTTGCTTGGTTCAGCAAGGAAAAGACCACGTTCACGTGTTTTTTCATCATCGATGTGTGTAAAATTATAATAATTTTGCAACAAAGGACGTTTTGAATGATGAATAACAGTTGCTCCGTAAACAAGTACTTCAGCTGGGTAGCGAAGATTTTCAGACATTTGGAACAACTCTGCTGATGGGATTTCACGCGCAAGAACTGTTTCACTTGCTCCGTGGTCACCCCAGAAGTTTACTTGACGACTTGATGTCACGAAAACTGAAGCATCGTAAATCATCTTGAAGTTGTAGCCTTCGTGTTTGTTGATGTGGAAAAGTCCAGCATCACAAGCTACCACGTAATCTGCTTGGATTTCTTTCAAGAAATCAAGGTATGGTCGAACGGCACTGATCATGTCTTGGTGTAACAATGCATTACATGCAACCGTTAATTCTTTACCAGCGGCATGAACCATATCAGCAATCTCACGAAGTTCATCATATGTGAAATTGTGCGGCAAACGCAAACTATAATTTTCTTCACCCACATAAATGCGGTCAACACCTGCATCTAAGAGCTCTTTGACCTGCTCGATAGATTCAGCTGTCGCAGTAATAATTATTTTTTCCATAACGTTTTAATTATACCACTCCTATAACAATTCGTCACTCAGATTTCCTCAGAATCCTTTTGTTATAGCTTTCTAAAGTATTTTTATCTAGCTTCAGAATGAGCAAAACTTTATGAGAGGAGAGACTCAAAAGAAATCCTCATTTTGAAACAAAAAAGAAGAACAACTATTTTAAACATATTTTTGACAAAGAGTCAAGAGCTTTTTTTAAAAAAATGTGACAAACATATTAATTTATGATATGATATCAGTTGAAGTAGAGGAGAGGAATTATGCCAACACCGTTAAAGCAACATAAAGACCTTGAAGAACAAGAACAACATCTTCAGGTAGATGATACCCCTAAATTTTACGAATTTCAGGAAATTAATCACAGAAGCGCTAAGCTCAAGGAACTCATGTTCTTTGCCCGTATCGCTTTATTTACTATTTCCACTGTTGTGGTATCTTTCTTTTTACTTGTCTTGAATCTGGCTCCAATCTGGGCTTTCTTGTTTGCCTCTCTTATCAGCCTAGCCATTACGTCAGCTGTTTCAAGCATTATTTGGTCATTAAGACATTGATAAACAAAACTCCCATTACTGGGAGTTTTTTAATACGAAAAAAGCGGCCTTTGGACCGCCTTTTTATTATGCTTTAGTATCTGCTTCTGATTTTTCAGCTTCTGCTTTTGGTTCTTCAGAAGGTGCTTCATCTTCTTTTGCTGTGTAGTCAATGATAATATCATCAACTTCAGCTTCCACATCTTCTTTGACATCACCTGCTTTATCAGTAACATCGTCAACGACATCAGATACTTTTGACGTTAATTCTGATACTTTTTCAGTCGCATAGTCAGCTGCTGCTTGACCTTTTTCTTTAACGACTTCAAGAAATTCATCAGTTGTTAATTCGCCTGATTCAAATTTTTCTTTGTAATCGTTAAAAGTGTCAACTGCTAAGTCAGTGTATTCTGTTGCTTTATCTTTAGCTTTTTGACGGTATTCAGAAGGATTTTCTTTGTAAGCTTGATATGCTTTACTTGCTTTTTTCTGTAATTCTTTACCTTTTTCAGTAGATAGGAAATAAGCTGCGGCTGCACCTGAGGCAACACCAATAATCACATTTCTCAATAATTTACTCATACTATTTCTCCTTTTTTAATAGTTTTGAGGCAACTTTACCGACAGCATAAGCTGCACTAGCTTTACCAACATTTGATGTCGCTTGAGTGGCTTTTTGAGAGAGACGACGCGCTTGCGCATTCAAATCAGAAACTGATTCTGAAAGGTCTGCTACTGCGACAAACAAAGGATCAATCGTTGATACTTTGCCATTGACATCTTCTACTAAAACGTTAGCTTTAGCGAGGATTTCATTGGCTTGGTGAAGCGAGACATTCACATCACTAGTCAACACTTTAATCGTTTCTTTTGACTCCTCAATAGTCTCATTAACAACATCAACTGTTTTATATAGTTTAACACCAATTGGTATAAAAACGCCAACCATAACTGCAAAAGCGATGGCAAAAATTAACAAAGCTACTTCTAACATCTTATCTCCTATCTCCTAAGCACTTATTCCTGATAATAAGGAATATCTTTTTGGTTTCTTCTCCAAACGATCAAGACAATTCCAAGAAGAATTAATACGGCTGATAACCATTGTGACACTCGCATACCTAAGAACATCAAACTGTCTGTTCGCATGCCTTCAATCACAAAGCGTCCGCAACCATACCAAATCAAATAAAAGAACGTCACTTCTGCTTGTTTTAGAAAACGTGGACGGTGTCTCACACTCATAATAATGATAAAACCAAGCAAGTTCCACATTGACTCGTATAAAAAGGTCGGAACGCGGTAACTACCGTCGATATACATTTGATTTTTGATGAAATCTGGCAAGTAGTTAAGACTCTTAACAGCTTTACCATAAGCTTCTTGATTGATAAAGTTTCCCCAGCGCCCAATAGCTTGCGCAATCATCACACCAGGAGCAGCGATATCTAAGAAATTAAGTGGATTAATGGCACGATAATATGAAAAGACAAAGAGAACAATGGCTCCCGTCAGCAAACCACCATAAATGGCTAGACCACCATGCCATACCGCAAAAATCTCAGTCCAAGGCTGACTAGTATAATAGTTAAAATCAAATATCACATAATAAAGACGAGCCCCGATAATCGCTATTGGAAAAGCAATTAAAATAAAATCTAAAATATCATCTGGAATAATCTTACGTCGTGGTGCTTCCTTCATAGCTAAATAAACTGCTAGAAGCATACCAGAAACAATGAAAAGCGCATACCAGCGAATGGCAAAGGGACCAAATTGAATCGCGATTGGATTAATCATTGGTTCACCTCATTCTTTGTAATGAGTTGGGTCAAGCGTTCTTCAAAAGTCTTCGTCGCATCAAATCCCATTTGTTTGGCACGATAATTCATAGCTGCTGCCTCAATGACAACTGACATGTTTCGACCAGTTTGAACTGGGATACGTAGACGTGGAATTTTGACTCCTGACAACTCAAGCTCTTCATTACCATTTCCAAGACGGTCAAAGACTTTTCCTGACTCATAATTTTCAAGGTAAATAACCAATTGAACTTGTGATGAATCCTTAACAGCACTAGCACCGTATAGGCTCATAACGTCGATAATCCCAACTCCGCGAATTTCTAGCAAATGACGAAGAATCTCAGCTGGTTCACCCCAAAGGGTTTCTTCATCTTTAGCAAAAACATCCACACGGTCATCAGCTACCAAACGGTGACCACGTTTAACCAACTCAAGACCTGTTTCACTTTTACCAATACCAGAGTCTCCTTGAATCAAGACACCCATGCCGTAGATATCCATCAAAACACCATGGACACTTGTACGTTCTGCCAAGCAAGAATCAAGATACCATGACATTTCACCAGACAAACGACTAGTTGGAACGTGACTTTGCAAAATCGCAATGCCTTTTTCCTTAGCAGCGCTAATCATTTCCTCTGGAATAGCCAAATTACGCGCCACGATAATGGCTGGTGTTTCTGGCTTAATCATTTCTCTTAGGACATGACGACGGTTGTGTGAGGTCATTTTCGTTAGATATGACCACTCTTTCATCCCAAAAAGCTGCAAACGCTCTGGTGAATAATAATCAAAATAACCAGTCATTTCAAGACCTGGACGTGAAATATCTGACGTTGTAATCTCTTTTGATAATAAGTCATCATCACCGTAGATAACATCAAGTTTTACCTTGTCGACTAACATTTTTACAGTAACTGACATGTCTCATACCATGAACTTTTTACAAAAAATGTAAAATGAATTGAAAACGATAAAAATAGGCTTTTCTTATAGCAAGTCCATTTTCACTAAATTAACAATTCTGTTCAATCCTTTTCCTCTTTTTCATTATTATATCACAATTAGCCTAAAAAGTAAGCGCTCACGCAAGCTTTTGAAAATTAATTCTTAGCTTTTCCAGGCACACGTAAAAAGGCTTGAGACTTTTCCCAAACCTTTTCTTGTTTCATAGACTAGGATAAGTTCCTATTATACTTATCTAGACATTTTTGATTACAACATTAAAAACTCTATTTGTCAGTGATTACCAGAACCAGCCGTCATTGTCGTCGTCATCGTCAACAACTTCAGCATCCTTTCTTCGACGTGGCCCCGTACCATATTGGTCACGAGTGATATCTTCTTTGTAAGGAAGAAAAATTACTAAGAGGATGTAAAGCAAAATGCCAAAGCCATAAAAGTACATTAGCAATGCTGCTAGGACACGTGTCAAAGGCAAGTCCCAACCAAACTTATCAGCAATTCCGGCGCAAACACCACAAACCAGTTTATTCTTTCGCTGTTTATAAAGAGCTGATTTCATCTTTATCCCTTCCTTCTTTTCTCACTATAATGATTATACCTAATTTCTTTACAAATAAAATCAGCCTTACGACTGATTTTATAATTAGAAAGTCTGTTTCTGATAGTTCTCTAAGTTTCTAGACTTTTGATTTCTAAGAGTTTGCCATGGCAGCGGCCACAGCGGTATTTTTTGGTATTGACACGGCGTTCTCTACGATACTCTTGCCCGCACTTTTGGCAACGATAGCAATGATAAGCCGTCTCACTTGGTATAGTCGGTGCGTAGCGAAGGCCATCAACCTTTTGAAGTAATTCTTTAAAATCTGCGTCAGCGTGTTTGTAACCTTTTCCTTCAAAATAAAGATGATAATGGCAAAGCTCATGACGAACAATCTTTCGAAAGCTTTCCAGTCCAAACACCTCAAGGATTTTTGAATTAAAATCTAGATGCCCATCAGCTGGGAAAAATCGGCCGCCAGTTGTCCTGAGACGAGTGTTCCAGATAGCTGTATGTCGGAAGGCTTTCCCAAAATCTTCTTGTGAAACTTCTTTGACGTAATTAGTTAAGTTCACGTAAATCTACCAAAGAAAGGTTAATTTTGCCACGCTCTTTATCGATTTTTGAAACCCACACTGTGACCACATCACCAACAGAAACGACTTGGCTAGGGTGTTTAACAAAGGATTTGCTCATTTGTGAAATGTGAATCAAGCCATCATCGTGAAGACCAATATCAACAAAGGCACCAAAATCGACCACATTTCGAACAGTCCCTTCTAATTTTTGTCCGATTTCAAGGTCAGAAATATCAAGCACATCTTGGCGAAGGACTGGTGCTTCAAAATCATCACGCAAATCACGACCTGGTTTTAAGAGATCAGCAATGATATCTTTCAGAGTTTCTTGACCAAGTCCGATTGTTTCAGCCATATCTTTTACAGACACCGCTTGAAGTTTTGCCTTAGCCGAATCATCCAAATCAGTGATGTCCAGCTCTTTCAGCAAGCGCTCAACTGCCTTATATGACTCAGGGTGAACGCCTGTGTTGTCAAGAATATTTTTAGCACCAGGAATGCGCAAGAAACCAGCAGCTTGTTCAAAGGCTTTAGCTCCCAGACGTGGCACTTTCTTAATCTCTTCACGTGAGCTGATACAACCATGCTCGTCACGGTACTTAACGATATTTTCTGAAATGGTTTTATTTAATCCTGATACGTGTGACAAGAGTGCTGGACTTGCTGTATTAATGTTAACCCCGACTTGGTTAACCACGGTATCAACAACGAAATCTAGGTTTTCAGCCAATTTTTTCTGGCTAACGTCGTGCTGGTATTGACCGACACCAATTGATTTTGGATCGATTTTAACCAATTCTGCCAAAGGGTCTTGAAGACGACGAGCAATAGAAATGGCAGAACGTTTTTCAACCGTCAAGTCTGGGAACTCATGGCGAGCAAGCTCAGAAGCAGAGTAGACAGAAGCTCCGCTTTCATTGACAATAACATAAGAAACGTCTGGAAAATCTTTCAAGACTTGCGCTACGAATGCTTCGCTTTCACGGCTAGCTGTTCCATTTCCGATAGCGATAATTTCAATGCCGTAGCTAGAAATGAGCTCAGCTAAATCTTTTTTAGACTGTTCGATTTTGGCTTGGCTAGCAGGTGCAACTGGGTAAATCACTTGTGTTGTCATGAGTTTACCTGTTTGGTCAACCACGGCTAGCTTGGCTCCTGTACGAAAGGCAGGGTCAAAACCAAGAACCATTTTCCCTTTTAGCGGTGATACTAAAAGCAAGTTGCGAAGATTTTCTGAGAAGAGCTCGATAGCCCCATCTTCAGCACTCTCTGTCAATTCACTGTGAATACGGCGTTCCATAGCGGGAACGATTTTTTTCTTGATGGTTTTTGAGATGACATCGTCGATGTAAGCATTTCTATTTTTAAAACGTGACGCCATGAAACGAATCATCTTGTCAGTATTGTGGTCAAAACCAACTTTTAAAATGCCTAATTTTTCACCACGATTAAGAGCTAAAATGCGGTAGCCTTGCATTTTAGAAACTTTTTCTGAGAAATCATAATAGATTTGGAATGTTTTTTTATCATCAGCAGTTTCATCTTTAACACTCGAAACAACAGAACTATATGACCAGATTTCATTGTAAACCCATGAGCGAAGGCGATTGTCTTCTGAGAAAGATTCAATCAAGATTTCACAAGCTCCTGCGATAGCTTTATCAGCTGTTTCAAAACCATCACAAATAAAAGCTTGAGCTTCTTTTTCAAGCGAAGCTTTATTTTGTAAAATCAGGCGTGCTAGGGGAAATAGCCCTGCTTCTCTGGCAATGGTTGCTTTCGTACGACGTTTTTCTTTGTAAGGAAGGTAAAATTCTTCAACGTCAGCCAATTTTTCAGCTGCCTCAATTGCTTTTTTGAGTTCAGCTGTTAATTTTCCTTGTTCTTCAATTTTACTTAATACCGTTGCTTTGCGTTCAGCTAAAGCTGTCATGCTTTTATCAAAATCAATGATAGCCTTAATTTGAACTTCATCCAAATTACCAGTCATTTCTTTACGATAACGAGCGATGAAAGGAATGGTATTTCCTTCGCTTGTCAACTCGAGAACTTTGGTAATTTGGTTCTCTTTAATTGTTAATTCTTGAGCAATTTTATGTATATTATCATTTTTCATAGCCTTTCTATTATATCAAAAAACTCTTAAAGATTGGATTTTTATTAATTCTTTTGATGATTTTTAACTTAACTTTTACCGGATTTTATCAAATTCTATCTTATAAATATCCGCTTAGCTTTTGCTGATTTTTTCAAATGATAGTATAATAACTGGTGACTATATTTAGAAAAGAGGTGTCCATCTTATGGCAATCACTCACAAACGTCAGGACGATTTAGAATCAATGTTTGCAAACTTTGCAAGTTTTCCAAAAGTCTCTAGCGACCCTGAAAAAGAAAAGGAAAGTAAGGATAAAAACGATAAGAAAGCGACTCATTAAGTTTTATGGACATTTTTAATCACTTACCAGCAAGTGTCTTACAATGGTTTGCGATTTTTATCTCAATTATCATTGAGGCCTTGCCTTTTGTTTTGCTTGGAACGATTTTATCTGGTTTTATCGAGGTTTACGTGACACCTGATTTGGTGCAACGTTACCTCCCTAAAAATAAATTCCTACGAATTCTCTTTGGAACCTTCGTTGGTTTTATTTTTCCTTCCTGTGAATGTGGGATTATTCCTATCATCACGCGCTTTCTAGAGAAAAAAGTTCCTAGCTACACTGCTGTTCCCTTTCTAGCCACAGCACCGATTATCAACCCTATCGTGCTTTTTGCAACATACTCAGCCTTTGGAAATAGCTGGCGCTTCTTGTGGTTACGACTTCTTGGTGCTGTTGTTGTTGCTATCACGCTTGGAATTATGCTTGGCTTTGTGGTCGATGACAATATCTTAAAAGAAGATATGGCGCCTTGTCATTTTCACAATTACTCTGGTGAACCTTGGTATCGCAAGATTTTCCTCGTTTTAGCACATGCTATCGATGAATTATTCGACACTGGGCGTTATCTGGTCTTTGGGTCTTTGGTAGCTTCGGCTATGCAGATTTATTTGCCAACCCATATTCTAACCAAAATTGGTGGAAATGCCTTAACAGCCATTCTAGTGATGATGCTGTTAGCCTTCATCTTGTCACTTTGTAGTGAAGCCGACGCCTTTATTGGTGCTTCACTTCTCTCAAGTTTTGGGACTGCACCAGTCCTTGCCTTTCTTTTGATTGGTCCAATGGTGGATATCAAAAATCTCATGATGATGCTCAATTCCTTTAAGAAACGTTTTATCGTGCAATTTATTAGCGTTTCTGCTGGGATGATTATCCTTTACTGTCTACTTGTGGGGGTGATTGGATGATTCGATTTTTAATTCTTGCTGGTTATTTTGAATTAACCATGTACTTACAAATTTCAGGAAAATTAAATCAGTACATCAATAACCACTACGCTTATCTAGCATACATTTCCATGGTGCTGTCATTTGTTCTAGCTATCGTACAATTAGTTATCTGGGTTAAAGATTTGAAAATACACAGCCATTTACATGGAAAATTAGCGAAAATCACTAGTCCAATGATTCTGGTCATTCCAGTACTTATCGGACTTTTAGTTCCAACAGTAACCTTGGATTCTACAACGGTTTCTGCCAAGGGTTACCACTTCCCACTTGCAGCAGGGTCAACTGGAACAGTCAGCGAAGATGGCACACGTGTCCAATACCTAAAACCAGATACCAGTCTTTATTTCACTTCTGCTGCTTATGATAAGGAAATGCGAAAAGAAATGAAAAAATACAAAGGTTCTGGTGATTTGACCATTACAACGGATAATTACATGGAAATCATGGAGCTCATCTACCTTTATCCTGATGAATTTTCTGGACGTAATATCACTTATACTGGTTTTGTCTATAATGAACCAGGTCACAATGGTTATCAATTTCTTTTCCGTTTTGGTATCATTCACTGTATTGCCGATTCAGGTGTCTATGGGCTTTTAACGACTGGCAATGCTACTAGCTATCCAAACAACACATGGATTACAGCAACTGGTACCATTAGTCTTGAGTACGATAAGACTTTGGAACAAAACTTACCAGTCCTACACATTTCTAAGATTAAAGAAACAGATGCCCCTGATAATCCTTACGTTTATCGCGTCTTTTAGATAATAAAATCCCACCAGACTAATAAACTGGTGGGTGTTTTTTAGTTATTTTTCTTGTAAGAAACAGCTAGTCTAATAATGTTAAACAGTGTTAAGATTCCCCAAACCGCCATGATTTGCCACTTGGCTTCAGCAAGATAAATCAGCGTTAAGACAAGCGTCGATGAGGTCAAGAGAATTGTCGATAAATGTGCTTTTACGAAATCAAGCATGTCCTTAAATAATCCCTTCTAGGAGACCACGGATAAAGTCTTCGGAGTCGAATTCGCCGATATCATCAATCTTCTCACCAAATCCAATGAATTTAACTGGGATATCAAGTTCTTGGCGGATAGCTAGAACAACACCACCTTTGGCAGTCCCATCAATTTTAGTCAAGATGAGTCCTGTTAATGGTGTGATTTTTGAGAATTCTTTTGCTTGGCTAAGAGCATTTTGACCTGTCGAAGCATCAAGGGCAAGAAGGGTTTCGTGCGGAGCATCTGGTACCACGCGCTTAATGATTCGACCAATTTTTTCAAGCTCTGCCATCAAATTATCTTTGTTTTGCAAACGACCTGCGGTATCAATCAACAGAACGTCAACATTTTCAGCGACAGCTCTTTCCATACCATCAAAGACCACTGAAGCTGGGTCTGCTTTTTCTGGTCCCGTCACAACTGGGACATCAACACGTCGTCCCCATTCAGCAAGCTGAGCAACGGCACCAGCACGGAAAGTATCAGCCGCAACAAGCATGACTTTCTTGCCTTCATTTTTGTATTTATAAGCAAGCTTACCGATTGATGTTGTTTTACCAACTCCGTTGACTCCGACAAAGAGCATAACAGTCAAGCCATCTTGAAAATTGATTTGTTCGTTAAAGACACCATCTTTTTCATAGATTTCAACCAATTTTTCAATGATGACACGTCTCAAATCATCAGCTTTCTTAGCGTTTTCAAGCTTAGCTTCATAACGCAAGTCTTCTGTCAATTGTGTAGCCACATTAACACCGACATCAGACAAGATAAGCATTTCTTCTAATTCTTCAAAGAAGTCCTCATCCACACGACGGAAGTTTGCTAGAAAGGCATTCAAGCGTGCGCTAAATCCTGTGCGTGTCTTTTTAAGACTGCGATTGTATTTTTCTTCTTCAGTCTCAACAGGTGCATTAACTGACTCTTCTTTTACATCTTCTTGTTTTGTTTCAACAGCTTCAAATTCAACTGTTTCACCACGGTCTAAAGCCTCTTTGGCTGCTTCTTTTTTAGCATAATAATCTGCCATGACTCCTGAAAAATCAGCTTCAGCTGTTTCCTTAGTTTCATCAAGCTGTCTAGCTTCTTCAGAAACTGGAGTCACTTCACTTTCAATCACGTCTTCTGCTTGAGTTTCAACGGCAGCTGTTTCTGCCACTTCTTTACTCTCATCAGCAGAAGTTTCTTCAAGTACTTGAGCAATTTCTTGTTCTTCAATCTGCTCTTTTGTATCCTTTTTCTTTCCAAATAAACGATCAAATAATCCCATATTAAGCTACCAAGAGAACATACTGTCCTCTTATCCTTTCTACTTAGCTTCTAAAATGTATTTTTTAACAGCTTCTGCAACACCAGACTCATCGTTAGTGCGACTTGTCACAGCATCTGCTGTTTCTTTTGCGATTGAAACACCATTTGCCATAGCAACACTTAACCCAGCCCATTTTAACATGGAAAGGTCGTTTTCTTCATCACCCATAGCCATGACATTTTCTGATGATAAGCCTAGGTGTTTAACTAGTTGATTCAAACCAGCAGCTTTATGAATCCCTTTAGGCATCATTTCTACTATGATATCACGTGATTTAAAAATTTCAAAATATTGATGTAGTTCTTTTGGCAATTTTAAGAGTTGTTGATCCAAAAATTCTGGTTTTGTGACACTAACCACCTTGTTGTAAATCACATTTTCAGGAATGTCAGCAAAGCTATCAACCGTTACAAATTCAAGGGTTGGATTTGCTTGCGGGTAGTGTGATTCATTGCCACGACAGGCTAAACTATAAACAATGCCATCACTAAGCACATCAAATGGTAGAGCTAAGGGCTCTAGATGACGGTACAAAAGCTGAAGCTGAGAACGGCTGAGCTCGCTCTTAGCTAAAATCTCACCTGTCGTCTTTTGAACCAAGCCACCATTAAAGGTAATCAGATAATCCTCATCAGAAATCAAGTCTAATTCTTCAAGCAAACCACTGATAGCTTTAAGAGGGCGTCCCGTCGTGATAACCACTTTAACGCCCATATCTCGCGCAGCTCTAAGAGCCAATTTATTTTCTCGTGTGACAACTTTTTGCCTGTTAAAGAGTGTGCCATCTAGGTCCAAGGCAAGCAATTTAATATCTGCCATTAATCAACTAATCCTTCCATATAAGCCATCACCGACTCTTCATCACAATGTCCGATAATTTCGCTAGAAATCTCTTTGATTTCTTGACGAGCATTTTTGGTTGCAACTGCTCTTCCAGCAAATTCAAGCATTTCATAGTCATTGAGGTTATCTCCAAATGCAACAACTTCCGCAGCTGATAAGCCATAAGACTCACAAAGTGCCTCAAGACCTGTTCTTTTGTTGACATCAGAAAGAATGATGTCAATTGATTTAAAGCCTGTTGTTACTGCTTTAACGTAATCAATATGTTGGTTAAACCAAGCTTCACCTTTTCGAACCGTATCTTCTGCAAAGTTAGCTGTCACTTTCAAGATATTGTCAGTAACATTTGCTAGATTGTCAACACGTTGCACATTTTCATAGTAATGACTGATAAATTCAAGGTATTCATCACTGGCTTTAGGATGCAAGTATGCTCCATTTTCACCAGATAATAAGAAATCATAACCTGTCATATAAGGGCTTTCAATTAAGGTATCAATAATCTCTAAAAATTGTGGTTTCGTTAAACCAGATTCAAAAACTGTCTTTTCACCGACTTTAACAAGTGTTCCATTTTCAGCAATAAAAGCCATTTTATCAGCATGTGGCGCAAACATTTTTTCCAAAGCAAGCATTGAGCGCCCACTAGCTGCCACAAATAACATATCGTTTTTTTCAAATTTTTCGAGGACATTATGGAGGCGTTGATTGTCATAAAAGCCTTTACTAGTCAAGAAAGTGCCATCCATATCTGTCGCAACAAGTTTTACCATTTTTCTCTCCCTCAATATTACATAATTCTATTCTAGCAAAAAACGCCAACTTTTTCCTGCTAATAATCTATTCTTTTCGACTTGTCGCTAGCAAAAATTTTTTAAATTTTTTGAAAAAAAGCTAGGTTTTAAAAATTTTTTTCTAATAGATTATTTAGAAGAATATTATTTAAAGGGGTAAACGATGATGAAAAAAACAAATCGTACTTTCTGGATTTATGGCTTATTGGTACTGACTGTGTGTGGAGGGGCTTTGGCTCTCAATCAACATTCGCAACACAAGCATACAAGTGTAACAGCCAGTCAACACCTTCACCGAGGCACTAAGGGCAAAAGCACTTCATCTTCTGCTAAGAAAAAAGAAGGCGACAAGCGCCTTGATTTATTCCAACTGCCAAATAAAAAAAAAGATTACCAACGATTTAGTTAAAGATGGAAAAACTATCGTTGATTCTAGACAAGTTAGCAAAGAAGCTAGTTACTTTAATTTTGCTGCGCTAGTTCAGGGCAATTTTTCAAGTCTTGCTGGAACTTGGCAGGATGCTAACGGCTTTACTTTCGAATTTTCTCCATAGGGCATTGTCTCAGAAAATGGTAGATTGACTTTGTCTGCTCTCGCTTACAACGATAAAGGCGAAGCGGTTTCTCAAGTCTCTTCTCAAAGAGGTGGTGGTTTCATCTTGTACTAATATGCTGCAGATAATCAAATTCCAAATTGGCATTTTGATATCACTGACTCTGACCCATCAGACTATGGGCGTGATCGTCTTTTTGCCACACAACTCAGCCGTTTCGACTATGAATCAACACAACAATTCGTAAACAGCGTTTTCTATAAAGTTTCTAACAACTACAGCAAAGTCTCACAAACCGAATCTGAGTCAGCCGAAACTTCAGAAGAAGACACCAAACAAGACTTGCAAAATGCCGAAACTACAACAGATGAGCAAGCTTCTGACACTCAAGAAAATACTCAAAATGATGTAAAAACTGATGAATAACAAACAAAAAGCCCAGCTATTGCTAGGCTTTTAAAATCTGAATTACTATTCTTTTTTCAGAATATCTACCAGATATGGAACAATTTTTTCTCCATCCAAATCATTCAAAACACTTATCCAACGATAATCAATATGTTCTTCGGGATTTAATGTGACACTCATTTCCTTATTCTTAGGAAGATGAGCAGCATAAACTAATCTAGTGTATACAACACCATTATCTAAATTACTATCTTCATGAATAATATCATCTATTTTGATCTGAAGTCCTACTTCTTCAAGACACTCTCTGATAGCAGCACCTTTCGGCAACTCCTCACTCTCAACACTACCCCCAGGAATATCCCAATAAGACGGATAAACATTATTTCTACCATAGCTTATTGCAACTCGTTTTATCACTAAGTATTTTTCGTGATATTTTATTAAACTGTGCGCAATTAGTTTATTTACCATTTTTTACCCTTCAATGATTATTCCACAAGATTTTCAGCATCTTTCAGCTTAACGGATACGATGCGTGAAATTCCTGATTCTTGCATGGTTACTCCGTAAATGCTGTCAGCTGCTGCCATAGTTCCCTTACGGTGAGTAACAACTATGAACTGACTTGATTTATCAAAGCGATTGAGGTAGTCCCCAAAGCGTTTGACATTTGCCTCATCAAGCGCTGCTTCCACCTCATCAAGAATAACAAATGGGATGGTTTTGACGCGAATGATAGCAAATAGCAAAGCTAAAGCTGATAAAGCTTTTTCGCCACCTGACATCAAATTCAACGATTGAATTTTCTTACCTGGTGGCTGCACAGAAATCTCAACCCCTGCTGTCAGCAAGTCACCTTCTGTCAATGACAAATCGGCAGAACCACCACCAAACATTTGCGTGAAGGTTTGCTTGAAGGATTCTCGAATAGCGTTGAATGTCACTTGGAAGCGTGATTTCACTTCATCATCCATCTCGTTAATGGTATCAAGTAGAAGATTCTTAGAATGAACCAAATCTTCTTTTTGACCATTTAAGAAAGTCAAACGATTATTGACTTCATCGTATTGAGCAATAGCATCCAAGTTGATTGGGCCTAATGCCTTGATACGGCGGCGCAAATCTTGCAGGCGTTCGCGAGCAATAGCCACATCTTCCACAACCTGACTAGCTTCTTTGGCTTCAGCCAAGGTCATGTGATAATCTTCTGTCAAATCATGTGTGAAGCCACGCAAACGTTCTGAGACTTGAGCAACTTGGGCTTCAACTTGGGCTTGTTTGCGGATTAATTCTTCATTTTTTTGATTTTCTTTGGCAACTTGTTCTTCGAGTTCTTCAAGATTAGCTTCACAATCTTCCAGTTCAAAACGAAGGCTAACCAAACGTTCTTCTTCGCTCGCTTTTCTTGTCACAGCTTCGTCATGTTTTTTTTTCAGAAGTGGCAAGTTTTCAATTTCTTGATCACTCGCATGAAAGGCAAGTAAATCTTCACATTTTGCCATTTCTGCTTTATTTTCGGCTAAACTGATATCAAGACGTGTCTTGTTGGCAGATTCAAATTTGCGTTCGCTGAGAAGTTCACGCTCTTGAAGTTTTGCTTGTGACAAGTCTTGACGAAGTTGTTCAACTTTTTGCGTAATGGCATTTTTATTTTCTTTGATTTGGTCAATCTGGCTTGTCAACTCTTGCTTACGTTCAGCAACTTTTGTTAACTCAGCTTCAAAGTGAGCTTTTTGAGATTCCAAATCATTTGAACTACTATCAGTCTCACTTTCTTGAAGTTGTTTGCAGAGTTGCTTAACATCGTTCAAGCGTTCAGCTAATTGTTGGTATTCCAATTCAGCTTTTTGTTCTGCAAAACGAGCTTCTTCACCTTGAGCTTTCAGGCTAGCTAATTCTTCTTTGTTAGCTAGCAATGTTTCGTGAAGAGTTTGAACCAATTTTTCTTGTGTGACTTGTTTTTCTTGAAGGTTAATTAATTCAGCCACAAGATTGTCTAATTCTGGTTTGATAAATGTGGTGTTATTTTGACGATTAGCACCACCTGAGAATGACCCACCAGGGCGAATCTCAGTACCATCCAAAGCTACTAAACGCACTTGATAATGCAACGCACGCGCAGCTTTATTAGCATTATCAACCGTATCAAAAACAGCTGTCACACCAAGAAGGTTTTGGAAAATATTATCCAAGCGTTTATCAAATGATACCAAGTCGCTTGCCACACCAAGGAAGCCTTGACTAGAAGACAAAATAGCTTGATTTTGTTGTGATAAATGACGCGCTTTGATAGTCGTCAGTGGCAAGAAAGTGGCACGTCCTTGACGATTTTTCTTCAAGAAAGCAATTGAGCGTTTAGCAGCTGCCTCATCTTCAACAATCACATGTTGGCTTGAGCCGCCAAGAGCAATTTCAAGGGCCGTTTGATATTTACGGTCAAAGCTTAAATGCTCGCTCACGGCACCAATGATGCCACCAAGTTGGCTAGAAGCTTGCAAGACGGATTTGACACCTGCGTAGAAATTACTGTGATTTCTAAGGATAGATTCAAGACTAGACTTACGAGCTTGCTTAGATTTGATGACATCTAATTGGTCAAACATTTTCGTCTGCTCAGCTTGATAATCTTTTTCAAGTTGACTTGTCTTAGCAAACAACTCCTGATAAGCATCTAGAAGCTCTTTAACTTGTTTGCGTGCTGCTTCAAAGCTTTCAAGAGCATCTTTAGCATCCGCTTTTAACGCTTCCAAGTTAGCCTGTATCTGTGCTAATTCTTCAGATTTTGATTCTGATAATTGTTTTTGATTATCAATATCAGCTTGTGTCATGGTTAACTTGTTAGACAAATCAGCTTCTTCTTGCATCAAGCTAACAAATTCTTCACGTAATTTTTCAATGACTTGATCTGGATCAGTTGAAAAGCGATCCAATTCAGCTTGTAATTTTTGAATCGTTGCTGTAGTTTCGGTCAATTCGTCATCTAATTTTGCGAGCTGACCTTCTTTTTGCTCTAATTCTTCTCGTAAACTTTCCTGACTAGCCTTAAGCTCAGCCAATTGGCTAGTAGCCGCTTGTTTTTTCTCTTCTTTTTGACTTGATTCTAAGGCAATCAAATCCATTTGGCGTTCAAGGTCAGAAATAGCTTTTGTAATATCCACCAAGCCAGCCTGTTTTGTCGCCATTTCTTCAGACAATTGGTGGCGTTTTTCTTTTAAGGCTTGATTTTGTTTTTCAAATTGCTGGCGCTGTTCATAATAAGCTGACAAATCTGACTTGATACTAGCCAAGTCTTCTTTCAAGCTATCCAAACGGACTTTATCAGTTTGAATATCTTCTACCAAGACATTCAAATGAAGTTGCTTGCGCTCATCTTCCAAGCCAATAAACTCTTTAGCGACTTTCGCTTGGCGTTCCAAAGGCTTCACTTGAGATTCCAGTTCGTAGATAATATCGTCTAGACGGTCCAAGTTATCTTGCGTTTGATTGAGCTTAGTTTGTGTTTCTTTTTTTCGTGTCTTGTATTTTAAAACACCAGCCGCTTCTTCAAAAATCGCACGACGTTCTTCTGGTTTACTGTTGAAAATTTCTTCAACACGACCTTGCGAAATCACTGAGAAAGAATCGCGCCCAAGACCTGTATCCATAAACAAATCATGAATATCACGCAAACGCACCTTGCGACCATCAATCAAGTACTCACTATCGCCATTTCGGTAAATATGGCGTTCTACTCGAATCGTCTCTTTAGCATCTTTGATAAAGCCATCTGAATTATCTAAGCTAACAACAACTTGAGCGTAGTTCAATGGTTTGCGGTTTTCAGCTCCAGCAAAAATGACGTCTGGCATCTTGCCACCACGTAAATTCTTGGCAGAAGATTCCCCAAGTGCCCAACGTAAACTTTCGGTAATGTTAGATTTACCAGAACCATTTGGACCTACAATGGCTGTAACTCCCTTATCAAATTCAATTGTCGTCTTGTCTGCAAAGGACTTAAAGCCCTGCATTTCAATTTCTTTTAAATACATAAAATGAGAGATGAAAAGGCAAAGACCTTCCCGAGCTAACAACTAAGAAGAGCTTAACAGACCTTCTTATCGTCTTCTAGGCTACGTCAAACACGTATCATATGACCTAGGCAGGTTGGACATTTGCCTTTACGAATTCCTTTCAAACGTCTTATTGAAGAGTGGCAAGCGCATTTTTAGCAGCATCTTGCTCAGCTAATTTCTTAGATTTTCCGATTCCTTTACTTTTAGCTTCGTCATTGACATACACAGTCACTTCAAAGACTTTGGCATGTGCAGGACCAGATTCACTTGACACACGATAGTCAATAGTGACATCACTGTGGCCTTGCAATAATTCTTGCAATGTTGTTTTGTAATCTTTGACACGTTCAAAGTTACCTTTTTCAACTTGCGGAATCATGACTTGATTCAAAAATTTATTAACCGCTTCAACCCCTTGGTCCATCAAAAGGGCACCAAGAAAAGCTTCAAATAAGTCACCTAAGATAGTGTCGCGGTTACGTCCACCAGATTTTTCTTCACCATTACCAAGTTTGATGAATTCATCAAAACCACAGTAACGTGAAAAACCTGCTAATGATTCTTCACGAACAATAACAGAACGCATCTTAGATAAATCACCTTCTGGTTTCTTCGGATATTTTTTAAACAAATACTGAGAAATCAAAAGTTGAAGAACCGCGTCTCCTAAAAATTCCAAGCGTTCATTGTGTGAAATGTTTAGGAGGCGATGTTCATTAGCGTAAGATGTGTGAGTAAATGCAGTTTCAAGCAATGTTTTATCTTCAAATGCGATACCAAAGTCTCGCTGAAGTTTTGTATCTAAAGCTTGCATAAATAAATCTCCCTTCAAAAATTGGTCTATTTTTAATCAATTAAGCCTTTTCCAGACTAGTTTATTTAAAACATTAATTTTCCTTTTATAGACTATTTTATTATACCAGAAAGTTAGAAAAAATGGGAATTCTCGCTAAAATACCTGTAATTCTTTTCTATTATAGGCACGTTTTTATGGTAACTATAAAAGCCTAGCGCTTTAGTGCTAGGCTTTTGTTCTCATAGACCTGCTAAAGGCGTTGCTTCATCAGGTGATGTATCAAAAACAGTCATGTCATGACCAACAGCAAAATTGGCTTGCATCAAGTTATTTTCCATGGTCATATGAGCCAATTCTTTGATATTATTTTCTTTACTCAAGTGTCCAAGATAAATTCTTTTTGTGCGATTGCCGATAGTACGAATCATGGTATCAGCACCATCTTCATTTGACAAGTGACCACGATCAGATAGAATACGTTGTTTCAAGCTCCACGGATAAGAACCCGCACGCAAAATCTCAACATCATGGTTTGACTCAATCAGATAACCATCAGCATTTTCAATCACACCCGCCATTCGGTCACTAACATAACCAGTATCTGTCAGAACGACAAATGACTTATTATCTTTCATCAAACGGTAAAATTGCGGATCGACAGCATCGTGACTGACTCCAAAACTTTCAATATCAATATCACCAAAAGTCAATGTTTTACCACGTTCAAAGACATGTTTTTGCCCAACATCAAGTTTTCCAATCATGTTGCGCTCATCAATCATTTGCCAAGTTTTGGCATTGGCATATACATCAAGATTGTATCTGCGAGCCAGCACTCCTACTCCTTTAATGTGATCAGAGTGTTCGTGCGTAATCAAAATAGCATCCAAATCTTCTGGTTTTCGGTCAATTTCAGCAAGAAGACTGGTAATTTTCTTACCAGTCAAACCTGCATCTATCAAAAGACATTTTTGTGGCGTTTCCACATAAAATGAATTTCCAGTTGAACCGGAGGCTAAGACACTGTATTTAAAAGCATTCTCAGGCATCTAGTCCTCGTCATCCTCCCATTCATCATAAATATCAGAATCCTTCTCATACGGAAGAACAATTGTAAATGTTGAGCCCTTACCATAGGTACTTTGAGCCCAAATAAATCCTTTATGTTGTTTGACAATTTCTTTAGCAATGGCAAGTCCAAGCCCTGAACCACCTTGGGCACGACTTCTAGCCTTATCAACACGGTAAAAACGGTCAAAGATTAACGGCAAGTCTTTCTTCGGAATACCAAGTCCTTCATCAGAAATCGAAATAATCAACTGAGTTTCAGTTGTCTTCATGCTAACAGTGATCTTACCACCGTCTGGTGAATACTTAATGGCATTATTTAGAATATTATCCAAGACCTGGGTCATCTTATCTGGGTCAATTTCAACCCAGATTGACTTGATCGGATAGTCTCTGACAATTTCGTATTGCTTGCCAGCAACCGTGTGTTGACTTTTAATCTGGTCAAAACGATTCAAAATAGACGTCATAAAGGCTGTGAAATTCGTCATTTCAACTTCTAATTGCACCGTTTGATTGTCGATTCGAGACAGATTAAGCAAATCAGAAATCATGCGAATTATACGATTGGTTTCATCCAAAGAAACTTTAATGAAACTTGGTGCAATATCTTCTTTCAGAGCCCCTTCATCCAGTGCCTCAAGATAAGATTTAACCGAAGTCAGTGGCGTACGCAACTCGTGACTAACGTTAGAAACGAACAAGCGACGTTCACAGTCTTCTTTTTCTTGCTCTGTCGTATCATGCAAGACAGCAATCAGCCCAGAAATAAAACCACTATCTCTACGATTTAAGGCGAATCGAATGCGCAAAGTGATAAATTCTCCCGTCTCATCACGACGATTAAGCACAATTTCTGGCGTCTTAGATACCAAATCATGGTAAGAATAATCGCTATCATCACCAAGAATGTCAACGATATTCATTCCAAGAGCTTCTTCACGCTCAAGATTTAGTTGCTTTTGAGCGGTCTGGTTAATCATGGTGATATTTCCAGAACGGTCAGTCGCTAGCACCCCATCAGTCATGTAAGACAAAATACTTGCTAAACGATTCTTTTCTTGGGCTAGATTTTCTTGAGCCAAACGAAAGACAGTTGACAAATCATTTAACTGACCAGCCAGCTCTGCTAAATCTCTATCTTTTTCAATGATAATATCTTCTGTGTATTTTCCTGTAATCAGTTCACGAACCTTACCACTCAATCGACGAATATTAACAGACGTTCTATAGTCTCTGATAGCCAAATGAATAAAATAAATGGCTACAAAAGCTAACAAGAAAAGAATGGCTTGTTCAAACAGATATTGATTCTGTACCATTGTATCATTCATAAGACTTCATGTAGTATCCAACACCGCGACGTGTCAAAATATATTCTGGACGGCTCGGAGTGTCTTCGATTTTTTCACGTAAACGACGGATGGTAACGTCAACCGTGCGGACATCACCAAAGTAATCATAACCCCAAACAGTCTCCAAAAGGTATTCACGCGTCATCACTTGTCCCATGTGAGTAGCTAAGTGATGAAGTAATTCAAATTCACGGTGTGTTAATTCAATGTCTTCGCCACGTTTTTGGGCAACAAAGGCATCAGGCAAAATCTTCAAATCGCCGATGGTAATTTCAGAATTTGATGAAGAAGCATTTTCCTCAGCGACAGCTGATTCGATGTTCTCAGTACGACGAAGGTGTGCTTTGACACGTGCTAACAATTCACGATTTGAGAAAGGTTTTGTGACGTAGTCATCTGCACCGATTTCAAGACCGATAACTTTATCGAACTCACTATCTTTTGCAGAAAGCATAATAATAGGAATATGACTCGTTTTACGAACTTCTTTTGCAACTTCAAGTCCATCCAATTCTGGCAACATCAAATCCAAGATAATCAAATCAGGATTTTCTTCTTCAAATTTAGTAATTGCTTCACGACCATCAAAAGCCGTAACAGTTTCATAACCTTCTTTAGTTAAGTTAAATTTAATAATATCTGAAATTGGTTTTTCATCATCAACAATAAGAATTTTTTTCATATGTCACCTCTTCAATTCTATGTCAGTAGAATAAAAAATTCTCAAACAACAATTTCTATGTCATTTTATTTACAAAAATGACCTCTATCCTTAATTATATCAAAATTCAAGATTAATTGGAAACCTTGGATACTTTTGAAACCAGAACGTAACAATTGACCTTAAAATTCAATCTATTTTCCCTTATAACTTATTTAAATTTTCTGAAATATTTGACAGTTAACAAGGTAATGTGGTAAGATAAACTAACCCATCTTGTTAGATGTTAAAAAACCTAACAAGAAATTCTTATCTTTGAAAAGGAGACAAGTGTGGCACTTATTGAATTTAAAAACGTTGAAAAATACTATGGCGACTATCACGCCCTCAGAAATATTAACCTAGAAATCGAGAAAGGGCAGGTCGTAGTTCTTCTTGGCCCATCAGGTTCTGGTAAATCAACTCTTATCCGAACAATGAACGCACTCGAATCAATCGAAACAGGTAGCTTAAAGGTTAATGGACACGAATTAGCTAACGCTTCTGCCAAAGATTTGGTGCAACTTCGCAAAGAAGTTGGCATGGTATTCCAACATTTTAACTTATATCCGCATAAGACGGTGTTAGAAAATGTGACTTTGGCACCAATTAAGGTTCTTGGTAAATCAAAACAAGAAGCTGAAGCTATCGCTGAGCAATACTTGACTTATGTTAACATGTGGGATCGTAAAGATTCATTCCCAGGAATGCTTTCTGGTGGACAAAAACAACGTGTGGCAATTGCTCGTGGTTTGGCAATGCAACCAGAGTTATTGCTTTTTGATGAGCCTACTTCTGCTCTTGACCCTGAAACAATCGGTGATGTTCTTGCTGTTATGCAAAATCTTGCCAAAGAAGGAATGAACATGGTCGTTGTCACGCACGAAATGGGATTTGCCCGTGAAGTTGCTGACCGCATTATTTTTATGGCTGAGGGGGAAATTTTGGTAGATACTACTGATGTCCAAGGTTTCTTTGACAACCCAACTGAACCACGTGCTAAACAATTCTTGAGCAAAATCATTAATCACACAAGTGACACTGTCTCTCAGAAATAAGGAGATGCTTATGAAGAAAAAACTAGGTTTAGCCATTTTAGCCAGTCTGTCACTTATTTTATTGACACTTTTTACTGGCAAAACAACATTTGCAGATAGCGTATCTGAACAAGTCAAAAAAATTCAAGACGCTGGCGTTTTAAAAGTCGGTGTTAAACAAGACGTTCCAAACTTTGGTTATTATTCAGCCGAAACTGGAAAATACGAAGGTATGGAAGTTGATTTAGCTAAAAAAATCGCTAAAAAATTAGGGGTTAAAGTTTCATTTACAGCAGTTACTCCTCAAACACGTGAAGCACTTTTAGATAATGGACAAATTGACATTTTGATTGCAACTTATACTATTACTGAAGAACGTCAGGCTTCTTATGCGATTTCTGACCCTTATTATTATGATGAGATTGGTTTCTTGGTTAATAAATCAAAAGGTTATGATAGCATTGCTGATTTGGACGGCTTGACAATCGGTGTTGCCCAAGGTTCAACAACTAAATCAGCTATTGAAGAATATGGTGAAGCACACAATCTAAGCTTTAATTTTGTTCAACTCGGTTCATATCCAGAATTAGCCATTTCACTTTATGCTAATCGTATCAGTGCTTTCTCTGTTGATAAATCTATCTTGACTGGTTATGTCAGCAAGAAAACAGAAATCATTGACGAAGGGTTCAACACTCAAGAATACGGTATCGCAGCAACAAAATCTAATCAGTCTGTGATTGATTACATCAATGACTTACTTGCTGATTGGAAAGCTGATGGTAGTTTGCAAAAACTTTATGACAAATACGATTTAACGCCTGCAACGGCTGACGATAATTAAGAGAGGAGAGATTGACATGTTTTTATTAACCGAAGCTGCAAGTCCATTTGCCCTCTCACGTTGGGCAGATTTCTTTGCCAATTTTGGTGAATTTGCAAAAGGCTTCTTATATACGTTGGGAATGTCTATTTGCGCCTTGATTTTAGCTTTTGTTTTAGGGGTTATCTTTGGTGCTATGTCATCATCTAAGAATAGAGTTCTAAAAGCAATTGCCCGTGTTTATGTCGAAGTTTTCCAGAATACACCTCTTCTAGTGCAATTCGTTTTCGTTTATTACGGTCTTGCCATTATGACTAACGGTGTTATCATGATTTCAACATTCTTCACAGCTGTTCTTTGTGTTGGGATTTACCACGGTGCTTATATCGCCGAAGTTATTCGTTCGGGGATTGAAGCTGTGCCAAAGGGGCAAACAGAAGCTGCTCTTTCACAAGGATTCACTTATAGTCAAACCATGAGTTTAATTATCCTGCCACAAGCTGTGCGTACTATCTTGCCACCACTAACTAACCAAGTGGTTAACTTGATTAAAAATACTTCTACTGTTGCTATCATTTCAGGAGCAGATATCATGTTCACAGCCAAAGCTTGGGCTTACGAAACAACCAACTATGTTCCTGCATTTGCTGGTGCAGCACTCCTTTACTTCATCATGTGCTTCCCACTAGCAACTTGGGCGCGCCACAAAGAAGAAGAAAACAAAAAATCATATTCAATTTAGGAGGAGAATTAAATGTCAGTATTAACACCGACCAACCTTAGCTTCATCCTCCAAGGATTGTGGCTAACCATTTATATTTCATTTATTTCCATTGTACTCTCAACGCTTATTGGAACGGTTCTTGCCGTCATGCGAAATGGAAAAAATCCTGTACTTCATTTGATTTCAAGTATCTATATTGAATTTGTCCGCAATGTACCAAACTTGCTTTGGATATTCATTATTTTTCTTGTTTTCCAAATGAAGTCAACACCTGCTGGTATCACAGCCTTCACTGTCTTTACCTCTGCTGCTCTTGCAGAAATCATTCGTGGTGGTTTAAATGGTGTTGACCATGGACAAACAGAAGCTGGTCTAGCTCAAGGAATGACAAACTTCCAGATTTTTATCTACATTGTCTTCCCACAAGCTTTTCGTAAAATGTTGCCAGCTATCATTTCACAATTTGTAACAGTTATTAAAGATACTTCACTTCTTTACTCTGTTATCGCTATTCAAGAATTATTCGGTAAAAGTCAAATCTTGATGGGACGCTATTTCGAAGCCAGTCAAGTCTTTACCCTTTATGCTCTTATCGCTGCCATTTACTTTGTGATTAACTTTAGTATTTCAACGATTTCTCGTCGCTTAGCTAAAAAATGGGAAAAAGCAGCCGAATAAAATAACAAAAAGCTCCAGCTTTAAAGCTGGAGCTCTTTTATTGGAATAAAGTAAGCAAATAGCTAAGTCCTTTGTAACCAATAATCGTATAGAGATAGAGTGTGACAGGTTTTGTAATCAGGAAAATCGTAACGAATTTCTTAAACGACATTTTCGATAGCCCAGAAACCATGCAAAGAAAGTCATCTGGGAAACCAGGTAGAGCAAAAGCAGCTCCAAGAATCATCGCATAAGATTTCCCGTTATTCTTATCCAAATAACCAATATACTTATCGTAAGTCTCTTGGGAAACAAAAGCCTTCACAAATGTTTCTCCGTAACGTCTCGCTAAAGCAAAGGCGATAAGAGAACCAATAAAGATACCGGTGAAGTTATAAACGAATCCCCAAATCGGACCAAAAGCAATATAACCGATCACACTGGTCATCCCACCAGGAACAATTGGATAAATTACCTGAACCACTTGCAAAGCCATAAAAATCAGCGGTGCAAAGAGGCCAAGATTTCCTAAATAACTTTGGAAAAGCCCGCCAACTTGGAAGTAAGCTGGGTGCTGTTTGAAGAAAATAAACAAAGCAATGGAGATAATAAATCCAATTCCAGTTAAAATCTGAATGTATTTTCTCTGTGATCCTGTTTCTGTCATCGCAGCCCCTCCCTTAATTGTCGTAGTCTTATCGTCGCCAACTGATGAGTTTTAACCCAAATACTTCTAATAGGTAACTAATCAAAGCAAGTGGTAAAACGATTAATAGCAATATATACATAATCTTCTTTTTCATTCTGATATTACATTCAATTCAGCAATAAGATTGAATTCCTCTTTCATTTCATTCTTTACCAAGACCAAGCCAAGGCTTATTTTTTCTTGTAGTGTCGTTCGATGATAGAACCTGAAGAAGCATTGATAGTATAGGCATATGATTTTGAATTTGTTTCTAGTTTAACCACATAAGTTGCTGCTAAACCAGTTCTACTTTTTACGAATTCTTGTGATTTTATATCCTTACTCTTAATTCCTGCGTTTTGGTAAGCAATTTGTTTGATATCATTTGTCGTTAACTTATAGCCAAATTGATGATAAGCATAAGTTCCTAAAAGCCCCAAAGCAAGTGAACCAAGTAAGACAAGAATAGCCCAATACTTCTTAATTCCTTTCATCTTTTCCTCGCTTCAATATTGTATCCATATTATAACGAAGATTACTTGAGAAAGCTTGGATAAAGTTTCGAAAAGCTGTGGCAAAAGTGTGGCAAGTTTTGGCCTCAATTTAGTTTATCTTATTTTAAGGAATCTCCCGCTTACAAAAGTGTAAGAAAAGAAAAACACCCATCTAGATACTTAATCTAAATGGGGATTTCTCTAATATTGTCGCAGTGGAAGTCTAATGATAAAACATGTTTCTTGGTCATCTGAAGTCACTTGAATCTCACCGTGATGGCGGTCAATGATTTCCTTAGTGATGGCAAGTCCAATACCAAAATGGCCTCCCTCACCTTTATAAAAGCGTTCAAAAAGATGAGCTTTATCCTTATCAGAAATAGCTTTTCCATCATTTGATAAGCGAATTTCAAGCATTTGATTTTCTAACAATTCACAAGAAATGCTAACTATCTTTTTAGCGTAACGAACCGCATTTGATAAGATATTAGCAATAGCTCGCTCGATAAGTTTTTCATCAGCTTCAATATCTAGATAGTCAGAAGCAAATCGATGTTCAAAGACAAGACCATGCGCATCTGCTTTAGCTTTTAAGTGCCAACTCACATCGTAAAGTAAATCAACCATATTGAAGTTTTCTAGTTTCAAAGGTTGCTGAGCGGATTCCATTTTGGACAAAGTCAAAATACCATCAACCAGCTCTGCCATTTTCCTGCTTTCGTCTAAAATCACACTAGCAGCTTCTTGGTCATCCGCAGCCACTCCTTCTTTAATAGCCTCTGCATAACCTTGAATGGACATGAGCGGAGTGCGCAGCTCGTGAGAAGAATTTTGAAAAAAGAGTTGCTGACTGCGCTGGTTAGCATCAATCATGTCATTCATCTTCTCAACAGTCTGACCAACTTCGTTAAATTCACGGTAAGCAAAATTTTCTGGCTGCAAATCACCTTCACGGTTACCGACGCGTAAAATGTAAGATTTCAAAGCCCCAAAATGCTTATCTAATTTCCGTGAGGTTAAGAAGATGGTTATGATAGCAATCAAACCAACAATCACCATCAGCGAAAGCAGAAGGTAATTGATATAGGTTTCAAAGTCCGCAATCGGAGTGACATTAGCAAAGACAAAGACATAATAGTTTTGCGACTTACTGTCATCACTATCTTGCTTGATATAACTTTCTGAAAAGGTACCAGGATATTCTTGCATCTTAACCATATAAGTCGAATCATAGACCTTGACCTTTTTAAAATGCTGCGAACTATTATCAAATTCATCATCAAACCAATCAATCGACTTGTTATCTGAAAAGTAATCAACGACTTTCTCAGAAATTTGCTTTTCAGATAGATCATAGGTTGATGCTGAAATATATTTGATGTCAAACTTTTCATCAACGATGGCATAAGTAGTTTCAAAGATGTTACCATCTGAAATTTTTGGCAAATCCTCACCGACATACAGTGCATCTAAAGTATCGTATTGATTTTGAATCGCTGTAAAAGCTTCTTCAGCCAGAAACAACTTTAATAGCAC
Source organism: Streptococcus infantarius subsp. infantarius ATCC BAA-102 (assembly GCF_000154985.1). GTDB lineage: Bacteria > Bacillota > Bacilli > Lactobacillales > Streptococcaceae > Streptococcus > Streptococcus infantarius. The sequence continues at coordinate 248,146 of NZ_DS572694.1, forward strand.
ATTAAAGACAAGCAAAATAATAGCAAAGGAAGTAATCAAAATCGTCAGTGGCTGCAAAAATAAGGTCGTTCGAAAACGCGATTGCCACCTTTTCTTCTTTAAGTGACTGTCTTTTTTAGTCTTTTTTCGTGAGCTTGAACCCATAGCCCCAAACCGTTTCAATAAGGACATGACTCTCAACCCCTCTCAATTTTTTGCGCAGGCGTTTGATGGTATCATCTGTCACACGTGTCTCGACGTCACTTTCATAGCCCCATACTTGACTCAAAAGGTCATCACGCGATATTGCCTCCTCGCTATGTGACAACAAAACTTTCAATAGCTCGAATTCTGTATTGGTCAGCTTGATGTGTTTTCCTTGATAAGTTGCAGAGCGGTCCTTATCTGAAAGCTCCAAACCTTCATAAGCAAGAGGTTTAGCCTCTTCATTTGTAGCTTCTTTAGCTACTGGTTGACGTGCCAAAATGGCTCTGACACGCAAACTCAATTTCAAGGGTGAAAATGGTTTGGTAAAATAATCATCAACCCCAGCTGAAAATCCCTTCACAAAATCATCATCACTATCACGCGCAGTTAAAAGAATAATCGGCACCTCAGAGCGTTTACGCAACATAGCCGCAATATTAATACCACTTGTTCCTGGCATCATGACATCAAGAACAACCACATCCGCTTCTTCTTCCATAAAACGTAAAAGCAACTGATCACCCGTTTCAAAGACTTCAACTTCTAAGCCTTGATCGCGTAAAAATGAGGCAATCAAATCACGAATATTCTTCTCATCATCTGCTACATAAACCTTTGCCATAGAACACCTCGACTTGCTTAATTTCTTACCTTCATCATACCATAATTCCTCTCAAAAGCTCCAAAGCTAGCTAAACTTGCCACAAAAATCTTACAATTTGAGTCCCTGTTTTTCCTTGATTTCCCTGAAAAAGTAAAATAGAATTACCCTGACCTAGTAAGAATTATTAGATTTTTTAGTATTAGATTTCAGGAGATAGCAAAAATGGATGAAAAAATGATAGCAAATAAGATTTCTGGCTTATCAAGCAAAGAGGTTGAAGAACGTCTAAAAAATGGTCAAAATAATAAAATGGTCGACGAAAATGCGGCAACAACAAGCTCTATCATTCGCCAAAATATTTTCACCTACTTCAATTTAATCTTTGCCATTATCAGCTTATTATTGATTATCGCTGGTTCTTTTAAAAGTTTAACTTTTTTACCTGTTATTATCATTAACATTATCATCGGAATCGCTCAACAACTGCGCTCTAAAAAAGTATTAGACCAGCTGAATGTCATTTCAAAATCATCCTACCAAGTTATCAGAGATGGAAAATACCAATCTGTCCCTATTGATGAATTGGTGCTTGATGACATCATTTTACTAGATGAAGGAAGACAAATTCCTGCCGATGCCACTTTAGTCGATGGGAAAGTATCTGTCAACGAATCTCTTCTAACAGGTGAAGAAGATGAAATCGAAAAAGTCATCGGTAGCGATTTAAAATCAGGTAGTTCTATTATCTCAGGAAAATGCCTCGCAAAACTAACCGCAGTCGGAAACGATTCATATGCCGCCAAACTAACACAAAAAGCTAAAGAAGTTAAACACAAAAAAACAGATATGATTCGCGCTATCGAAGGCATCATCAAATTTGCCGGAATTATCATTATCCCCATTGGTATTACCTTATTTAGCCAATCACTGTTTTTAAATCACAAAACATTTAGTGACAGTATCGTGTCAACAGTCGGCGCTCTAATCGGTATGATTCCTGAAGGACTTTATTTATTAATAACCGTTGCTCTTGCCATCAGTGCAATGAAATTGGCTAGAAAAAAAGTTCTGTTACACGATATGAAAAGTATTGAATCTTTAGCTCGTGTTGACATTTTATGCGTGGATAAGACAGGAACCATCACAGCCAATAAAATGACCGTAACAGACCTTATCTTACCTGAGCATGTCGCACGAAAAGATTTAACCATTAACCAAGAAATTCTTTCTAAATACATCAATACTATCCCTGATTCTAATATTACAATGTTGGCTTTGCGAGAATATTTCACCTCGAAAGAAGCTTTTAAAAATGCTGAAGCGACCCCATTCTCATCCAAAGTCAAATATTCTCAAATCAAAACAGAAAATGCCACTTATCGTTTAGGAGCTCCAGATATCTTACTAAACCAGGACATGCTAGAAGTCAATCAAACCAAACTCACTCAATATGCTTCAGACGGTAAACGCATCTTAGCTTTAGTTGAAATGACCAAAGATCATGCTGTACCACTTCTATTTGTAGCTATAAAAAATGATATTCGAGCAAATGCTAAAGAAATTTTTTCATTCTTCAATGAAAACGACGTTGCCATTAAAGTCATCTCTGGTGATAACCCTCTAACCGTTTCAAGAATTCCTAACCAAGCAGGAATTTTAGATTCAGAAAACTACATCGATGCCAGTACTTTAAAAACTAAGGAAGACATTGAAAAAGCTGCGCTAAGTCATACCATTTTTGGGCGAGTGACTCCCGAACAAAAGAAAGATTTGGTGCTTGCCTTCAAAAAGAACAAATACAAAGTCGCAATGACTGGAGACGGTATCAATGATATTTTAGCGATGAAAGAAGCTGATTGCTCAATTGCAATGGGAAGTGGTAGCGAAGCAGCTCGTCAAGCAGCCCAGGTGGTCTTGCTTGATTCAGATTTTTCAAGAATGAAAGATATTGTCTCTCAAGGTCGCCAAATTATTAATAACATCACTCGTTCAGCAACCTTATTCTTATACAAGAATATCTTTTCAATGTTGCTAGCTATCTTTTCAATCATTACGATTTTTACTTATCCCCTTGCTCCTACTCAAGTCTCTCTCATTTCAATGTTCAATATCGGGATTCCAGCATTCTTACTGTCATTAGAAACAAACACTGTCAAGAAAAATCAGAACTTCCTAAAAGAAACTATTCTGACAGCTCTTCCAGCTTCGCTCACTTCATTTTCAGCCATTGCTTGCTTGGTTGTATTCGGTCAATTGTTTGACATTTCGCAAAGCAATATTGGTATTGCTAGTACTTATCTACTTGCTGTTGTCGGTTTCTTGATTTTGAGAAATGTTTCAAGACCTCTCAACAAGTATAAGATTTCTATTTTTATCACTTGCTTTGCTGGTTTCATTATTTGTAGTCTTATTCCATCGCTACGCTCACTATTCATGCTAAATGAATTCAGCAATGAAAGCATGGTGCTTTGCCTCATTTTTGCTCTTGCTGAAGTAACCGTGATGAGAAGCTTGACTTTCTTATTTGAAAATATCCCAAGCGCTCTTTCGAAATGCCGTTTGGTTATTCAAAAACTGTTCGCAGATTAAGCTACGAACAGTTGTGTAAATCTTTTCGAAATCTTTGAATCAATTGTTTTACCATTTGATAGCTGCTACGCCCTTGTCTGGCGTAGTGGCCTTTTTTATTAAAATAGCTGCGCTCCCAATCCATATGACGACGATGCTTAATCCAGAGCGGGGCTAGAAAAGTATTGCCTTGATTGGCTAAAATGCGCTTACGAAAAAATGGGTCATGACGTTTTATCGCTGCAACGTCAAGTTCATAGTGTCTCTGGTCGTTATGATTGGCGTAGTTAAAACTAGCTCCGTTAATAATACCATTATGAGTCTGACCTTGCGGATCGATTTCATTAGCAAAATGCCCCCTACTATCTAAGATAAATTCTGTGTGAAAAGCCAGCAAAATTTTTAGATTAATTGGCAGCTCAAATCCTAAAATGACATGTTTAGGTGCTTTATTATGGAGCCTAGCTGATTCTGTCAAATCAAAATCAAATCGCCTCCGCCAAAACCGTCGCTCTTTTTTATCTTTTAAGTAAGCTAACATCGATTGCCAATCTGACTTAGCAGGAAATTCTTCTCTGATCCACTGAGCTTGGTAGGCTGAAATCACATAGCGAAATTGATGAACTTGGTGCGATAATAAATTATCCTCAGTCATGCTCTCTCCTGGGTAAGCTACTTGAACTAGTCTTGCTAACTCACTCCAAAAAAGGTGATTTGGCGAAAGGTTATCCGAAAATTGATTTAAAAGCTTACGAGTCTGGGCAATCTCGCCAGATAATTCTTCTGGCATTTCTAAGATGTCCATTAATTCTTGTAATACAAGTCGTGCTTTGTCACTTGTGCTTGCAGCTTTGCTATTTTCCCAAAAGTAGAAAAAGTCTTTATCTCCGATTTTCATAGGTCAATTATAGCACATTACAGCACTAACACCTTTTTTAAAGGGGCTTATGATAAAATAGTTATAGATGAAGGGGAATTTATGAAGACATTAACTGAAGAGGCCTTTGCCCGCACTTTAAAAGACATTATGCAGGAAAAATCCTTTGACAAAGTAACTGTGACAGAGTTGGTTCAGCGCATGCATGTCAATCGTCAAACCTTTTACTATCATTTCAATGATTTGTATGACCTGCTTGAAAAGATATATATTTCAGATGGTGAGCAAATGATTGGTGATAACCGAACAGACGATTCTTGGGAAAAAGGCATGCTTGCGATTTTTCAATACATTTTAGCCAACAAAGCGTTTGTCTGCAACACCTATTATTCTATCAATCGTAATTATTTGGAGCATTTTTTATATGACCGAGCTTATGACTTAATCAAACCAGTACTAAAAGCCAAAAATCCTGACTTAAGTGCCAGCGAACTTGATTTTAGGGTTCATTTTTGCAAATATGGCTTGGTTGGTTTTATCCTTGATTGGATTGATTCAGGATTGCAAGAAAATCCTGATACCTTAGCCAAGCGTATTTATCAACTTTTGAATCACTAGACAAAGTCAGCTAAGTGTCAAAAATTTAGACAGGAAAGATTTCCTGTCTATTTTATTTTCTCAAAGAAAGCGTTTTAATAAAAGTAATTTTAACAAAGGAGTTGACATGTATGTATTATTCAAATGGTAATTATGAAGCATTTGCTCGTCCTAAAAAACCTGAAAACGTCGATGACAAATCAGCCTATATTGTCGGAAGTGGCTTAGCAGCTCTTTCTACAGCAGTCTTTCTTGTCCGTGATGCCCAAATGCCTGGCGATCACATTCATATTCTAGAAGAATTGAGCCTTCCCGGTGGTAGCATGGACGGTATCAAAAACGATCGCTTAGGCTATATTATTCGTGGCGGTCGTGAAATGGAACCTCACTTTGAAGTGCTCTGGGACTTATTCCGCTCCATTCCTTCCCTTGAAAATCCAGACCATTCAATCTTGGATGAATTCTACTGGCTCAACAAAGAAGACCCTTGTTATGCCAAGACGCGTATCATTTGCAATCGTGGTAAAGCTCTTCCTAACGATGGTCAACTAACCCTTTCTGAAAAAGCTATCAAGGAAATGATTGATTTGATTTTGATGCCTGAAAGCAAACTGGAAAATGTTCAAATCGACCAAGTTTTTGATGACGAATTTTTCAATTCTAATTTCTGGCTCTACTGGTGTACAATGTTTGCCTTTGAACCTTGGTCAAGTGCCATGGAAATGCGCCGCTATCTCATGCGCTTTATTCAGCACGTTGGCTGCCTCAAAAATCTTTCTTCTCTTCGCTTCACCAAATACAACCAATACGAATCTTTGATTTTACCAATCGTCCACTACTTATCTGAACATGGTGTTTATTTTAGTTATGATACTACCGTGACAAATATTTTAGTTAACCGCAAAGGCAATAAAAAAGTAGCAAGCAAGCTTGAATTTACAAAAGCAGGTCAAGCAAAAGAACTCTTTTTAAGTGAAAATGATTTGGTCTTTGTCACAAATGGTTCAATCACCGAAAGCACAACTTATGGTGACAACGACCACCCAGCACCTGTTAAACACGAATTAGGTGCTAGCTGGGAACTCTGGCAAAAATTGGCTGCCCAAGATGAAAGCTTTGGTCACCCAGAAAAATTCTGCCAAAACATTCCAGATGCTAACTGGACTATCTCAGCTACCATCACTTTCAAGGACAAACGTATCGCACCTTACATCGAAGCCGTCAACCACAAAGACCCATACAGTGGCTCAATCGTAACCAGCGGTCCAACAAGCATTAAAGATTCTAACTGGCTCCTTGGCTATTCTATCAGCCGTCAACCGCATTTCAAAGTTCAAAAAGATAATGAACTGGTCGTTTGGCTTTACCCTCTTTACACAGACCGTAAGGGAAATTACATTGCAAAACGCCCTGATGAATGTACTGGTAAAGAACTTTGCCAAGAATGGCTCTACCACATGGGAGTCCCTGAAACTGAAATTGCAGAAATTTCTGATACTGCTTCAACTATTCCTTGCCACATGCCTTACATCACTACTTACTTCATGCCACGTGGCTTAAATGACCGTCCATTAGTAGTGCCAAAAGATAGTCAAAACTTAGCCTTTATTGGTAACTATGCTGAAACACCTCGTGACACTGTCTTTACTACAGAATACTCTGTCAGAACCGCTATGGAAGCCGTCTACACACTACTTGATGTTGACCGAGGTGTTCCTGAAGTCTTCGCATCCGCCTTTGATGTTCGCATGCTACTCAATGCTCTTTACTATCTAAATGACCAAAAATCACTAACAGAAATTGATATTCCTTGGGCAGAAAAAGCCGTCCTCAAAGAAGCTCTTAAAAAAGTGCACGGTACTTATATCGAAGAATTACTCAAAGAATACCACTTGTTATAATCATCCATAACAAAGTTTTTATCACTAAAATAGCTCCTCGATTGAGGAGCTATTTTTTAGATTTTCACAATGCTATGCCAGATTAATAAATATTAAATCCAATTTTGCCAGGAATTTTATTAGCTTGGCAATTAGCAATAATCGCATTTTTAGTATTTTCAACTGACTTGCGAATAGCTGATTGACTGCCAGATGATGGTGTTGTGACAGAACGGCCACTTGGTAATTTATCACCACTCTTACCAGCAAAGCCTTGAACAGCAGACCATGCTTTAATGGTCAATGGTTGAATGTAATAGTTATAACCATTATCAAATGCCACACAGTGGTCTAAATAAGCTGTAACGGAACTGTTGTTATTATCAAAACCTTTTTTAGCTTCATCAAAAGCAAGACAGTATGACAATTTACGTGTCACACTTGATTTTGAATTGACAGAACCAAGTTTAAAGCTATTTGGATTACCGTCAAATGAATTGCCAGTCCAAGCTGAAAGACTAATCGTACCAGCGTCAGTCTTGATGAAGTTTCCAGTTGGCAAAGCAAATTTCCCTTTTGCGTAATTTGAAGCAAATGAGCCATCCTTAGCTTTGATGAGTTGAACCAGATGAAGATTTTCATCTAAAGCTTTTTTGTGGTCAAAATCATATTTTCCAGTAAAGACATCAGGGTTACCGTTATTCCAAACTGCACAATTCGTGTAAGTGATATCTGGTGTCACATCACCTACTTTATCAAAGGAATCCCAACCATCATCAGAATTATCCCAAGCATAACAGTAAGTAAAGGTATTGCCGCTACCTGCACCGAGTTTTGGTGCAAAGCCGTCAGCATTTCCGCCGCGAGTGTAGACATCACAGTTACGGTAGCTGTAAACCGCTTCGATCGTATTACGATAAGCACCAGCAGTTACTTGCAAACCAGCATCGTTGTTATATCTAACAATACAATTTGAAACCTTGTTATTACCAGCAGATTTTCCCTTGATTTGGATACCGTTATCTGGCGCATGCTCAATAATCAGATTTTGAAGAGTGTAGTTTGAGCCAGAAATTCTGACACCAGCTGCCGCATCTGATGAAGCTTTACCGATGTATTTTGCCATAAAGTTTGAAAAATCAAGCTCTGGGTAAGAGCCATCCGCATTTTGCACACCGATGATTTGAACATTAGCATTTGCTTTAGACAAAGCAATTTGCCCGTCACAAGCAATCTTGTTTCCCTTCACATAAACCTTTCCGCCACCAGCTTTTTCAACTTTTGAAATAGCAGAGCGAAGATTGTTATAAGTTGAGACTATCACGCCATTTGAAGCTGCTAATGAAGAGGAGATTAAGCTTTCATCAGCACTTTCTGTTTGGGACAAATCAACTTCAGTTGTCTCACTTGAATTGCTAGTAACATCACCTGATTGGCTTTCTGAAACGGCATCATCAGATGACGTTGATTCCACCTGAATACTAAATAAATCAAGGTCAGCATCTTTAGCATATAAATAAAGCTAACCAGCTTCACCTGAATAAGTGTAAGTTACTTCACTGGCTTGCACACCTGCAGTCAGATTGGTTAGGTCTTGACCTTGGCTATCAGCTAAAACGAGATGCCCCTCATTAGTCTGTGAAGTACTTTTCAAAACGACTTTAATCACATCGTTATCTGATACTGAAAATTTCAACGAAGCTTTATCCTTACTACCTGTAGCATTTAACTGCAATGCAGATGTATAATTACTTTCTGAAACATTAGCTTCTTCTGCTTTAATGGACAATGATGACTCTTCATTTGCTAATAAAGTCAACCCATCAATCTTTTTTTCAGACTTTAGCTGACCCAAATCTTTAAATGAAGAATCACTAAAATTCCAAGCTACCGAAGAATCGGCTTTAACAATCACTGGACCAGGTCCTAAATGAGACAAAAGCGTAGCTAATGCTATTAAAAGACCAAAGCCAAGCGACAAAAAATGTTGCTTAAAGTTTCGCATATTTTAACTCCTCCTTTTTTGCGAACGCTTTCTTTATTTTAACATTTCATTTTAGCATTCTTAGTTTTTTGCAAATCTGGAAAAATCATCCGTTAAAAAGACACAAAAAGAAGCCCCGCAGGACTTCTTTTTTACCGAATTTATTATGCAAATATAAGGAATTATTCAGCGTCTGGACGTGATTTACGATCGATGTCAGCAAGGATATTTTCTACAAACTCATCGATTGATTCAGTGTGAGTTTGTTTGCTTCCGTAACGACGAACGTTAACAGTCTTATCAGCCATTTCTTTATCACCAACGATTAATTGGTAAGGAATTTTCTTAGTTTGGCTTTGACGAATCTTAAGTTGCATTTTTTCGTTACGTTCGTCAACGTCAACACGAACACCTTTGTCGCGAAGAACTTTAGCAATTTCCCAAGCGTAGTCAACGTGAGCTTCGTTAGAAACTGGGATAACAGTTACTTGGTGAGGAGCAAGCCATGTTGGGAATGCACCTTTGTAGTTTTCAATCAAGATAGCTGTGAAGCGTTCCATTGTTGAGATAACACCACGGTGAATCATAACTGGACGGTGTTCTTCACCATCAGCACCGATGTATGTCAAACCAAAGCGTTCTGGAAGAAGGAAGTCAAGTTGGATTGTTGACAATGTTTCTTCGTTACCAAGAGCAGTTTTCACTTGGATATCAAGTTTTGGACCGTAGAAGGCAGCTTCACCTTCAGCTTCGAAGTATTCAACGCCCATTTCATCCAATGCAGCTTTCAACATTGATTGTGCATTTTCCCACATTTCATCGTCATCATAGTATTTGTGAGTATCTTTAGGGTCACGAAGTGATAGACGGAAACGGTATTCAGTCAAGTTGAAATCTTCGTAAACGTCGATAATCAATTGAAGAGCTTTTTGGAATTCTTCTTGGATTTGTTCAGGAGTTACGAACAAGTGACCATCGTTAAGTGACATTTCACGAACACGTTGAAGACCTGACAAAGCACCAGATTTTTCGTAACGGTGCATCATACCGATTTCAGCGATACGGATTGGCAATTCACGGTATGAGTGCACGTGGTATTTGTAAACTTGAATGTGGTGTGGACAGTTCATTGGACGAAGAACAAATTCTTCACCATCACCCATGTCCATTGTTGGGAACATGTCTTCACGGTAGTGATCCCAGTGACCTGAAGTTTTGTAAAGATCAACTGAAGCCAAAGGTGGAGTGTAAACGTGAAGGTATCCTGATTCAACTTCTTTATCAACGATGTAACGTTCCAAAGTACGACGGATTGTAGCACCATCTGGTAACCAGAATGGAAGACCTTGACCAACTTCTTGAGAAATCATGAACAAATCAAGTTCTTTACCAAGTTTACGGTGGTCACGTTCTTTAGCTTCTTGACGTTGTTTAAGGTAAGCTTTAAGGTCTTTTTTATCGAACCAAGCAGTACCGTAAACACGTTGCATCATAGCGTTATCGCTATTTCCGCGCCAGTAAGCACCAGCAACGTTCAATAGGTGGAAGACTTGGATACGACCAGTTGAAGGTACGTGTGGACCACGGCAAAGGTCTGTAAATTCACCTTGAGTGTAAACAGTAAGTCCGCCTTCATCTTCACCATGTTCTTCGATCAATTCAAGTTTGTAAGGATCGTTTTTGAACAATTCACGCGCTTCTTCGATAGAAATTTCTTTACGAACGCATGGAAGGTTTTCTTTAACGATTTTTTTCATTTCTTCTTCGATACGAGGAAGGTCTTCGTCAGTGATTTGACCTGATTTGTTATCAGTATCGTAGTAGAAACCATTTTCGATTGCAGGACCTACACCAAGGCAAAGGTCTGGGAAAAGACGTTTTGCTGCTTGAGCAAATAGGTGAGCTGCTGAGTGACGTAAGATACCTAGAGCATCTTCGTGATCAGGTGTTACGACTTCAATGCTACCATCTTCAGTGATTGCACGAGTGGTATCAATCAATTCTCCGTTAAATTTACCAGCCAAAGCTTTTTTAGCTAGTGAATTACTGATACTTTGAGCAATTTCAAAAGTTGTTACACCAGATTCAAATTCGCGCACAGCGCCATCTGGAAAAGTAATTTTAACCATACTATTCTCCTTTAAAAGATTAACATTGTTGAACATTCCTTTTTGGGAACCGGGTAAAAGGAATGTGATGAGTTTACAAGATTTTTTTCCCGAGATAAAAGAAAAACGACGTCCCGAAAGGACGTCGTAACGTGGTTCCACCTTCATTTATCTACGACAAAAAAGAGTCGTAAACCTCAAATCAGCTATATCGTAGCTACCGTTTTATGTTTGCATAAAAAGCAAAGGAAGTAGTATTGAATCAGCCAATCTTGCACCCTTCTCACCAACCGGCACTCGCTCTAAAGATTGAACCCTGTTCAACTTGTCTTCGATAGTTATTATAACACGAATTTTTTATTTTTCAAGAATTTAATCAAGGAAATCTCGAATCGAATTAATCAAGCGTTTTGGAGCCTTAAAAACTTTCGCAGATGTCTTAACCGTTGCTTTAGCTGCTTCTGCTGGTATTTTAATGGCAGAATGCGCTAATTTAACAGAAGTTTTCTCTTTTTGGCCACGAACTGTCAATGAAAATTTTTCTTTTTTCTTGTTCTTAGCAGAAATCAAAACATCCAAATAAAACGCATAAACTGATTTACCAAAGTGTTCAGCGGAGATGGCATACATTTTAGCTTGATAAGCTTTATCATCCAAAGCTGGTGTATTTTTAATGGCATCTAAGATAGCATTTGCCAAATCTTCTTCCTGATAAAAGAGTGTTCCAAACATTTTCTGGTCAATAATATCATCCAAGTAAGGATTTCCGTGTGCGATAACTGGCGTTCCGCTAGCAAGACTTTCCGTATAAGTCAAACCTTGAGTTTCACTAGTTGAGGCTGAAATGAAGAAATCAGCCGCTTTATAATAAATTGCAGTTTCTTCGTGAGCAACCATTCCCGTGAAAATCACACTATCTTCAATGCCAAGGTCTTCAACCATTTCTTTCAAGGCTGACAAATATGGTCCGTCACCAACAATCACTAGTTTTACACGGTCATTTTGAGCTAAAACATCTGGAAATTGTTGAACAATTGCTTGAATATTTTTTTCATAAGAAATACGAGACAGACTAAGTAACATTGTCTCGTCCTCAGCAATTCCAAGTTTTTCACGAAGCGCTAGGGCATCTTCTCTTGTAATGTCCTTACGTTCATACTCTTCCACACGAATACCTGTCGGAATGACACGTTTTGGAATCTTGATATCATAACCATCAAGCAAATTTAACACAATACGAGATGGACAAATCACGCCGTCCAAGTCATTCATATAACCACGCATGACGTATTTGACCATACCTGGTTTGATGATTTTTCCTTTAGCAATATACCCTACATAGTCTTCATATTGTGTGTGATAAGTGTGGACTACTGGGATACGAAGAGCTGCAGCAATCATTTTTCCAAGCATTCCAACACTAAATTCCGTTTGGGTATGAATAATATCTAGTTTATATTGTTTGGCAATTTTATAAGACGAAATCAATCCACGATAAACAATGCGGCGATCTGTAAATGAAATAAAAGGCACACTAGGAAGTCGGATAATCGTTGGATCTTCATAGCGTTTCACCGCCTTGTCTGTGGTTGTAAAGATATAAACCTCGTGTCCCTCTTTTTCTAATTCTTCCTTAAGGGTGCAAATACTAGTCGCAACCCCAGAAACTTGAGGGAAATAGGTATCCGTGAAAAGACCTACTCTCATTTTACAACTCCATTACTTTGTGATACACATCAACTAATTCATGAGCAACTTTATCGATACTGCGACTCTGAGCAATATGATAACCTGCTTCTTGTTTCTCGCTGTTTCCTGATAGAACCTTGCGAAGGGCTTTGACAAAACCATCAACGTCATCTGCTAATTCAGCACAGCTATTATCAACCCAGCCATGATAAACCGGGATATCACGTAAAACAACATGTTGGTGACTAGCAAACGCTTCAAGCACAACAATACCTTCAGTTTCTTCACGACTTGGGAAGAAGAATACATCTGCTCCGCTCATGGCCCCCTCAAAAACATCACCTTTGATGTAACCAGCAAAAATTACATTATCAGGGTGTTTACGTGTCACAATACTTCTAACTTTATGCGGGATAACCCATTTATTAGTTTCGCCAAACCAGATGAAACGAACGTCTGGCATTTGCTCAGCAACTTTAACAAAGTCATCAATACCTTTACGCATGAAATAAAGCCCTGCACAAATCACAACTTTTTCATCTGGTTTAATACCAAAATGACGTCTAAAAGCTTCTTCTTTAGCTGGATTTGGAACATAACGAGACAAATCAATCCCATTTGAAACGGCATAAATCGGCTTGTCAACGCCATAACCACTAATTAATGATTTTGAGTATTCAGTCGGTGTAATAATAGCATCCGCATTATTATAGAAATGACAAAGATACCATCTAAAAATTGGTGATATTAAATTAGAGCCGATAAAAGAGTCGCGAAAATCTTCCTCGGTAGAATGACCATGCATCAACACTTTTTTACCCGCTTTTTTGGATTTTTTCAATAATTTCCAACTCTTAAAACCATAAGTATTGATATGAACCAAATCATAGTCATCGTTTGGATTTGTTGTATAATCTTGGCCAACCATGCTAAGAGCACGCTCTTGGTGCTTGATGGCACGACCAATTCCTGATTTTCTTAAATAATTTTCGGCTTCCAAATACAGTAAAACTTTCATAAATTCTATTATAGCTTATTTTGTTAATTTTTTTCACTAAGACTAAAAAAAATCAGCCCAAAGACTGATTTTGTCATAGTATCCTTTTTTGGAAATTATTGACGTGTCGTACCACGCAATTTAAGACCATGATTAAGAATAATTTCTTTTTCTTCAAGTTCTTCTTTGTTCATGATTTTAGTCAACATACGCATACTTACCGCACCAAGGTCATAAACCGGTTGGCTAATTGAGCTTAGGTTTGGACGAGTGTATGATGTGATTGGTGAATCATTACTTGTAAGAATTTCAAAGTCTTCAGGAACTTTTTTACCTGCGGCAAACAATCCATTCAAAAGACCTGCAGCTAGTTCGTCTTCAGCAACATATGCAGCTGTAGCACCTGAATTTATCACGCGTTGAGCTAGTTCATAACCATCTTTGTAGTTGTAGTTAGCTTCAAATACGAGTCCTTCTTTGAATGATAGGTTGTTCTTTTCAAGTCCTTCTTTGTATCCTGCAAGACGAACTTTACCGTTAATATCATCGATAAGTGGTCCTGAAACAAAGGCAATATCTTTGTTATTTTTAGCCAAAATATCAACAACATCAGCCACGGCAGCTTTGTAATCAATATTAACACTTGGAAGTTGGTGTTCTAAATCAACTGTTCCTGCTAGAACCACTGGTGTGCGTGAGCGAGAGAACTCTGCACGAATTTTTTCAGTTAAATGGTGTCCCATGAAGATAATACCGTCCACTTGTTTTGCAAACAAAGTGTTAACAACATTAACTTCTTTATCGTTATCTTCATCACTTGATGCAAGAACGATATTGTATTTGTACATTGCAGCAATATCGTCGATACCTTTCGCTAAAATTGAGAAATAGCTATTAGCGATATTTGGAATAACAACACCAACTGTCGTAGTTTTTTTACTTGCCAAACCACGAGCAACTGCATTTGGACGATAGTCTAAACGGTCAATAACTTCAAGGACTTTTTTACGAGTGTTTTCCTTTACATTTTTATTGCCATTTACAACACGACTAACTGTTGCCATTGAGACGCCTGCTTCTCGTGCAACATCATAAATTGTAATCGTATCATCAGTGTTCATTATTGGACTTCCTTTCTATTTGAAAATTTCGCTTTCACAACTATTTTAGCACTTTTTGGAAACACTTTCAAGTGCAAACTTAGAATTTTTGAAAACGTTTAAAGGGTTATTTTTCTCATAAAAGGCTAAAAAAGTCAAAAAGTAGTTATTTTCAGAAAAATTTTCTGCTAACTTTTTAGTGAACTTCTGAAAATCTTTCATCTTTTTAAACTTTTTTAGCATGATTTTATGAAAATTAAGTGCATTTAATTTTTTCAACTTCAACTCTTGATTTTTTGTGATTTTTTTGAAAAAATGGGGGGGGTGATTAGAAAGAAGGTTTCTCATGTCTAAATTAGATCAAATCCACTCATATTTGAATCAAGAAAAAGCAAATATCGCTGTTTTCTCTGATCCAGTAACTGTTAACTATTTGACTGGTTTCTTCTGCGATCCACACGAACGTCAAATGTTCTTGTTTGTTTACGCTGACCGTGAACCAGCACTTTTCGTCCCTGCGCTTGAAGTCGCACGCG
This sequence comes from Streptococcus infantarius subsp. infantarius ATCC BAA-102, assembly GCF_000154985.1. Classification (GTDB taxonomy): domain Bacteria; phylum Bacillota; class Bacilli; order Lactobacillales; family Streptococcaceae; genus Streptococcus; species Streptococcus infantarius. The sequence continues at coordinate 263,272 of NZ_DS572694.1, forward strand.
CCAGTCAAATCGTCAATTTCCCTGTTTTTGGCTACGTTGATTCAGAAAATCCATGGGAAAAAATTAAAAACGGTCTTCCTTCAACAGATAGCGCCAAAATCTTTGCTGAATTTGATAATTTGAACGTTATTAAATTCCAAGGTTTGCAAACTGTTTTTGATGGACGTTTTGAAGATCTGACACCGTTTGTTCAAAAAATGCGTCTTATTAAATCTCAAGATGAAATCAATAAAATGATGGTAGCTGGTCAGTTCGCTGATAAAGCTGTTAAAGTTGGTTTTGATAACATCTCACTTAACAACACTGAAACTGACATTATTGCCATGATTGAATTTGAAATGAAAAAACAAGGTGTTGAAAAAATGAGTTTCGACACTATGGTCTTGACTGGTAATAATGCTGCTAACCCACACGGTATCCCAGGCACAAACAAAATCGAAAACAATGCTTTGCTTTTGTTTGACCTTGGAACAGATATGCATGGTTACGCTAGTGATATGACTCGTACTGTTGCCGTTGGTAAACCTGACCAATTCAAAAAAGACATTTACAACTTATGTTTAGAAGCTCACATGGCGGCTCTAGAGTTCATCAAACCTGGTGTTCTTGCTAGTGAAGTGGATGCTGCTGCTCGTAAAGTCATTGAAAAAGCAGGTTACGGTGAATACTTCAACCACCGTCTTGGACACGGTATTGGAATGACTTGTCACGAATTCCCTTCAATCATGGAAGGTAATGATATAGAAATCCAAGAAGGTATGTGTTTCTCAGTTGAACCTGGTATCTACATTCCTGGCAAAGTTGGTGTTCGTATCGAAGATTGTGGTCACGTCACAAAATCTGGCTTTGAAGTCTTCACACACACACCAAAAGAATTGCTTTATTTTCAAGGATAATTCTCATAAACCAAAAATCTTCCTAGTAGCACTAGGAAGTTTTTATATTGCAGGAAACCTCAATTACTGCTGAAATGAGCCTAAGAAATTCAAAAAGAGGCTCTTATGTTTTATAAAACAATGACTTATTGTCCTGAATGTGAGCACCCTTTAGAAAAGAAATTCTTAAAAGACGAAGGTGACATTCCTTATTGTTCTCAGTGTAATAGCTTTCGCTTTCCTGTCTTTAATACAGCTATCAGTGCCATTTTATTAACGAAAGTCATGACAAAATTCTCTTAATCAAACAGTACAAGATGACTGAACACATTTTGCTAGCTGGTTATGTGTCACAAGGCGAAAATGCTGAGGCTACTGTCGCTAGAGAAATAGACGAGGAATTAGGCTTGAAAGTAAAATCCTTAACCTTTAACGCCACTAAGTACTACGAACGCAGCAATTCACTCATGATTAATTTTGTTGCAACGGTAACTGGAGCAGTCACTCCCAATCACGAAATTGATGACTGGGATTGGTTTTCAATCGAAGATGCCAAAAAAGCCATCAAAGATGGTTCTCTTGCCGAAAGTTTTTTACTAGAATTTTTAGCTAAAATCGAAAAGGATTGAGAAAAACTCAATCCTTTTTTGCATACTTTTCTTGCATTTCTTGCCAAAATTGTTGGACAGCTTCTGATTTATTTGTCTTTAATTTCATCAAAACCATCAGAGACTCTGTCTCAATATCAAGTGGTCGCCAAATAATCTGCTTACCCTCAAAAGGTCTAATCATCTTTTCCATCATGAGAGAAAGCCCTAAATCATTTTCGATAAAATCAATAATTAAATTAATACGATTCCCTTTATAGGTAATCTTGGGATCAAACTGATAAGCATGACATAATTCTAATAGAGGGTGTAATAGCTGCGTTTTCTCGCTAAGTTGTAAGAATTTTTCTCCTTTTCTTCAACGCTAACCTCAAAATTCGTATGGTGTTTTTTAAAGCCTGCAATTTCAGAGATGATGGCATAAAAAGGCATACTTGGAATGCCATGAAGTAAAAGCTCGTTCTCTTTTTCTTCCTGTAACTGCGAAAGCTCCACAGTCATCTGTTGTAAACTGTCTAAAATCCGTCTGGCATGAGCTTCAACCACTTGCCCTTCCTTGGTGATTCTGATATGACGACGGCTGCGGTCAAATAGCTGCACCCCGAGTTCTTTTTTCTAATGCCATGATTTGCTTTGACACATTTCCTTGGCTAATGTACAAGCGCTCAGCAGTTTCAGTATAATTAAGAGTCTCATACAAGGTTAAAAAAACTTGTAATTTTTGAAGATTCATCAGCAGCCTCCTTTTTATTCCATTTTAGAATATCTCATCACCAAAAGCAAATTGATTTTTGGCTAAATCGTGTTACACTAGTTAATGACCTTATGGTTTCAAGTTAAGTCACTTTGCACAAGTAAGCTTATTTTTTTGTCTTATTTTTACTATCAAAAAGGAGGAATTTTATGCCAACTGGTGCCATCATCAATTCATTTGCCATTATTTTTGGCGGAATTCTCGGTGGAATTTTTGGTCATATCTTGTCCGAGGATTTTAAAAACCAATTAAATCTTATCTTTGGCGTTTGTTCAATGGGAATGGGGATTTCATCCATTGGACTCATGAAATACATGCCTGCAGTCATCTTTGCTATCGTTGTTGGTACAGCTATCGGACTTGCGATTAATCTTGGTGAATGGATTAATAAAGGTGGGGCTTTGATGCAAAAAGCTGTTTCAAAAATCTTGCCACAAAAACACAGCCAACTATCAAACGATGAATTTTTAGAAACTTTACTAACTGCTATCGTTCTTTTCTGCGCTAGCGGTACTGGTATCTATGGTAGTCTTGATTCTGGGATGACTGGTGACTCAACTATACTGATTTCAAAATCAATTCTTGATTTCTTCACCGCAGCCATCTTTGCTTGTAACCTTGGCTTTGTGGTTTCTTTGATTGCAATTCCACAGTTCGGCATTTTTACCGCTCTTTTCTTACTTGCCGGAATCATTGTGCCATTAACAACACCTGATATGATTGCTGATTTTAAAGCCTGTGGTGGTTTCTTGATAGTCGCAACAGGTTTTCGTATGATTCGTGTCAAAATGTTTCCAACAGCTGATATGATTCCAGCAATGGTCCTTGTTATGCCTTTATCGTGGTTCTGGGTCAATGTCATCATGCCATTATTATAAATCCTAATAATTTTAGAAAAATTAGAAAATGAGTTCTATGTTTTTGGAGCTTATTTTTTAATAAACATTTTCATATCAACAATTATTAATACATTTTCTTGAGCATATTATTTGTCATTTTATTCTTACTTTGCTAACATATTATTCATAATTAAAAATAAAAGGAGAATTCTATGCCCAATTCTGCCCAAGATTACTTGGACTCTTGTTTGTTTTTTACCGTAAAAAAACTAAATCGAGCACTTGATAGATTAACCGAAAATGCCTTTCAAAAAGTCGGTTTAAATCCATCTTACACTTCTATTCTTCTGATTTTAAGTCACGAAAATGGCAAAATTCAAAAAGACTTGGCTAAAATGCTCTGCATTGCAGCCCCATCTATGACAAGACTTATCGAAAAACTTGTCCACAAAGGATTTGTTAAAGTCGTTTGTGAAGGACGTACTAAACGTGTCTACCTCACAGATAAAGGAAAGGCAATAATTCCAGATATTATTCAAGCTCACATTGAGACACAAGAAGAATTCAATCGTTTGGTCAAAACCGGTTTTTCCGATAACCTTCTTACTGAATTAAACCAAATTGCTAACCAATTACAATAATTTTTTAAGGGTCTTGACTGAACATTGTCATGGCATTTTTAACTTCTAAAATTATGACAGATTTGTCATCTATCTGCAACTGTGTTAAGATAGTCACTGTAAACTTATTTTCAAGGAGATCATCGTGTCCGATAATATTCAAGAGGTATTAGATGGTTGCCTATTATTTTCGGTCAAAAGATTGGATCGCGCTCTTGATAAATTTACGGAAGAAGCTTTTAGAGAAATCGGAATGTCACATTCCTATGCTCTCGTTCTTTTTATTTTAAACCAAGAAAATGGTAAACGTTATAAAGACCTAGCTAATATCCTTTGTATTGCTCCGCCTTCTTTAACAAAAATCATCGATAAACTAGCCACTAGAGATTTTGTCGCTATCGCTCGTGATGGACGAACAAAACGTGTCTATATTACCGATAGAGGAAGAGAAATTGTCCCCATCATTGGAGAAGTCTTTCATAAAACGCGACAAGATTTCATGAAATTGTCTCAACCTTGCGATTTTAACAATCTGATTGACCAAATTAATCATCTGACAAATCAACTAAAATAAAAGAGCTTAAGCTCTTTTTCTTATGCTTGAAAACTGGCTAAAACTAGCTGAAAATGCTATGATAGAAAGAAAACCGGGAGGCTAGCATGAGTAAAGAAGCTATCAAAAAACAAGTTCTCGATGCCTTTGACCATCGAGTTGCAGTCCGTGTCTACAATGACCAAGAGATTTCACGTGAAGATATGGAATTCATCCTTGAAACAGCTTGGTTAAGTCCTTCTTCAATTGGTTTAGAGGCTTGGCGTTTTGTTGTCCTTAATCGTAAGCAAATTGAAAGACTTCGTGATGACTTAAAAGCTGTTGCTTGGGGAGCACAGTCTCAACTTGATACAGCCAGTCATTTTGTTTTGTTACTTGCAGAAAAAAATGTACGCTATGATTCTGATTCTGTCAAAGATAGCCTCGTTCGACGTGGTCTCGGTGAAGGTGATGCCCTAAACAGTCGTTTAGCCACTTACGAATCATTCCAAAAAAATGATATGAAAACTGCTGATAATCCACGCGCCCTCTTTGATTGGACCGCTAAGCAAACCTACATTGCTCTTGGAAATATGATGACATCAGCCAGCATGATTGGTATTGATTCTTGCCCAATCGAAGGCTTTAACTATGACAAAGTCAATGCTATTCTTGCCAAAGCAGGCATTATTAATCCTGATAAAGAAGGCATTGCAAGCATGGTATCATTTGGTTATCGACTACGCGATCCAAAACACCCACGCTCACGTAAACCTAAAAATGAAGTCATTACTTGGCTCGAATAAATAGATAAAGCTTGAACACATGTTCAAGCTTTTTTGCTTACATTAATGCCATTTTTACTGCGCTAAGTAAGCCGCTAGTTGTACCTGGGAAAGCGAAAATCATTTGACTAAGTTCATGTGCTGTGACTTTTTGATTAATTATCAATGTCAAAAGATTGATCATTTCTCCAGCCTCATTACCTAAAAGACTAGTGCCGACCAATTCTTTATTCTGATTAATAATCAGTGTCACATGCGCTTCATCATCCAATTTTGTCTGGAATTTCAATTGTTGTCCAAATGGAATCTCAACAATGCGGTAAGCATCATTCTCACGAGCCTCAGCAACACTCACCCCAACTTGTGCAATACGTGGAAAAGTGTAAACAAGATTTGGAATAGCTGGGTATTTTATAGCTTCCTGATTCAAACCAAGGATGAAAGCAGCAATATAATCTGACTCAAAACTTGCTGTTGGCGTTAAACGTGGGATTGTTTTATCAATGACATCCCCACTAGCAAAAATATTTGGCACAGAAGTTTGCAGGTGATCATTAACAACGATTCCTGAACGATTGTAGCCAATGCCAAGTTCATCAAGACCAAGATTTTCAACGTTTGGAATGCGTCCTGTTGCATCAAGGACGTAGTCAGTCTCTAATTCCAAACCTTGCGCCGTTGTGACACGTAAACCAGCGGCAGTTTCCTCAACTGCTTGAACTGCTTGGTTGAAATGGAAGTGAACACCCTCTGTTGTCATTTTAGCGACAACACTTTTAACATAATTTTCTTGATAAGCCGCTAAAGCTCTGTCAGCGTATTCAATAACATGCACTTCAGAACCAAGTTTAGCAGCCATAGTTGCAAATTCCATAGAAATGATTCCTGCACCGATAAAGGTAATGCGTTTTGGCATCTTATCCAAATCAAGGAAATCACGACCATCATGCAAGAATTCTTGTTCTTTAATTTGAAGACGTGTAGGACGTTGACCTGTTCTAAGAACGATGTAGTCTGCGCTGACTCTATCATCATCCACACTAACCGTGTGAGCGTCAACTAATTTTCCGTAGCCTTTTAGCAAATCAATCTGCATTTGCGCAAACATACCTTCCATAAGAGGAGCATAGGTTGGAATTTCAGATTTTTTATAAGCCATAAGCTCTTGCCAGTTAACCTTAGTATTTCCAGTAATGTCAGCCTTTTCATAACGTGAAAGAGCATCGATAAACTCAAATGGACTGTCTAATAAAAATTTGGCATTACAGCCATAATTGGTACAAGTACCAGCAGTAACATCTTTTTCAATAATGGCAACCTTTTTGCCGACTTGAGACAATGTCACTGCCGCATGCCAATTAGCATGTCCTGAGCCAATAAAAACCACATCGTAATCGTAAGTCATGTTTTCTCCTTAAAGCTGTTGTGTTAACCAGTTTTGGTAACCAACAGTATCAATTAAATCTAGTTGTTGTTGTGCCCACTGCAAATCATCATCTTCATCTTTGTAGTAGGCTTTTAGCAAATCATAAGTCACCAAATCATTAGATACAGCACCAACCAATGGTAATAATTCTTCCAGTCCTTCTTTTGAAACTTCCAAATCATGTCTTAGCCACTCTAAAGGACTAGCTGGCATTTCAAAACTTACTTGATTTTGGTAACAGATTTTACCACCCAAATCTAAAATGCGATTAAAGAGTTTTTGTGAAAAGTCACGCTCCTCTGAAGCGTGGCTTTTGTATTTATCACCAAGTTTTGAAAAAACTTGTGCCTCAAAGTTCAAAGCGACAAGATCATGAATATTTGCTTGATTTAAAATTTTATTTCCGATTTTTTGTAATAATTCGATTGTATTTTCCATAATTTCAACCTCTTTTTTATAATTAATCGCACGCGATTGGCTATAGTTTACTACTCCTTTTTCAAGTTGTTAACTTTTACATTTATTTTTTCCTATGTTCTGATAAGAGCAAGTAAACACAAAGAAAGGGACGTTATGCCAGAACAACATCCTACTTTAACTAATCAACTATGTTTTGCGATTTATAATGCTAATAGAGTTTTCAACCAATTTTATAAACAAAAACTAGCTAAATTTGATTTAACCTATACACAATATATTGTTCTCTTAGCACTTTGGGAAACTGACAATCCTGCTTTGCGTGAATTAGGAAAACAATTAGACCTTGCTAGTAATACACTGACACCGCTTCTTAAACGTTTAGAAGAAAAAGGTTATCTAACACGGATTTGTCCCGAAGAAGATCAGCGTCAATTAATCGTTTCGCTTACTCAAATTGGTAAAGCACTTCAAGCTGATGTTGAACAAGAATTACACACCTGTGTAGGAGAATTCACTCCTGCTTTACAGGGAAAAATTGAAGAAATGATAGCTGACAATCACATTTTGATTGAGGAATTGAAAAAAATAGTTTTAAAAAGAGTTTGGATAAATCCAAACTCTTTTTGTTTTATTATCTTGCGTTGAAATTTTTCATTTGACGTTTGATATCACGATCTTGTTCACGTCGCTTAATAGTTTCTCGTTTATCATAGTCGTGCTTACCTTTAGCCACGCCTAGTAAGACTTTTGCAAAACCATTTTTCAAATAAACTTTAAGAGGAATTAGAGTCATCCCTGTTCCTTTTAAGTCATTTGATAATTTTTCAATTTCACGTTTTTTAAGCAATAATTTACGTGTACGCTCAGGCTCTTGGTTCCAGATATTTCCTTGTTCAAAAGGAGAAATGTGGACATTAATCAACCAAGCTTCGCCATTTTTAATTTGAGCATAACCGTCTTTTAGCTGAATACGTGCAGCACGAACACTCTTGATTTCAGTTCCTGTCAAGACGATTCCAGCTTCAATGGTATCAACTATATTATAGTCATGACGTGCCTTTTTATTTTGGGCAACGACATTTCCTTCACCTTTTGGCATATTAAGCTACCTCTCTTGTGTCAAAATTTTTTGGTTAGCAATGAGGCTTGTCACCTTTTATTTTTTAGCTTTACGAGTTTTTTTCTTAGCTACTTCTTTGTAGAAAGGTTTCTTGCCTGATTTTTTAGAAGATGATTTTGACGATTTATGATTGCGTTGTTTATTTGATTTGTGGTCTTTTTTATGGTCTTTGTGATTGTCAGATTTTGGACGATGTTTGTCTTTTCCAGAACGGTCTTTTCGTGATTTCTTCACTTTTTCAATCACATCATAATCACTTGGAATGTATTCAAAGTCAATATCACCAGTTTCTTTGTCGGCACGTGTCAATTTAATCTTGATTTGTTGACCAACGCGGAAGACTTTACCTGATTTTTCACCTTGAAGGGTCAAAGTACGTTCGTTGTAATTATAGAATTCTGGTAAGGTTGTGATGTGAACAAGACCTTCAATGGTATTTGGCAATTCGATAAACATACCAAATTTCACGACACTAGCCACCACACCGTCAAATTCTTGACCAACGTATTCTTCCATGTATTCAGCTTTTTTCATCGCTTCAACCACACGTTCGGCATCAATAGCACGACGTTCGAGAGTTGAAGATGAAGTTGCCAATTCAGGAATAACATTTCTAAAATGTTCGATTTTATCGTCTGTGACTTGTGTGTATTCACGAATCATACGGTGAACAAGAAGGTCAGGATAACGACGGATTGGACTTGTAAAGTGTGTGTAGTACTCAGCAGCCAAACCGTAGTGACCGTGATTGTGTTCAGAATAACGCGCTTGTTGCATTGAACGTAGCAACATCATATTCAATACTTCGGCACCTGGTTTACCTTCCACTTTAGCTATGAAATCTTGCAGAGCTTGCTGGCTAATTTTATTAGCTGTACCATGAATTTGTACTCCAAAAATACTTGCGTAATCAAGGAATTTCTGTAATTTTTCAGCTTTTGGATCTTCGTGAATTCGGTAGATAAATGGCAATTTGCGTTTTGCGAAGTGTTCTGCCACTGTTTCATTAGCTGCCAACATGAAGGATTCAATCATGCGCTCTGCAATACCACGCTCACGAATCATAATGTCAACTGGCATACCTTTGTCGTTGACGATGATTTTAGCTTCACTAGTATCAAAGTTCAAAGCACCGCGACGCACACGCATTGTTTCCAAAATATTATGCAAAGCAGCCATGTGATGAATAGATTCAACGATTGGTTGGTATTTTTCAATCAACTCTTCATCACCTGCGATAATGTCATTGACATCGCTATAAGTCATGCGGAACGTTGTATTGATGACTGATTGACAGATTTGGTGATTAACCACATGACCATTGCGGTCAATTTCTATCAAACATGATTGCGTCAAACGATCCACATTTGGATTCAATGAACAGATACCATTTGACAAACGCTCTGGTAGCATTGGCACCACGCGATCTGTTACATAAACAGATGTTCCACGCGCTACTGCTTCACGGTTAAGAGCAGATCCTTCTGTAACGTAGTACGAAACATCAGCAATGTGAACCCCTAACTCGAAATTACCATTATCTAATAATTTGATATGAACAGCGTCATCCAAGTCTTTGGCATCAGCTCCATCAATGGTAAAGGTGATTTCATTACGTAAATCAACGCGACCAATCATATCTTTTTCAGATGGTGCATCTGGAACAGCATCGGCTTCAGCCATAACGTCTTCAGGAAATTCTGACTTAATATCCATTGATTCAAGGACTTCAAGAACATCAATTCCGACATCACCTTGGTGACCAACGATATCACGAACATGACCAACAAAGTAATCGTGACCACGCGTTGGGTATTTATCAATATCAACATTGATGATTTCAGTTCCATCTAAAACAACAGGTTCTTTTTTGATGTAGATTTTTTGTTGGATTTTTTGATTTTTAGACTTGATGTAACCAGCGTATTTTGGTTTTTCATCGTCTAAGATAAATTTTCCAACGACAGTTTTTAAACTGCGTTCAACGATTCCGACAATACGGACTTCAGCTGCTGTTCCTTTAAGACGGTTAGCAGGTTTCTTAATCACAGCTTCAACTGTATCGCCGTCAACAGCATGACCAACATCATTACGCCCAACAAACATGTCATCTTCGTCCTCATCAACAGACAAGAAACCAAAACCAGCTTTGTTAGCATGAAAGACACCAGTGACTGTAATTTCTTTTTTCTTCTCTACTTTTTTACGAAGGGCGAGGCTACCGCTATCATCAAAACGGAGTTCACCCTGACTTTCTAACTGTGAAATTTCTTTAACAAGCAATGGAAATTTTTCAGCGCCAGTCATATCCAAACCAGCAGCTAAATCATTAATATTAACTTTTCCATGCTCTTTTAAATAAGCAATAATATTTTCATTCATAATTGTGATTATAAGCAAGACCGATTAGCAAAAAAGTCCTGCTATCTTCTATCCTCTCGTTTTCTAGCTTGATGGAAGTTGTGAAAAGTCACTGAATTTCAAATTCCAATCCGCTATTGGACAGACTCCTCACTACTTACTTAATAATAAAAAATGAGCTGAATGACCAGCTCATGAATTTTCGTACAAAATTCAAGATGCGCAGCCAACGTAAGCTAAGATGCAGCTTTGTCGTCAGTTGCTATCTATTTACTTGATAAGATTGCTAGCGCTAGAGCAATTGCTAGCCAAAAGAAAACTAGAACTGCTGTAAAACGTTGCATAAACGCTTCGAAGCCACGCGCTTTAGTACGTTCAAATAAAGCTTCTGAACCGCTGTTATCAAATACGTTGCTACTTGGATTTTTCTGTGGTTGCATAAAAATGGCAATCACGATAATAACAGATAATACCAGCAAAGCTGTCAGTAGTACATTGTACATATGTTTCACTAAGAACGCGTCAGAAGCTTAACTCTGGGAAAAAATCCACTATATTTTGCTTCTGGGTTCTATTTCCTTTCCTACACTATGGTCTTAATTATTCTATCATAAATATCCCTACGATTCAATATGTAGGGTTACTTTTCGCTCTTTGGGACAGTATTTAGGAACCTGAATTTTGTCGGGATGGGTTGCTTTATTTTTGCTTGTTAAATAATTTTTGCTACCGCAGCTACTGCATTTTAAATTAATCTTGACTCTCACGCGATTTCCTTAACTTTCAAATATTTTCTAAAATTGATAAGGCTCCACACAAAGTTTACAAAGACAATCAGACTTGTCACATAAAAGACTGAACGGTATCCCATACCAGTCGCAATGGCAGAACCAACAAATGGTCCAACGACTTGTCCAATATTCATAAACATTTGGTTATAGCTGAAAATACGTGAAATTCCTTCTCTTGGCGTGATTTTAGTCAGTAGTGAGTTAACACTTGGCATCAGCGCACCTGTACCAAAACCGTACATGAAACGCACAATTCCGAGTTCAAGTGAATTTCTGGCAAGGGCACACAAGACGTACATACTAAAGCTATAAAATAGAGCTATCAAAAGTAGTCTATGATTACCTATTTTATCACCAATTTTACCAAGAGTCGAGCTCGATAACATACTTGAAAAACCAAGAGCAGACACAATCAGACCAGAGACAAACATTAGATTTTCAGTTTGTCCAAGATTACGAATGTATAAGGTCAAAATTGGGGCAATAGATTGTGCTGAAATTTGGATAATCATACTTGTTACAAAAAGCCCGATTAGAATTTGCTTGTCTTTAATTGATGAAAAGAGTTCTCGAGTTGACATAGCATTGGCCTTAGCAACAGGTTTGAAATCTTCTTTAATCAAAAAGACTGTCAGAAAATTACAGATTAACAAAATAAAACCGACCAGTAAAAAGACTTGTCGAATACCTAACCCTTCAGCCAACATTCCTCCAAGTAAGGGGCCAATTAGACTCCCGCCAATCATCCCAGTCGCCAGTGTCCCAAGAGCATAACCTGAGCGATTTTTAGGAGCTTGACTAGCAATCAAGGCTGTTGAGTTAGGAATGTATCCTGAAAAAAGACCGTTTAATAGCCTCAGTGCTAAAAGCCAAAAGACATTAGGAACAAAAGCCAAGCCACCCATTGTAAAGGTCATGACCAAGCTTGCCCTAACCATCATCGGTTTACGGCCATATCGATCAGCGAGCCGCCCCCACACCGGAGCAATCAAAGCAGAGGCTAAAGCTGATAAAGATACCGCTAGACCAGCGTACCATTCAACTTTATTTTTAGGAGCGCCTAGTTCTTCTACATACAAAGCCATAAATGGCATAACAAGCGAAAAGCTTGCCCCAGTAAAAAAGTTACCAAGCCAAGCCACTCGTAAATTTTGTTTCCAATTAACTTCGTTACTTATGATTGTTCACCTTCTTTTCAAAAAAACGTCAATTGCTATTATAGCACATTCCAAAAGAATTACTAAAAACTTGCTACGCAAAATGTTTTCCTGAAAAATATGCAGAAAATCAGACGATTTTCCAATCATTCATCGCCTATAATTCTTGCAAAAGCTGATTGATTTGTGCTTTTAATTCCGTAAGGTCACCACTGTTATCTAGCAATTTGTCAGCATAAGGCTTTTTAGCTTCTGTCGACATTTGGCTAGCCATGCGTTTTTTAGCTTCTTCTTTTGAGAAATGATTACGCATCACCAAACGCTCCAATTGTGTTTTCTCATCAAGATGAACCAACCAAATATCATCAAACCATTCCATATAATCATGCTCAATCAAAAGCGGGATATCCATGAAAAAGACTTTTTGAGTCTTCGCAAGCTCATCTCGTCTTCTAGCTAATTCTTCTCGGATGATACCATTTTGCAGGCGCGACGACTTTTCTAGCATATCTTTGCTTGAAAAAATCAACTGACCTAATTTTTTACGATCGAGTTCACCATTTTCTTGAAGAATGTCAGTGCCAAGCCAGTTGCAAAGGGCTTGATAAAGTTTTCCACCTTTTGCCTGAAGTTCATGAACCACCTGATCAGCATCAATCACTTGATAGCCATGTTTTCTGATTTCAGCAACAACGGTTGACTTGCCAGAAGCAATCCCGCCTGTAATTCCAATAATTTTTGTCATCGTTTTTGACAAGCAGGACAAAAATGCGTCCCGCGACCTCCTACTTTTATTTTTTCAATTGGTGTGGCACAACGCGGGCAGGGCTCATCCGTTTTTCCGTAGACTTGTAAATACTCTTGCATTGTCCCATTTTCACCAAGCGCATTTTGGTAAGTCCTGATAGTTGAGCCGCCTTTTTTAATCCCAAGTTGTAAGATACGGATAATCTCATCGTGAAGCAAATTGATTTCAGCTTTTTGAAGACTATTTGCTTGGCGTTCAGGATGAATTTTAGCTGCCCAAAGTACCTCATCTACATAAATATTTCCAAGACCAGCCACCAAAGTCTGGTCTAAAAGATAAGGCTTTATGAGTTTTTTAGAGGCAGATAGTTTTCGAGTAAATTCTGCCACATCAAAATCTTCCTTAGTCGGTTCAGGACCTAATTTCCTTTTTTGAAAATAAGCTGCAACTTGATTTTCGGCTACCAATTCCATGGTTCCAAATTTCCGAACATCCTTATAAACCAAAGTCGACCCATCATCTAAACCAAAAAAGATATGAAAATGTTTATCCTCAGGAACCTGGTGCTCAAACAGCAAATATTTTCCTTCCATTCTCAGATGAGAAATAATCACTTGCTCATCTAGGTTCAGCAGCAAGTACTTCCCACGTCTACCAATCGACTGAATGGTTTGACCAAGTAAATCAGACTCAAAAGCACTTAAATCCGTTTTAACCATTTTCGGCACACGAACATCAACCGATACAATTTCTCGCCCAACAATCAAACGCTCAAGACCACGACGAACTGTCTCAACCTCAGGTAATTCCGGCATTTTTCTGATACAAAGGACGTAAAAGGCAAAGTAAAATTAGGAGGCTAAAATAAAAGTATTCAACTTCCTTGTAAAAATTACAAAACGCAGTGATTGAGTGTGTTCTAATACGCTGATAAATCAACTTCTACACCCTACTCAACTGTGCGGGGATGAGAGTAAAACAGTTCTGTGAGCTGTTTTAGGTCAACAACAAGAAACCAAGATTTGCTGAGAAATCGAATTTCTTCGAAATTACCGACTCGCTTTTCAGTTTCTAGACTCATGAATAAAATCTCCACTGGAGATTTTATTTGTCTCACTCCCATATATTTTACACAGCCTTTTGTCCGTGTACAAAGTAACACGAACATGTCCTCTCCTTTCTAAATATTATGTGAAAAGAGGAGGTGCTCATCAACAAACACCTCCTAATTAAATGACCTATTAATATTCTTTCTCGTTGTAACCAAAGTCAGCGAGATCAAGTTTTTTATCACGCCAGTTTTTCTTAACTTTAACCCAAGTTTCAAGGTAAACTTTATCACCAAGCATGATTTCAATATCACGGCGAGCCATTGTACCAATTTTCTTAAGCATAGCGCCTTTTTTACCGATGATAATACCTTTTTGACTGTCACGTTCAACCATAATTGTTGCACGAATGTGAACCTTGTCTGTCTCTGGATCACGTTTCATTGAATCAACAATAACTGCAACAGAGTGAGGTACTTCTTGTTCTGTCAACTTAAGAATTTTTTCGCGAATCATTTCTGACACCAAGAAACGTTCTGGGTGGTCAGTGATTTGGTCTTCAGGGAAATATTGGAAACCTTCTTCCAAGTTATCTTTCAAGATATTAAGAAGTTTTTCAACGTTATTTCCTTGAAGGGCTGAAATTGGCACAATTTCTTTGAAATCCATTTGGCTACGGAAATCATCAATTTGTTCCAAAAGTTGGTCTGGGTGCACTTTATCGATTTTATTGATAACCAAAATAACTGGAATGTTAGCTGCTTTCAAGCGTTCGATAATCATGTCATCACCTTTACCACGTTTTTCGTCAGCTGGGACCATGAAAAGAACTGTATCAACTTCACGAAGTGTGCTGTATGCTGACTCAACCATGAAATCACCAAGTGCTGTTTTGGGTTTGTGAATTCCTGGTGTGTCAATAAAGACGATTTGTTCGGTATCTGTTGTATAGATACCCATGATTTTGTTACGAGTTGTTTGAGCTTTGTCGCTCATGATAGCAATTTTTTGCCCCATAACGTGGTTCAAGAATGTCGATTTCCCAACATTTGGGCGACCTAAAATCGCTACAAAACCTGATTTAAACATAAGATATAAAGGACGTTAAACGTCCCTACTCCTTTCATTATTTGCAAAATATTTTTATCGATTGCCAAAAATAAAGGCAATAATTTTCGGTACAAAAATAATCAATCCTGTAATCACGGCATAAGTTGATACCACCAATACCGCTCCTGCTGCCATATCTTTAGCATTCTTAGCTAGCATTGAAAAGTGATAATCACTAGCAAGGTCAACTACATTTTCAATAGCTGAATTAATCATTTCCAAAGTAATGACCAAAAAGATGGCTAAAAATAAGAATAGCCATTCCATCGCTGATATACGAAAGACAGCACCTGCTGCAGTTGCTAAAATAGCTGAGACCATGTGCTTACGTATATTTCTTTCTTCCTTGAAGGCTGTAACTATTCCAGTGATGGCAAATTCCATACTAGATACCAAGGTGCGATTTTTCCACTTTTTAGGGGAATTATTGTCTCTTAAGTCCATAGGCAGTTAAAATTTCTTCCTGTAAAGTAAACATTTCTTTTTCTTCTTCAGGGGTATAATGGTCGTAGCCATTGATGTGTAGGAAACCATGCACCACTAAGAATCCCATTTCACGTTCAAAAGAGTGACCGTACTCTTTTGCTTGTTCACGCGCTTTATCAACAGAGATAAAGAGCTCACCGATATAAGCATCGAATTCATCGAGCATTTCAGCTAGCTCTGGATTTTCAGCTAAATCTTCTTCTGAGAAAGTCAAATCTGACTCTGGTTTGTACTCTAAGCTGATAACATCCGTTGGACGGTCTGTGTCACGGTATTCTAAGTTCAATTCATGGCTGCGCTCATTAGTCACAAAAGTCACTGCCATTTCTTTATTTTCTTTACCAGTCTTTTCAGCAGCAAATTGTAATAAATCTAAAGTTTGATTTTTAATTTCTTCTGAAACTTGACCAGTTTCATCTATCATTTCAACGTACATATCTATCTTCTTTCAAAACTAATTATATCAAAGATATTATACCATATTAAGGATAACAGCGCCATTTTAGGCACTAAGAAACTTTTTTAGACATGCCATTTAATCATAAAAAAAGAAGTAGCCTGAGGAATGCTACTTCTTTCTGGGAAAAGGAGTCAGAATTGTGTTAAAAAGTTAGTTATTGACCGACTATTTTAGACCATCTTTATTGTAGTTACCAGATTTCACAAGATCGAATTGGTAGTTACCAATAGTATGCAATGTTGGTTGATATTGATAGTACCAATTTTTCAAGCTCTTATTACCACCATTTCCAACAACAACTTGGTTAATTGGTGATGTTTGAACACTAGTGTAACCAGCATCCTTAATTGCTTGCATATTATCTTTAATAGTATTGAAAGACCAGCACCATGCGTGAAGTACTGTTCCTTCTTTCATTGAGACTTATTCATCAGCCTTAACAGCATTAGCTTGTGCAAAAGCACCAGCACTGACTGCTGTTAAAATTAATAGAGAGCCTAAACCTTTCTTCATTTTCTTTTTCAAATTTACTTTATTACGAAGTGACATAAATAATCTCCTATAAAGATAAGTTAAAATACGAAACCGCTTTCATAAATAAACAAAAAATAAAGCAGTATTATGCGTGAAACCTGTCCAATCAACAACATATATCTGCATGTCTAAAAAGTATAGTTATCAGATAATTTTCTTATAGGGAAACCTCCAAATTTGATTGCAATCGGTTGCACATTTGTCTATATTATAGCACATTTTTTTGGAAGCGCAACCAAAAAATGGTAAATTTTTGACAATTTAATCAAAAAAATGACAAAAATACCATGAGACCTTTTATTTTAAATAGTTTACCTTTATCATTTTAAAATGCTGACTACTTACCCATTGACCATTAAATTGTTTATCATTAGGAATCCGTTCCACTTCTGTCATTCCGAGTTTTGTCAAAACACGAGCTGAAGCCGGATTTTCAAGTGCACAAAAAGCATGCACTTCCTCAAACCCCAACACCTCAAAGCAAAGTTCTAAAATCTTGGCACTTGCCTCGGTCGCTAAACCATTTCCCCAAAACTTTTTATTGTAATATAACCAATTTCAGCTTCTTTTCCATCCGACCAATTCATCAAATCAATAGTCCCAATGAACTCTGAAGTCTCTTTTAAGACAATTCCATATCGTCCAAGAGGGCTCTTTAGATAAATGTTTTCAATCACCTTTTTAGTTTCTTCAATAGTCCTATTAGCTGGGAAATCCCATTGGTATTTTCGGTATCTGACGTATAGGCAAACATAGCCTCGGCATCTGCCATTGTTACTGGACGAAGTAACAATCGCTCTGTCTCAAGTATGCTATGTTCTTTTAATTGTTCTTCTAGCATCTTTTCTTCCTCAAACTCTATTAAAAAAGCGACCTAAAACAGGTCAACTTAGTTATCCTACTTTTCTTTTGGACTCACCATCTCTTCATCAATATGATTTATCAAATCTTGAAAATCACTAGCCAAATGTTTAGCTTGATCTCCTAGATTTTTTAAAACATCAGCTTCAATTTAAGAATCCAAAGCCTTCAAATCACCTTCTAGTCTTTCAGCTTGACTATTGAGCATTTCGCTCATCTTAGTCAACTTTTCAAGTGACGCACAATCACACATAAATCTCCTCCTAGTAATTTTTTCAGATAAGACTTGTACTTTTCTGGAAACTTTTTGAAACTTTCAGGTACAATGTCTATATTTATTTTACCTAAAAAAGAGAATTTTACTAGTTCTTTAGATAATCTAGCATTTCTGTACCAAAAAATCCTAGAATCCTATCAATTTTGACTAAATTTTCTTAGGAGTCAGGTAAGACAACAAAGTTTGAAATTCACAAACTAAATCTTTGACTTCCTCTCCAAATGTGGCAAAAAACTCTGAGCATTTTTCTTGATTAGCTGAAGAATACTGATCAATCAGTTTAAACTTTTGCTCCAATTCTTCAGCTTGTTTCGACAATTGACTACTCATTTCTGATAAATTCTTAATCAATTCACGATTATCCATAAAACTTCTCCTTTGATGTGCTTTAACCTATTTCTATCCCTGAAAATATCATGAAAAATTTCAGTATACCTTATTTTACACTAAAAAGCCACCTTAATAGAGAATTCGCAGATATGAAAATCATTTTTTAATCAAAAAAGCCACACCTTGGTGTGACATAAAAATATTATTTTTCTTCTTTGGTGCTAGCTGGTTGACCAATAGTTTCATAGCTTGCAAAACCTGAAGCGCTAGTGCTATCGATAACTTCTTTTTGATAGTGAGCAGTTTTGCGCTCAGCGTCTTTTTCATAAGCATTGATAATTTCAGCAACCACAGGGTGGCGAACCACATCGCTCGCTGAGAAATGAACAAAATCAATTTGCTTGATATGTTTTAGTTTTTCTGTCGCATCAATCAAACCAGATTTGACTTTCTTAGGCAAATCAATCTGGCTAGTATCACCGTTGATAATCATCTTAGAATTGAAACCAAGACGTGTCAGAAACATCTTCATTTGCATGATGGTTGTATTTTGTGCTTCATCAAGAATCACAAAAGCATCATCAAGTGTTCGACCACGCATATAAGCCAGCGGTGCGATTTCAATAATATCACGCTCCATCAAACGTGTGGTTTGCTCTTTTCCTAAAATTTGGTAAAGAGCATCATAAACAGGACGAAGATAAGGATCAACTTTCTCTTTTAAATCACCTGGCAAAAATCCTAGACTTTCACCTGCTTCAACTGCTGGACGTGTTAAAATGATACGTTTGACCTGACCACGTTTTAAAGCTGTAACTGCCAAAGTCACTGCCAAGAAAGTCTTACCAGTACCTGCAGGACCAATCCCAAAGACCACATCGTGTGACTTAACACTATCTGCATAAACTTTTTGTCCTAATGTTTTAACACGGATTGGTTTTCCAGAATTATCTTTGATGATTTCTTCTTCATAAAGGGCAACAAATTTGTCAATAGAGCCATTTTGTGCCATTGAAAGAGCCATTACCACATCAGATGTATTAACCAACATGCCACGAGAAACCAATACTAACAAAGCTTGAATGGTCACACGCGCTAATTCGACACTTTCTTTATCATCTCCTAAAATCTGTACTCGCTCTGTACGGGCATGAATGATAACCCCTAGATTATCTTCGATTAATTTCAAATGACGTTCATTTGAGCCAAATAGCGCTAGCACATCATCAGGATGATTTAAGGTAATTTCAACAGAATGCTCTTGCAAATAGAGTCCCTCTTTCTTTTGTGTTTGATAAGCCTATTATAGCTTATTTAAAACAAAAAATCACGACTTACCGTGATTTCCTTTTTGATTTAAAGTTAGCTTACCTTAATGTGCCAAATAATCTTCCCAAATTTTATCAAATTCACTGAGATTAAAAGCAAAGCTAGCCTCATCTTCTAGATAACGACTAATGGTTTCAAAATCATCAGTGTGCTTTGGAAAAGTAGTATCTTCAAAAACAAGGTCAGCTAAAATCGCTACAGGCTCATGACTTTTTGGGTTACGTTGCGTCATTAACCAAGTGTAAAATGACTTTCTCATTTCCAATTTTCCTCCAAAAATGCATGTCTGATAGCGCTGCTTTCAGCGTAGTGCTCAGGATTTTTCTTGTAAAAACCTTGGTGATAATCTTCTGCCACATAAAATGGTTGGACGGGTTCAATAGCAGTTACAATTGGATCTTTGAATCGTCCAGAAGCCTGCAAAGCTGCTTTAGAAGCTTCAGCAATTTCTTTTTGAGATTCATCGCTATAAAAAATAACAGGACGATAATTGTCACCACGATCTTCAAATTGCCCAAAAGCATCGGTTGGATCAGTCTGTGCCCAATAAATCTCTACCAAATCACCATAAGAGATTTTTTCTTCATCAAAAATAATCTCAACCGCTTCAGTATGTCCAGTCTCATGCGCCTTAACTTGCTCATAAGTCGGATTTTCCACATGCCCACCAGTATATCCAGAGCGAACTGACAAAATACCATCTTGTTCTTCAAATGGTTGCACCATACACCAGAAACAACCACCCGCAAAAATCGCACGTTCCATTCTATAACCTCCAAAAATCTAGTGAATCTATTATATCAAAAAAAAACAAAAATCGAGTTGTCCAGTGAATACTTTTTTCACGTGACTGGAAATCAAAAAACTTCAATTTTAACTTAAAAAAAGACCACAGCTTTGCTTAAGGCATCACTGTAATCTTTTTATATTTAATCCTCGTTTTCGATTAATTCTGTACCGAATTGGTCTTGTTTGACTTTTCGTGCTTTCATCAAGCCACCAAGCGCTTTTTTAAACTGACCTTTTGAGATGCCAAACGTTGCTTTAATATCAGCTGGCGATGAGTTGTCATTCAAGGTCATAAAACCACCATTTGATTGTAAATACGTCAAAATCATTTGGGAATCATTTTCCAACATTTCAAACGAACGTGGTTTCAATGACAAATTAAGCGTACGGTCAACTTCGCGAAAACCAATGACACGAGCCGTTACTTCTTCACCAAGACGTGGCTCAGCATAACGTTCACTTGGATGAATAAAGCCAAGCATGTTATTATCTGGGAGATAAACAAATGTTCCAGATAGTTTCAAACGATAGACAATGGCGCGCAATTTTTCATTTTGCATATTATTGTAAGCAGGTCCAGCCATTTTTTGGAAAACTTCTGGCTGCGCTGGAATTGCCCAGATACGGTCTTTTTTATCCACGTCCAGATGAACATAGAGTTTATCACCTTTTTTAGGCCACAATTCCTTCATATCTGGCAAGACATCAAGTGACACAACAAATTGTTTGTCAGCAAGACCTGTATCCAAAAAGACACCCAAATCACGACGTACTTCTGTCACGACACCCCAACCATAAGTCGTACGTGTTGTGGCAACTTCAGCTGTTGTCAAACGAGCTTTTTGGTGCACATCAGTATAAGCAAACCCTTTGACCATATCGCCAATCTTATGCTCACCTTCTGCCTTATCTAGCATAAAAGTCACGCCATCTTTTTGCACAAAATACGCTTTCGCATTCTCATCAATCACAAGACCTGTGATAATAGTGGCAAGTAAATTATTCATGTATTCTTTCCTTTATAAAAGGAGGTGGAAAGTCCACCCCCATACCTTCTTTTTGATTAGACTTCAAGCAATTCTTTTTCTTTGTTAGCTGTCATAGCATCGATGTGTTTAACAGCTTCGTCAGTTGCTTTTTGAATGTCTTTTTCAAGAACTTTCAATTCGTCTTCAGTGATTTCTTTAGCTTTTTCTTGTTTTTTAGCTTCGTCCATAGCATCACGACGGATATTACGGATAGCAACTTTAGCATTTTCACCGACTTTTTTCACTTCTTTAGCGAGTTCTTTACGAGTTTCTTCAGTAAGCGCAGGAATAACCAAACGAATCACTGAACCATCGTTAGCAGGGGTAATACCAAGGTCTGAAGCATTAATAGCATGTTCAATATCTTTCAAAGATGATTTATCAAATGGTGAAATCAAAAGAACACGTGCTTCTGGAACTGTGATAGAAGCCAATTGATTAAGTGGTGTCATGGCACCGTAGTATTCTACTTGGATACGGTCCAAAAGAGATGCGTTAGCACGACCAGCACGGATAGCTGCAAATTCGCGTGCCAATGAACTGTGTGATTGTTCAAAGCGTTCTTTAGCTTTTTCGATAATAGCATTAGCCATAGATTTTATTAATCCTCATTTCTTATTTTTTGGAAAATAGCAGAGCTGATAAATTATTTTTTGTGGTATTCAGTTTTATTTGAAACAGTTGTACCAATGACTTCACCAAAGACAACACGTTTAATATTACCAGCTTCATTCATGTTAAAGACAACCAAGTCAATATCGTTGTCCATTGAAAGTGTTGATGCAGTTGCGTCCATAATTTTAAGTCCACGTTTGATGACTTCACCGTGTGTCAATTCATCAAATTTGACAGCATTAGCATCTTTCTTAGGATCGGCGTTGTAAACACCGTCAACACCATTTTTAGCCATCAAGATAGCTTCAGCGTCGATTTCAGCGGCACGAAGAGCAGCTGTTGTATCAGTTGAGAAGTAAGGTGAGCCGATACCAGCAGCAAAAATCACGATGCGATTTTTTTCAAGGTGACGAAGCGCACGACCACGGATGTATGGTTCAGCAACGTTTTGCATTGGGATTGATGTTTGAACACGTGTATCAACACCATTTTGTTGAAGGCTATCAGCCATAACAAGAGCGTTCATAACTGTTCCAAGCATACCTGTGTAGTCAGCTTGAACACGGTCCATACCAGCTGCAGCAGCTGGTTCACCACGCCAAAGGTTTCCACCACCAATAACCAAAGCAATTTCTACACCTGAACTATGTACTTCAGCAATTTCTTTTGCGATAGTTTTAACAGTTTCAATGTCGATTCCGACACCTTTTTCACCAGCTAACGCTTCACCAGATAATTTAATTAAAATACGTTTATACTTAGGTTCCACTTCAAGTTACTCCTTTTTTTATCTTTATTATTTTAACATAATTTACCTATTTTACCTAGCAAAATTCGTTGAATTTTGAAAGATTAAAAACAGATCAACTATGTGATTCAAACAGATAAATCATTTCCCTTTTCATTTCATTAGAAAGATCACACAGCCCATAAAAAAATCCGTTTCAAAGAAACGGATTTTTCATTAATGTATCAATTAGAATGAGCTTGGATCTACTTTGATACCTACACCTTGTGTAGTTGTAATAGACAAGTTAGTCATATATGTACCTTTAGCAGTAGCTGGTTTAGATTTAACCATAACTTCGTGGATAGCTTTGAAGTTTTCAACCAATTTATCTGCATCAAATGATACTTTACCAATGATAGCTTGTACGTTACCTGCTTTATCAGCACGGTAAGTGATTTTACCACCTTTAGATTCTTCAACTGCTTTAGCAACATCCATAGTTACTGTACCAGTTTTAGGGTTTGGCATAAGGTTACGAGGTCCAAGGACACGTCCAAGACGTCCAACAATAGCCATCATGTCTGGTGTAGCGATAACTACGTCAAAGTCAAGCCAACCGTCGTTGATTTTAGCAACAAGGTCATCTTCACCAACGAAGTCTGCACCAGCAGCTTTAGCTTCTTCAGCTTTCGCACCACGTGCAAATACAAGAACACGTTGTGTTTTACCAGTACCGTTTGGCAATACCATTGCACCACGGATTTGTTGGTCTGCTTTACGAACGTCAATGTTAAGTTTATATGCAACTTCTACAGATGCATCAAATTTTGCGAAATTAGTTTCTTTTGCAAGAGCTACAGCTTCTTCTACGCTGTAAGCTTTTGTGCTGTCGATTTTTTCAAGTGCAGCACGCATTTGTTTGCCTTTTTTAGCCATTTAAAATTCTCCTTGTAATGTGGTCATATCGATTTGATTTAAAATCTCCCACGTCACTCATCAAATTACGATGAAGTCTTGCGGGTCTAGCGTGAATTAATCTCAACGGTACAGTGTGGTTACCTCAATTAATCACAGATTGGGTTGCTATTGATTAATCAACAACAGTGAATCCCATAGAACGAGCAGTACCTTCAATCATACGCATTGCAGATTCAATATTTGCAGCGTTTAAGTCTGGCATTTTAGTTTCAGCAATTTCTTGTACTTGTGCACGAGTAACTGTTGCAACTTTAGTTGTGTTAGGTGTTCCTGAACCTTTTTCAACACCTGCAGCTTTTTTCAAAAGAACAGCTGCTGGTGGAGTTTTAGTTACGAAATCAAATGATTTATCTTCGTATACTGAGATAACAACTGGGATAATCATGCCAGCTTGATCAGCTGTACGGGCATTAAATTCTTTAGTGAATCCCATAATGTTAATACCTGCTTGACCAAGAGCTGGACCAACTGGCGGAGCTGGTGTAGCTTTACCAGCAGGAATTTGAAGTTTAACAACTTTTTCGACTTTTTTAGCCATTTATAAAATCCTCCTGTTGTGGTTTTGGCGGTAATTAAGATTTTTACCTCCCACAGATATGCTCAATAGCATACCCTAATATTATACATTAATTCCAGGAAAAAGCAAGGAATTTGCATCAAATATTTCCTAAAAAATGCTTGATGTGACAAGTTTTAGCTTAGTTTTTAAAAGCAAGCAATTTCAACTTTTTGATTCAGCTAAATTTCCTTTACTAGCTTGATCAAAAATTTAAAAGTATTTTTCAAGAAAAATCTTCTAATCATTTACTTCTTCAAACTTTCAGTATAAAATATAAGACATGATGATGTACAAATTATTTTCCTTTTCTTTTATCTTTTTAACACCTATTTTTGCTTATATTCTTGTTAAATTTTTCAATTTAAAACGTTTTGGAATTCTCTTTACTGACCTTGCTTTTCCACTTTTTGCGTTTGAGATTGCTTTGGTCGTTAATAAATTTTTAGATAGCAGTGTTTTCTTTTACTATTTAATCTGTTTATCCTTACTGGCGCTTGGCTTAACCGCATTTTTCTTAAAGAGAAATCACTCATTTTCTTACCGTTGTTTTGGTAAATTTTTCTGGCGTTCAGGTTTTATCGTCACATTTATTTTTTACATTATTGTTTTAATTTTAGTTTTTACACTTGCATAATAAAAACGTTAACCTTCTGGCTAACGTTTTTATTATGCTTCTGGAGTTGGCTTTGTCATTAAGACTTTGCGAGGTTTTGTTCCTTCTGCTGGTCCGATGACTCCTGCTGCTTCTAGTTCATCCATCAAGCGGGTTGCGCGATTAAAGCCGACTGACAAACGACGTTGGAGCATTGAGGCGCTTGCCTTTTGAGTTTCAAGAACCAAAGCTTTAGCATCTTCAAAGAGCGGGTCACCTTCTTGCGAAGCACCGCCTCCACCTGATTTCAAATCAGATTCAGACACTTCACCTGGATCAAAACTATCATCGTAATCTGCGTCAGCTTGATTTTTGATAAAGCCAACAATACGTTCAACATCATCATCTGATATAAATGAACCTTGCAAACGAACAGGGTGATTTTCATCAATTGGTTTAAAGAGCATATCACCACGTCCAAGAAGTTTTTCAGCACCATTTTCATCTAAAATCGTACGACTATCAGTTCCTGACGATACGGCAAAGGCTACACGTGATGGCACGTTTGCCTTAATCAAACCGCTGATGACATCTACAGATGGACGTTGTGTCGCAAGAATCATGTGAATACCTGCTGCACGCGCCTTTTGTCCCAAACGAATAATCGCATCTTCCACTTCTTTGCTGGCAACCATCATCAAGTCAGCAAGTTCATCGACGATAACCACGATAAGTGGCAATGGAATTTGTTTTTGCTCTGACTGTGCATTAAATTCTTCAACCTTGGCATTGTATCCTGCGATATTTCGCACACCAAAATGACTGAAGAGTTCGTAACGATTTTCCATTTCATCAACCACTTTTTGAAGCGCACGCGCTGCTTTTCGTGGATTAGTTACCACAGGAATTAGCAAGTGTGGAATGTCATTATAAACAGACAACTCAACCATTTTAGGGTCAATCATCATAAACTTGACTTGGTCTGGGCGTGCTTTCATCAAAATACTTGCAATGATACCGTTGACCGCAACAGATTTACCTGAACCTGTAGAACCTGCCACAAGTAAGTGAGGCATACGAGCGAGGTCAAAGGTACGAGCAGTTCCATTAACAGCCTTACCAAGTGGGACTTCAAGAAGTTTATTTGGATCTGTGTCTGCTTGTTCCCAAAGCTCACGGAAAGTAACTGTGGCAATCTCTGAGTTTGGTACCTCAATACCGACTAAAGATTTACCTGGAATCGGTGCTTCAATACGAACGTCTTTTGCCGCAAGGGCCAGCGCTAAATCATCAGCCAAGTTTGAAATACGGTTAACACGCACACCAACGGCTGGCTTGACTTCGTATTTTGTAACTGACGGACCGATTTCAGCTCGTTCAACCTTGACATCAATCCCAAAACTATTAAAGGTATCTTCCAAGACTTTGATATTTCTACGGACAATGTTTTTTTCTTTTGACTGATTCTTCGGCTTATCAGGTGCAAATAAATCAATGGTAGGAAGCTTATAAAGAAGATTTGCCTTAGATGTGAAATCAACTTCCAATGGTTCCCCATCATCTTCTTGATCAATCATTTCTTGCTCAGCTGGTGTCACTTCTGGTTTAAGATTTTCTTCAGAAGCTGTTTCTTCCAAACCTTCTGGTACATGCTCATAAGCCAAAATTTCAGGTTCAACTGCAGCATTTTCGACTGGAATATTGTCAAATAATGATGCTTCATTGTCCTCTGGACCATCTAAAATCTCACCAGTCTCTTGATCAACCGTCAACTGAGCCAAACGTTCTTCTTCGGCTTTTTGAGCTTTTTCTTGACGTTTTTGCTCGGCAAGTGCACGTTTTTCCTCACGTTTGACAAAGCGTTTTTGCTTTCTGATTTCATGTTTGGCAGCCCACTCTTGTGATTTTTCTTTGAAGAAATCAATAAGGTCATAAACTTCCCAAGGACTCATCAAAAAGAGTCCAAGAATGATAAAAAGTCCCCCAATCAAAAATGTGCCAACATTTGAAAAAAGAAAAGCAACTGGTTTGTATAAAACAGCACCAAGCATACCGCCACCAACAAATTTAGTGACTTTGAACTTGACCAGATCGCTAAAAATCAAACTAGCTGTTGTGGAGAAGATTTCCTTGCCACGAAAGGCTGATAGTGAAAAAAGGTAAGCATGCCATTCTAATAAGAGACCAATCATGGTCACCACAAAACCTCCAATAAGTCCAGCCTGCTTGTGAAACCACTTAAATCCAAGAAAATAGAGTAGGACTGCAACCATCAAAACGTAAGCCAAGCTTCCTACTGCTAGTCTCACAAGATTGTAAACCGTTATCCCAAAGATTCCCAAGCGAGCCATCGCAAAGAAAAAAATAATCGTTGTCACAATTGCTAAAATAAAGCGTTCCAGTGCCTTTTGTCTTTTTATTTCTGCTTTTGTCGGTCGCCGTGTTTTACGACCTTTTCTTCTACTTTTTGATTTTGCCATATCCTTATTATAGCATTTTTTAAGCTTTTAGGTTATTAGCGTAGATTTATGATAAAATGAAATAGCTAAATAACTTCAATAATTTTATTGACACTTTGTCACCATAAGGATTTACTGATATGACAACTATTTGTCAATAAGGAGGTATCATGAAAAAACTATTGTCACTTGGTTTAACCGTCGTCTGCTTGGCTACTTTATCTAGTTGTAAAAACATGACCCGAGCCATTCGTGGAAATGATTATGTCGATGCTAAAACAGCAGCAAATTCTTCTGCCGCGCAAGCCAGTGCCAGCGCATCATCATCAAAAGCATACCAAAAAGAGATTAAAAAAGCTCTTCAGGCAGATGTATCTGCTTTTCCTCAATTATCAACAGAGGTTGCTCAAAATGAAGCTGAAGTCATCATGCATACCTCTAAAGGTGACATTACCATTAAACTCTTTCCAAAACATGCACCACTTGCTGTGGAAAATTTCCTAACTCATGCTAAGAAAGGCTACTACGATGGGCTCTTATTTCACCGCGTGATTTCTGATTTTATGATTCAGTCTGGTGATCCTAAAGGAAATGGCACAGGGGGAGAGTCTATCTGGAAAGGTAAAGACAAGAAAATCGATTCTGGCAATGGTTTTGCTAATGAAATCTCACCTTACCTCTATAACATCCGCGGTGCACTAGCCATGGCAAATGCTGGCGCTGATACCAATGGTAGTCAATTTTTCATCAACCAAAATCCAGCTGACCAATCTAGTCAGCTCTCAAGCGACAGCTATCCAAAAGCAATCATTGACGCTTATACCAAAGGTGGTAACCCAAGCTTAGATAAAAACTATACTGTATTTGGACAAGTTATCGATGGTATGGATGTTGTTGATGCTATCTCTAAAGTAGATACTAATAGCAACGACAAACCAACTAGCGATATTACCATTACTAAGATTGACATTGTCAAAGATTACAACTTTAAATAATCCCTAAAAAATCAAGCTAGGACTTCCTGCCTTGATTTTTTGCTTGTTTTCCTAAAATAATCCTATAATAACAAGCTTTCCACCTCACGGTTAAAAGATTTTTGCTATAATAGAAGAACAGAAAGCGAGATAAGATGACACCAAATAAAGAAGATTATCTAAAATGTATCCATGAACTAGGAGAAACTAAAACTAAGATAACCAATAAACGAATTGCTGCCTTAATGCAAGTTTCAGCACCAGCTGTAACTGAAATGGTCAAAAAAATGATTGCTGAAGGGCTCATCGTTAAGGATAAAGAGGTTGGCTACTACCTGACTAGAAAAGGCTTATTATTAGTCTCACAACTCTATCGTAAGCACCGCCTCATCGAAGTCTTTTTGGCTAACCACCTTCATTACAATGCCGATGAAATCCACCAAGAAGCTGAAGTCCTTGAACACACGGTCTCAACAATCTTCATCGATCGCCTAGAAGAAAAACTTAATTATCCTGAATTTTGTCCTCACGGTGGGATAATTCCTAAAAAAGGCGAACTATTGATTGAAGTTCACAACCAAACACTCAGCCAGATTGAAGAACTTGGCACTTATCAAATCAGCCGTACTCACGACGAAGCTCATTTGTTAAACTACCTTGAAGAACACGGCTTAGCAATTAACGATACTGTTGAATTGGTTAAAGTTGATGACTATGCTAAGACACATACTCTTGCCTATCAATCACGACAACTCGTGATTCCTGAACGAATCGCTGAACAAATTTATATTCAAAAAGTTGACTAAAATTCCATATTAAAAGCCTGAGGTACTTGCCTCAGGCTTTTTCTGACTTAAGCTAATTTTTCAAGAAATGTCATCAAGATTTTTGCTGATTGTTTACCAGCTTCCAAGATGAATTCATCAAATGTAATATTGGCATCATGCGCAGCCGTATCTGACATAGCACGAACAACGATGAATGGTTTGTGCAAATTGTGAGCAGCTTGCGCAATCGCAGCTCCTTCCATTTCAACAGCTTGAACTTCTGGGAAGCGTGCTTTAATCGCATCGATTTTATCTTGCCCAGCAATAAATGAATCACCTGTCGCAATCAAACCAATTTTGCTATCAATGTTAGCTTCCGTTAACACTTGTTCAAATGTTTTAACAAAATTTTGGTCTGATTCAAAATAAAGTGGTTGCGCAGCCATTTGACCGTAATCATAACCAAAAGCTGTCACATCAACGTCGTGGTAGACTAATTTGTCAGCAACAACAACGTCACCAATCTTCAAGCCAGGAGCTACTGCACCTGCTGACCCTGTATTAATCACAGCATCAACACCAAAATGGTCAGAAAGAATAGCAACAGAGATAGCTGACATGACTTTACCAATTCCTGATTGAACAAGGAAAACTTGATGGTTGCCTAGCTTACCTTCATAGTAAGTGTTTCCCAAAACATCGTGTTCTGTTTTGTCACTAAGATTTTCAACAAGAAGTTTTAGTTCTTCTTCCATTGCGGCAATAATTCCAATTTTCATCTCAAAAATACAAGAGCAATACCAACTGTTATTTCCAAAGTTATTACTCCTGCTTCTCCTTCTAATTTTTATAGATTAAATACTGCGAAAAAGAGTGCAATCAATAAAACAACAACTACAAACATAATCATGTTAAGTTTTCGTTGAAATTTACTGCGTTTCGCATTTTCGATTCGACGACTTTTGTAAACATGCTGATCGTCTTTTTTTCGGTCTTTCCATTTGTCCAAAACACCACGAGAGTCTTCATAATCCTCATAAGGATCATAGCTAGTCAAGGTGTCATACTGGTCTGTTCGGATGACCTTCGTTTCTTTATCATCTTCTAAGTAATTATCATCATAAAAGATTTCACCACGGTTAGCACGTTCGATTATCTCGTCTGTTAAAAGTGGTCTACCCATTTTTTATCCTCCAAAATGCAGAGCATAATATTGAAGGGCTATGATTGTTTTAGCATCTTCGATTGCTCCAGATTTGACCAAATCCATGCATTCTTGATAGCTTAATTCAAGAATTTCTAAAACTTCATCATCATCTTGTGGTCGTGGATTTGGCACTTTTTGCAAATGAGTTGCTTGATAAAGCTTAATTTTTTCATTGCAAAAACCAATGGCAGTGTAAAACTCATGAATTTGTTTTAAATCGCCAGAGTATCCTGTTTCCTCTTCTAATTCACGCGCAGCGGCATCTTTCTCAGAGCCGTTTTCACCAATTTCGAGCTTACCAGCAGGGATTTCATAAGAAACTTTTTCAATAGCCTTACGATATTGTTTAACCAAAATAATTTTATCCTCATCAGTTACAGCTAAAACAGCAACTGCTCCGCGGTGAAAAATCAATTCACGTTTAGCTTGTCCTAGATTATTTGGTAACTCAACATCATCGACAACAACTTTAATCACATGCCCATCAAAAATCTCTGTTCGCTTGAGCGTTTTTTCTTCAAAATCCATACTAAGCAATCTCCCTTAAAATATTTCCACATTAAATTTTACTACAAAGTCCCAAGAATTGCTATTCCAATACGCTTAAACTGCTGAAATATCCGTGAAATCTACTTAATTTTTCTAAAAAATAGAAAAAGAGGGTGAGCTTGTCATCCTCTTTTCAAATGCCAAAAAGTTTAGCAAAAATGATTATTTTTTGTTATTTGGGTGGTGTGGTTTGTTAAGAGCATAACCTGCTTTATTAACTTGACGAGCACGTCCAATAGCAAGAGCATCTTTTTCAACATCTTGGTAAATTGTTGAACCAGCTGCTGTAAGAGCATTGTCACCCAAAGTTACTGGAGAAATGATTGTTGAGTTACTTCCAACAAAGACATTATTTCCAATAGTTGTGTTGAATTTGTGTTGTCCGTCGTAGTTAGCAATAATAGTACCAGCTCCGAAGTTAACATCGTGTCCAATTGTTGTATTTCCAATGTAAGTCAAGTGACCTGCTTTTGTTCCTTTACCAACAGTTGATGATTTCACTTCAACGAAGTTACCAACGTGAACTTTTTCTTCAAGTGTTGAATCAGGACGCACGTGAGCAAATGGACCAATGGTAACACCATCTTTAACCACTGATTTTTCAATCATAGAGTTTGTAATAACCACATTTTCACCGATTGTTGAATCAACAAGGTATGTTCCATTTGTCAAAACAGAACCTGCACCAATTTTTGTATTTCCTTTAAGGGTAACGTTGGCTTCAATCATCACATCTGGAGCAATTTCAACGTCAACATCGATGTAAGTTGCTGCTGGATTTTGGAAAGTAACACCGTTAACCATGTGTTTTTTATTGATTCGACGACGCATGATGTCTTCTGCAGTAGAAAGTGCCACGCGGTCATTAACCCCAAGACTTTCATCGAAATCATGAAGAACATAAGCACCAACTTTTTCACCAGCGTTACGGAAAATTGAGATAACATCTGTCAAGTAGTACTCACCTTGAGCGTTGTTTGTGTTGATGTTTTTAAGAGCTTCAAATAAACGTTTGTTATCAAAAACGTAAGTTCCTGTATTGATTTCTTTAACTTGGCGTTCAAATTCAGAAGCATCTTTTTGTTCAACGATTTTAAGCACTTCACCATTTTCGTTGCGGATGATACGTCCGTAACCAAATGGATTTTCAGCTGTTGCTGTTAAAATAGTCGCAACATTTTTGTGGCTAACGTGGAACTCAATCAATTCTTTCAAGCTTTCACCAGTGATAAGTGGTGTGTCACCTGCAATAACAAGTGTTTGCCCTTCAAGACCAGCCAACTCAACTTCTGCCATCATGACAGCATGACCAGTTCCAAGTTGTTCAGTTTGCATGACAAATTCTGATTTGCCAGCTAAAACTTCACGAACCATTTCGGCTTTATGACCAATAACAGTCACATTTTTTTCTGGATTCAAAGCTGATACCGCACGGAAAACGTGTTCTAACATGGTAATGCCAGAAACTTTATGAAGGACCTTAGGAAGGTCTGACTTCATACGTGTTCCTTTACCAGCTGCTAAAATAATTGCATAATTTGACATGACTATAATTCCTTAAAAAAATAGAGTAGATTTGCAAGTTAATCAAAGATAGACTCTTTTCATCAACTTACACAAGCTACTCCATTATATCACAATTATAAGTAATAGGCTTATTTTTATAGATTACAAGCTATTGACAGCTTGGTCCAAAACTTCCATCACCAAATGGCTATGATCAAGTGCTAGTTTAGTCGCAGTCATATCTTCATGTTCGATGATTGCTTGGAAAGCTACAAATTCGTCATGCATGCGGTGATTAAGTGAATTTTCATTAATCATTGTCATGCTTTGACCGTTAAGGCTTAGCGATAACTCGGGCATACTGTTGGTTGGACCAAGAACGGCAATCGACCCTTTATTTCCTTGAATAGTTGATTTAATATCCGCAGAGCAATCCTTGGCACCAATACAAGCCGCCTTGAAATTGCCATAATCCATAATCAAGATTCCTGAAGTGTCAACACCTCGTTCCATATTGGCTAAATATTGCACTCGTTCAGGCTTACCAAACAAACCAACAACCAAATGAATATTGTAAATATTTAAGTCACGAAGAGCTCCGCCACCTTTTGCTGGGTCAAAAGCTGGTGCAATTTCACCACGTTTAAAGGCATCGTAGCGTGAAGAATATTGAGAATAGTTACACTCAACAATTTTAATATCCCCTAGTTTTGCAAGATTCGCCTTAATCGAAGCAAAATTTCCTAGATATTGGTTGGTGATTGCTTCTAGCAAAATGCGATTTTTTTGCTCTGCAATTTTTGCCAAGTCTTCAAATTCCGCTAATGTTAACGTAAATGGCTTTTCACAAATGACGTGTTTGCCAGCTAGCAAAGCTTTTTTAGCGTAGTCATAATGCAAGTGATTTGGAAGGGCAACATAAACCGTATCCACATCTGGATTTGCCAAAATGCTATCGTAGTCGCTGCTAGCTTGACTAATCGCATAAAGCTCAGCTAGCTTTTCAGCCTTTTCAATGCTGCGCGGTGTTGATAAAATCGCTGATAATTCGATTCCATTAATTTCTTTTAAAACTGGTAAAACCTCTTCAACGATTTTTCCTGTTCCCAAAATAGCTAATTTCATAGATTTCCTCCTAATTAATGTCTAAGCACAGTTTAGCACATGTTCGTTTTTCAAACTGATACTATAACAAGTAATTGTCATACTAAAGTGTGGGATAGACCACTTCAAATTCTTCAAGAACAATTTGACTATCACCGTTAAATGTCAGACCGTATTCATTGTAATAAGGTTTGAAAAAGTCTTCATGAACTTGCCTCCAGTAGGCAAGAGTTTTATCTCCCTCACCTTCTTTAAAAGCATGTTCCTCAGAAACTTCTTCAAAAGCTACCACAGAAACTTTTTTAATCTGAATAATGCAAACTGCTTGGTCTTTACTGTCTAATACTACATCGTAGGAACCAACTTCAGGTAGCGGATCATTATCAACTGCATATAAGTCATAGGCTGAGGCAGTAGCTGTTTTTGTCCCATCTAAAACCAATTTCGCTAATAAATCTGGCTGTGCTCCAAACTGCCAAGCATCAATGTCATCACCAATTGAGGGATTGATTTGCTTGTATTCATTCCATAGTTCTTGTGCGTTCATGTTTATCTCCTATTTTTTTCTGTCTTACTTCTTCTTACAATCCGTTTGACAGAAATGTCCACTATGGTTTTCTCCTCTTCATTTTGAAGCCTCCTTTTTATGCCTCTACTTCAAACTCCAGCCGCCGTCTATTTTGACAATTTCCCCTTGCATAGATGTGGCTTTTCCTGATGCTAAAAATCCAGTCAGCTCAGCGATTTCCTCAGGACTACTCCAACGTCCGATTGGTGTTTCTTGGGCGACCCAGTTAGCCAAGCCTCCTGGTTCAAAATCGCTAGCTGTCATGGCTGTCTTAACTGCACCTGGTGCGATACCAAACACTTGAAGCTTGTCTTTAGCATAGTCAAGTGCAAGCTGGCGCGTGAAACCTGCAAGTGCATGCTTACTAGCTGTGTAAGCTGCTCCGCCCCCACCTGCAATAAATGAAGCAATCGAGCACATGTTAATGATAATACCTGATTGTCTTTCAACCATTTTAGCTAAATAATAACGAGTGATTTTAACCGTCGCAAAAAAATTTGTCTGAAACACACGCTCGAGTTCATCATCTGACACTTCAAGCAAAGGCTTGTAAGCGTCGAGAATTCCAGCGGTGTTACACAAGATATCTACGTCAGATACAAAATCGTAGAGCGCAGCTAAATCCGTCGTCAAATCTAACTGTAGGAAATGAAAGTTTTCATTTTGAATCTCAGGCGCTTGCGACTTATCAACGCCGTATACCGCGCAGCCATTTTCCAAAAAAAGTAGCGCTTGAGCAAGCCCAATTCCTGAGCTGACACCTGTGATAAGTATCTTAGTCATTTACTTCGACCCAATCAGTAGCTAGAACATCGCAAGGTGTTGGTGACCACATTGAAAAGCCTTCGCCCTCACCTGATACATTGATGAGGAAGTATGGTGTCACTGGAAGTGCCTCACCATTTTGCTCGATGCTGTCAAAAAGTTGAACATAATTTTCTGCTCCGCCCCAGCCAGTACGCACATATTTTTTCTTAGCCTTCAAACCAGGCAAAATTTCTTCAAAAGTCATTTCTCTCTCCTTGATAATTAATACCACTAGTATACCAAAAAACGAGCCCTAAGGCTCGTTTTGGTTACCGTCTTAAGATTTTCTTGATTAAAGCTACAACTTTATGAAGTAGTGGGCGTGGGTAATAACGGAAAGTTCCCATTTTGCGGACAATGTAACCATTAAAATTTTGTTTGAAACGAAGTACACCATCGCTACCATCAAAAATTCCCTGAATACCAAGGAAATTATAGAAATTAATGCCACGTTTCAGTGCTTCTGTCATCACGTGTTCTTGCAGAGCAACTGGGGCATAGAATTTGTTAAATTCAGTATATGAACCACTAAAAAGATAAACAGCTTCTTGCGGTGTGTAGACAAAGAGGCTACCTGCTAACACGACATCTTCTGAACCATATTTTTGAATCAATTCTTTAGCTTCTTTAAGGCGAACATCAAAAGTTGCAATTTGCTTATCCAATTGTGCCTTTTGTTTGTGGACTTTGGCTGAGTTGACGCCGTCAGCGATTTTTTGATTTAAAACAGCTAATTCAGCAGCAATCTTATCATAGCTGTCCTGAAGATTTTTAAGATAATCTTGGAAATTAAGTGTTGCAATCATGAATTCACAATTCTCACCAAAACTATCGTAAAAAGCTTCATAATAATCTAAAGGTTTGTCCATGTATTCTCGTCTAGCAGATGTTGACGCGGTAATGGCTTTAAAAATATGAAGCTCATCACGTTTCAAACGTCGTACTTTAATACCAAATGAATTGGTTTTATTGACTAGCGGACGACCTTTTTTACTAAAGGATTTTTTCAAAGTCTCTGGTACTAGTCCTGTCAAATCCTTCACATAATGCCAATCAGGCTCACCACCAGGATAACCTGTTTGAAGCCCATCAAAATGATAACCAAGCTCAGTCAAACAAGTAATTAATCCTGGTCTTTCATCATCATTTGGCTTTCCGTGACTATCAAAACTTTGATAAGTATCATAAGGTTTAACGATAAGTTCAAAAGCACCATTTGCCTTGGCATAAGCCTTTAATTCTCTATAAAACTCTGAAAGATAAGCGGTGTCTGTTGAAGCTGGTCCAGAATTAATTTCCATATGAAGCCCACCAGTCATTGGCATGCTGTACAAAACACCCACCACTTGGATAGCTCCATCTGCTTCCAAACCTAGAAAAGTAATGTCAAACCCACGTTTTTCAAGCAAATCCGCCATTTCAACAGATTGCATAAACGAACGTTCTTTAAATGTAGCACTCACTTGTTCATAATCTTCTCGTGATAAGATTTTTAAAGTCATGTTTGTTTTTCTCGATTCTAATTCACCATAATAAAATTCGCCATTAAAAATTATCAAAGGAAACTTAAATGAAAATTAATTGTC
The DNA here is from genome assembly GCF_000154985.1 of Streptococcus infantarius subsp. infantarius ATCC BAA-102. GTDB lineage: Bacteria > Bacillota > Bacilli > Lactobacillales > Streptococcaceae > Streptococcus > Streptococcus infantarius. The sequence goes on from NZ_DS572694.1 coordinate 299,562, forward strand.
ATTTTTGAAATTTATTTTCATTTTTTGCGAATTTCTTTTCATAAAAAGACAAGTTAAATACCCAGTTACCATTATAGGTACTGAGTATTTTCATTATCTTTTGTGACAACTATTAACCAATTTGGCTACCGTTTGGTACACTTGGGTCAACTGTAAGAACAGTCAAGTTTCCGTCATGTTCAGCTGATAAAATCATACCTTGGCTAAGAAGTCCCATCATTTTACGTGGTTTCAAGTTAGCTACGATTTGTAATTTTTTACCAACAAGTTCTTGTTCGTTTGGATAGAATTTTGCAATTCCTGAAAGGATTTGACGGTCTTCACCATCACCAGCATCAAGACGGAATTTAAGAAGTTTTTCTGAACCTTCAACTTTAGAAACTTCTTTAACTTCAGCGACACGGATTTCTACTTTGTCAAAGTCGTCAAATTTAATAGCTTTCTTTTCGTTTTTAAGTTCAACTTCTGCTGGATCCCATTCTTTTTCTTCAGCAATTACTGCACCTGCACCCATGTTCGCTTTGATGTAGTCAATTTCAGCTTCCATATCAAGACGTGGGAAGATTGGTGTTCCTTTGGCAACAACTTTAACACCTTCTGGGAAGCCTGCAAGGGTAAGATTTTCAAGGTCAAAATCACTTCCTAGACCAAGTTGTTCCATAATAGTGTTTGATGTTGTCATCATAAATGGTTGAATAAGGTGAGCCACCACACGAAGGCTAGCTGCCAAGTGAGCCATTACTGCTGCCAATTCATCACGTTTAGCGTCATCTTTAGCAAGAACCCAAGGAGCTGTTTCATCAATGTATTTGTTTGTACGTGAGATGATGCTCCATACGGCATCAAGTGCGCGTGGGTAGTCAACAGCATTCATTTGTTTATGGTATTCAGCGAGTTTTTCTTCGACAACATCTGCCAAGTCAGCATCAAATGCTGTGACATTTTTAACGTAAGCTGGAACATCGCCACCGAAATATTTATTAATCATGGCAACTGTGCGGTTAAGAAGGTTTCCAAGGTCATTTGCCAACTCATAATTGATACGTCCAACGTAATCTTCTGGCGTAAATGTTCCGTCTGAACCTACTGGAAGTGAGCGCATGAGATAATAACGAAGTGGGTCAAGTCCATAGCGTTCGACAAGCATTTCTGGGTAAACCACATTACCTTTAGATTTAGACATTTTACCGTCTTTCATAACAAACCAACCGTGGGCAATCAAGCGGTCAGGCAATTTCATGTCCAACATCATGAGCATAATTGGCCAGTAAATGGAGTGGAAACGTAGGATATCTTTACCAACCATATGGAAAACTGTTCCCTCGTTCCAGAAATTATCAAAGTTTGCGTGTTCTTCTTGACCATAACCAAGTGCCGTAGCGTAGTTAAGAAGCGCATCAATCCACACGTAAACAACGTGTTTTGGATTTGAAGGCACTTTAACGCCCCATGTAAATGATGTACGGCTGACAGCCAAATCTTCAAGACCTGGTTCAATGAAGTTCTTGATGATTTCGTTCATACGACCATCAGGTTGGATGAAATCAGGGTGTGCATGGAAAAATTCTACCAAGCGGTCAGCATATTTTCCAAGACGTAAGAAATATGATTCTTCTGAAACCCATTCTACTTCGTGTCCAGAAGGGGCAATCCCGCCGATGACTTTTCCATTTTCATCACGGAAAACTTCTTCCAATTGGCTTTCTGTAAAGAATTCTTCATCTGAAACTGAGTACCAACCAGAATACTCACCTAAATAAATATCATCTTGTGCCAACAATTTTTCAAAAACTTCGGCAACAACTTTTTCGTGGTAATCATCAGTTGTACGGATGAATTTATCATATGAGATATCAAGCATTTTCCAAAGTTTTTTAACATCAGCAGCCATACCATCAACGTAAGCTTGTGGTGTGATACCTGCTTCTTCAGCTTTTTGTTGGATTTTTTGACCGTGTTCGTCAAGCCCTGTCAAATAAAAGACATCATAGTTCATCATACGTTTGTAACGTGCTAAAACGTCACAAGCGATTGTTGTATAAGCTGAACCAATATGAAGCTTACCAGATGGGTAGTAAATCGGTGTTGTAATATAAAATGGTTGTTTACTAGTCATTTTCTTTCCTTTCAAATAGGAGCTAATGAAACTCCCTTATTGATAACATCTAATTATAACATAAATTTATAACTGATTATAGGTTAAATGGTCAGGCAATACGAAAAAATCGTATTCAAAAGAGCTTGGAATTTTTATTCCAAACTCTTCACTGTTTATTTTTAATTAGTTACTTCAAACTTAGTCAAGTAATTATCATCTTGAAGTTCACCTTTAAATTCATCCCCAACAGCAAGGAAAGGAAGTTTGTCTGTTGTATCAGTCGTTGCTTTAACTTTGTAAATCTCTCCTGATGACGAGATGTAGTAAACTGTTGAACCTGAAATCATTTGGCTGGCTAATTTATCCACCACTCCAGTAATCACTTTGACTTTTTTGGATTCGCCAGAATTGTCAGCGACACCTGACAAAGCTGAAGTATCTGAATCCGTGAACTTAGCAATCAAAGTCTCGATGTCATTATCAACGGTCACTTGTTGGTAATCTTCTGCATCAACGATAGCGTAAGATTTGACCAAACCAGCAGCATCTTTAAGAGAAACAAGATAGTAAGCTTTGCCGTCTAATTTTACAAGTGTCGGAGCTGTTGCTTCATAATGTTTTTCTTGAACTTCGCCTTCTGCTGATTCTTGCGCAGCAGTTTCAGTCGCTGATGCCAATTTATAATTTGTCACTTCACGAGTACGCATATTAACCAAAATAAAGCCAAGGTTTGAAGAATCAGCAGTAGCCGATGTGATACCTGTGTAGAGGTAAATATCTGAACCAATTGAGATATAGTTGTAACTATCCGTTGTTTTTTTCACACCTGTTTGGCTAAAGACTGTATTCCAGAAACCTTTTTGATAAGTGTAGTAATCATCGACACGACTAATCACATTATCAGCAGAAAAGACACGGTCAACCCAGTCAGGAATGTCTTTAAGATCATAACGTTTGGTTTCACCAGTTACCGCATTAAGTAAAATAGCACCTGTTGGGTCATTTGAGCTCAACATAAACTTAGGTTTATATGTTGTTGCAACATAATAAGGATTTCCTTTGTCATCCACTTCAAAAGATGGATCTCCAAAAATCACCGTTGGGTATTTCAAACGCAAATAGCGAAGGGTATCGCTAAAGAAATATTCAGAATCAGAATATTTCATGCCTTTATCAAGCTTGATTAATTCTGCTTTTCCTGTTGTCTGATTAACCTTGACGTAATAGCCGATTCCTTCTTTATGGTTGGTAAACCATTTCCAGAATGATTTGTATTCTAGAGGTGAGACGCGGTAAGGTTGCTCACCAATTGTAACCTGACGATAATCATCTGAAATACCAAATTGTGAGACTTTATCAATGGTTCCAAGATAAGTATCACCAATTTTCTTAGCTGATGAACGATCCAATAAAACCAAATGAGAAATATTAGTTTCAGGGAAATCAGAAGTAAAATCAGCCTCTTTTACTTTAATCACATTGGCATAACTTTTGGCTCTAAACAAACGAGAGTTAAGGAAAGTTGACGCGCCAAGAATAAGTAAAATCACTGCAATAGCAAAGCTGATAGCAGACAAAGCTTTTCCAAAAGCTGGTTTCGGTGCTGAAACTACTTTTCGAGCACGACTACCTGGCACTTGGAATGTTATTTGTTGGACTTTGCCACCAAGAGACAACAAAGCAATGACTCCAAAGGCTAAACACAAGCCCTCTAAAACAAAAAGCCAAAAAGCTACGCTAAAAATATTAATGGGCGGTAAAAAAATCCAATAGCTGATTAGCATTACTAAAAACCATAAAGCAATTAACCAATAAGATACCGTCTTTTTCATCACAATATCTCCTTTAATTTTGTTCTATCATTATAACACAATTAAACAATTTTACAGCTAAAAAACTAGGCAAGTCAGTTTTTAGGCTTTTCGACTAAGAAGAAAAGAGTAAATCATCGGCGCAATAATCATAATAGCAATGACTACTCCCATCACATAAGGCATAGCCACCTGAACAAAACTCTCAAGCAAGATAAGCAAACCACCAAGCACCCAAAGTTTACCTGCCATGCGGTGTGTCTTATGCCAATTTTTGTCATCAGACAAAGTCCAAGGAATGCGAATACCGATGGTATGATTGCGATGTGTTTTTGGCAAATAATTTCCGAGGATTATAAAAATAATCCCCAAAAAAGCTGTCACAAGAGTCGGACTGCTCTTCACCCAGCCAAGAGCATTCGCATAAATTGACCCTTGAACAATGAAACTTAAAGCTGGAACAATCCAAGCATAGAGCTTTCTCATTTTAGCTGGAACCGTTACTTTCACAGACTCCCTTTCAAGTGAGGCTAAAGCAATGATTTGAAAAAGTACAAATAAAATCGGGAAAGCAACAAGGGTGAAAACTTTACTACTGTAGCCATCAGCTTGCCCATCAATTCCAAAATGAGTTGGTATTTGCTCTGGCAAAGCTTTCCAGAAAAATGCTCCAATCAAAGCTGGCAAAACAATCACAAAACTTGTTAATATAAGTTGTTTTTTATTCATTTTCATCTCCTGATCTCTCCTTTAAAGCCGCAAGCCAAGTCATAATATCTTCTAAAACAGAAGTACACAGCTCATAGTAAATAAAATTTTTCTCACGCCTTTCAACCACTAAACCTGCTTTTTTCAAAATCCTCAGATGATGCGAAATAGTTGCCCCAGCAAGATCGAAATGACTAGCATTTTCACCAGCTGTCAAAGATTTTTCCTTTAATAAGGTCAAAATCTCTCGGCGAATAGGATGAGAAAGTACCTTGAATGTCTCTGCAAATACCATAACAATCCTCTACTTATCTAAAAAACTATTTAGATTTTTTTCTAAATAGATTATATTCCTTTAAAAAAACAATCACAAAAAAAAGCATTAAAATCGCATGCCAGTTCATTTTTTGCTAAAATAGAAACTAACGATTAAACTTTAGAAAGAAGAAAAAAAGCTTTGTTCACCCAAGGCTTTGGGATAAGAATATGAAACTCATTTCATGGAATATTGACTCAATCAATGCTGCTTTAACTAGTGATTCAGCCAGAGCTGTTCTTTCACGCGCCGTCATTAATACTTTGGTAGCTGAAGACGCTGACATTATCGCTATCCAAGAAACAAAACTCTCAGCAAATGGGCCTACCAAAAAGCACCTTCAAATTTTGAATGACTACTTCCCAGATTATGACATTTCTTGGCGTTCTTCCGTTGAACCAGCTAGAAAAGGCTACGCTGGGACAATGTTCCTTTATAAAAAAGGGTTAACACCAGAAATCTCTTTTCCAGAAATCGGTCGCCCCCGATACTATGGATAGTGAAGGTCGCATTATCACGCTTGAATTCGATAACTTTTACGTCACTCAAGTTTACACACCAAATGCTGGCGACGGGCTTAAACGCTTAGCTGAACGTCAACTTTGGGATGAAAAATACGCCCAATACCTAGCTGAACTTGACCAAAAGAAACCTGTTCTAGCTACTGGTGACTACAACGTTGCCCACCAAGAAATCGACCTTGCCAATCCAAATTCAAACCGCCGTTCTGCTGGTTTTACCGATGAAGAACGTGCTGGCTTTACTAACTTGCTGGCTAAAGGGTTCACAGATACTTTCCGTCACCTTCATGGTAACATTCCAAACGTATACAGCTGGTGGGCACAACGTAGTAAGACAAGTAAGATTAATAACACTGGTTGGCGCATTGACTACTGGCTCACTTCAAACCGCATTGCAGATAAAGTAACAAAATCAGAAATGATTGACTCAGGTGCACGCCAAGACCACACACCAATTCTTTTAGAAATTGATTTATAAACACATAAAGCCACCTAAGTTTAACACTTAGGTGGTTTGTTTACTCCCCCAACAACTCTTCGTATGATTTACGGTGACCGAGTTGAAGAACTTTTCCATCTTTAACTAAAACAGGACGCTTAATCAACATACCATCAGAAGCAAGTAAATCAGCAGCTTCATCAACTGTTAAGCCATCAACTTTGTCTTTCAAGCCAAGTGCACGATAAGCTTGACCACTAGTGTTGAAAAAGTTTTTGATTGTAAAAGAAGAATTTTCCATCCATGATTTAATTTGATCAGCCTTTGGCGTATCAAGTGTGATATCAATTGCTTCAAAATCAGCCCCTAATTCTTTCAATTCTGCCTTAGCACGACGGCATGTGCTACATTTTGGGTATTCGTAAAAAGTAAACATCTTCTGCTCCTTTATTAACTAGAAATCATTTTTCTCATTATATCAAATAAAGACAAAAAGAGCCGAGATTTAATCTCAGGTCATCTTTATTATTTCTTAGCAATCAAACGAACACGAATGATATTGTCGCTTGCTTCAAAGTTGGCTACTAAATGATCAACTTTAGCTTTGTCTGTTTCATCAAGATCAAGCAAAGTATAAGCATAATCACCTTTTGATCGGTTGATGATGTTATCGATATTAATACCTAATTCAGAGACAGCTGTTGAAATTTTAGCCACGATATTTGGTACATTTTTGTTTATCAATGTAATACGATATGGCGCTGTCAAAGCTTGGTGAACATTAGGGAAGTTAACTGAGTTTGTAATTTCACCGGTTTCCATAAATTGACGGATCGTCTTACCAGCCATGATAGCACAATTAAGTTCAGCTTCAGCTGTTGAACCACCCACGTGAGGGAAGACAGTGATTTTATCTTTGTTAAGCAATTCTTCAGTTCCGAAGTCTGTAATGTAACGTTTGACAACACCTGCTTCGATAGCTTCAAAAAGCGCTGCATTATCAACCAACTCACCACGCGCAAAGTTGATAACAACAGTTCCTTTTTGCATCAGACCAAATGCTTCGCTATTAAATGTATGGCGTGTTTCATCTGTCAATGGCACGTGAACAGTAATGTAATCACAATTTGCAAAAATTTCTTTGACATCATCTACACGTTTGACATGGTGAGAGATATTCCAAGCTATTTCAATAGAAACATATGGGTCGTAACCCAAAACATTCATCCCTAGACGTTGGGCGTAGTTGGCAATGCGTCCACCAATAGCACCAAGTCCGATGACGCCAAGCGTTTTACCAGAAATTTCATTCCCTGCAAATTGTTTTTTGCCAGCTTCGACTTGTTTTGGAACGTCATCACCTGAAAGAGTATTGACCCAAGCGTTAGCTGCGATGTAATCACGTGCTGACATCAAAATTGATGCAAGCACCGCTTCTTTAACTGCATTAGCATTGGCACCCGGAGTGTTGAATACTACAATCCCTGCTGCTGTTGCATCGGCAATCGGAATATTATTTGTACCCGCACCAGCGCGGGCAATTGCTTTTAGATTTTCTGGAAATTCAATGCCGTGAAGATTTTGACTACGAAGAATAAAAGCATCAGGATTTTCTGCTAAATCCCCATCAACTTGAAAATGATTTCCTAATTCTTTAAGACCAACTTGATTAATATTATTAAATGTTTTAACACTGTATACCATATTTACCCCTTTACACCAAGAGCCTGGGATAAAATCTCAGACTCAAATGGCTTATATCGCTATAAAAGAAAAATCTTGTTTATTCCTAATCAGAAATATTGACAGAAAGCCTTATTTGTTTTCTGCTTCAAATTTTTTCATGAATTCAATCAAATCAAGCACACCTTGACGAGGGAAGGCGTTGTAAAGACTTGCACGCATACCACCAACTGAACGGTGACCTTTAATATTCTTGAAACCAAGTGGTGTTGCTTCTGCAACAAACTTAGTATCAAGTTCTTTACTTGGTGTCACGAATGGAATATTCGCTACTGAACGTTCTGCTGGATTCTTAACAGGATTTGTGTAGAAATCTGATTGGTCGATGAAGTCATACAAAAGACCTGATTTTTCACGGTTAGCAGCCTCCATCTTGTCAACACCACCGAAAGCTTTCACCCATTCAAAGACAAGTTTTGCAATGTAGATGCTGTATGCAGGTGGTGTATTATAAAGTGAACCCGCTTCAGATTGGATACGATAATCAAGCATTGCAGAAAGTGTTGGCTCATCATTCAAGAAATCTTCACGAACAATAACAACAGTCACACCAGCAGGACCAATATTTTTTTGAGCGCCCGCATAAATCAGTGCAAAATCTTCAACATTATAGCGAACCGCTAAAATATTAGAAGACATATCTGCCACAATTGGTACACCATTAGTATCTGGAAGGTCATAAATAGAAGTTCCTTCAATAGTGTTATTTGTTGTGATGTGAACGTACGCAGCTTCAGGGTCAATATCTTTTGGATCAAATGTAGGAATATGATCATATACAGTATCTTCTGACGAGGCTAGGAGCAAGGGTTCAAAAGGAACGGATTTGGACAATTTAACAGCTTCAGCATAAGCTTTTTTACCCCATGATCCACCAACTAGATAATATGCCTTACGTCCCTTAGCTAGGTTCAAAGGAAGCATAGTGAATTGTGTAGATGCTCCGCCTTGAAGGAACATTACTTTGTAATTATCAGGAATTGCCATCAATTCACGCAATAATTTTTCAGCTTCTTTAATGATATTATCAAACTCTTTGGAACGGTGGGACATTTCTAAAACACTCATGCCGCTACCTTGGTAGTCAAGCATTTCACGCTGTGCTTGTTCAAGCACTGGTTTTGGTAACACTGCAGGACCTGCAGAGAAATTGTAAATTGTCATAAAAATACCTCCGTATAATGGTATAAATTATATCACAATTTTCTGAATTTTGTAAAGATTTTTACGGATTTTTATCCAAAATATTTATGAATAACCATGTTATAATAGTAAATAACAAACATTAAGGAGAAAAAATGATTATCAAAGAATTTTGTGCTGAAAACACAACTTTGCTCAGCCAACTTGACTCATCTGTTAAACGCGTCGAACTTTGTGACAATTTAGCCGTTGGTGGAACAACTCCTTCATACGGTGTCATCAAAGAAGCTGCGCGCTATCTTCACGAAAAAGAAATCTCACTCGCTACAATGATTCGTCCACGTGGTGGTAACTTTGTTTATAACGATAGCGAACTTCGAATCATGGAAGATGATATTCTTCGTGCAGCAGAATTAGAAAGTGACAACCTAGTTCTTGGGCTTTTAACTGAAGATAACCACATCGATGTTGAAGGGATTGAACAACTTCTTCCATCAACTCAAGGCTTGCCACTAGTCTTTCATATGGCATTTGACCAAATTCCTCTTGCTGATCAAAAAGAAGCTATTGACCAACTTGTCGACCTTGGTTTTATACGTATCCTAACTCATGGTTCTTCAGAAAATAATGATATTTTTGAAAATGTTGACCATCTTAAAGAATTAGTTGATTACGCCGACGGACGCATTGAAATTATGATTGGCGGCGGTGTTACAGCTGATAATTATCAAGAACTAATTGAAAGAACTGGTGCCCAAGCAGCACATGGCACTAAAATTTGCTAATAATGATTTAACACCTTGAAGAACAAGGTGTTTTTTTACACCAAAAAATCCGAATTCTATTGAACTCGGATTTTCCATCACATTTATGTTAACTTTGGAGATATCTTTGTCACCTAAACGGCGTCTCCTCCACGTTCACCTGTACGAATACGGATGACTTCTTCGATGGGAAGGATGAAGATTTTCCCATCTCCGACTTCTCCAGTGTGAACAGCTTTGCAGATAATATCTACAATTTCGTCAACCGCTGCATCATGAGTAACGATTTCAACTTTGACTTTTGCAAGCAATGTTGGAACAATTTTTTGACCACGAACATATTCTGCAAGACCTCGTTGGTTACCATACCCTAAAACTTGGTTGATGGTCATCCCTTTTGTAAAACCAGCCTTTGATAAGGCATCTTTCAGATCTTCCAAGCGATCTGGACGAATAATGGTCTCGATTTTTTTCATAATGTACACCCTTTCTAAACGTCTCTATTGTAACTTAGTTTAACTCAGTTTTTTATTTTCGACAAGCCAAACGTTGCTGCTTATGAATCCAATCCCATGAAAGTTGGGTAAGCTGTTTCTTCATGTTCGCTGTCATCAAGACCAATAGCTTCGGCACGTTCTTCAACTCGAATACTTGTAAAGATTGAGATAATCTTAACAATGATGAATGTAGCAACTGCTGACCAAACGATTGTGAAAATAATAGCTGCGATTGTTACTAGGAAAAGATGTGCATTTCCGTAAATCAAACCTATATTGTGTTTATTAAGAGCAAGTTCTGGTGTTGTGAAGAGTCCTGTTACCAATCCACCAAAGATACCACCGATACCATGACAACCAAAAGCATCAAGTGCGTCGTCGTAACCAAATTTGCTCTTAAGAACTGAAATAGCGAAATAACAAATTGGGCTTACACAAAGACCAATTAAAAGTGAACTCCATGTTGATACAAAACCTGCGCCAGGTGTGATAGCGACGAGTCCTGCAACCAAACCAGTTGAAGCACCTACAAGTGAGAATTTACCAGTCAAAACTTTTTCAACAAGCAACCAAGAAAGCATTGCTGCTGCCGCTGAAATATGAGTTGTTACAAAGGCATGAACTGCAAGTCCATCAGCTGCTAAAGCTGAACCTGCGTTAAATCCAAACCAACCGAACCAGAGAAGTCCTGCACCAAGGAAAACAAACGGAACATTATGAGGACGATATTCTAAACGATCATAATCACGACGTTTTCCAAGAAGAATAGCTAGAACTAAACCAGATACCCCTGAAGTGATGTGGACAACGTCACCACCAGCAAAGTCGAGTGTACCCCATTGAGCCAAAAGTCCTTCGTCCCAAACCATATGAGCAAATGGGAAGTAGACTACCAAAAGCCATAGAACAACGAAAATAACTAGTGGTGTAAATCTCATACGTCCTGCTGCTGCCCCTGTTAAAATGGCAACTGTGATGATTGGGAACATCATTTGGAAAGCAGCAAACAAAGCATCCGGAATTGCTAGACCTCGTGTACTAGCTGAATCACTAACACCATTGAAAAATAGATGAGAGAAGTTACCAATAAGACTTCCGCTTCCACCAAATGAAAGGGAGTAGCCAAAAATCATCCACATTACAGAACCAACCGCAATAGGAATCGCACACATCATCATGGTGTTGATGACATTTTTACGTCTTCCTAAACCACCGTAGAAGAAGGCTAAGCCAGGTGTCATTAAGAAGACTAGGCCAGCACAGATAATCATAAAAGCAATACTTCCTGCATCCATATCAAAAACTCCTTTTATTTTCTAAGGTTTTAATTTTTAAAACCAAACTCAAAATCTCTAACATCGCGTTAGATTTTTATGTTAGATAATATAACACTATTTTTTGGACAAGTAAAGAGTTTTTGGATAAATTTTCTGAATTTTTTAATTTTATAACATGTGATGTCAGAGAAATATGCTAGTCTAAATCGCTAAAAAAAGCCTTATTTTAAAAGTTTTTATCAACATTTTCAGAAAACATACGATGTTAGCTTTCGCTCATTTTTTATTATAACCATTAATGTTATATTTTCTAACATCTGCTTGTGAACAAACTAAAAATCAGACAAAATGCCTGATTTTTTCAATGAATCATATCAAATACCATGATAAGCATTATAAACTTCTTGACGATTTAAGCCATACGTTTTGGCAACCTTCTTAATGGCTTGATTTGGTTTTTCACCAGCCTCAACTAGGCTAGACACAAGCTCTGCTGGGTTTAAGTCTTCTGCAGCAGCTTCAGTTAAAACAGCTTGATCCTGAGCAGAAACAATTAACAAACACTCACCTTTTAAGGGATTCTCAGCAATATACTCCAAGAGTTCTGAAATAGAACCACGTTGATATTCTTCGTAAAGTTTTGTCAATTCACGAACCAAAACAACTTGTCTGTCACCATAGACAGCTAACATGTTCTCTAAGGTATCTGACACGCGATAAGGTGATTCATAAAAGATTTGTGTTTCAGGATAGGCTTTTTTACTCTCAAAAAAGTCTTTTTGTTGTCCTGATTTTCGTGGTAAGAACCCATAAAAGATATGTGGCTGTGGTGCAAGTCCACTAGCAATTAACGCCGTAATCCCTGCTGAAGCCCCAGGAAGAGCCACAACAGTAATATCTTCAGCAATGGCTGCTTTTACCAAATCATGTCCTGGATCTGAAATTGATGGCATTCCAGCATCTGATACCTGAGCCAAATTTTTTCCAGACTTCAAAAGTTCTAGCAACTCTGGAATTTTTTCATAAGCATTATGCTCATGAAAGCTAATTTGTTTAACAGTAATATCAAAATGCTTCAATAGAAGACCTGTATTTCGAGTATCTTCAGCACAGATAAAATCTACTGCTTTCAACGTTTCTACTGCACGAAATGTCATATCTTGCAGATTACCAATCGGTGTTGGCACAAGATACAAGGTTCCATAGTCAGTCTGCCCCTTGAAACTTTTTTGTACTTTCATAACAGACGATTACTCCCTATCTAAGACTTCCATACAGAACATGCATTCTTCATCATTTTCACGACGTTGTCCGTAATAGTCATTACAGATATGGAAACCATCGTGATAAATACTTTCAATATATTTTTTACCTTGTTTAGAAGATTTTATAGGTGTTTCTTGTTCAAGTTGAGAAAGACGTGTACGTAGTTTATCGTTCTCAAGTCGAAGAGCTGTATTTTCTTCTAGCAAAGATTGTACTTGTTTTTTCATGGCTTCAATTTCAGCCAAGGTAATCATTAAATTTTGTGAAAAACCATCAAAGGCATCAAATAATTCTTTTTTATCCACGTACTTTGACCTCCTCTAAAGCATAAGTTAAAAGAGTGTGTCGTTTAGGTAATCTTACCTTAACTGTGTCAGAAAAGACATCGATTCCCACAACTACTCCTAATCCATCAACCGTTTCAATTTCTGCTCCCAAATCAGGGAATTTCTCCTTAGAGGTTTTATAAAACTCATCTTCAAAGCTCAAACAGCACATTAAACGACCGCAGATACCTGCTGTTTTACCCGTGCTAAGTGACATGCCTTGATTTTTGACCATTTTGATTGATACTGGTGGAAACTCTCCCAGAAAGCTAGCACAGCAAAGGGCACGGCCACAAGGCCCCACACCACCGTACACTTTAGCTTCTTCACGACTATTAATCTGACGAAGTTCAATACGTGTTTTAAAGTGAGCAGCCAAATCACGTAAAAGCTGACGAAAGTCCACACGATCTTCTGCACAAAATGTAATTAAGACATAACTTCTTTCTAAAGGAAAGACAATATCAATCACTTTCATTTTAAGTTGATTGGCTTTGGTTAACTCATTCACCTTATCAAAAGAATTCATGGCTAATTCTAGATTTTCTTGATAAGCTTGAAAATCTTTTTCGTTAGCCGGACGAAGCACCTTATCCATCTCAGCAGGCAATTTGACGTCATCCATTTCTTCATTGGCTGTAACTGCCTGAGCTAATCGACAGCCTTTTTTATTTTTGATAACGAGATAGTCACCAACTTGATAATTTTGATTTGGCAAAACATAGACAACCTTGCCTGTTTCTTCGTACTTTACACTCAATACTTCTGTCATGAGATCACCATATATTCTAGCACATTTTGAAAGCTAACATTACTTCTCCACATTTGCTGTGCCTTATAACTTTTCTCTAAATAAGTTAGACTCTCTTTTTGATTAAACTGCTTTGCTAAGAACAAAGGGAGCAGTTGAAAAACTAGTTCTTGCTCAGACTTTTCAGGTGCCGCCTGAACCAAACGACCTGTTTCCAGATAAGCTGTCGCCTTATCTTTAAATAGTATTGAGATAAAGCGTTCACAGGTCTGAAGGAGCTCTAAAACCTTCTTATCAGCCATCAACTCATCTAAGTGAGCTGGTGTTTTAGCTAACTCTGCTAAGATATCGGCCTGAGTTTTTAGAATGCCAGCTTTTTCAGCTTGTTCAACTAAAAGCTTCTTATTTTTTGGAAAACGAAAAACTTGTGTTCGGCTCTTAATAGTTGGAAGGACCTTGCTTTCATCGCTAGTAAGCAAAATCATGTAAGATGAGCTTTGTGGTTCTTCGATGAATTTCAAAAGGCTGTTAGCAGCATTGATATGCATCTTTTCACAATCTTGAATGATGAAAACCTGTGATTTTCCTTCAAATCCTGAACGTGAAAAATCACGCATCATTTCACGAATGGTATCTGTTTTAATGATTTGTCCTGTTGGCTTGACGATTTTTACATCTGAAAAATCATTATCCTCAATCAATTGACATTCACGACATTTTCCACAAGGTCTTCCTTCTTGCAAGTTCTCACAAAAACGACTTTTAGCAAGATAGAGCGCAAAATCAAAACTGGCAAAATCCCCTGAAAAAAGATAGGCGTGGTTCATCCTATCTGATTTTAAAATCTGATTAAAGTCTTTAAAAAGTTGGGGTTGCAAGCACTCTAAATCCATTTTAATTCCTTTACTCTTTTTAGCCTAATTTCTCAAGAATCACGTGTGTTGCTTCTGCAACAACTTGTTCCAATTCACGTGAGGCATCAATCGTCACAATACGTTCTTCTGTCTGAGCTAAGTCTAAATATCCTTGTCTAACACGCTTGTGCATGTCCAATTTTTCCAAATCAAGACGATTCACTTCTCGGTCAGCATTTTTAGCAATTCGGGCTAAGCCAATTTCTGATTCAACATCAAAATAAAGCGTCAAATCAGGCTTTCTACCATCTGTTGAGAAGTCATTTAACTTAGCAATAATTTCTTTATCAAGACCACGTCCTGCGCCTTGATAAGCTACCGAACTATCAATAAAACGATCAATCAAGACCACCTTACCAGCCTCTAAAGCTGGCAACACTTTTTCTACATAGTGTTGACGTCTTGCTGCCATATAAAGTAACAACTCTGTCTTACTGTCCATCGCAACGTGCTTAACATCCAAAATAACATCGCGAATGCGTTCTGCAATTTCAACACCACCTGGTTCACGTGTGGTCACAATATCGTAGCCCTTTTCTTGCAAAACTGGAAGAACTTTTTCAAGAACTGTTGTTTTTCCAGCACCGTCTGGACCTTCAAATGTAATGATTATACCGTTTTTCATGAAAATTCCTTAATACTATTTTCTTTACTTCTATTTTATCAAAAATCATACAAAAAAGCACTGCAAATCTTAGCAATGCTTCTATAATTCCTTTAATCAATGACTTTAGCTGAGGTTAACTCAATTGCATCAACTTGAATACCTTGATTGATTAATTTTTCACGCAAATCGGTAACATCTGCTTTGCCGTCAATTTGAATTTCAATAACTACTTTACCTGATTTACGTGTTGCAACTACTGTACGTTTGATGTTAAGGTTATCTGCTGAAATAGTGTCAACAATTTTCGCTAACGTTCCAACTGTATCTTCAGCAGTAATGATAACACGAATCCCTTCTTCACCATATCCTGATACTTCTAGGAAAGCTTTAAAAACATCTTTTTCTGTAATCACGCCATAAACTTGTCCGGATTCAACAACTGGCAAAATTCCGACATGATTTTTCATCATCGCGTAGACAGCATCCTCAAGACTAGCATAAGGTGATACTGTAATAACATCTCGAATCATAATGTCACGAATTTTTGTTTTATTTAACAAATAATTCATTTCATAAATTGACAAAGAAGTCGCTTTTGATGGACTAGCTTCCGCCATTGTTCGTTCAGTAACAATGCCGACTAATCGATCATTTTCAATAACTGGCAAGCGGCGCAATCCTTGTTCTCGCATCATATCCGCTGTATGAGCGACCGTTGTATCTGGTGATACGTAGACAACTTTTCTCGTCATAAAATCTTTAACTGCCATAATTAATCTCCGCTTATTTTTCTTATATTTATTATATCACAAACTGCAAACGATTCCTAAAAAGCTAAACAGTCATAAAAAGGAGTAGACATATTTGCCTACCCTTCCTCAAAAAAACTGATAAAAGTCTATCTTATCCACCAAGATAAGCTTTTCGAACTTCTTCAGATTCTAATAATTCTTTACCTGTTCCGGAAAGAACAACTTTACCTGTTTCTAACACGTAACCACGATCAGCAATCGCCAACGCTTTATTAGCGTTTTGTTCAATTAGCAAGACTGTTGTTCCTTGTTTTTGAATATCTTGAATAATATCAAAAATTTCTTGGATAAAGATTGGTGCAAGTCCCATTGATGGTTCATCGAGCAAGAGCAATTTAGGTTGACTCATCAAAGCACGTCCCATTGCAAGCATTTGTTGTTCACCACCTGAAAGTGTGGCAGCATCTTGCATTTTACGTTCTTCAAGACGTGGGAAGCGATCAAAGACTTTCTTCAAGTTCTTTTGATTTTTTTCACGATCGTTGCGCAAGAAAGCTCCCAATTCAAGATTTTCAAGAACAGTCAATCCAGGAAAGACGTGACGTCCTTCAGGAACTTGTGACAAACCATTAGTAACAATTCGACGGGCAGGTTCTTTTTGAATTTCTTGACCAAGAAATTCAATTTTACCAGCACTTGGTCGAACCAATCCTGAAATTGTACGAAGAATTGAAGTTTTACCAGCACCATTGGCACCAATAAGAGTCACAACTTCCCCTTCATTAACTTCAAAAGAAACATCTTTTACAGCTTGGATAACGCCGTAGTGTACTGATAAATTATCAACTTTTAACATTGCCATTATCCTTCACCTCCAAGATAAGCTTCGATTACGCGTTGATTATTTTTAATTTCATCAGGAGTACCATGAGCGATTAGGCGTCCATATTCAAGAACATAAATGCGCTCAGTAACTTCCATAACAAGGCTCATATCATGTTCAATCAGCATGATAGTGATATTAAATTCTTCTTTAATTTTACGGATTAGTTGTGTCAATTCTGCTGTTTCTTGTGGGTTCATACCAGCAGCAGGTTCATCCAAAAAGAGAATTTTAGGTTCTGTAGCAAGGGCACGAACAATTTCCAAACGACGTTGTTGTCCGTATGGAAGGTTTTTAGCCAAAGTTTCTGCATCACCATCAAGGTCAAAAATAGCAAGTAGTTTCATTGCTTTTTGGTGCAATTTTTCTTCGCTACTGTAAAATTTTGGTAAACGAAGGAAACTTGCCAAAAGATGTGGATTATTTTGATTAGCCATACCGACAAGAACATTTTCCAAAACTGTCATATCTTTAAAGAGACGGATATTTTGGAAAGTACGTGATAAGCCAAGTGATGCAATTTTATAGGGTTTCTTACTGTTCAATAATATTCCATCTAGAGAAACTGAACCTTCGCTTGGTTCGTAAACACCTGTCAAAAGGTTGAAAAGCGTTGTTTTACCAGCACCGTTTGGTCCGATAAGCCCAACTAACTCACCTTTATCAAGGTGCATTGTCACATCACCAACAGCTGTCAAACCACCGAAATTTTTAGTTAGATTTTTAACATCAAGCAATGCCATTAGTGATTACCTCCTTTGCCTTTATTAAAGAATCGAGACAAGGTAAATTCTTTTGTCCCTAAAAGTCCACCTGGACGGAAAATCATGACTAAAATCAAAGCAAGTGAGTAGATAATCATACGAAGGTTTGAAACGTTTTGCAAGAACATGTTCAAAATACCTAAGACAATAGCCGCAAGGATAGTACCTGTAATTGATCCAAGGCCACCAAGAACAGCAATGATCAAATAATCAATTGATTTCATAATCGTAAAATCTTTTGGAACGACTGTTCCGATATAACCAACGTAAAGAGACCCTGCAATAGCAGAAATAATTGCCCCCATAACGAAAATCATAACTTTCATTTTCGTTACGTTAACTCCCATAGCTTCTGCAGCAATTTCATCTTCACGCACAGCAATTACCTGACGACCAGTTGATGAACGCAAAAAGTTCAAAATCAAAACTGTGATACCAGCCACAAAAATGAAGATAACAGGCCAAGATGTATATGGCAAAATACCTGTCAAACCTGCGGCACCGTTAGTTACTTCACCACCATTGACAATGACGATACGAATAATTTCAGCCATACCAAGTGTTGCAATAGCAAGATAGTCGCCTTTTAAACGAAGAGTCGGTATACCAAAGACAAGAGCTACAAGAACAGCAATCACAACCCCAACAAGCATTGAGAAGTAGAACCCACCATATGTTGGATTTTGTTGTGTAATAATAGCTGTCGCATAAGCACCAATAGCCATGAAACCAGCTTGTCCAAGAGTAAACTGACCTGAGAAACCAAGTACTAAGTTTGTACCAAGTCCCATCAAAATACTAATACCGATACCCATTAAAATTTGGATATAGTAAAGATTTAAAATATTTGTTTTTGCTAATAATTCTAGAATTCCAAAAAGAACTACAATAAGCGCAAGCCAAGAAAGGTTAAGTTTTAGATTCTTTTTCATTTTCTACACCTTCTCTTTCACATTTTTACCGAGAATACCAGCTGGTCTTATCAAAAGAATAATGATTAAGACAGCATAAACAATAGCATCGCGGTAGCTTGAGAGGTTAACTGAAATTGATAATGTCTCTAAAATACCAATAACAAATCCACCAAGCGCAGCACCTGGAATAATACCAATACCACCAAGAACTGCAGCGACAAAGGCTTTGATACCAGGAGTCATCCCCATAAGTGGCTCAATTGAATTGTAGTAAAGTCCAATCAAAACACCAGCGGCACCAGCTAGCGCTGAACCAAGTGCGAAAGTAAAACTGATTGTTGAATTAACATTAATCCCCATCAATTCAGCTGCATCACTATCAACAGAAACGGCACGCATAGCTTTACCCATTTTTGTCTTTTTAACAATTAACTGCAAAGCAACCATCAAGACAAGAGAAACAACCAAAATCAACAATTGAATATTTGTTACCGTAACAGGACCAAGCTTGTAGCTAACAATATCAATTGCTTGCGGGAATGAACGTGTATTGGCACCGACCAAGAAAACCATACCGTATTCAAGGAAGAATGACACACCGATAGCTGTAATCAAGGCAGCAATACGAGTTGAGTGACGCAACGGACGATAAGCTAAGAATTCAATTACCATTCCGATAAAGGCTGTCGCAACCATTGTCACAATAAGCGCAAGCCAGAAATTCATATGAAGCGTACTAATAGCATAGTAGCCGATAAAAGCACCCAACATATAGATATCACCATGCGCAAAATTAATTAATTTAATAATCCCATAAACCATGGTATAACCTAAAGCAAGTAGAGCATAAATACTACCTAGAATAATACCATTAACCAGTTGTTGGGGAAGTTGTTCTAAAAACATAAAATTACCAAACTTTCTAGTCAAATGATCAAAAAACTAACGACAAAAGAGCTTAGTTTTTCTTAATTTCAACAGCATCTGCTGAAACTTCAGCACCATCTTTCATAATAACCATCAAAGCTGTTTTGATTGGATTGTGTTTCTTGTCGATAGTCATCTTACCAGTCACACCATCAAAATCCTTTAATTCAGCAAGGTTATTAGCAATATCAATTGAAGTTTTCGCACCTTCTGCTGCTTTTGCAATCATATAAACTGAATCATAAGAAAGTGCGGCAAACATATTTGGTTCTGAACCGTATTTTGCTTTATAAGCTTTAATAAAATCATTTGCTTTACCTGAAAGGGCTGTTTTTGTTGAATAACCAGATACGTAGTAAACATTATTAGCATTAGCTTTACCAGCCAAATCAGCAAAGCTATCATCATTGAAACCATCAGGTCCAAGAATTGGAACACTGATTCCCATATCACGCGCTTGTTTTGTGATAATACCAGTTTCTGTATAATAACCAGGCATAACAATAGCATCATAATCCAAGTTTTTGATTTTTGTTAAAGCAGATTGGAAGTCTTTATCTCCTGAAGCAAACGTAGCTGTTGTGACAATATCGCCTTGATATTTTTTCTTAAACTCTTCTGCAATCCCTTTAGCATAATCACTTGAATTGTCATAATAAAGGACAACTTTTTTAGCATTCAAATTACTATAAGCATACTGAGCTAAAACCTGACCTTGGAAACTATCTTGGAAAGTTGTACGGAAAACATATTTTTTAACACCATCAACCGTATCAAGCGTTAAGTCATCTTGAGTTCCACTTGGTGTCAACAAAGGAACACCTGTTTTTTGGGCATTCAAACTTGCTGCAGCAACCGCACCTGAAGTCGCTGGGCCAATCATGGCATTTACTTGACTCTGGATAGCTAAGTTAGTTGCAGCTGTTGAAGCTTCTGCATTTTCTGACTTGTTGTCTTTTGTAACAAGCTCAATTTTTTTCCCATCAACTCCGCCAGCTTTATTAATCTCTTGAACAGCAAGTTTAACCCCGTTGTTTTCTGCATTACCATAAGCAGCAACTGTACCAGTCAATTCAAGATTAACCCCGACTTTAATCGTATCACCAATTGTTGTACCAGTAGCATTTGCAGTCACATCTGGAGACTTACTGCAAGCCGCTAAAGCGATTGAGGCTAAAAAAGTTAGCGCTGTTAGCGCAATCTTTTTATGCATAAGACGTTATCTCCTTATTTTATAATAAAAAGTTTATTCAAAGAATACTGATTTTTCTGAAAATTTAAACTATTCTTTGACAACTTCTAAGTTATTCAAGATAGTATTATATCAAAAATGAGCCAAGTTGCCCACAAAATCTTGATCAATATTATCAATTTCTGATAAAGAAACGGCTTTCACAAATTTTAAGGCCGAAATTTCTTCAACAATATCCGCTTCTTCTTCTTTATTAACATATAAAACCTGATAATGTAATTTTCGTGAATGGTAAAGAACATCGCCGTATTTGTTTAATTTTCTAGCATCACGGTTATAGTACAAATAAACGATAATTCCCTGACGTTCCTGCTTTTTAAACATCTCTCTTTCCTCCCTTACTACAATTCTGATGGTGTGATTTATGTGGTGCCAAAGGCAAGCCAGTATCGACAAAAATCGTTGGTGAAATCACTGATGAAATTTCTTGAGTCAACTCTGCTAGAATCGTTTGAACAGCAACTTCATTTTGTCTTAATACGCTAACCGTACGATTCAAATCAAGTTCTCTTTTTTTCTGCAATAGCTGACGACGTATCTCTTTTACTTCTGAACGAAAGGCTGCGTAATCTTTCACTTCCTCATAAGACTGCTTTAAGTCCTGAAATTCCGAAATACTTTCTTGTAAAGCCGTATCAGCTAAAAAAATCTTTTTAATCTCTAGATATACCTGAACAGCGTCTAAAGCTAAAAAAGCTTTCGCAACCTCATCGATTGCCTCATCAATTTCAAATAAGTGTTCATCAATTGCCAACATAAATCGATTATACCACAATTAGCCGCAAATGTATCCCTGATCTGCTTGCACAAAAAAAGGCCAAGATTTTTTATCTCAGCCTATACTTTGTCTATAAACAAATTAGTTCAATTCGTTGTTAACCATAATTTCATCGATGAAGCCATATTCAAGAGTTTCTTGAGCGCTCATCCAGTTATCACGTTCAGCATCAGCGTGAACTTTTTCCAAACTTTGACCTGAGTTGTCAGCCAAAATTTGTTCCAAGTTTTGACGTGTTTTCAAAAGGTGTTCAGCAGCAATAGCCATATCGCTTTGTTGAGTACCGCCACCAGTACCACCCATTGGTTGGTGAATCATATATTCAGCGTTTGGCAACATGAATCGTTTACCTTTTGTACCTGATGAAGCAATGATTGTTCCCATTGATGCTGCCATACCCATAACGATAGTTTGAACATCAGATTTAATGAAGTTCATTGTATCTACAATAGCAAGACCAGCTGAAACTGATCCACCAGGTGTATTAACATAAAGGTAAATATCTTTTGTATTATCTTGTGCATCAAGGAACAATAGTTGAGCAATGATAGAGTTTGCCATATTGTCATCAACTGGTCCAGTCAACATGATGATACGATCTTTCAAAAGACGTGAGTAAATATCATATGAGCGTTCACCGCGGCTTGTTTGTTCAATAACTACAGGAATCATATCGTTTCTCCTTTACTAGGCTAGAAAACATAGACATAACATCTCGATGCTACTTTTTCTTGCCCTTGTTTTAAATATTAACCTAAGACTATTATAGTCAAATGGTCAAAAAAGGTCAAATAAAAAATTTTAATATTCGACTTTTTCCTGAAGTAAAACAATAGAACGGCTTTTTTTCGGTTGATAAATGGTCAAAAGGACACCGACAAAAATCAAAACCGTTCCCAAAAAAGCTAAACCACTCAGCCATTCTCCAAAGAAAATAAAAGCAAAAATAGCTGTGAAAATAGGTTCCAGTGTAAACATGATACTAGTAAACTCAGCGCTGACATACGATTGAACGATTGTCTGCATCACCCAACCATACGCTGAACAAATAAGAGCCAAGCCTAATACTGAAAACCAAACAATATTGGAATGTGGCAAAACAGGTGCCTCAAAAGCAAATGTTCCTATTAAAGCATACAAACTAGAAAAACCTAATTGCCAAATTCCTAGGCTCATCGGATCTACCTTCTCGACAAAGTGTTTAGAAAGAATAATGTAAACAGCATATAAAGTCGCAGATACCAAGCACATCACAGCACCAAGATTGAATTGTGACAAGTCAGCACCTGTTAAAAGATAAAGCCCTGATAAAACAATCAAAATCGCTATTATCGTTTTTGCATCAGGCATTTTTCGAGTGACAATAGCACGTAAGGTAGGAACTATCACCACTGTCGTCGAAGCCAGAAAACCAGCCGTCGAAGCTGACGTATCAATGACCCCAACAATCAAAAAATAAAAAACAGCAAATAATAATATTCCTACAAAAGCACTATAAGCCATCAATTTCCAAGAAAATGTTTCTTTCAAATGGCGATAAAAAATTAATACTAAAGCCAAAAAAGCTAACCCACAACGCAGAGCTACTAATTCAATGGCTGGAATTTCAGAAGCCCCAAGCGCCATAAATAGATAAGACATCCCCCACGCAAGAGGAACGGTCACTGAAAAAAATTTAGCATGTTTTTGAACCATGAATTTTACCTCTCACTTCCTAATATCTTGTTTTATTATAAGGTGATATTGGATATAAGTAAAATTAAAGTATATAATAGAAATATAAGTTTTACTTATCGAAAGGTATCAATATGATTTCAAAATACGCTATTTTCTGCTCAGTTATTGAATTAGGGTCATTTACCAAAACCGCAGAGCAACTAAACTACTCACAAAGTGCTGTCAGCCAGACCATCAAAAATCTTGAAAAAGAAATTGGGACTTGCTTATTAACACGTGGTCATGAGGGGGTCAAATTAACCAAAGACGGCCAAGCTCTCTATCCCTACTTCCAGCAAATTGTTCAGGGGGAAAAGCAGCTAACCAAAAAAATCGAGGAATTACAAGGGCTCAATAAAGCTGAAATCCGTATTGGCATCTTCACCTCTGCTAGTCGAAATTTTATTTTACCCTTTATCAAAGACTTCAAAGCCAAACACCCTGCAGTCAATTTCGTTCTTAAGCAAGGGGATTATACCAGCATTCACCAGTGGCTAGATACTGGACAAGTTGATTTAGGATTCACGCATATTGATTATGTTGGACAACTTCAGTCGCATATCCTTTACCAGGATTACCTTTACGCCGTTTTACCTAGTAAGCACCCATTGGCAAAACAAAATGAAGTTTCTCTTGCTGACTTAGCTAAAACTGAACTAATTCTTCTTGATGAAGGGGAAAACAGTTTGACACGTGCGGCCTTTGAAAAAGCCAAAATAACCCCAACATTCGCTTACGAAATTTATGACGACTACACTATTTTGGAGATGATTCGACAAGATTTAGGAGCTAGTCTTCTTTACGAAAATTTTCTCGATGGCTTGACACTTGATGATTTAACCATTCGTCACATTAGCGAAAAGCCATTTCGGACTATTGTGCTTGCTTGGAAAAACTGGCAAACTCTTCCTTTGGCAGCTCAGGAATTCGCTAAAACCATTTCAAGTAAAATGAACGATTAATTTGACTAAAAAGAAAAGGCTTGTGTTCCTAAACTGGAACGCAAACCTTTCTTATTAAGCTTTTAGCTTATTATTTTGTACCGAACAAACGGTCACCAGCGTCACCAAGACCTGGTACGATGTAACCATTTTCGTTAAGTTTTTCATCAAGAGCAGCTGTGCAGATATCGATATCTGGGTGAGCTTCTTGAAGAGCTTTAACACCTTCTGGAGCAGCAACAAGACAAATAAATTTGATATTTGCAGCACCACGTTTTTTAAGTGAGTCAACAGCCAAAATTGCAGAACCACCAGTTGCAAGCATTGGGTCTACAACAAAGATTTGACGTTGATCGATATCTTCTGGTAATTTTACAAGATACTCAACTGGTTGCAAAGTTTCTTCGTCACGGTACATACCGATGTGACCAACTTTAGCCGCTGGAATAAGGCTCAAGAAACCATCAACCATACCGATACCAGCACGTAGGATAGGAACAATTGCCAATTTTTTACCAGTCAATTGTTTTTGAGTTGTTTTTGTGATAGGTGTTTCAATTTCAACATCTTCCAAAGGAAGGTCGCGAGAAACTTCATACCCCATAAGCATCGCGATTTCGTTAACCAATTCGCGGAAATCTTTAGTTGAAGTTGTTGTACGACGTAAAATTGACAATTTGTGTTGGATTAGCGGATGTGAGATAACTTGGAATTTTCCCATGATAGTACTCCTTTATACTGAATTTAGTTTAACCTTACCAATTATAGCAGAAAATAAGGAAATTTGCTAAAATTTTATGACGAATGTCACATTTTTTAGCAAAAATTGCCAAAAGCATTACAAAAAAGCAGGCATCAGCCCGCTTTTTCTTATTTTCCAAAGGCCTTAGCAATGCGCTCGCTAGCTTCCTTAATGGTTTCAAAAGGAGTTGCTACATTTAAGCGTGCAAAAGCCTTGCCTTCTTTACCAAAATGCGCCCCATCATTTAAAACCACTTTAGCTTCTTTTTGTAACTTTTCCCCAAGTTCAGGTTGCTCAATATCATAAGCGGAGAAATCTAACCAGACCAGGTATGTTCCTTCTGGCTTCATAACCTTGATTTTAGTGTGTTCTTCTAGGTAATCTGTCAGATAATCCACATTTTCTTCAATCACATTTTTGAGTTCTTTTAACCAAGGTTTACCGTATCTAAAAGCTGTTTCTGTGGTAATCATGCCAATGGTTGGAACTTCGTGCTGGTTATTGGCCAACTGCACACGTTGAAATTTTCGACGAAGGTCTGGATTTTGGATAATTGCAAAGCTGTTTTTAGTTCCAGCAATGTTAAAAGTTTTTGTAGCTGAGGCCAAAACAATAGCAAAATCTTTGAAAGAGTCATCAACAGTATTGAAGGAATGATGCTTGTGACCAAAGAGCGCTAAATCTTGGTGAATCTCATCCGAAATTAAAATCACACCGTGTTTGCGACAGAGGTCTCCAAGTTTTTGCAACTCATCACTTGACCAAACGCGTCCGCCAGGATTATGTGGACTACAAAAAACATAAAGTTTAACTTGATTGTCTACGATGTCTTTTTCCAGTTGATCAAAATCAATCTCAAAATGCCCATTTTTAATCTGCAAAGAATTTTCAACCAACTTACGGTCATTAAGACGGATAGTTCTAGCAAAAGGATAATAGACAGGTGAGTTAATCAATACTGCATCACCTTTTTCAGTAAATGCCTGAATGGCTACCGAAATGGCAGGTACTACACCATCAATAAAAGAAATCTCTTCCTTTTTAATCCCATAGCCGTGCTCTTCTTTTTCCCAATCAATGACAGCTTGGTAAAGCGAATCTTTAAAATAATTATAGCCAAAAATATGCTCTTGACCGTAATCAATGATAGCTTGTTTGATTTCTGGAACTGGCAAGAAATCCATATCTGCCACCCATAACTGAAGCAAATCGGGATTGTTTTCTGAGCTCTGCCATTTGTAAGTAAATTGTTTCAAACGATTTGGTCTGGTTGTAAAATCGTATTTTCCCATACTATCCCTCCAAGGTATTTTTTAAGTCGTCAATCAAATCCTCAACATCTTCGATACCAATTGACAAGCGCAGCAAATCATTCGTCAAGCCATAAGATAAGCGAACATCTTCTGGAATATCAGCATGGGTTTGTGTTCTTGGGTAGGTAATCAAACTTTCCACACCACCAAGACTTTCTGCAAAAGTGATGATTTGAAGGCTATTAATGATATAAGGAATTTTTTCTTCATCAACTACTTTAAAAGAAATCATACCACCTTTTCCAGTATAAAGCACCTCTTTAACAGCTGGTGAGTTTTTCAAATACTTCACAATAGCACGAGCATTCTCAGTAGCTTTTTCCATGCGAAGTTTGAGCGTCTTAAGTCCTCGCATCAGCATGTAAGAGTCAAAAGGAGATAGGGTTGGGCCTGTCGTATTAAGGTTATAAAAGAGCTTATCATAAATGACTTGGTCGCTGGTAATCACCACACCAGCCAATACGTCGTTATGCCCTGCTAAATATTTTGTCGCAGAATGCACCACGATATCCGCACCAAGCTCAATCGGATTTTGATAAATCGGACTATAAAAGGTGTTATCAACCACTAACTTAGCCCCATTTTTATGTGTAACTTCTGCTACTTTTGCAATGTCAAATTCAATCATCAAGGGATTAGTTGGTGTTTCAAGGTAGACAATGTCAGTCTCTTCAGTAATTGCAGCTAGAAGCTTCTCTTGTGTGTTGGCATAAGTAAAAACAAAGCGTCCTTCTTTTTCTTTGTCATTAAACCAACGAAAGGAACCGCCATACAAATCACGCGCAGCAACCACCTTTGCTCCAACAGGAAAAATTTCAAGCGCTAAAACAATAGCACTCATGCCTGATGAAGTCGCTAAGGCATAATCAGCTTTTTCAATTGCTGCAAGGGTCTTTTCAAGGGTTGCGCGTGTCGGATTTTTAGTTCTCGTGTAATCAAAGCCCGTTGATTTTCCAAACTCTGGATGCTGATAGGTTGTTGAAAAATGAATCGGTGCTGCAAGAGCTCCCGTTGCTTCATCCGACTTAATACCAGCATGGGCTAAAATCGTAGCCAATCGACAGTCACTTGTCATAATAGTCCCCCTTCTCATCTCAAAACATAACGTTCATTCAAAATTTATAAACTATATTCTAACATTTATTCTCAAAAATTAGTGTGCTTTTGCTATTCTAATTACTGATAGTTAGCTATAAGAAAAAACTATATCTTATTAAATTAAAAACAGCCCAATGGGCTTGATTCGCTTTTCTATTTTCAGGCTCATGAAAAAACAGCCCAATGGGCTTGATTCGCTTTTCTATTTTCAGGCTCATGAAAAAACAGCCCAATGGGCTTGATTCGCTTTTCTATTTTCAGGCTCATGAAAAAACAGCCCAATGGGCTGTTTTTTTATTCTAAATGGAATTTTTTACGTAGTGTTTTTGCTTTACTGCCAATTAATTTATCAAGAAGGTGTGTTGCTAAGGCTAGGAATCCATAGACAGCAACCCCAAGTGCTCCCATAAGAGCAAGGTAAATCACACTACCAAGACGAGTGGTTGGACTGATGATAAAGTGAAGTCCAAATGTTCCTAGTGCAACAACAATTCCCATGATAGCCGTCAAAATGCAAACTAATAGAATGCCTCGCCACAAGGCTTTACGATTAAACAGTGTTACAGCATGAATTTGATTGAACATTAAAATAATTGGAATCATCAATCCAATTGCTGTTGATAAGAGTGGACCATAGGCTTTAAATAAAAAGATAAATGGCACTTGTAAAACAATCTTAACTACCAAACCATAAGCAAAATAATTGATGGCTTTGCGATTTTCAAAAAGAGCTTGTAGCATTGGCGCAAGCAAACTATAAAGAGCTAAGAAAATAACTTGAATCAAAGCTACAACAAATAGCCATAGAGCATCGTTATTTGGTGCACCATAGAAAAGAGTGTAAAGTGGCTGTGCCAAAATAATAGCTCCCATCATTGCCGGCAAAAGCACCATGCACAACATCTGCAAACTATTAATCACCAAATGAGCAGCAGCTTTTTTATCTTTATTAACAAAATTCTCTGTCAAAAGCGGAATTCCTGCACCACCAATCGCAGTCGCAAGCGAGATTAAAATCATTGTTACCTTGTTTGGGTTACTTGATAAGTAAGCATACAAGATTTGCAATTCTTTCAAACTATGTGAAGTGAAAAGTTTCATTGAGTTAATGAAAGACCATTGGTCAACCAATTGGAATAATTGGATGGCTGCACCCGTAATGATAAATGGGATAGCTTCTTTTACGGTTTCAATGATAATGGCATTAGCATCAATGTCAATTTCCTCAGTTTCCTTCGCTAAAATAGCTTGAAGTTTTCCTTCCTTCCAAAGGAAGAAAATCAAAACCATGACGCTGGCAATCATTCCAATGAAAGCTGCAAATGTTGATTGAACAACCGCTGAAACGTAATCTCCAGAACCAATTTTCATAATCATGAAGGCTGTCAATAACATCCAAATCACTCGGATGACTTGTTCAGCGATTTGGCTCATGGCATACGGTTTTAAATTATTAAACCCTTGGAAGAAACCACGAAGCACACTCATTGTTGGAAAAAGTAAAACTGCCCAAGACAGACTCTTCATGACGCGAATCAAATCGTCGCCCCCACCACTCCAAGCAGCTTGAATTGGTGCTCCAAGATACATAATAGCCGCAAAAATAAAGCCGAGTACCAAGGTTAATTTTAAAATTTTACGTAAGAGATAATAGCTTGTCTCTTCCTGACCAAGCGTATTATACTTAGACACTTGCTTAGCTATTGCCACGGGAATCCCTGCTGTTGAAATAAGTAGGAATACCGCATAAATATTGTAGCCCATTCCAAAAAGTGCATTGGCTTGTTCAGCATGAGTCCCCATCCAAGCATACCAAGGAATAATGTAGAAGGCCCCCAAGAGACGACTGATGAAGTTTGAAGCTGTTAACCAAGCAGCTCCACGCACCATCTGCTGTTGCTGTGTCACGTTTGTTTTGTTTTCAGACATAGTATTCTTCCTAATTTTAAAAATAAGCGTTACATTTTATTATAAACTTTTGCTTGTGACTTGTAAAACATAGACATTAAGTTTAAAATAGAGTGTATGATTACACTTGAAAAAACCCTCGAAATTCTGAAAAAAGACCATAATTTCCGCGAAATCATCTTCCACAATCAATACAGCCTGACTTGGAAAGAAAATCCTAGTTTTTCAAAAATCAGTTTTGACAGTCGTGATGTCGACAGTTCAACACTTTTCTTTGCTAAAGGGGCAACTTTTAAAAAAGAATACCTTGAACAAGCTATCCAAAAAGGCTTACCTTTTTATGTCAGCCAAGTTGATTACGAACTTGATATTCCTGCGATTATCGTAACAGATATCAAAAAAGCCATGAGCCTGATTGCTATGGAATTCTACGGTCACCCCGAAGAAAAACTAAAAATCATTGCCTTTACTGGAACTAAAGGGAAAACAACTGCGGCTTACTTTGCTTACAACATTTTGAAACAAAGCCACAAACCAGCCATGTTTTCAACAATGAACACAACACTTGATGGTAAGACATTCTCCAAATCAAAATTAACCACACCTGAAAGTCTTGACCTCTTCAAGATGATGGCAACTGCTGTTGATAATGGCATGACTCACCTCATCATGGAAGTATCTAGCCAAGCTTATCTTGTTGATCGTGTTTACGGCTTAACTTTTGATGTAGGAGCATTTCTTAATATCAGCCCAGACCACATTGGACCGATTGAACACCCAACATTTGAAGATTACTTCTATCACAAACGTCTGTTGATGGCAAATAGCAAGGCTGTTGTTGTCAATGCTGGTATGGATCATTTTAAAGTCGTTGCTGAGCAAGTGGCTGACCTTCCACATGATTTTTACGGTAAGGATTCTGATAATACTATCGAAAATGGCAGAACTTTTGACTTTGACGTGACAGGAAAACTGGCTGGACACTATGACATCCAACTCATTGGTTCCTTTAACCAAGAAAATGCACTAGCTGCAGGTCTTGCTTGTCTTCGTTTAGGAACAAGCCCTGAAGACATCAAAAAAGGAATCGCTGAGACAAGCGTACCAGGTCGTATGGAAGTCATTACTCAGGCAAATGGCGCTAAAGTTTTCGTTGACTACGCTCACAACGGTGATAGCCTTGAAAAATTATTATCTGTTGTTGAAGAACATCAAACTGGAAACCTTCACCTCATTCTTGGTGCTACTGGTAATAAAGGTGAAAGTCGCCGCGCTGACTTTGCTCGTGTGATTAACGCTCACCCAAATCTTCAAGTCATCCTAACTGCTGACGACCCTAACTACGAAGACCCTAAAGCTATTGCAGAGGAAATTGCCAGCCAAGTCAATCGACCACTTGAAATCGAAGTCGACCGTGAAAAAGCTATCGCAAAAGCTATGTCACTCACTCAAACCGCTGACGATGCCGTTATCATTGCTGGTAAAGGAGCTGACGCTTACCAAATCGTTAACGGTGAACGCACAGCTTATGCTGGTGATATGAACATCGCTAAAAAATACCTTAACTAAAACGATTACAATTACTAATTAGAATAATCCTAATTAATTAAGGTTATATGTGATTTTTGTAAAAATATTTCGAAAAAGGCTTTTCAGAGGCCTTTTTTCTTGTTACAATGAAAAAACAATTCTCAATTTTTTTGAGACTTGTAACCATATTCATTTTTTACGAGAAAGGAGGCCACTATGTCAGAAATTCGTGCTAAACATATCACTATCGCTTATGATGATAAAACGGTTATTCAGAATTTATCAACCAAGATAGCTGACGGAAAAATCACTACAATCATCGGTGCTAATGGCTGTGGCAAATCCACTTTGCTAAAAGCCCTGACACGGATTCAAGCAGTTAAAGCTGGGCAAATTTTGATTGATGGTAAAGCTATTGCTGATTTACCGACCAAGGAAATTGCTAAAAAAATAGCTTTGCTCCCACAAGTACTTGAAGCTACTGAAGGCATTACCGTTTATGAGCTCGTGTCTTACGGTCGTTTTCCTCACCAAAGTTATTTTGGGCAATTAACCGATGAAGACAAGGCTAAGATCAAGTGGGCAATGGAAATGACAAAAATCACTAACCTTGCTAATGAAAAAATTGATGTCTTATCCGGTGGACAACGCCAACGCGTTTGGATTACCATGGCGCTAGCGCAAGACACCGATACGATTTTCCTTGATGAACCGACAACTTACCTAGATATGAATCATCAATTGGAAATTTTGGAATTGCTGAAAAAACTTAACCAAGAAGCCCATAAAACCATCATCATGGTTTTGCACGATTTGAATTTATTAGCGCGTTTTTCTGATAACTTAATTGCCATGAAAAACGGTGCTATTTGCTATCACGGTCAGGTTGAAGAGGTTATGACAACTGATATTTTAAGAGATATTTTTAGTATCGAGGCACAGATCGTTCAAGATCCGATTCATAACTGTCCTATTTTGCTGACTTATCAGCTCACATAAATTTCAGGAGACCTTAGACATGAAAAAGTTTTTTGTCACTTTAACAACATTTCTAGCAACGCTTATGTTGGTTGCTTGTCAAAACAACGCATCAACTTCAGATAACACTGAGCTATCAAGCATGCCTAAAATAACAGGATTTTCTTACCAAGGCGATATTCCTAAAAATCCTAAAAAAGTCGTTAACTTTGCCTACTCTTACACTGGCTACCTTCTTGAACTAGGCGTTAATGTGTCTAGTTATTCACTAGATTTAGAAAAAAATAGTCCTGCTTTTGGAAATGAATTAGCTGACGCGGTGAAATTAACCTCAGATGATACCGAAGCAATCGCTGCGCAAGAGCCAGACCTCATCATTGCTTTTTCAACTGATGAACACCTCAAAGAGTTAAAAGATATTGCTCCCGTCTTAGTTATTGAATATGGTAAGAGCGATTATCTTGAAATGATGACTAATCTTGGAAAAGTCTTTGACAAAGAAGATAAAGCTCAAAAATGGCTTGATAGTTGGAAAACAAAAACGGCTAAAGCTAAAGAAGAACTCGCACCATACCTTGATGCCTCAACAAGCTTCACTGTTATGGATTTTTATGACAAAGCTATCTACCTCTATGGTAATAACTGGGGGCGCGGAGGTGAATTAATTTACGATTCACTTGGCTTTTCTGCTCCAGAAACTGTTAAAAAAGATGTCTTCTCATCTGGCTGGTTTGGCATTTCACAAGAAGTACTTGCTGATTATGTCGGCGACTACCTTGTGCTCAATGTCAGCAAAGACACCAAAGACGCGGCTGCTTCCTTAAAAGAAAGTGATGTTTGGAAAAATATTCCAGCGGTTAAAAATCAAAAAGTACTTGAAGTTGACGAAAATCTCTTCTACTTCTCTGACCCAATGTCACTTGATAAACAATTAGAAACTTTCACAGCAGCCATTAAAAAAGCTAACAGCTGATGATTATGACTCCCTTCTCTGAAAAAGGAAATCTCATGAAAGAAACTAACTTTCTTATTCAGAAAAATAAGCCAAGTCGACCTTGGCTTGTTTTTTTCAGCATTGCAATACTTTTTATTCTGGGCTGTTATTTAAGCCTGCGTTTTGGGGCGGTTGCTTACACTAATCAGCAAGTCTTTAGTGTTTTAAGAGCACCGTTAACTGATTCAAACCTACAGGACGTGATTTTTGATTTGCGGTTGCCAAGAATCCTTGCTGCTATTTTAGTTGGAGCAGCTATGGCTCAAGCTGGCAGTATCATCCAAGGGGTGACAAGAAATCCCATTGCTGACCCTGGACTTCTTGGAATTAATGCAGGAGCAGGGCTAGCCTTGATTGCTGGTTATGCCATTTTTGGCAGCATGCACTACAGCATGACGCTCTTGCTTTGTCTGATTGGTGCTAGTCTTTCAGCTTGCTTGATTTTTGGGATTAGTTACCATCCTCAAAAAGGTTATCAGCAAACCCGACTCATTTTAGCGGGAGCTATGATTTCGACCCTCTTTTCATCTTTAGGTCAAGCTTTCAGCTTATATTTTGATTTGTCTAAAGCTGTAATTGGCTGGCAAGCTGGTGGACTCGCTCAGACCAATTGGAAAATGCTGGCTATCATTGCTCCTTTTATCCTAGTCGGTCTTGTCTTAGCGCAACTAATGGCTCATCAATTGACCATTCTCTATCTTGATGAAACCGTCGCTAAAGCTTTGGGGCAAAAAACGCTGGCTACTACTATTGGCCTGCTTAGTATTGTTCTTATTTTATCAGCTGCTGCTGTTGCTTTGGTGGGAAGTCTTGCATTTCTTGGTTTGATTATTCCTCATTTTATAAAACTCTTTGTCGCTAAAGATTATCGTATTATTCTTCCACTTACGGCATTTGCTGGCGCGACTTTCATGGTTTGGGTTGATTTGCTTAGTCGAATCATCAATCCTCCAGCCGAAACACCTCTTAGCGCCATTATCAGCATCGTTGGACTTCCTTGCTTTCTTTGGTTGGTCAGAAAGGGGAAAAATCTATGATGTCTAAAACAAAACGGACAAGTCAATTACTTCTCCTTCTTCTTAGTTCGCTAATTATTTTCCTGCTTTCTTTATCCATTGGCTACGCTAATACCTCCTTTATTAAAGTCCTTCAAGTCTTTTTGGGGCAAGCTGACACTACAATGTCTTTGATTGTTTTCAAAATCAGGCTTCCTCGTATCTTAGCTTGTATGCTTGGTGGGGCTTCTCTTGCCATGTCAGGAGTCTTGTTGCAAACCCTAACTAAAAATCCTCTGGCTGATTCTGGAATT
Source organism: Streptococcus infantarius subsp. infantarius ATCC BAA-102 (assembly GCF_000154985.1). Classification (GTDB taxonomy): domain Bacteria; phylum Bacillota; class Bacilli; order Lactobacillales; family Streptococcaceae; genus Streptococcus; species Streptococcus infantarius. Next base: position 333,542 of record NZ_DS572694.1, read on the forward strand.
TTGGGAATTAATGCGGGAGCTGGCTTAATTATTGCTGTCATGGTAGGGCTACTAGATATCACTAACCTTGCCATCCTGACGTTAATGCCTTTCTTTGTCATGCTTGGAAGTTTCTTAACAATTAGTATTGTCTACGCCGTTTCTCACCGTAAAAATCAACCGATTCAACCAACACGCTTAATCATCTCAGGTGTGGGAATATCAAGTTTACTTTCTGGTGTGATGGTTTCTGTTATTGCCAATCTTGATATCGGAAAAACCGATTATGTTGTCTCATGGTTAAGTGGCAAAGTAAGTGGCGGAAACTGGCAATTGCTGGCTATCATGGCACCTCTTCTAGGGATTATTTGGGGAATGACTATATGGCGCAGCTACTGCCTAAACATGATGATGTTTAGCCAAGAAACGAGCATCGCTCTCGGTCTTAACCTAAAGAAAGAACGACTTTGGGTTCTTACACTCTCTACATTTTTAGCCGCATTTAGCGTTTTGCTGGTGGGGAACATTACTTTTGTCGGCTTGCTTTCTGGTCACATCACGCGCCGCTTATTTGGAAATGACCACCGAATCATCCTACCTGCTAGCATGCTGATTGGTATGATTTTAATGCTAATTGCAGATACTATCGGCAGAAGCCTACTTGTCGGGACAGGTATTCCAACAGGACTGATTATTTCAGTTATCGGAGCCCCTTATTTCCTTTATCTCATGATAAAAACAGCAACATAAAAATCTGGGATACCCCAGATTTTTTTAATTTATTTACTTGTAAAAATTAGTGTCTCTTTATCAAATATCATGTTCAATTGGTATTTGCCTTGGTCATTTTTGCGAATGTAATTCAATTTTTCCAAAGCTTCCACAAAAATATCTGGTCGCTTTTGAGCGACTTCATCTTTTCTTGCAAATTTCAATAGAAAAGTTGTCATGTATTTCAAAGCGTATTGCGGATTAACATCTCCAAGCAAATCAAACAGAACTTCTTGTTCTTTTGACATTGGCAAATTCTCAGCTAGTTTGAAAAAGTAGTTAGCAAGTGTCAATTCATCACGAGCAATACTTGTCTTTTCAACGAGTACCAAATCATTAGTCTCATTTTCCAAACGTGTCTCAAAAGTGATTGCCATCAAGTTAGTGTAAACCAGACTCTCATCATCCACAAAAATCTGACTATCTAAGTCAATATTTTCTAGAGATTCAAGCAAGTCAAAACCAATCGTATAGCGCTTATTGTCACGGATAATGTACCCTGATTGGACATATTCTTCAATCAAACGGTCAATCTTTGAGACGTCTTGAAACTGTGCTTTGATTTGACGCAAAGTTACATCATCAGTTTGATAAAGAAAATTAACCAAATCCTTGAAAAAATCTTGTCGTGTTAATTTATCTGGATTAAAAATTTTAATCATGTAATTCTCCTAAATATTGTAAAAACGCTGAATTGGCTAGCTGGCTGGGATTGGTGCCTGGTTGGTTCAAAGGCACAGCAAGACCAAGTTTGTCATAGTAGTCCTGCCAAAACTCAGAAATTTCCTGCTCATCATCGCCAAATTTCATAGGAACAGTTTCAAAAATCGGTAAGATTTCTGTAATATACTCTGAACAATAATAACAATCATTATCAGGATAAAAACTATCATTATAAGGTTTTCCAAGAAGATTCTTTGCAGCTGCCAGAACTTGGTCTGGATCTATTTTTGGATAACGGTAAACCGAAACAAGCTGCTCATGTGTATCCAAAAATTCTCTCAAACTTTGTTTAACAACACCTTGATTTCTCATTGCATGATAAATCATCTGCTCAAAAAAGATACCAACGTGACTTTACTGTCCCGTCGAATCCTTTATGGCTTGTGACATTTCTGAGACATCATACATAAAAAGTAAGTCTCCAGCCTGCAATTCACGTAGTTTCATATGTTAATTGTAACAAAAAACATAAGCGACTGCTAGAAGAAGACAATCTTAAAATGCTAATCAATTGTAGCTAAGATTTATCGTATGCTATAATGCCAGTATGAAACTATTAATCCCTAACGCCAAAGAATTAAATACCAATCAAGATGCCTTTTCTTATCAGGAACTTTCTCAAAAGCCACAAACGATACTTGATATTTTGACGGATTTTTCTGTTAAAGATTTGACAAACTTTTATAAAATCAATTCTAGCAAAGCTGACCAAGAGTGGCTGCGCTGGCACCGCTTATCAGACAAAGAAGCAAAAAGCTACCCTGCTTGGCTCTTATATGATGGGCTGATGTATCGCTATATGAATCGTCAGCAAGTCAGCCAAGCTGAACAAGACTACCTCGATGAGCACCTTCGTATCGCAACAGCTTTTTACGGTCTAATCAAACCGACAGAGCTGATTGCGCCGCACCGCCTTGATTTTCAAGGAAACTTAAAAATCGGAAAAACTTCTTTGAAGCAATTCTGGCGAAAAGACTATGATAAAGTCGTTCAAAATGATGATCTTATCATTTCACTACTTTCCTCAGAATTCGAGCAAGTCTTTTCACCAGATGTCCGTAAACGCATGATTAAAATCATCTTTATGGAAAATCGAGCTGGTAAACTTAAAATCCATTCAACTATTTCTAAAAAAGGACGTGGTCGCCTAGTCTCACTCATGGCTGAAAAACAAATTGAAACACTTGAGGACATAAAGACATTAGCTTTCGACGGATTCTCATTTTCATTAGAGCATTCAGATGATAAGATAATCACCTTTATCCGAGATGGAGAATAAAAAAGCAAACAAGAAAACTTGTTTGCTTTTTGTTTTGCTATTTTCTATAATAATACGCTTCTGCAGGAAAATCAGTAAATTGTTGTCCTGCAACCAACCTTGGTTGGGAAGAATCCGAATGATCTTCTTTGGGATTTTTGACACCAGTAGGGTAAACTTCAATAGCAAATCCACCGGGGGCACCGTTAGCTGCACCACATGCTAAGGTAACTGTTCCATAAGAACTTTCTCGTGGCGAACTAATATTCATTCCTTCAAGCATTCCTTCATCACTAAATTGAAAAGTTTGCCCTCTACCATTTTCCCATGTTCCAGCTAATGATGTATAATCTCCATTAAGTATCTGATTAACATCTAAATCATCAGAATTTGCTTGTTCAGATACTAATGGTTGCCAATCTAAAACACTGAAATCAAACTCTTTTTTTCCTTTTACATCAAAGTAATCCGTTAATTCTACATCTTTACCAATCGGTACAGTAGCACTTTTTATAGTATCAATACCACTATTATCTGCTCTCAATTGATACTGGGTATCTTCCATTTCTGTTCCTGTTGACGTCCACTTAGCTGTAATAATCGTTCCATCTGTATAGATATTTGCAGCTTCTCTATACCCGCCAGCTGTCGCGACATAACTTTGAGCCAGAAAATCCGCTACACCGTTATTATCATAATAAAGAGCAGCAAATTCAATTGTTCCCGTAGACTCCCAATAGCGACCAGAAAATAACTCATCTTGACCATTACCATCAATATCATAATAAGCATAATGCGTTGCTGGCGTATCACTTGTATCAGTTCTAAGTTTTTCTAAAACGATATCATAAATACTATTATCACTAGCTTCTTTTTTATCAGATGCCGAAGTAGATGAAGATGAGCTAGTATACCAATTTCCTGATACTTTCTGATTACTATTTTTCTTTAGAACATGCACCTAAAACTAATAAAGTAATAACAATTAATAGAATTCTCTTTTTCATTTACAATTTCCTTCCATGTTATTGACGATAATAATAGTAATCATTAGATAAATGATAAACACCATTCTGTGTTGGTACAATTCGGGGTTTAGAAATATCAGACTTATCTCCCGATGGGTTTTCAAACCCAACTTTAAATAACGCCAATAAACCACCAGTGAAACCATTCCCCATTCCTATATAAGGAATGCCATCATTTTCATATCTAAAAGCACCTTGCAAACTTTCTTCACCTGTGTTCCCACTTACTGTACTAGTAACAGATCCATCAACTCGAATAACAAGAGTATCACCTTTTCCGTTACGCCATGTTCCGGCAAGCGATTCGTAGTTTTCATCCTTTATCTCTTCCAAATTAATATCATTGGCTGATTCTAGTTCGGCATCATAAGCTAATTGTGTTTTAAGAGCACCAGACCAAGCATAACATTTCTGACCATCAATATTAACTTCCCACCAAGTTGAGTTATTATCAACTGATTCTCCACTAACATAATCTAATACTTGAAGAATATCACCCTTTTGTTTTTTAGTAACAACATCAGCTGATAAGCTTGGTTTTAAACGTAAATTCAATACATCTACACTAACAACGTAGTTAGCTTTTTCAGGTTTAGCATGAAAATAAACTTGTAATGCTGATTTTACCTCTTCACCTGTTGTTAATACTTTATTACCATCATCATTAGTATAACCATAAAGCACTACCTTGGTTTCATCTTTTACAGAATTAACGTTGCCATTAACACGTTGAAGTTCTTGCTCAGGAATATCTATCGTGATTTTAACACTTGGAACAAGTTCTACTCGACTAGGTTCTTCTCCATTTACAGTCATATTACCTGATGTAACATAAGTTTGTACAGTATTAGAATCCTCATAATCTTCAATTGTGTACTGTCCTTTTAAAGGATTTCCAGCATTGAATGCCATCAATTCTGCGCCAGCTCTACATAAAGTTGCAGTACCATCATTATTTAAGCTTATCCCACATGTCATCAAGGTTGAAGTATTTGATGCAACATAATAATAACGATAATTTAAAAACCAATCAGAATAATCTTTTTTCTCTTTTGTTACATTCTTAGACTCGACAACTTCTCTTGTGCCATGGCTTGTTTTTACTTTACTACCATTTGATTGCTGATGACATCCAACTAAAATAAAACAACAAAATAAAAAGATTAATTTTTTTCATATCAATATCTTTAATTTTTTATCTCCTCAATATACAAAGCATACAAAAAGGCGACTTGCATCGCCTTTTGTGTTATCATTATCGACATTAGTTAAACGTTGAAGCTTTCAGTCAATTGTGGGACAACTTGTTTTTTACGTGAAACAGCGCCAGCAAGGAATGCGTGGTTGTTTTCAAGTTTGAAGTTGAAGGCAGCTTCAACTTTATCCATATTAGCACCAAGTGCCAAAATTTCTGAGTTTGAGTTAAGGATATCAGTAATCATAAGAACAAAGTCAGAGTATCCGTTAGCAGAGATAGCAGCAGTCATTGCAGCTTCGATTTCTGATTGACGTTCAAGAACTTCGTTGATGTCAACTGTGTTAACTTGTGCAACACGAACTTGGTTTCCGTTAAGTTCAAATGATTTTGCATCGATATCAATCAATTCTTCAGCAGATTTTGTTGCCAAATTTGTACCAGCTTTAAGCAATGCCAAACCGTATTCTTCAAGGTTAACACCTGCGATTTCTGCCAAGTCAGCAGCAACAGCTGGGTCAGTTGCGTGAGTTGTTGGTGATTTAAGAAGAAGTGTATCTGAAATCAAACCAGACAAAAGCAAACCGGCCATTTCTTTAGGAATAGCAACACCATTTTCTTTGTAGAGACGGTAAACGATTGATGAAGCTGAACCAACTGGTTCTAAACGCATGTAAAGTGGGTTAGCAGTTTCAAAGTTAGAAACACGGTGGTGGTCAATCACTTCAACAACTTCAACGTCACGAATATCTGAGATTGATTGTTGGAATTCATTGTGGTCTGTCAAAATAACTTGGTCAGCACCTTCAGCTTTTGCTGATTCAACAACGCGTGGTGCTTCTACACCAAAGTAGTTCAATGCAAAAGTTGTTTCTTCATTTGGAGTTCCAAGAGCAACAGCTTCAGCATCTACACCAAGTTCACGTTTCAAGTATGCGTATGCGATTGATGAACCAAGCGCATCAGAGTCTGGATTTTGGTGACCAAAAACTAAAATTTTAGACATGTTTTTTACCTCATAATAATTATTTATTCTTATTTTAGCAAAATTTAAAGGAGATAGCAAAGCTAGCAGGCTCTTTTAAGCCATTATTCCAACAAAAAAGCACCTTTATCAACAGGCTCTAGTAGTTAATGATAAAAATGCTTTCATTTTTAGTCTATTTCTTTCGTTTCTTTTACAGAATCTTCCTGAGATTTTTCTGAAACTGTCGTAAAAGTTTCTGATGCTTTTTCAGAAATATGATCTTTTTTGTCTAACTTTTCCTGTTCTAAAGCAAGACGTAAAAGACGTTCTTCTTCCTCACGATTTTCTTGATTGCGAATAGCTTCTTGGCGTTTGCGGTAAGCCATATATTTTCGGCTATTATCCACAATGTGCAAATTCTTAATGCCTTTAACTAGTAAGCGCCAGATAACGGAAATCAAGGATTCTAGTAAAAGTAATAATTCAATCACAACCACACCAAGTAAACTCCATGCCATAAAAAGTGTGACCAAAAGTTGTGAAAAAATCTTCTTTAGATTTCCTAAGTCGTTATTATGAATGGATAAAGTTTCCAAGAAAAGATTAAGAATGCCTTGTAAAAGCCCAGACTTAACAGATTTATCACTGCTTATTTCCATTTCTCCTTGGCTCGGCATCACTAAGACAATATCACCATCTTGGATATAATCAACTCTATCCCCTAGTGCGATATCAAAATCAAATAAGTCACGCGCTAATTTTTTAATCTTGCCCTCTTGCGTCAAATAAACGAAGTGATCGTCAAATTTTAAAACTTTGTAACTGTTCATAGTGTCCACCTTGTGATAGAGCTTATCAAAGATTCATCTCAATGTCAATAGTCAACCTGTCTAGTGATGAATGCGTTTCATGTAGTCTGTGTAAGACTCTGTATGCATAAGGTTTTTAGCATTTTGGACACGTTCTCTAGTTGGTGGTTTAACCCCTTCAAGGGTGTAAGGAATTCCCAATTCACGCCACTTGAATTCACCCAAGGTATGATAAGGCAAAATTTCAAATTTATCCACGTTTTTTAACGTTTCAACAAATTTCCCTAGCTCAATTAAGTCTTCATCAAAATCGGTCAATCCTGGAACCAAGACATGACGAATCCAGACTGGAACACCCTTATCAGACAAATAACGAGCAAAAGCTAGAATATTAGTATTGGGTTGACGTGTTACAACAATGTGTTGTTTAGGATTAATTTCTTTTAAATCTAAAAGAACTAAATCCGTCACAGCTAGTAACTTATCCACAATTTTGTGATATTCAGGCGTATCTCGGAACGTAAAACCACACGTATCAAGCGTGCAATGAATTCCTAATTCTTTAGCCTTGGTAAAAAGGGCTGTTACAAACTCAATTTGCAACATGGCTTCACCACCTGAAACGGTAATCCCACCATTTTCACCCCAGAAATGTCGATAACGCAAGGCTTCTGCTAAAACATCATCAACAGTGCGTTCACGAGAATTATTTGTCTCTAATGCCCAAGTATCTGGATTGTGACAATATTGGCAACGCATCTTGCAGCCTTGCATAAAAATGACGAAGCGAACACCAGGACCATCCACAGAACCAAAACTTTCTGTTGAATGAATCATTCCTGTCACTTTTCCGTAATCTATTTCAGTCATTTTCTAACATCCTTTGTAACCGTTTTTCTAATTTTCATTATATCATTTTCCAGAGAAAGGATGGTGATAAAAAAGCCAGTAAAACAGCTCTTATATATCAGTTTTTAAGTCAATCAAGGCTTTTAGCCATCACGTCAACCCACTAAAAAAGACTAAGCTTTTAGCTTAATCTTCCTCAGGGGTCTGTTCTATATCAGAAATCACAACTTTCAATTTCGTCACACGACCATCTTTTACTTTATCATTTGTTAAAACAAGGTGTTTTTCTTTTGAATCAACTTCAAAGCTTTCACGACTATCCTGACTTGGAATGCTACCAACCCCTGTCAAATAGAATCCAGCAATAGTATCGACATCATCACTATCTAAATCAAGGTCAAAGTAATCATTGAAATCATTCAAAGTCATTGTACCAAGGACAATATAAGTATCTTCACCAATTTCACGAACATATTGTTCTGCTTTATCGGTTTCGTCATCAATTTCACCGACAATTTCTTCAAGCAAATCTTCAAGGGTTACAATTCCTGCAACACCACCGTATTCATCAAGCAAGATTGCCATTTGATTTTGAGTGTTTCGCAATTGACGCAACAAATCATCAACAAAAATCGTTTCAGGAACAAACAAAGGTTCTTGCAAGATTTTACGCAAAACAATATTATCAAAACCTTCGTTGAAACCAGCAGCTAACAAACGTTTAGTGTGAAGGACACCAATAATCTTATCCTTGTCATCATCATAGACGGGAATACGTGAAAAGTGTCTTTTCAGAATTTCTTGAATGTTTTCTTGCGTGTCATCATTGATGTTAATCATGAAAGCATCTGTACGTGGTACCATGACTTCACGCGCCATCAATTCATCAAGTGAGAAGACACCTTGAAGCATTTCAATCTCCTCTGTATCCAAAGTCTCTTCGCTATTTGTCAGCATATATTCAATTTCATCACGTGTCATTTTTTCATCGGCATCGTCAAATGTCATTGGTGTGATGCGTGACAAAAGATTAGTTGAAGCTGATAATAACCAGACAAATGGGCTAACCAATTTCCCAATAAGGATAATGACTGGAGCTGAAATAACCGCCAAGTTTTCCTTAAGGTTCATGGCAATACGTTTTGGATAAAGTTCTCCAAGAACGATTGAAATATAAGTCAAAAAGACAAGTGAAATCACGCTACCAGCTGTTTTTGCCCAGACATAATTTCCAAACCAAGAGGAAATCACACCACCAAGTGAAGCAGACAAACTAGCCCCTTGTAAAAGTCCGATAAAAGTAATCCCAACTTGAATCGTTGATAAAAAGTTATTTGGTTTTTCTAGGACAGACAAAAGACGGATATATTTTTTATTTCCTTCTTCTGCTTTTTGTTCAACACGTGAACGATTTAAAGACACTAAAGCCATCTCAGAAGCTGAGAAAAAGGCATTTAATAAGGTCAAAATTAACAATAAAACAAATTGCAATACTAAATTCTGACTCGGGTCTTCCATATAAATCTTACTCCTCTTCTATCTCAAATAGGTTTCAATCACCTATATTCTATTCTTAATACAGTGACTACATTATAGCATATTTTCGAATTAAAGTGCCAAACAAATACTGCAAGCATCGACTATCTTTCTTCTACATAAAAGACCCAGTTACATAAACTGAGTCCTTTTCATATTTCCTTAGTTCAAGGTCAACACATCATCACCAGCTTGTACGTTTGTACCAGCAGGAGCTTTCATCACAAAGTCATTAAAGACATGTGAATTTGTGACAGTGACAATAACCGTATCATCAAGTCCAGCTTTTTTGATTGCTGGATCCCAGAATTCAATCAATTTATCACCTTTTTTAACATGCTCTCCTTCAACCACATAAGAAACAAATCCTGTTCCTTTTAGTTTCACGGTTCCAATACCAATGTGAATCAACAAGACAATACCATCTTCAGAAACCAAACCAACAGCGTGGCGAGTGGTAAAGACTTGACGAACCATTGCATCAAACGGCGCATAAACACAACCATCGCTTGGTTTAATGGCAAATCCTTTACCAAGTCCTTCTTTTGCAAAGATTGGGTCATCTACATCTGACAAGGCAATCAGTTGACCTGAAATTGGAGCTGAGATGTTCAGACCACCATCTGTTTCGACCTCATCTTCGATGTATTCGTGTCCCCAAGTACGTTCAAGTTCTTCAACAATTTCAGCGTGTTTTTCTTCAGTTAATTTAACACGGAAGAAGAAAACCAAACTACTTAAAATAATCAAAGCAAATGGTAAAGCAAAGACATGAAGTTTGAAAGAAATGATTCCTGCTTTTGTAATGGAATCAGCTGTCGCACCTGTTGTCATCCCAGCAGCAACCGCTGCTGCACCAATGACAAGATTTGAAATAGCACCACCAAATTTATCCAACAAAGGACGAACTGACAAGGTCAAAGCTTCATCACGGTGACCAAGTTTCCATTGACCATATTCCACACAGTCTGTGATAATCATCAAGACCACAAGGAAAACAAGAGGTTGGGGAATAAAGAATAATTCAGCAGCAAGTAAAACAAGAGCTAGTGATGTTCCAGCTACTGAAAAGAGACCAATACCGCAAAGCATTACAGCGATACAAGCAAAGAACAAATTACGACGATTCAATTTTCCAGCTAATTGTGGGAAAAGAGAAACTGAAAGCAAACCGACAACTGTATTAATCGTACCTAAGATTGAAAATTGAGCTGCGTGTCCCATGATGTAAGTGAAGTAATACAATTCAGAAGCATTTAAGATGCTAATACCAGTTGTATACAAGACATATGACAAAGCAATCGCCATTAATTGGTCGTTTTTAGTTAAAACTTTAAGAACATCTTTGAAGCCTGTTTTTTCAGTATTTTTACGAAGGTCGGACTCAATTTCATGTGTACCAAAGGCTACAGCCAAAACAGTTAACACACCCAACAAAGCCACAATAAAGGCAAACCAGAACCAACCACGATTATCACCAGCACCGCCATTACGATGAAGTGAGAAGAAAAGAACGATTGGCATAATCACAACACTAACAATATTAGCACCAATAGTTGAACCAATACGAGCAAAAGTTGCTGTTTTTTCACGTTCTTCAGAGCTAAATGATAGTGCTGGAACCATTGACCAAAAACCAATATCTTTAAAAGAATAAAAAATATCCATCGTGATATAGATGAAAGCAAAGATAATCAAGTAAAGCACTGGATTTGTCTTGTTAAGTCCACCCATATCAGTAAATAAAATCAATAAAGCAAGTGAGCTGATTGTACCACCAGCTACTACCCATGGTTTGAATTTTCCCCAGCGTGTCTTTGTATTGTCAATCATATTTCCAATAAAAGTGTCAATAATCAATTCAACAATACGCAAACCTGCGATAATCTGAGTGATATACAAAACCATGCGATTATTTTGTGCTGCATCACCAGTATTAAATAAGTGTGAGGTAATAAAAGTGATGAAGTATGTTGACAAGGTCGCATAAAAAATATCGTGACCAAATGCCCCAAAAGCATATGAAATGCGTGAAGTAGCTACAGATTTTTTCAAATCTTTGCTTGCATGAGTCATTTGATTCATAGAACTCTCCTTCTTCTAACAACTTTGTTTTTTGATTACATGTTTATAGTAAGCGCTTTCCTAAATAAAGTCAACAAGTTTTAGTAAAGTTTTACTAATTTTTAGTTTTATTTATCAAACTATTCCAGAAAAAAATATCTAAATTTTCTGAAAAATGATATAATAACTATCAAATACTTGACGGAGGTTCTCCTATGATTCAACTTTCTTTAACCAATGTTAGTCTAGAACGACAGAATAAAAAACTCTTAAATAATGTCACTTGGCAAGTCAACAAGGGCGAACACTGGGCAATTCTTGGGCTTAACGGTTCTGGCAAAACATCCCTTCTAAAACTCATCACCGCTGAATATTGGACTAGTCAGGGTAGCGTGGAAGTTCTCGGAAATCAATTTGGCGGCACAGATATCAGCAATATGCGTACCAAAATTGGTATCGTTGGCTCTTTCATCGCCGAACGATTATCCCCACACATGCTAGCTGAAAAAATCGTCCTAACCGGAAAATACAAATCAAGTATCCTTTATACTGAATACGGTGAAAAAGAACTTGAAGAAGCTAGACAAATGCTCATCTCAATTGGCGGTGAACATCTTCTTGGTCGTATTTATGCCAGTCTTTCACAAGGTGAAAAGCAACTACTTCTTATCGCAAGGAGCTTAATGGAAAGTCCAGAAATCTTAATTCTCGATGAAGCAACTAGTGGACTTGACCTTTTTGCACGTGAAAAATTGCTTCGACAAATTGAACAAATCACCAATCTTCCAAAAGCTCCAACAATTCTCTACGTCACACACCATGCAGAAGAAATTACTCGCTCATTTACCCATGTCCTTCTTCTCAAAAAAGGGAATATCATTGCCCAAGGTCCAAAAGAGCAAGTCTTAACAGAAGATATTTTATCTAACTTTTATGATCAAACCGTATCAATTGTCCCTCTTGGAGATGACCGCATTTACATCAAACCTGAATTTAAATAACGAAAAACCTCTATGACCTTAATCATAGAGGTTTTATTATTAACGTAATTTTTCAATCATAACCAAGAAAGGTGGTTGGTGAATTTTGTTAAGAGGTTTGTAAAGCATGGTTGCAAACTCTTTTTGGTCAAGAGCTGACACGTAATCAAGCACAGCATCTTTTTCCATGTCTCCACCTTCGTGACCATAATAAATCATGATAGCTAGACGACCACCGATTTCAAGACGTTCTAAGATTTTTTCAATAGCCACTAAAGTGGTATCGGGTTTTGTAATGACTGTCTTATCGGCACTTGGTAAATAGCCAAGGTTGAAAATAGCTGCGCGAATTGGCTCACTGACGTATTTATCAAGATTTTGATGCCCATCTAAAATCAACTGCGCATTTGAAATTGCTTGTTTTTCTAGGCGTTCTTGTGTGCTTTTTAGTGCTTGTTCTTGCACATCAAAAGCGTAAACTTTTTTAGCATGCTGAGCGAGAAAAGCTGTGTCATTCCCATTTCCCATGGTTGCATCAACAGCTACTGCACCATCATCTAGCACCTCAGCCAAAAAATCATGTGATAAGTGTAAGGGACGTTTTATCACGATTCAACCTCCTCTAATTTACATCCTTGATAAGAACCTCGACGTTCCATTTCTTTGTCAATGGCGTTTAAAACTTCCCATTTCTTGAGGCTCCACATTGGTCCAATTAACATGTCACGTGGAGCATCTCCAGTAATGCGGTGAATAACAATATTTTTAGGAATAATTTCCAACTGATCGCAGATAATATTGACGTATTCGTCCATACTGAGCAATTTCAAACGCCCCTCATGGTAATCACGTTGCATTTTGGTACTTGTCATCAAGTGAAGCAAATGAAGTTTGATTCCGTCAATCTCGTTATCAGTCACACAACGTCTAACGTTCTCAACCATCATCTCGTGGTTTTCCCCTGGAAGACCATTAATCAAGTGAGAAACAATCTCAACCTTAGGAGCCAATTCACGAAGACGTTTCACCGTTTTAACGTAAAGGTCATAAGTGTGAGCACGGTTAATGATTTTAGAAGTTTCATCATAAGTGGTCTGCAACCCAAGTTCAACAGTCACATGCATACGCTCAGACAACTCAGTAATGTAGGCAATGGTTTCATCTGGCAGACAGTCGGGACGTGTCCCGATATTAATCCCGACAACACCAGGCTCGTTAATCGCTTGTTCATAGCGTTCTCGAATCACATCAACCGTGTCGTGTGTATTGGTGAAGTTTTGGAAATAAACCAAGTATTTCTTAACTTCTGGCCATTTACGGTGCATGAAATCTATTTCTTTATAAAATTGGTCACGAATTGGAGCGTCTGGAGCCACGATAGCATCACCAGAACCTGATACCGTACAGAAAGTACAGCCACCATGCGCTACCGTTCCATCACGGTTTGGGCAGTCAAATCCCGCATCAATGGGAACTTTAAAAATCTTTTCTCCAAAAATCTCGCGATAATAATCATTTAGGGTATTGTAACGTTTTTTCATAGCTTTTATTATAACACTTTCTAAGCACGAGACAAACTCAAGTCACCTTAAAAAGACGACCTATCGGTCGCCTCTTTAATACTTAATCTTGTTTTCCTTGGAAACGCCATTCAAAACGCTTCTTATCATAAATTGGGTATACAGCTAGAGAGATAGCAAGAGCTAGCAACCAGCCACCCAAAATATCTGTTGGGTAATGGACACCTAAGTAGATACGAGAAACAGCTGTTAAAAGAGCAAGTACAAAAACCAATACTTGTAGCAGATGCTTAGCCACTGTTTTTGTCAAATGTTGCTCGATAATAATCATCAAACTAATAGCCACAATCATACTGGATGCTGCATGCCAACTTGGGAACGATGGCCCCATTGGTCGTTTAACCAAGAATTCCAAACTTGGTCTTGGACGATTATAAAGATACTTAAAGACTGTTGAAAAAGCCCCCATTAAAACCAAATTGCCAGCTAAAAGAAGGCCTTCCGTTTTCCAATTTTTTCGGAAATAGAAAAAGGCTGCAATGGCAAATGTATAGACAAAGACAAGCGCTTCATGACCAAAATTTGTGATGACTTTAAAGAAAGCAGTCAGATGAGCTGGTAAATCTCCACGAACGCTTAATTGAATACTTGAATCAAGTCCTGTTACAGCTTCAGGATAAAATTTTACAACATAGCCCAACATCATAAAAATTACGAGAAAGGTTGAGCCAAGTGTAAAATAGGTTTGTTTATGTTTCATGTTAATACCTTTCACAGAATTTAGTGCAACAGTATTATTATAACGCAGTTCATTTTTTAAGCCTAGCCAAAGCCTCTAAATTCTGTGGCAAAACTGTGGCAGTTTAAACAAATGTTAAGTTCATTAGCAGATTAACTAAAAAGCCTAGGACTATGTCCCAGACCTGTCATGTATTTATTTTGTTAAAATCGGTTTTAGGCATGTCCATAAGATAAAGAAGGAAATAGAGAAAATCACTCCTTCAATCAAGTTAAATGGGACAACCATTGCAAAAAGGTAATTTCCTAAACCTAGAATAGCTGAAATATCAAAGTTTGCAAATTGGGCATAAAGTGGCACCGCGTAGATATAGTTTAATACCAACATAGCCACGGTCAAACCAATCATTCCCACAACTGAAGCCAAAACAAAAGTTTTCAAACTTGGTTTTCGATTCCAAATGAAAGCCATCGCTAACAAGAAAACTCCTAAAGCGACCATATTCATTGGCATACCAATCAAGGTGGTAACACCACCATTATTTAACATGAGTTTTAGAAGTGTTCGCAAAATCAAAATTCCAAGCGCGCTTTGCAAGTCAATCATCACAAGACCAACTAAGACTGGTAAGATTGAAAAATCAAATTGCAAGAAGCTAGCTGATGGAATCAGCGGAAATTGCAAATACATCAACAAGAACGAAAGCGTCGATAAAATGGCAATATGTGCCAATTTACGTGTGTTAGTCATAGTTTCAGGCATAAAAAAGTTCCTCCAATTTTCTCAAATTGAAAGAAGGCGTTCGAGTATATTGCTGTAGCCAAAAAGCCTAAGCAAACTCTTGGTCTTCTCCCATCCAGACTTTACTGTCGGTTCTGGAATCTCACCAGATCAACTGCCAAGCAGCTCGCGGACTTTTACATTGCTCTCGTTCTCTTAGCAAACAACGAGAGGCAACACCGCCGGTCGGGAATCTCACCCTGCCCTGAAGACACCCTTAGAATATCAAAAAAAATCAAGCTCTGCAATGTTTTTGGCTGAAAAAGCTTGATTTTATGCCGATTCTCCTCACTTTTTGGATTTTTATACGTCAAAAAGCAGTCCTAAAGGACTACTTTTCTTTTATTTTAGTTTATCATGCTCGTAAGTGTGGCTGAGTTCCAAATTTGGAAATGCTTGTTGGCGAAGAGCTTCATAAACAATCATGCAGACGGTATTTGACAAATTCAAGCTGCGCACGTGTTCATCATTCATCGGAATACGAAGCGCTTTTTCAGGATTTGCTCGCATGAAGTCTTCAGGAAGACCTTTATCTTCACGACCGAAAAGGAAATAATGATGGTTGCCATCATTGTAGTTTTCGTCAGAATAAACTTTTTCAGCAAATTTACTAATCAAGTGAACTTTCCCATCACATTTTTCCATAAATTTTTCAATGCTATCATAGAATATCACATCAAGTTTGTCCCAATAATCAAGCCCTGCGCGTTTCATTTTACGGTCATCAATTGGGAATCCCATTGGACGAATGATGTGTAGTGGTGTATTGGTTGCAGCACAAGTTCTAGCAATATTTCCTGTATTTTGTGGAATTTGTGGTTGAAAAAGAACGACATGATTGACAGCCTTAGTAGCTTTTTCTTGGTAATCAAGTTCTTCGATATTCATAACTATTCCTCTCCGTTTTTTGACATAAAAATAAACCACACTGCCCGGAGTCAAGCTCAGCAAACAGCGTGGTTGGCGGCAATTTATTAACTTAAATCATAACAGGTTTGATTTAAACTAACGAATTCTTATAAATTATTATAACACTTTAACATGCAAAGTCAACGTATTTGACGCGAAAATGTCATGTTTTTACGGCTTTTTTCAAAGCTTTTTTAATGTAAGCCTTTTCTTTTACAAAATTAAAAGAAGCCTTGATATGAAAGGCTTCTTAAACATTTATTATTTCTTCAAATGATATGAATAAGTTGCAATGATAATGTCTTCATACCAACGTAAACGCGCACGGAGACGTAGGCTCATTTGGTTGTGAAGTATGTTTTGCCAACTGTGTTTTGGAATGAATTTTGGAATAATAACCGTCATAGTGTGATTATTTTTCTTAGCTTCATGATTCATTTTTTGAACAAACATCATAGTTGGTTTCACAATATCACGGTAGTTTGATTCAATATTGACAAATGTAACATCTGGGAAATAGTGTTTGAATTCTTCTTCAACTTCTAAGTCTTTTTCACGTGTTTCCAAGGTTGATACGTGCATGGCAACAACCGTTTGTCCAATGCTTTTAGCATAGTTGATAGCACGAATACTTGCTTGTGTCATATTGCCGACCAAAATCAAAACCGTATTACCATCATAATGGATATTCTTAACATCATCTGTCAAACGAAGTTGCATAGCAACATTCTTGTAGTGATTCTTAATAGAATGGAACAAGAACATCAAGACAAAGATGATTGGGAAGAATGGCCAGATTTCACCAATTCTAAAAATCAATAAAATCAAAATGATGAGGTAACAAATAATTGCTCCCAAGATATTAGCCACAGAATGTTTCAAATAGCCTTGACCAAATTTGCGTTTCCAGTGAATGACCATCCCCGTTTGTGAAAGGGCAAATGGGACAAATACCCCAATGGTATAAAGCGGAATAAGACGCTCAGTTGAACCATTAAAGATACAAAGAAGCGCAATTGCCCCAACTGCTAGGGTAATGATACCATTTGAATATCCAAGACGTGCCCCTTTTTCCATAAAGAGGTGAGGCATGTATTTGTTCTTAGCCATGTTGAAAGATAACATTGGAAAGGCAGAAAAGCCAGTATTTGCAGCAACCGCCAAGATTGAGGCTGTTGATAATTGGAAAATATAGAACAAAGCATTTCCGATTGTTGAATCACCAAAGATACGTTGCGCAATTTGAGCCAAAATAGTTACATGAGCTGATGGTGTAATTCCCAACCAATAGTTTAGGAAAGTAATCCCTGCGAACATAATCCCAAGAATTAGTGACATGATGGCAAGGGTGCCAGCTGCGTTTTTTTCTTTTGGTTTCTTGAAAAATGGCACCGCATTTGAAATAGCTTCAACACCAGTAAGTGAAGCTGAACCGCTGGTAAAAGCTCTCAGCAAAAGAATGATAGACACTCCTGGAACCACTTTACCAATGTGTGCTGTTGCCGTATAATCCAAATGCCCAGTCAGAATTTGAAAAGCACCATATGCAATCAAGAATAAGATACTTACAATGAACAAATAAACTGGAATCATCAAAGATTTTGCCGATTCGCGCAAACCACGCAAATTCATAAACATCAAAGTCAAAACCAGAACAATCGAAATTTCTAAATTAAATTCCTTAATGGCTGGAAAAGCTGATGTAATCGCATCGGCACCAGATGACACCGAAACAGCTACTGTCAACATATAGTCAACCAACAAACTACCACCTGCAATTAATCCCATACTTGGTGATAAATTTTCCGTAGATACCATGTAGGCACCACCACCTTTAGGGTAAGCATGGATAACTTGTTGGTAAGAAATCGTTAGGCTTGCTAACAATACCAAAACCAAAAGTCCAATTGGTAAAGACCACCAAATTGCCGCCGCAGAAATAGTTGTCAAAATTAAGATAACTTGTTCTGGACCATAAGCAATAGATGAAAGGGCATCGCTGGACAACATAGCCAAGGCTTGTGATTTGGATAGCAGATGATCCTCGTCAGTCTCGCCAGCTGATTCCAGGGGATTACCAATAAAAACATTTCGTAACTTTTCAAGCATTGAAATTTCTCCCTAAAATTAGATAACGACTCATTATAATTCTCTCACTGACATTTCGCAAGCGTTTTGATGATTTGTAACCTAATTTTAACAATCATTGTTAGCTTGGATAAATCAAGCTTAATCCCTTGTTAACAGTTGGAATGGCTAGTATTTTTAGGAAAAATAGAGTAATATAGATACGATACATTTCGGAGGTTAAAATGAAAATAATTGTTGTCGGCGGAGGTAAGGTTGCTACCGCACTTTGTCGCTCTCTTGTTGAAGAAAAACACAATGTCGTCTTAATTGAAGAAAAAGAAGCTGTTTTAAAAAATATTACCAAACGTCACGATATCATGGGAATCGTTGGTAATGGTGCTAACTTTAAAATTCTTGAGCAAGCTGATGTTGCTAACTGCGATATCTTCATTGCTCTGACTGATAAAGACGAAGTTAATATGATTTCAGCCGTTCTTGCCAAACAAATGGGTGCCAAAGAAACGGTTGTCCGTGTTCGTAATCCAGAATACTCAAACGCTTATTTCAAAGATAAAAATTTCCTTGGCTTTTCTTTAGTGGTCAATCCAGAATTGTTAACTGCACGTTATATTGCTAATACTGTTGACTTTCCAAATGCCCTTTCTGTTGAGCACTTTGTCAATGGACGTGTCATGCTGATGGAATTTGTGATTTCTGATGGCAGCAAACTTTGCCACATGAGTTTAAGCCAGTTCCGTAAAAAATTCGGCAACATAGTTATCTGTGCTATCGAACGTCGCGGAAAATTAATCATTCCTGATGGTGATGCAACACTACAAACTGCTGATAAGATTTTCGTTACAGGAAGTCGTATTGACATGATTCTTTTCCACAATTCTGTAAAAACCAAATCTATCAAGAACATGATGATTATTGGTGCTGGACGAATTGCATACTACTTGCTCAACATTCTTAAGAACACTAGGGTGAATCTTAAGGTCATTGAAAATAATCCTGAGCAAGCTCAGATGTTCAGCCAAGAATTTCCAAACGTCCATGTCGTCCAAGGTGACGGTACGGCTAAAAGTGTGCTTTTGGAAGAATGTGTGGAAAACTTTGATGCAGTCGCAACACTAACAGGGGTGGATGAAGAAAACATCATCACTTCTATGTTCCTTGAAACACTTGGTGTACGAAAAAATATCACTAAAGTTAACCGTACAAGCTTGCTTGAAATTATTGACACTAGCCAATTTTCAAGTATTGTCACACCAAAAAGTATTGCCGTGGATTCAATGATGCACTTTATCCGTGGTCGTGTGAACGCCCAAGACTCAAACCTCGATGCCATGCACCACGTCGCTAATGGTCGTATCGAGACCTTACAATTTGAAATTCGTGAAAACAATAAAATGGCAGGTAAGAGTCTGTCATCACTAAAATTCAAGGAAAATATTCTGATTGCCGCAATCATCCGCAATGGTAAAACTATCTATCCAACGGGTGAGGATATCTTTGAAGTTGGCGATAAGATTGTCGTTGTCACATTCTTGAAAAACATCACGCGCATCTACGATTTGTTAGCGAGGTAAGTTATGAATAAAAGTATGGTTCGTTATCTCCTAGCAAAACTCCTATTGATTGAAGCTTCTTTGATGCTGGTTCCTGTGATTGTGGCTTTTATCTACCATGAAAATATGCGAGTGATTAATAGCCTTGTTATTACAATTGGTATTCTCGTTATCATCGGACTTCTCGGAGTGGCTTTCAAGCCCAAAAATTACCATGTTTACACCAAAGAGGGACTCATAATCGTTGCTCTGTGTTGGATACTTTGGTCTTTCTTTGGAGCACTACCATTTGTACTTTCAGGACAAATTCCAAGTATCATTGACGCTTTCTTTGAAATGGTTTCTGGATTTACCACGACTGGTGCTACTATTTTACCTGATGTTGCGGTGCTATCACACTCGCTAGTCTTCTGGCGAAGTTTCGCCCACCTTATCGGTGGTATGGGAGTGCTGGTGTTTGCGCTAGCCATTATGGAAAATAGTAAAAATAGCCACTTGGAAGTCATGCGTGCTGAAGTGCCTGGTCCTGTCTTTGGTAAAGTGGTTTCTAAACTGAAAGAAACAGCGCAAATTCTTTATGTCATTTACCTCAGTATGTTTGCCATTTTAATGGTTATTTTGATGGTAGCTGGCATGCCTGCCTTTGACAGTATTATCACTGCAATGGGTTGTGCTGGTACTGGTGGTTTTGGAGTCTATAATGATTCTATTGCTCATTACAACAGTTCACTAATCACAAATATTGTCTCAATTGCTGTACTCCTTTTTGGGATTAACTTTAACTTGTACTATTTCTTATTACTTCGTAAGTTTAAAGCATTCTTTAAAGACGAAGAACTAAGAACTTATATTGGGATTGTTGTGATTGCAACAGCTCTAATCTGGTTGAATGTCAGTGGCCTTTACCCAAGCGCTGGTAAGGCTTTGAAAAATTCATTATTTGAAGTGGCTAACGTCATGACAACAACAGGATTTGGAGTAACTGATTTGACCGTTTGGCCTTTGTTTGCTCAGGTTATTCTGCTCTTTCTCATGTTTGTCGGAGGATCTGCTGGATCAACTGCAGGTGGTATTAAGGTCATGCGTGCACTGATTCTAACGAAAATCGCAAGAAATCAAGTGCTCTCAACCCTTTATCCAAACCGTATCATGACTATCCATATCAACGAACAGCCACTTGATAAGGAAATTCAACACGGTGTCCTTAAGTATTTGACATTATATGTTTTCTTACTTTTAGGACTAACCTTAATGCTATCACTAGATAATAATAATTTTATGGTTGTGGTCAGTGCAGCTACTTCAACCTTTAACAATATTGGACCAATGCTTGGAACAAGTCAAACCTTTGCAATCTTTAGTCCGTTTTCAAAACTACTCATGTCATTTGCTATGATTGCAGGACGTTTGGAAATCTACCCAATGTTACTACTTTTCATTCCAAAAACATGGTCAAAATATTAAAAATCGAAAAGAGGAAAGCCTTAGCTTTCCTCTTTTTTTCTTCGAAAATCTTTATTGCGTCGAAGTGTAAAATAATCTGGGACCGGATCATCACCACCCTCTACAAATGGATGGCAACGTAAAATACGTGCAATTCCCATAAGAACACCCTTTAGCCCATGCTTTTCAATCGCCATAATCATGTAATTCGAACAGCTTGGTCGATAGCGACAGGATGGAGGGGTCATGGGGGAAATCCGTTTTTGATACCATTTAACAAGCGCAATAAGCAGTTTTTTTATTCATTTTTGTTTGTTAACAGCTAAATTATGTAACTGGCTGATTTCTTTTTTGCTCAAACGACGTGATTCACCTGGGCGAAGACCTGATAGATCCAAAGTCCCAAAGTTCGTACGAGACAATTTATCTACCAAAAGTCCAACTAATTCGAACATTTTCTTAACTTGGTGGTTACGTCCTTCATGAATAGTCAATTCAACCACTGAACGATTTTTTTCAGGATCTACTTTGATGATGTTGTAACGAGCTGGTTTTGTCTTTTTGCCATCGATAACAACACCACGTGTTAATGGACGAAGATTTTCTTTTGTCGCAAGTCCTTTAACACGAGCTAAGTAGACTTTGTCAATTTCGTTACGTGGGTGAATCATTTCATCTGTGAAATCACCATCATTTGTCAAAATCAAAAGTCCAGTAGTATCCCAGTCCAAACGTCCAACAGGGTAGATACGTTCTGTAACATTTGGTAGCAAGTCAACAACCGTTTTACGGCCTTTGTCATCTGATACACTTGAAATCACACCACGAGGTTTATTAAGAAGGTAATAAACTTTTTCTTCGTTATAGATTGGTGTCCCTTCAACTTCAACAACATCACCAGCTTTAACCGTTGTAGCTAGTTCTGTGACAACTTTACCGTTGATGGTTACCAAACCTCTTTTAATCAAATCTTCAGCTTTACGACGGCTGGCAATTCCCGCATGGGCAATGTATTTATTAATTCTCATATTCTTTCCTTTAACTGCTTTTTAGCTATTTTACATCATTTCGTCAGTTTTAGCGAGTTCTGTTTCTTCCTGGGCTAATTCTGGCTCTTCAAAAAGGGGCATTTCTTCATTAACCACTTCGATATTTGACACGTCAATCAGCTCACTTAGGTCATTGATTCCCATAAAATCTAGGAAATAATCCGTTGTCGCATAAATATTTGGTCGACCAATTACTTCTTTTTTACCAGCTTCGCAAATTAAACCTAGAGCCATTAATTTACTGATAGCACTGCTAGAATTAACACCACGAATATCATCAACTTCAATACGTGTTATCGGTTGTTTGTAAGCAATAATGGATAAAACTTCCAAACTGGCACGTGATAAACTTTGATTGACTGGAGCTTTTGCAAAATCACGAAGCAAATCAGCAAAAATTTCTTTAGTCACAATTTTATAACAACCTGCTGTCTCAATCAAACAAAGACTTGATGAGTCGTCAGCTTTGTATTTCTGTGCTAATTTTTCCAGTTGTTGTTGGAGCGCCGTTGGTGTTAAATTAACTATACTAGCCAAATGACGTAAGCTCAAGCCTTCTTCACCTGCTACAAAAAGAAGGGCTTCAATCTGAGCTAAATAGTTCATATAACTTCCTTTCTTAATTTTGTTTACCAAGGGTTATCGTTTTTTCACTCAACTAACACTTCGTAAAACGATATCTCCAAAGTTTTCCTTTTGTTCTACTTCCACCTCATGGACTTTAATCAATTCTAAAGTCGCCAAAAATAAGGTAATCATTTCTGGAATAGATTGACATTCTTTGAAAACCTTGTTCA
The DNA here is from genome assembly GCF_000154985.1 of Streptococcus infantarius subsp. infantarius ATCC BAA-102. Lineage (GTDB taxonomy): Bacteria > Bacillota > Bacilli > Lactobacillales > Streptococcaceae > Streptococcus > Streptococcus infantarius. The sequence goes on from NZ_DS572694.1 coordinate 356,579, forward strand.
AAACAAGTTTTTTAGACTGACTGAGACGTTCTGAAATAACCGTCATCATGTCTTCAATACGATAATCATCACGCTCAACAACCGTATGACTATTTTTCAATTCTCTTCGCTTTTCAGCCATAACATGTGAAAATGACAAGAAAAGATCCATAATCGTCTTGTCATGAGCTAAAACCGCATCTTCAAAAATTAATTCTTGTTTTGGTTTTGAGTAAAATTTAGCACGTTCATCGTGCTGTGCTGACATTTCCTCACTAATCGCCTTGAAGCGACGATATTCTTCGATTTGTGCCAACAATTCTTGTTCAGGATCATCTTCTTCTGGCTCTGTTTCAACAATTTTTGGAAGTAGCTTACGGCTTTTAATCAGCATGAGCTGACTGGCCATAACCATATATTCACCTGCCACTTCTAATTTCATGGCTTGTAAAGTTGAGATATAAGTCAAATACTGCTCGATAACTTCCACGATTGGAACATCGTAAATATCCATCTGATATTTAGAGACCAAGTGCAAAAGCAAATCCAGAGGCCCTTCAAAATCTTTTAATTTAATATCCATTAGTTATAAAATTTCTCTAAAGTCACTGGACTCTTAAGCCCTAAATTGCGACTAACTTCTAATAAAGATTTTCCTGCTGCTTTTTGATGTAAAACATATTGATGGCGCATGTCCTGCGCTGATAAGTCTTCCAGACCTAAAGAAGCCGAAAATGCTTTTAATTGATTGAAGAACCATTGTCTTGAATAAGATTTACCTTGATTATCAAAAAGATAAATCTGTTCTTCAGACAAATTGGCAGTCATGTAATCAAGCAATTTTGCAGGAACTTCTAGCACTCTGACCAAACCAGCTTTTTGCACGCGCAAAACAGCAAAAGTCCTATCCAAATCAGCAACTTTTAAGCCTTGAAGGTCACTAGACGACAGGCCCATTTCAATCATCAAAAGCGCAATCAACTGACCAGCTTGATACGAACTTTCTTGATAAAAAGCCGAATAATCCAGCAACTCCTTACTAACCGGTTTTGTGGCCAATTTTTCTTTATTGCTTAATTTATAAAAACGATCTAAGCGCTCAGTATCATACAAAAAATACAAAAACTGATTTACCGCTGAAATCTTACGCTTTTTGGCTGAGATTTTTAGAGGTGCCAATGAATGCTCATAAAGCGCCAGCTTTTCTTTGCTGACTTTGCCATCAACAGCCTCAACAAACTGCTGCAAATCATAAAAATAAGCATTTCTAGAATTCTCTGAGAGAGACTTACTGTCAATAAATTCTTGGATAAAATCAATCATCTTTCGGGGTAATCGTATAATAATCAGTGAAATCGTGTAAGAGACTATTAACAGCCTTTAGAATCGATTTACGTGTAATAATGCCTAGGAAGTGGTTATTTTTATCTAAGACTGGCAAGAAAGGATAGTCCACTAACAAATGCATAATATCCGTTAAGCTTGAAGTATCACTAATGGTTTGTAATTTGGTATTAACCATCTTACCAATATCAGTCTGAGCCAATTCCCAATCGGTCAATTGATTTTTAGCTTGATAAGACATAATGTCAGCAATGCTGATAGTTCCAACGTATTCTTTATCTTTGGTGATAACAGGAACACGTGAATAACCATTATTAGCTAAAAGTAACATAGCGTGGTCTGAATTATGCGTATCAATAAAAATCGCCAAATCTTCTGCCGGAATCAAGTAGTGATCCAAATGGCTAAGAAGAAATTCTTCAAATTCTTTTGCTATCATCTGTCAAATTCCTTTGAAAGTGCCGGATAGAGTTTGTGGTCACGTGTGTAAAAATCAACCTTAATCTTGTCTTTAGTGATAATTACTTTAGCATAAAGCTTTTCTTTGACATCACCACGAGGTTGAAGAACACTACCTGGATTGATAAAAATAGTTTTACCATTACGCCAAGCTGCTGCTCGGTGCAAGTGCCCATAAAGGCAGATATCTGCATCTTCTTCTTGAGCAAATAAATCCAATCTATCCCATGTAAAATTAATGTTATAAAGGTGCCCGTGAGTTTGTGCTATGACAATATCGTCAAGATAAGTTGTCAATCTTTCAGGATAACCATTATCGTAATCACAATTACCACGAACCACTTTGATACCATCCCAAATGGGATCTGAACTTGGTAGCTCAGAATCTCCATTATGGAAAATGGCATCAACTTCGCCTTGATAACGTTGTTTAATATTGCTAATAATCTCACGGTCACCGTGAGAATCACTCATTACAATTATTGTTCTGCTTTCCATACTGGGAATGCCTCCATTAATTTCTTAACAGCCAACCCGCGATGTGAGATTTCATTTTTTTCATCTGCTGTCAATTCAGCAGCGTGACGTCCAGTTTCACCAACTAAGAATAGTGGGTCATAACCAAAGCCGTTGTCGCCTTTTGCTTCCATAGCAATGTAGCCAGGCCAATCTGCTTCAACAACCAAACTTTCCTTATCTGGTGCAGCAACCACAAGTGTTGTGTGGAATTGCGCTGAACGGTCTTTCATATCAAATACCATTGCTAATTCATGAAGCAATTTAGCATTGTTTGATTCATCTGTAGCGTCTGGGCCAGAGAAACGAGCTGACCATACACCAGGAAGACCACCAAGGACATCAACTTTCAAGCCAGAATCATCAGCCAGAACCATTTTTCCAGTTAATTTTGAAATCGTTTCTGCTTTCAAGCGTGCATTTTCTTCAAAGGTCATTCCAGTTTCTTCCACTTCAGGCAATTCTGGGTGGTTATTTAGGTTTTCAACTTTGATGCCTAGTTGATCAAACATTTTACGAAATTCTTTGGTTTTACCTTCATTGCGTGTAGCAATTAAGATGGTATCACCAAATGCATTTTCAGATGATTTTCCAAAAAAGGCTGACGCAGCAACACCGTCTTCTGGTAGATGCACAAATAACAATTGGTCATCCTCAGTAACCACAACCGCACCCGCACGTTGTTGCACTTCTAAATGACGATTAGTTTCTTCGTTAATCATGCCAACAACAAAGCGAATCAATTGAAAATCAGATGATTTTTTAACAACAGTGACGTTGTAGCCATTAAATTCGTCTTTATGGCAGCCGCCTTCACCGTGTCCGTGACATTTGCCACAGCATTTACTTGCAACAAGTTTTGCGACTTGTTGGCTCAATTCATAAAGATCGTCACCACAGACATTTCCAAGACCTGAAATAGCATTGAAGCCACCCCACTCGCCAAGGAACCAATTTTCTTTATCTTTATACTCATAAATTTTATCAGCCATTTATTACCATCTCATTTCTATTTGTTCAACTTTTCCAAATCAACATGTTGCACATCAATGTCAGTTCCTAGCCAGTTCACCGCAATTTCTTTAAAACGCTGACTACTTGCTGTTGTGTAGAAATGGTGATCTACAGCATTTTCAGTGCGACTATGATTAATTTCAAAGTAATTTAATAACACTGACACATCTCGAATACATTCAGCACCACTATCGATTAATTTAACATTAGGTCCCATCACATTTTGAATGATTGGACGAAGTAGTGGGTAATGCGTACATCCAAGAACCAATGTGTCAACTTTGCCAACAAGCGGCGCTAAACTTTCGTAAACGACTTTTTTAGCAACACTTGACCCCATTTCATTTGACTCAACGATTGGAACAAACTTGGAACAAGCTAGACCGCTAACTTCCATTTTGGGTGATAATGATTTTATCTTTTCAGGGTAAACTTCTGAATTAATGGTCATCGGAGTTCCGATAATCCCAATTTTACCGTTACGCGTCGATTTAATCGCGGCACTAGAACCTGGTAAAATAACACCAAGAACAGGAATATCAAGTTTCTCTTTAACTTCTTTCCAAGCAACTGCTGTCGCTGTATTACAAGCAAAGACAATCATCTTAACATTTTTAGTTAACAAGAAATTTACCAATTCCCAAGTGTATTCTCTAATTTGCTCAGCAGGTCTAGGACCGTAAGGAGCTCTTGCTGAGTCTCCAATATATACAATTTCTTCATGTGGTAGTTGACGCATCAATTCACGCACAACTGTTAAACCACCAACTCCAGAATCTAAAAAACCAATTGGTCTATTATCCATAGAATCTTCTTTCTAATAAGGGAATTAGACTTAGAAAAAACCCAGTTGGTGAGCCAACTGAGTCATTCATTTCTGAGCTCTGTGCTCGAAAACGTTTGTTAAAGACTGACTTGTATGTAAGGTCAAAAACTATCAAACAATAAGTCATCCGCCTTTAGCATTTTTCAAACCAAAGCGTAAAGATTATTTTTTAGCTTTTGCTGCAGCTGCTTTTGATTGTTTGATAATGTTACGGTACGTTTGTTGAATTTTAGCTTCACTAGGTTTTTGACCCATTTGGCTCATCATTTCACGGATCGCATCAGGCGTCAAGCGTGGGTGTTCACCGATTTCCTTTTCAAACTGTTTACGAGCGATAAAAACGCCACCAACAAGGCCACCAAACAAAGCAACCAAAACTAACAAAATCCAAAGAAATGTTGTCATGAATATTTTCTCCTAAGTTTTTACATAATTTATTATAGCAAAAATGGAAAGAGTTTACAAATTCTTGAAAGCTTTTTCTTAATAAAAAAACAGCTAACTAAAGGCCATCTGTAGTCCTTAGCTAACTGCTCTTATAACTTATTCAAAATCAAATCCTTTAATGGTTGCAAAATAATCTTCTGGTGTTTCGGCACGGCGGATTAAACGTGCACTGCCATCTTCTTGATAAAGAATCTCAGCTGAACGTAAGCGACCATTGTATTGATAACCCATTGAAAAACCGTGTGCTCCTGTATCATGAATGACCAAGGTATCACCGATGCGCGCTTCAGGTAATTCACGCTGTTTAGCAAATTTATCGTTGTTTTCACAAAGGGAACCAACCACATCGACCACCTCAAGTTTTCCATTGGAATTTGTCATGTTTGTGATGTGATGATAAGCATCATACATGGCTGGGCGCAACAAGTTAACAGCTGAGGCGTCAACACCAATGTATGTGCGATACGTTTGTTTGCGGTGACGAACTTTGGTTACAAGCAAACCATGTGGCGCCAGCATGAAGCGACCAAGTTCAGTAAAGATTTTCACATCACCAAGCCCACCAGGAACCAACACCTCATCAAAGACACGGTGGACCCCTTCACCAATCACCGCAATATCATTAGCTTTTTGCTCTGGACGGTAATTAACTCCAACTCCACCAGATAAATTGATAAAGTTAATCATAACACCAGTTTTTTCCTTCACCTCAACAGCTAATTCAAACAACTGACGGGCTAACTCTGGGTAATAATCATTGGTCACTGTGTTTGAAGCAAGGAATGAATGAATCCCAAAGTTTTTGACACCTTCTGCTTTCAAATCTTTAAAACCTTGAATCAGCTGATCTTTGGTCATTCCAAATTTTGATTCTTCTGGATTGTCCATAATATCTGTTCCAAGCGAGAAAACACCACCTGGATTGTATCGAAGTGACACAGTATCTGGTAAGCCTGCCACCTCTTTTAAAAAGGCGATATGTTCGTAAGCATCAAGGTTGATGGTTGCACCGATTTCTCTAGCGTACTTGAATTCACGCGCTGGCGTATTATTTGATGAGAACATGATATCAGTAAAGCCTAGCTTGTGGCTCATCAAAAGTTCCACTTCTGTCGCACAATCCACCCCGCAATTTTCCTCTTGTAGAATCTTCAAGATAGCTGGTGTTGGGGTAGCTTTTACGGCAAAATATTCCTTAAACCCTTTATTCCAAGCAAAGGCCTTGTTCAAAGCGCGAGCCTTTTCACGAATCCCTTTTTCATCGTAAAGGTGAAATGGCGTTGGAAATTCATTCGTAATGTTTTGAAGCTCTTTGGCTGAAATAAATGGTGTTTTCATAATTAATTCCTCGAATTTTCAAAATATTAGGACCATTATAACATAAAGACAAGAAATGACCAATGACCTTGGTCTGAAAAACGAAAAAAACTAGTGCAAACAAAGTTGCACTAGTTAATTCATTAATCATCGCTTCCGAACAAGCGAAGTAAATTCAAGAATAAGTTGATAAAGTCAAGGTAAAGACTAAGTGCCATTGAAATAGCCCAACCATCACCAACTTGACCACCTGTTGCTTCATAAACACGCTTAATCATTTGATTGTCATAAGCGATAAGCCCTGAGAAAATCAATACTGAAATAATACTGATAACAAAGCTCATCATCCCTGAGCCAATAAAAATATTGACAAAGCTTGCAATGATGATACCAATCAAAGCTGCCAAGGCTGCTTTTGCAAAGCCAGACAAATCTTTTTTAATGACAAAACCAAGAACTGACATCACACCAAAGACTAAGGCAGATGAGACAAAGGCTTGTAAAACCGTTGTTTGTGTGTAAGCAACAATGATGAAACTTAAGGTAAAGCCATTCAGAGCTGAATAAAATAAAAACAAAGGCAAAGCAGATGGTGTATTTTTACGAGCAGCACCGCTAGCTAAGAAAACCAAAGCCAACTCTAAGAAAACTGCACCATAATAAATAAATGGGTGATTAGTCATGATGTTAATCATATTGTCAGTAAAGACATAAAGCATCAAGAATGAGACAAAGGCTGACAAGCCTATTCCCATACCAACTAATCCATAAATTTTAGCAAAAAAGCGATTCAACCCACTATCGGTCTGTGTGTAAATAATATCGTTCTGATTCAAAAGAATCTCCCTTCCTGATAAATTCTATCCATTAACGATGGTTACTTGGTAAAATCTTACGGCTGTAGCGTCTTTTCTTACCAAAACGATTGCGAAATGGTGTAATGGCTTCTTTGACAGCCCAATACTTATCGACCATCGTCACAATGTAACCTTCTTTATAACGCGGCGGAGCAATCGTTGCCCCCCACATGTGTTTTAAAATGATATCTTCTTCACGCTTATTTAAAGTCGTTAATTTTCTAGCGTTTCGAACAGCAATTCTTGGATGTACCCACGCATGCCCCTTATTAAACTTGGTTTCTCGCCAATCATAATAAAAGAAATCATGCAAAAGACCTCCACGCGCAGTGGCTTTTTCATCCCAACCTAGTTTTTTAGCAATCTTATAACTCGTATAAGCCACATTAATTGAATGTTCCATACGGGTTGAATAATGATGCTGCGGAATATTATCTAGCTTCTGAAAACGGGGGTGTTTGATGAGATGACCAACGAGTTCCATGAACTCTTTATCTTTTTTATATGCACCTATTAGAATCACCTTCTTTCACCCTAATTATAGCATATCAGCTTAAAATAGACTGAAACGATGAACTAAAAAATTCAAAATATGAAAACGTTTAAGATTAAATTAAACTAAAGAGAACAATCCCTGTTGCCACAGCAACGTTCAAACTTTCTGCTTGTCCAGGCATAATGATGTGGGCCAAAATGTCAGCTTGTTTTGTCATTTGCTCTGAAATGCCATTTCCTTCATTTCCCATGACAAGAGCAAACTCACCTTTATGCTCAACAGTCTTGTAGTCAACAGAATCTTTTGAAAGCGTCGTAGCAACTAACGGCACACCAAGACTTTGCAATTTTTGGCAAGCTTCATAAACATTGGTACACCAAACTGGCAAATGAAAATGACTACCTTGCATTGAACGAAGAGTTTTTTGATTGTAAATATCTGCCGTTTTCTCAGAAATCAATACCCCATCCAAACCAGCAGCATCAGCCGTACGAATCATGGTTCCGACATTCCCAGGGTCTTGAACATCTTCTAATACCAAGTAACGATCAGCTTTCAAGTCAGCTAGCGGTAAGCTTGGCATCACCACTTCTGCAATAATGCCCTGTGGTGTCTTAGAGTCTGTTAATTCTTTTAAAACCTCAGGCGTCACATAAGTTACATGAGATAAGCCCTCAACGCGGTCTGAAAACTCTTCAAGAACAAAAATGTTCAAAAATTCTGCATCAGCTTTTTGCGCTTCCTCAAACAAGTGCCACCCTTCAATCAAGTAAGAATGTTCGCGGTATTTTTTTTTCAATTAATTTTTTAGTCTTTTTAATGAGATTATTTGATTTAGAAGTTATAATAGTCATAAGAAGATTATAGCATATAATAGGAGGAATTTGAGATGAAAAAAGTTCGTCTAATCGTCTCAGGCCGAGTTCAAGGAGTGGGGTTTCGTTATTCGACTTTCGCCCTTGCTCAAAGTCTAGGTGATATTTACGGTCGCGTCTGGAATAATGATGATGGTACCGTTGAAATCCTCGCCCAGTCCGACGATTCCGCTAAAATGGCAAAATTTATTCAAAAAATTCGCAAAGGACCATCTAAATGGGCAAAAGTAACCTACGTCGACGTCAAAATGGCAAATTTTAAAGATTACACTGATTTCCAAATTGCCAACTAATTCTATAAATAAGACTACAGACGTATTGAGAAAATGCAGAAAAAACAGTAAAATAGTAGGATATTATAATAAAAGGAAACAATCAATTGAAAAAGAAACTAAATCGCGTCCTCTTCTCAGGACTAAGCTTATCGTTATTGTTCTTACTAAGTGGTTGTGTCAGCCGAGATTCACATGGTAACCCAACAGGAACTATTTGGCACTTGCTCGGTGAACCAACGGCAAAACTTATCCAATACTTTGCCAACAACATGGACCTTGGATTTGGCTTAGCCATTATCTTAGTAACAATCATTGTTCGTTGTATCATTCTTCCGCTTGGACTTTACCAATCATGGAAAGCAAGCTACCAATCAGAAAAGATGGCTTATTTAAAACCAATCTTTGCACCAATCAACGAACGCATGCGTAATGCAACTACTCAAGAAGAAAAATTGGCTGCTCAAACAGAATTGATGGCTGCTCAAAAAGAAAATGGAATTAACATGCTTGGCGGTATGGGATGTCTTCCACTTCTTGTTCAAATGCCATTCTTCTCAGCTATGTACTTCGCAGCTCAATACACACAAGGTGTTTCTGGAAGTACTTTCCTAGGCATTGACCTTGGAAGCCGTAGTATGCCACTAACAGCCGTTATCGCTATCCTCTACTTCTTCCAATCATGGTTATCAATGCAAGCTGTCGCTGAAGAACAACGTGCAGCCATGAAGGGAACAATGTATGTTATGCCGCTCATGATGGTCTTCTTTGGTATGAGCATGCCAGCAAGCGTTCTCCTTTACTGGTTAGTCGGTGGTTTCTTCTCAATCATTCAACAATTGATTACAATGTTTATCATTAAACCAAAACTTCGTAAACAAATCGCTGAAGAATTTGAAAAGAACCCTCCAAAAACTTACAAATCAACTAAACGTAAAGACGTTACACCTGCTGCAACAACTCAACTTAATAAACCTAAGAAAAGTAACCGTAACGCTGGTAAACAATGTCACCGTAAATAATTCATAAACCAGAACACCAGAAAATTATTTCTGGTGTTTTAGTTTCCTTTTAATAACAGAACAAACAAAAAAGGCTTAACAGCCTTTTTTTATGATTAAGCAGTTTTTTCAACGCTAATGATTTCAACATCGTAGCTTCCAGCAGGTGATTCGATCGTCACGATGTCACCTGTTTTTTTACCAATCAAAGCTTGAGCGATTGGGCTTTCGTTAGAGATACGACCTGAGAAGATATCAGCACCAGCAGCACCAACGATGTGGTAAACATCTTTATCAGTTGTTCCAACTTCTTGAACAGTAACTGTTTTACCGATAGCAACTTCATCTTTTGCTACAGCATCGCTATCAATGATTTCAGCATAACGGATTTTAGTTTCAATGTTTTGGATTTGACCTTCAACGAATGCTTGTTCGTCTTTTGCTGCATCATACTCAGAGTTTTCTGAAAGGTCACCGTATGAACGAGCGATTTTAATACGTTCAACAACTTCTGGGCGACGAACTAATTTTAGTTCTTCTAATTCTTGTTCAAGTTGTTCTTTTTCAGCAAGGGTCATTGGATAAGTTTTTTCTGCCATTTTCTATCTCTTTTCTAAAAATTTATTTTTTGGATAATCTACAAATACAAACATGATGTTAGTCACACCATGTTTGTCATCAATTATTCATTTATTTGACTATTAACATATTTTTCAACATTAGCTTTGTGGTCATCAAAGTTTTCTGAGTAGTAGATTTTACCTGTCTTAACATCTGCAACGAAGTAATAGTAATTCGTTGAAGCAGGGTTAACGGTTGCTTCGATAGCTGATAGGCTAGGAGCGTCTACCGGACCAGGCATCAAACCAGTGTTGGTATAAACATTATACGGTGAATCAATCGATGTGTCAATACTTGCATCAGCCGCTAGACTCGTCTCTTCACCAAGTTTACCCATTGCATACAAAATAGCAATATTACTTTGGAGTGGCATGTTATTATTCATGCGATTATAGAAGACACTAGCAATATTTCTGCGATCATCATCAGTTGAACCTTCTTTTTCAACTAATGATGCAAGTGTTAAAACATCATTAACTGATTTTCCACTTGCAGCAATAGTATCGTAGTACTGAAACATGTAAGAATCCATTGTTGAAATCATGTCCTCAACAATATCTTCCATACTTGTCTTTTCATAGTAGCTGTACGTTGCTGGGAAAAGGTACCCTTCTAGTCGATAAGTTACTTTATCAGCCTCAGGAAGACTACCTAAAAGTTTTGGATACTTAGCTGCCATTTTTGAAATAAAGGCATCATCTTGAACGACTTTCAAGAAATCATCAGCCGTATATGGCGTTGAAGCATGTTTCTTAGCTGAATTTTTAGTCACAGCTTCAGAAATTTGCTTGATCGTATAACCTTCAGTTACCAAGATTTTACCAAGTGATGGTTTTTCTGGTTGAGGTGTTCCACCTTCTTTAAGTTGTTTACAAATCTCATCCAAATCCATGCTTGGTTGCAAATTATAGTATCCACTTTGGAAATTGCTGTAATTTTTAAATTTTGTGTAGTAATTAAAGACAGTTGCACTCTTAATCACACCAGATTTTTCAAGGATTTGCCCGATGTATTTGTTCCCAGATCCTTCTGGAATATCAACCGTAATGTATTTCTTTGATGAACTATTAAGTGGCTTAATAGAACTGTCAACATAGCGGTATACAAAGAAACCTGTTGCGATTAAGGCAATGATAATTGCTGAAATTAAAAATAAAGCAATTTTTCCTGCTAAACTATTTGTCTTTTGACGTTTTCTTCTGCGTTTTGTTCCCACTTTATTCTCCAAGTCTGTCTCTGTTTCATCTGATTGGTCAGAATCTTGCTCAAATTGAAGATTATCTTCTGATTCAGACTCACCTGAAGGGATATCAGAAATATCTGGATTACCATCATAACCTACACCATCTGTTGCTCTCACAAGATAACTTTCTTGTTCATCATCAGCCTTAGCTGACTCTGCTCCATCAGGGTTAAAGGTCTGATCGATATTTCTCAGTACGTCTTTAATTTTTTGATTATCTATTTTGGTTTCAATCTGATTCTCAGCGAAAGCAGTTTTCGCTTTCTCTTCAAGGCGACGTTTTTCTTCTCGAATCTTAGCCTCTTGACGCTCTCTTCGATCTTCTGCTTCATATTCAGCCGTTAGTTCAGCCGTTCGACGCGCAAATTCTTCTGTTTCTTTTTCCTTTTGGCGAAGTTCTAAATCATGTTGCTTGCGTAAGCGATTAGCTTCTTCAAGTTCAGCTAAAATTTGCTCCTTAAAACTTTTTTCTTTTTGAGTTTTTGGCTTATCGTCGTTAAATTCGGTCAAAGCTTATCCTCCTACTCTTAAACAATCGCCATTATATCCTAAAATATAGCGAAAATCAACTCGCAGCAGTCTTTGTTATCTATTTTTAACAATCACTCTGTCACTTCTTATGCTACCGCTGGAGACTCCCAAACCATATTAAACCAAGTGGTTCCACCGTGTGCTGAGTCTGCCTCTCCTTCATCGATAAAACCATTTCTCTCATAGTAAGGGATAAGCTGCTCATGACAGGTCAAGGTGAGACCTATGCACTTTCTAGCAACAGCTAAATCTTTCATCGTAGCAAGCAAAGCCATCCCGAAACCTTGATTTTGAAAATCAGGAGCAATCGAAAGACTCGTAATAGCAATAAAACCTCCGTGGTCAGGATTTTTAACAACGTGATGGAATAAATCATCTGTTAAGTAACGTTGTCCAATCACCGGTCCTTCAATGTAACCACAAATCTCTCCATCAAGCTCAGCTACCAAGAAAGTATCTGGAATGGTCAAAATGCGCTCTTTCATATCCTCTTGACTTGCTGCTTCTTGCGCAGAAAAATTCTCACGCTCAATAGCTACGATAGCCTCTAAATCCTCAAGGCGTACATTTCTGATAATCATAAAATCCCCCACAAAAGAAAAAGAGCTTTCGCTCCTTTTCAAGATAATTGGTTATTATTGTGTGTTGTTAGCCAAGCTTGCCAACAATTCTTCAAATGAACGTTCATACATTTGGATATCACCAGCACCCATGAAGACATAAACAGCATTATCATGGTCAAGCAATGGTGATACATTTTCAAGAATGATAACTTTAGCTGATTTATTAATTTTAACAACTAAATCTTCTACTTTAACATCACCATGATCAACTTCACGTGCTGAACCATAGATTGGTGCCAAGTAAACTGAATCAGCTTGATTCAAAGCATTTGCAAATTCATCTAAAAGTGCAATTGTACGTGTGAATGTGTGTGGTTGGAAAACAGCCACGATTTCTTTACTTGGGTATTTTTGACGTGCCGCATCAAGTGTTGCAATGATTTCAGTTGGATGGTGTGCAAAGTCATCAATGATAGTTGTGTTGTTAATCACTTTTTCAGTGAAACGACGTTTAACACCACCAAATGTCTTCATGTGTTCTGCTACCAATTCAATATCAATGCCAGCTACGTAAAGGTTAGCGATAACAGCAGTGGCATTCAAGATATTGTGGCGACCAAAAGCTGGAAGGTGGAATGAACCAAGTTCTTCTTCACCATGTTTTACTTTGAAAGCAGATCCATTTGTTGTACGAACAACATCATAAGCCATAAAATCATCGCTATCTTTAAATCCATAGTAGTAAATATCTGCATCAGATGTGATTTTACGAAGATATGGATCATCACCGAACAAGAACAAAGCTTTTTGAACTTGTTTTGCGTAATCATTGAAAGCATCGAAAACATCATCAATGCTCTTGAAATAATCAGGGTGGTCAAAGTCGATGTTTGTGATGATTGAGTATTCTGGGTGGTAAGGCATGAAGTGACGTTGGTATTCGTCAGATTCAAAGACAAAGTAATTGCTGTTAGCTGAACCACGTCCAGTACCATCACCAATTAAGTATGATGTATCTGTAATATTTTTAAGAACATGTGCCATCAAACCTGTTGTTGATGTTTTTCCGTGTGCACCTGCTACACCAAAACTTGTGAATTGGCGCATGAAATCACCGAGGAATTCATGGTAACGTTTGAATTTGAAACCATTTTTGACAGCATAGGCAATTTCGACATTGTTATCTTCACGGAAAGCATTACCGGCAATTAATTCAACATCTGATGTGATGTTGTCTTCAGAAAATGGAAGAATTTCAATTCCTGCTTGTTCTAAACCACGTTGTGTGAAATAGTATTTACTAACGTCACTTCCTTGAACTTTGTGTCCCATTTGGTGCAACATCAAAGCAAGAGCACTCATACCAGATCCTTTAATTCCGATAAAATGATAGGTTTTAGACATGTTTTCTCCTCTATATACAACTGCAGTGCAGTTTATTTTGCATCGTCAAAGCGTGTTAAATTCAATTCTTGAGCCACTTTGTGTTCTCTTTGACTTTGCAAGACTTCCTTATTATAAATTTGACTTTCTTTTAAGAAGTCATAATTATTTTTCTTAGGTTTAGTTGTTGATGAATTATCTGGCTTTTTATAAGTTACGGGAATTTCTGCCAAGATATAATCATCTTGATGCAACCTTTCGGTTAAATGACTCAGACTGCTTGTAGGCTTTGCTGTTTTCTTAGGCAATGTTGCCTTAAGCTGTTGCTGTAAAGCTGCCTTAGAAGGCGCTTTAACTTCTTTTGAAAGATAAGCTTGACGTTTTCTTCGAATATCACGTCTTGCTTCTTCACGCGCTAACTCAGCATAAGATTTACCTTGAGTCACCGATTCTATGCGGCTGGCATCTTGTTCATCTTTGCCAACAAAATTATAGTCTCTAGTAACATCATCATAGTTTTTATCTTGATAAGCTCCGTGAATATTGGTAATCAAATCTTCATTTTCATATAAAGCCATTACTTTGGGTGGATTGCTTACTGGCTCCCCGTCTGCAACAAACGGAAAGCGTCTTTGATTTCTAATCACAGCGTCACATCCTCTCTTAACGTATTATGTTTATTAATTATCATCACTCACTAAGAAATATGGGGAACTTATCCTTGACAACCCCTCGTCCTAGTAACTAAGTGCTAGCGCTTAAAAACTAGGCCTAAGCCCCTAACTTTTTAAACGTAGCTCCAACTTTGTAGCATTTTTATTATAAACTAATTCATTACATTTTTCAAAGTTTTCATAAAAAGAAAGTCAGTCTCCCTTAAAGGTTAGACTGACTTAAAACTTAATGCTCTAATCCAAGGATTTCCTTGATTTCTTCGATGGTCATGCTTGCTCTTGTTTCATTACCATCAAGAACTGTCGTGACAAGATTTTTCTTGCTTTCTTGCATCTCAAGGATTTTTTCTTCAATAGTCCCGCGCGTAATCAAACGATAGACTTCAACATTTTCTTTTTGACCAATACGGTGAGCACGGCTGATGGCTTGCATTTCCACCGCTGGGTTCCACCAAAGGTCAATCAAAATAACTGTATCAGCCCCTGTTAGATTCAAGCCAACTCCTCCTGCTTTCAAAGAAATCAAGAAGGTATCTTTTGAACCATTGTTAAAGGCACGAGTCATTTCTTGACGAGCATTAGCTGGGGTCGAACCAGTAATCTTATAAGAAGTTAAACCTATTTCTTCAATCTCTTTTTCAGCAATGTCTAGCATGCCACGGAATTGTGAGAAGATAAGTGCTCGGTGACCATTTTCTTTGATTTGCGTTAACAAATCACGAAGACTATCAAGTTTTCCACTTTCTCCTTGATAATCCATAAAGAGCGCTGGGGTATCACAGATTTGACGCAGGCGTGTGATTCCTGATAAAATCTCGATTTTACGACGATTAATATCCGCATCTGAAGCTCCAGCAATGGTTTCTTGCATTTGACGGAGCTGCGCAAGATAAATGGCTTTTTGCTTGCGGTCAAGCTCATTTGGATAATTGATTTCAATCAAATCTGGCAACTCTGGCAGAACTTCTTCTTTGCGACGACGCATAATAAATGGCTTGATAAATCGTGCGACTTGTTTGGCATCCATTTTCAAAAAGCGTTTTTTATCTGGTAATAAACCTGGCAATACGATTTGGAAAATTGACCAAATTTCAAGGAGTTTATTTTCAATTGGCGTTCCTGAAAGGGCGAAGCAATTTTTAACTTTAAATTGACGCAAGTAATGCGCAATCTTCGTTTGGGTGTTTTTCATCACCTGTGCTTCATCCAAAATCAAATAATCAAAATTCAACTGATTGTATTCTGCAAAATCTTGGCGGAAAGAAGAATAGCTTGTAATCACCACCTGATGATTTTCAGTGATAATTTCATCACGCACAGCTTTTAAACCATAAGAAACAGCCACGTCAATCTCAGGCGCAAAGCGAGTGAATTCGTCTTTCCAGTTATAAATCAAACTTGACGGTGATAAGATTAAAATACGCGTTTCTTCTTTTAAGTGCGAAACTAGAAAAGCAATGGTTTGAAGGGTTTTACCCAGTCCCATGTCATCGGCTAGAATACCACCAAAGCCGTAGTGGTCAAGCATGGACATCCAACGAACACCAGTCATTTGGTAATCACGCAATTGTGTTTGTAGAGGTGGCAAAGTGACCTCGAATTCTTCTGGATGTGTTAAATCATGTGCTAATTGTTCAAATTCTTTTGAGAAGGAAATGCGATCATTTCCTTGGAACAAATCTGAAATTTGGAAAGCTGAAATAGCATCTAACTGCAAATGCCCATTATCCAGTTGTTTGGCACGTAAGTTTTGAAGAGTGCTACTAACACGCTGAGTTTCTTCATCAAAGACAACTAACTTACCAGCTCCATTGACAAAATAAGGTTGATTTTTAAAGAGTGCTTCTAAGGCATTATCAATATCATTTTCAAAAACCGTTGAAAAATCAAATGTGATATCTAGCAGACCACCTTTAGTATGAACAGAAACCTGTGGTTCTTCAAATTGACGCATTTCTTCAAGCTCATCAGACAAAGTGACCTGGCCTAGTCGTGCTAATTGTTCCAAAGTTCGTGTGAAGAAATCGTACAAATCCTTATCAGCTAGCGGCGCATGGTAAGACAAGAATGAAGCTGAAAAACCATTAGCTTCCAAGGTCCTAAAGACTTTTTCTTCATGTTTAAAATGACTGGCAAACGGTAATTCTTCAAGCTCACGTTTACTATGAACAGTGACATTGCCATAATCAAAAGAGACGTGCAATGCAACTTCTCGGTATTCATTGAGTTCTAAGTAAAAAGTTACTTTGAAATCACGAATATCAAAACTCTTCGGCGCTTCAACCTTACCCAGTTCTTTAAAATCTAAAAGACTAGCAGCTAATTTTGCTTGGTCGTCTAAATCAAAGAACAAATGTTTTGCCAAATCAGCCTCAATTGGCAAACTACGAATAGCCGTTAAAATCTTTTGTTGCTTCAAATTCAAACTGAAAATAAATCCATTTGTGAACAAAAAGGTATTATTAAAGAGCGGTTGATATTCTTTTTCACTAATGATTAATTCAATTGATTGACGATGAACCACCACTTTAAATTGAATTAAGTCTTCTGAACCACTTAGTGGTCTAAAAATCAGCTGCCCATACGTTTGATGATTGTGTTCAAATGAAAAATCATAAAGGTCATTAAAGAGGTTGATACCTTTTTCAAAAGTTCCACTTGTTAATGATAGATTTCGGCCATGATTTGGCAAAATATAATCAATATCAAGATGGTCACCATCTGGCAAGATTCGCCACAAAAATTGGATTAATTCTTGACTAGGCTCGTCAAATTGGATCAATGACAAAGGCTCAAAATAATTTTTCCCAATTTGATAGTACCCTTCATTTTTAACAACGGTCAAAAAAGCTTTTATGTCACGAACGACATAAGAACGCTCATCTGGTAATCGGTTAATTTTTAGAGTCCACCAATAATCGGATGAATAGGGACTTTGACTACCATGAGCTGCTAGACGATATTTTGTGGTATCGTCATCATTAATAACCAAACCATCCAAAAAAACACTACCAAACGAAGTATTCTTCTTGGTTTCTTGTTGTGTTTCTTGATGTGAGCTCAGTTCATCTGACAACACTTTTCCTTCTGAATTATTTTTAAGATAATATTCTACGGCTGCTAAATGCTCACAATATTTTTTCTTGGCAAAAAAGTCACAATCACATCTCACTTGTTCATCTTCTAATGAGTATTGAAGATGATGTTCGCCAACCTTTGCCTGAATTAAATCTTCTCGCTTACTGATAATTTCAACCAAACCTTGTTCGTAAAGTTCTATACCTTGATTGCGAATTCGACCTGGAATCATTCTACCCAATCTAAGCCACCACCTTTTTCCTTATCCTTTAATTATATCAAATTCAAGCCTCTTTAGCTTGAAAAAATGACTTTTTGATTTTATTTTTAGTGAAATTTATCAAAATACATCAAAAAAGCGCCCATTAGGGTGCTTTTAAATTTTATTATTTACGTTTGCGGGCAATCAAATTGATTGGTGTACCTTCAAAACCGAAAGCTGCACGGATTTGATTTTCCAAGAAACGCATATATGAGAAATGCATAAGCTCTTCTTCGTTAACAAAGATAACAAACGTTGGTGGTTTAACGGAAACTTGCGTGCCGTAGAAGATTTTCAAACGTTTACCTTTATCAGTTGGCGTTGGATTAATCGCAATCGCATCCATGATAACGTCGTTAAGAACAGCTGATGGGATACGTTTGTTTTGGCTTTCGCTGATTTTCTTAATCATTTCAGGCAATTTGTTCAAACGTTGTTTTGTTGCAGCAGATACGAAGATAATTGGTGCATATGACAAGAATTGGAATTGATCACGAATATCTTCTTCCCATTTAGCAACTGTATGATTATCTTTTTCAATAGTATCCCATTTGTTTACAACAATAATAATCCCTTTACCAGCTTCATGAGCAAAACCAGCAATACGTTTATCATACTCACGAATACCTTCTTCAGCGTTAATAACCATAAGAACAATGTCTGAACGGTCAATGGCACGCATTGAACGCATTACTGAGTATTTTTCAGTGTTCTCATAAACTTTACCAGATTTACGCATACCAGCGGTGTCAATCATTGTGTATTCTTGACCTTCGCTGTCAGTAAAGTTAGTATCAATGGCATCACGTGTTGTACCAGCAATTGGACTTGCGATAACACGTTCTTCACCAAGAATCGCATTAATCAAGCTTGATTTACCAACGTTTGGACGACCAATCAAACTGAATTTAATGATATCTGGATTTTCGTCTTCTTCTTCTTCGACTGGAAGATTTTCAACGATAGCATCCAAAACATCCCCTGTACCAATCCCGTGAACAGATGAAACTGGGTATGGATCACCAAGACCAAGTGAGTAGAAGTCGTAGATATCATTACGCATTTCTGGATTATCTACTTTATTGACAACTAAGATAACTGGTTTATTGGTACGGTACAAGATTTTTGAAACGTACTCATCAGCATCTGTAACACCTTCTTTTCCTGATACCACAAAGACGATAACATCTGCTTCTGTCATCGCAATATCAGCTTGGTGTTTGATTTGTTCCATAAATGGAGCATCAACATCATCGATACCACCTGTATCAATCAATGAAAACTTGCGGTTAAGCCATTCACCTGTTGTATAGATACGGTCACGAGTAACACCCTCGACATCTTCAACAATTGAAATACGCTCACCTGCGATACGGTTAAACAAAGTCGATTTGCCGACGTTTGGACGTCCGACAATAGCAACTGTAGGTAAAGCCATAATTCTTAATACCTGTTCGTTAAAACAGCTCAGCGCTACTTTAAGTGACTACTTGCCACACGAAAACATCTTGGATGTCTTCGCCGAAATTCCTTTCACATTCTTTTATCTATTATCACTATTAATGATTTGTACAATTAACGTCGATTTTCACCTTGAAGATGAATTTCTCGAGCTAAATAACGGATACGTTCCATAACACGTTTGGCTTGCCAAGTTTCATCACCAGAACGTGAGATTGAGAAGTGTTCTTCAAGTCCTTTAAAATCAAGGTTAGAAGTGAAGAACGTTAGAAGATTTTCTTGCATGCGATACTGAAGAATCACTTGGAACACATCATCACGAATCCAAGAACTTTGTTGCTCAGCACCAATATCATCCAGTACCAGAATCTCAGACTGCTTAATCTGGTCAATCTGCTCTTTCACAGTACCAGTATTAATGGCATTCTTAATGTCAACACAAAAAGTTGGAAAATGCAAGAGAGTTGTTGACTTACCATACTTAGCTGACAGGCGATTTGCTAAGTAAGCCATCAAGTAAGATTTCCCGACACCAAAAGTTCCAAAGACATAGAGTCCTTTTTGTGGTTTGTCCTCAAGATTTTTAATATAATCATTCAAATAATTATAAATCTCAATACGATTAGGATCCCCAAGGTCAATATCATCAGTTGAAATATGCTTCAGACTTGTTGGCAAACCAATCAAGGTCACACGTTTTTTAATATCTTGACGTTTTTTAGCTTCTACCAACTCGCGAGTCTCTAAATAAATGACATCAGCATATCCTTCATTCATGCTAAGAGCTGGCTTATAACCTTTTGCCACATATGAAACATCTTGATTTTGAAACTTCTCGCGTTCAACCATAAATTGGTTAAACTTAGGGAGGCTACGATTAATCTGCTCTTGAGTCAAGCCATTTGACGTGATAAAATCAGCAATTTCCTTATCCGCTAAAATAGCTTGAGTCAATTCATTAAGATCAGTTCGACTTTGGCGAAGCTGTTTAGCCAAGGTTTGTCCGATTTTTTCCATCACTCACTCCTTAATCTTCTAACATGCTACGTCTAAGCTCTTCAAGTTTTGCCTTTTCTTCAACTGTAGCAACATGTTTGTATTCTTTTGCTGTCCATTCTGGAACATTAGTTTTAGTCACTTTTGCTTTAGCTTTGCGTTCTTTATTTCGTTGCGTGAAACTACGCATCTTAAGAACAGCCGCTTCTGCTGTCGTAATTTTTTGGTAAGCAAAATCATTTGCCACCTTCATGATATAAGGTTTGTTGATATTGGCTGACTGCGTTTTATTCAAAGTGTAAAGAACCATCACATTAATGACTTCATCTAGGAAATCCATATTAGCCAGTTCTTCTAAAACTTTTCGCTCACTTTCAGTAACCACAGCACGACGGGGTGCTTTGATTTTTTCAAGAAATTCCTTGGCAGAAGCTTGTTTAGCTTCTCTGATGATCACTTGTTCTTTAGCATCAAATTGCTCTTTGGTTTGGTTATTAGCTGTTTTTTTCTGCTCAAGCTGTACCGTCATTCGTTGTGGCGAAATTTTGCCATTAATAGCCGTACTTTTTGCCAATTGATAAATGTCAAACCAATTCATGATGTATTTATCAGCTAGGCTATAAATCTTAACTACATCAGCTTTTTCATCTTTGAATTGCAAACCATCACGTAACATTAAACGCTCAAAACTGTCCAAATCAAAATGGTTTTTTGACACTGTCTTAGGCACTTTTGGATTTTCATCTACTGAAAAAATATCAGAGAACTTCTTAGAAACATCACGCGCACCATCAGGCAGAACCACATCCAACTCAGCCACCGCAACATCGCCAATCCGTTGTTCTAATAAACGACGGTAAATTGCATTAGCTAAGAACGTTTCACGATTTAAAGCTGGTTGTAATTTCAAAACATAAGCATCTCGTGTTTGGTATAAAACCAGTAAGTCTACTGCGGTTAAGATAGCCAGAGCTTCCTCGACTTCTTGCATGCTCAACTGTAAGTGATTCAAAATCTCACTAAACTTGTGACGTTTGATACCATCATCAAAGAAAGCAAGCAGATACTCATACAAAAGCACAGCATGGTTCCCGATAACAGGATGATATAGCTGACTTAGACTATCAGAATCCAACAAAACCTTATTGTTTTTGACATAAGAAAATTCATCAATCGGTCTCATTTAGCTTACTTCTTTTCTTTTTGCTACGCACACGATTCGTAATTTGCTGCAAAAGTTCCTCAATCTCATCAACATCTTTAAATGATTTATAAACTGAGGCAAAGCGAACATAAGTAATTTCATCAAGTTCTGCCAACTCATCCATAACCAGATTACCAATCACAGTACTCGGAACTTCACTTTCGTATTCACTACGAACTTTTTGTTCGATACGAGATACCACTTGTTCAATATCATCACTTGATACTGGACGTTTTTGTGCACTTTGAAAAATACCATTTAGGATTTTTTCTCGAGAAAATTGTTCACGCGTTCCGTCTTTTTTAATGACTAACAAGGGTAGTTCTTCAACGCGTTCAAAGGTTGTAAAACGTGCATGACAATTTTCACATTCTCGGCGTCGTCGAATCGTATTACCATCCTCTGCTTGACGGCTATCGATGACACTCGATTTATTATAATTACATTTTGGACAACGCATACAAACACCCCATTCTACCAATTATTCTAATACTTAATTCTAACATAAATTCACTCATTATGAAAGTAATACCAGTCCAAGCCGGTTCAGTTGTCGCTTTCCCTTTTCTAACAAAATATCATGACATACTTCATTAGAAAAACGAACAGACCGAGAAGAGAGCTCAGTCTGTCTTTTAATGTTATTTTGCCATAACCCTAGGGATAACTAAAGTAAACTCAGTTCCCTCGTCAACCACACTGCTAACACTAACTTTGAGGTTATAAGCATCTACGATTTGCTTAAGAATGGCTAAGCCAATTCCAAGCCCACCTTGTGTCGAAACACGATTACGTGACTTATCTGTGCGATAGAAACGTTCAAAGATATGGTTAAGGTCATCTTGTGAAATTCCCTCACCTTCATCACGAACTTTTACAATCGCATTCTCTCCTAAAACATCCAAAGTCACATGAATATTTCTACTACCTGAAGAATATTTAACACCATTATCAATTAAAATCAAAATAGCTTGTTCAAAATGATGTTTGTAAATTTCAGCATAGATACAATCATCAATCGTCGATGTCAAAGAGAAACGAAAATCAGGATACAAGATTCGGAAATTCCCTAACACAAGGTCAATAGATTGTTTCAAATCAGTAATTTCACCTTTATGAAGGTCAAAACTTCCTTGAACACGAACCATATCAAGCATATCATTTACCAAAATCGACATTCGATCAGCTTCATGGTAAGCAGCATCAAGACTTTCGCACAATGTTTCAGGGTCGTCTTTTCCCCAACGTTGAAGCAAACCTAGATGCCCTTTAATAACAGCAATCGGTGTTCGCAATTCATGACTCACATCACTAACAAAGCGCGTCTGACGTCTTGCATAACCTTCGATTTGCTCTAACATATTATCAAAAGTCGTTGATAATCTCTCAATATCATCACCAGATTTAATATCTGACCTTAAAGCCAAATCACTTGGATTTTCAGAAAGTTCATCTATAAACGCTTGAAACTCTCTTAAAGGCTTTAGGGAACGATGAGAAACCACCAGTAACATTTTAAAAATCAAACAAGCTTCAATCAGTTCAGAAACCAACAAAATCACAACCAAAACATGACGCGCCATATAATAGGTCGTAGGGTCTTGGTAAACCGTTACATAGCCGATAACTTCACGGCTATCTTTGAAATAAACTTTTTCACTTTGATAAAAACCATTAAAAGCTGATGAACGATGTTTAATCGTTTCACCAACTTTTCCAATTTTTATTGTTGATAAGACTTTATTGGTTGTCAAAACTAATTGTTTATTTTTATTAAAAATGGAAACATCTTGATTATCAAAAACCAAGTCATCAATGCCACCCTGCTTATCAAAGATATAAGTTTTATTACCTTCTTCGACAAGTGAACCTGTAGCATTGTACTGTTCCAACAAGTCTAATAATTTTTCTTCTGTTAAAGAAGTTTCTTTAGACAAAAACTCCCTAACAACTTCAGTGGCTTGTTCGGTATTGTAACGGTCTCGTTCAAGAAATATCTGAGTTACCCCAAAATAAATAAGCAAGTTGAAGACCGATAAAATAACCAAAACCCACTGAAGAGACGTTAAGGAAATCTTTTTAGATAATGACTTTTTAAAGTACTTTATCATTATTTTTCTCGAATAATATAACCCATTCCACGAACTGTTTGGATATATGATTCTTTACCAGGAATATCAATTTTACCACGTAGGTAACGGATGTAAACATCCACGACATTTGTTTCGATGTCTGTATCATAACGCCAAACACTTGCCAAAAGTTCTTCACGTGTCATTACGCGATTAACATTTGAAAGAAGCACGCTCAACAAATCGTATTCACGTTTTGTTAATGAAATTTCATCATCACCACGAACTGCAGAACGATTTTGTGGGTTCAAACGAAGACCTAAGAGACCTTCTTTTGCTTGACCTTCTTTGTCTTGTTTAGAATTAGCATCTTGACGACGGAATACTGCACGAACACGAGCAAGTAATTCTTCAATAGCAAATGGTTTTACAATATAATCATCTGCGCCACGGTCGAGACCAGCAACAATATCCATAATAGAATCACGAGCAGTCATCATGATAATTGATGTGTCTTTTTCCAAACGAAGACGACGTGTAATTTCGAATCCGTCCATATCAGGTAACATCAAATCCAATAGGATCAAATCAAAATCATCATCCAATGCAGTTTGAAGCCCTAAACGTCCATTTGTCTCAACAACTACTGAATACCCCTCATGTTGTAATTCTAAAGACACAAAGCGTGCAAGATTTTTTTCATCCTCAATAATTAAAATCTTTTTACTCATTGTCACCAACCTTTTATTTAATGTAAAGATTATAAAATCTAATAATTGCCTAGTACACAGCTATCGTTACCGTTTTAATTTTCGATCAATTTATGAGAAAGAATCCATCCATCACTCTATCCCTTTTTAATACAATTCTCAAAAATGACCTACTCAGCCAAGTATACTATATTGCCCTAAAAGTATATCAAAGTATAAACGATAATTCAAGAAAATTTTATCTTTTTAATAAAAATTATATTAATCCTCAAACAAGCCATTTAAAGCAGAAAATTGGTTGTTTTCTTTTTTCTTTTCATCTTGTAATGCTTCGTATTGTTCTTCTGTCATGACAGACCAATTTTGTCCTGATGGCATGTCATCTGATTGACGTTCTTCATCACTCAGGACTTGCATAGGAATTGTTAAAAGAATATTATCAATCGCACTTTCTTCTAAATCAATAACATCCTCTTCTAATACTAAAGCAAGATTTTCTTTGACCAAGTCTTCTTTGGCGTGAAGGTCAGCTGACTCAACAAAGACCTCTGAAACGTCTTCAACTTGATGAACATCGACAGGTTGCATTGAACGACTTGATGGTAAAGTAATTGTATAATCCAATCGATAATTCAATAGGTACAATCCATCATCGTATGAAACAATTCCGTTTACAGAAACTGCTTTGACATCTAAAACTTCGCTTGAGCGTTGCATTAATTTTTCTTTAATATTCAAAGATTCATTAAAAGCAATCCCCTCAGTATTTTTCTTTATTTCTGAAATAGCTATCATCATTATTTTACCTCTTTTAAATTTCCTTACCATTATACCAGCTTTTTTAGCTCTTGTCTTTATGATATTGATGTCAAATTCATTATATTAGAATTCTTATGAATAATGGATAAAAGCTCACAATAACTTGTGAGCTTTTACCATTTACATATGACGAAGACGATCGATTCGATCGGCAATAGATGGATGGGTGTTAAAGAGTGAACTAAATCGTTCACCTTTTTTAAGTGGGTCATTAATATACAAGGCAGCACTAGCCTGGTCCACCGGATGATGCATTGGTGATGAGTCTTCAAGTTTTTGAAGAGCCTTAATCATGCCTTCTGGATTTCGTGTTAATTCCACAGAACTAGCATCGGCAAGAAATTCACGTTGACGTGAGATGGCAAGCTGAACTAAGGTAGCAGCAAGTGGTGCCAAGAAAAGCGAAATCAAAGACAAGATGAGCACAATAATCCCCATAGCTCCTTCGTCACGATCATTAGAGCGGCGGCGATTACTTCCACCGAACCACATCATACGACTTCCAAAGCTTGCAATCATTGTCACAGCACTAGCAAGAGCGACAGCAATTGTTGAGATACGAATATCATAATTTCGAATGTGGCTAACTTCGTGTCCGATAACTCCTTCAAGTTCTTCACGATCCATCAAAGCTAACAAACCTGTTGTTGCTGCCACGGCAGCATTTTCAGGGCTTGACCCTGTGGCAAAAGCATTAAGCGACTCATCCTCAACAATAAAGACACGTGGCATTGGAATTTGTGCAACCATAGCCATATCTTCAACGATATGATAAAGTTGTGGTGCCTCTTCTTCAGTCACTTCACGCGCATTATTCATTGCCATGACGACATTAGTGGATTGAAGAATCATGCTCACTGCATAAATACCACCGATAATCAGAGCAATGACAACACCAAAACTTAAACTATCTAACCAAAGGTATCCAACTGCTGCACCGATAGCTGCTAAAATCAAGAAGAAGACAAAGAGCAAAACAACTGTCTTGCGCTTATTGCTGGCAATTTGATCATATAACATAATTTTCTCTTATAATGAAAGAGTCTCTCTAAGCTCATTGAACCACCTAAAGAGACTCTTTATATTCCTTTCGTTTAAGATAACTTGTCTTAAAAGTTATTTTTTGAATTGATTAAAAATCAAATGATACTTTTGGTGTTTCTTTTTCATCTTCAGGTGTTTCCAAAAATTGGCTTGGTTTAAATCCGAAAAGACCTGCAATAATATTAGTTGGGAATGTTTCCAACTTCACGTTGTAGTTTGCTGTAGTTGTGTTGAACAATTGACGTGAATAAGAAATTTTATTTTCAGTATTTGTCAATTCGTCTTGCAATTTAATAAAGCTATTATTTGCTTTAAGTTCAGGATAATTTTCAGCAACAGCAATCAAGCCTGACAATTGTTTTGTAAGAGCGTTTGAAGCATGCATTGCTTCTGCAGGGCTTTGTGCTTGTGCTACTTGGCTACGCAATTCTGTAATTTTAGCAAATGTTTTTTCTTCATAAGCAGCATAACCTTTAACTGTTTCAATTAAGTTTGGAATCAGGTCATTACGACGTTTCAATTGAACATCGATTTGACTCCAAGATTCTTTGGTTTGCATGCGGCTTTTCACAAGTCCATTATAAGCAGTAACTCCCCAGAGTACTAGGACGGCAATGATAGCAATAATAATAAAAATCATAAATTCCTCCTCGGGTATGACACCCATTCTAACTGAATTAAGCTTTCTAACCCCAAGGCTCTAGGTAAAAAGCTTCCCACGAAAACGATTTAAATCTTTTCAAAACCATTATATCAATTTTCATCACAATCTAAAAGAAATTAGCTAAAGTCTGCTAAAATTGACCGTATCCAAAACAGGTCATAGATATCACTCCAAAACTTTTTATGGTAAAATAAGGTGATATAGATTGAAATGGAAAGGACAATTAAAGAAAAGGAGTTTAAATCACTTTCTTTAAACAAACAATATGACACCTGAAGAATTTTATGACAAACTTCGTCAGCAAGGATTTGACTTGACTGATACTCAAAAGAAACAATTTGAACGCTACTTCGAGCTTTTGGTTGAATGGAATCAAAAAATCAATTTGACAGCCATCACTGACAAAGAAGGCGTTTATCTTAAACACTTTTACGATTCTATTGCACCTGTTTTGCAAGGCAAAATCACTAACCAAGATGTTCGCCTCTTGGATATTGGAGCTGGAGCTGGTTTTCCAAGTATTCCTATCAAAATCTTGTGCCCAGCTATTGATGTGACAATCATCGATTCACTAAACAAACGCATCAATTTCCTTAATCGTTTGGCTGATGAACTTGGTTTAGACGGTGTTCACTTCTACCATGGACGCGCTGAAGATTATGGACAAGATAAGGCTTTTCGCGCTAGCTATGATATCGTAACAGCACGCGCTGTTGCCCGTCTTCAAGTTCTAACAGAATTAACTATTCCTTTCTTGAAAGTCGGCGGTCAATTGATTGCACTTAAAGCTTCTGCTGCCGAAGAAGAATTAGCTGATGCTAAAAATGCTATGTCCGTCCTCTTTTCAAAACTTATTGAAAACTATCACTATGAATTACCAAATGGTGATAGTCGTCAAATCACTATTCTTGAAAAGAAAAAAGAAACACCAAACAAATACCCACGAAAAGCGGGTATGCCAAATAAAAAACCTCTTTAATGGGACGATGTGGCTTGCTATAATAGCCACTTAATTGCTATCTTTATAGAAAGGGATATTTCAATTGACTAGATTTTTAAAACGGCTATCTGGCACTCAACGGTTAACCTTTAGTTTTTTGATTGTCATCTTGATAGGAAGCATCTTGTTATCACTTCCTATTACCCACTACCAAAACGCCCCAGCAACAGGATATCTTGACCACTTATTTACAGTGGTTTCGATGGTTTGTGTGACTGGTTTATCGGTCTTTCCTGTGGCTGATGTTTACAACGGTCTTGGACAAGTCATTGCTGTCATTTTGATGCAAATTGGTGGTCTTGGATTGGTAACCTTGCTTGCCGTTAGTACCTATATCCTTAGAAAAAGGATGA
This sequence comes from Streptococcus infantarius subsp. infantarius ATCC BAA-102, assembly GCF_000154985.1. GTDB lineage: Bacteria > Bacillota > Bacilli > Lactobacillales > Streptococcaceae > Streptococcus > Streptococcus infantarius. The sequence goes on from NZ_DS572694.1 coordinate 384,660, forward strand.
ACTTATCTGAACAACATATCTTACAATCCGCCCTTAGTTATGACAATAGTGGTCACCTTAAACGTTATTTGTTCAACGTTTATAAGATTACCTTTATTATTGAAAGCTTGATTGCAGCGCTATTTCTCATCGATTTTATTCCGAGATTCGGACTGGGACACGGAATTTTCAATGCTATCTTCCTTGCAGTTTCTGCTTTTTGTAATGCTGGTTTTGATAACCTTGGTGGAGATAGTTTAAAACCTTTTGTTCTCAATCCACTGCTTAATCTACTCTTTATGGCTTTGATTATTTCTGGGGGGATTGGTTTTGCTGTTTGGGTTGATATCAAAAGAGCTATCAAGCACTTCTTTGCGGATAGACCATATCGCTTCAAAACTTTTACACGCCAACTAAGCAATCAAACACGCTTGGTGCTTACCACTACAGCTGTTCTCTTACTTCTAGGAACAGTGCTAACTTGGCTTATCGAGGCTAATAACCCTAAAACCATTGGGCAATACAATCTACTCCAGCAATTTATGGTTAGCTTATTTCAAGCGGTCACAATGAGGACCGCTGGCTTTGCAACCATTTCTTATCTGGACACTCATCCCGCCACTAACATCCTCTACATAATTCAGATGATTATCGGTGGTGCTCCAGGCGGTACTGCTGGTGGGGTGAAAGTGACAACGGTAGCCATTACTTTCTTACTCTTTAAATCAGAATTAGCTGGTCAAACAGAAGTAACTTTCCGCCACCGCATTATTCCAAATCGTGTCATCAAACAAACGTTGACAGTTCTGATTTTCTTCTTCTCAGTCTTAATTGTTGGCTATGTGCTTCTTCTTCAACTAGAACCACATCACGACCCTTTGGCACTGCTATTCGAAGCTGTCTCTGCCATTGCTACGGTCGGGGTTTCCATGGATTTAACACCACAATTATCAACTGGTGGAAGACTTATTATCATGGCTATGATGTTTATCGGACGTGTCGGTCCGCTTACCGTTCTTCTTAGCCTACTTCAAAAGAAAGAAAAAGATATTCAATACGCACAGACAAATATTACCGTCGGTTAGAAAGGGAAATTTATGCGAAAAAAAATATTTGGTGTTCTTGGCCTTGGGATTTTCGGACGAAATGTCGCCAAAGAACTTAGTAAATTTGAACAAGACGTTATCGCAATCGACGTCAACCCAAGCTTTGTTCAAAATGTTTCTGACGTGGTCAAAAAAGCTGCCGTTGGAGACATTACTGACATTGACTTTTTGAAAGCTCTTGGGATTAACCAATGTGACACTGTCGTGGTCGCTACTGGTAATAACCTCGAATCATCTGTTCTAGCGGTAATGCACTGTAAGAAACTTGGTGTGAAAAATATCATTGCTAAAGCTAAAACCAAAACGTATGAAGAAGTTCTTTACGGTATCGGGGCTAGCAAAGTCATCATGCCAGAACGTGACTCAGGTAAACGTGTCGCTGCCAATATGCTTCGCCACCACATCGAAAACATTGTTCACTTGGAAGAAAAATTAGCCATGGTAGAATTTTCTGTTCCAGATTCTTGGGTTGGTAAAAATCTAATTCAACTAGATATTCGAAACAAATACGAAATCAATATCATTGGCACTCGTCAAACAACATCATCAGCTATCGATACTCACATCGATCCCAACAAAGCATTTGAAGCTGATACAGAAGTCATTGCAATCGCCAGTGATGATACCTTTGAAAAATTCGATTACCTTGGTTACTTAAAATAAACAGAAAAGCGTAATGCTCTAAAGAGCATTACGCTTTTCTATTTTATTGCCATGGATTGTAAAATCTACCATGATTCCATTTAAAAAGTAACAATGTCACTGCCACAATCAAAACAGCTAAAACAATTGTCATAATATCTGCTGAAGTGAAATTTGTATAAGTGTACCAAGTACGCTTTTTATTTTTCCCGAAACGGCGCAACTCCATCGCTGTTGAAACCGTGTCAATACGTTCAAGAGAACTGAAAATCAAAGGAATCACAATTTGTAAATTTCCTTTAATACGTTTCATCAATTTCTCTTTTGAAGATAATTCAAGTCCTCGCGCTTCTTGAGACATTCGAATCATGTAAAATTCTTCCTGAACATCTGGAATGTAGCGTAGTGTTAAACTAACGGCATAAGCCACCTTATAAGGAACACCAATTTGATTAAGGCTTGAAGCAAATTGACTAGGGTGCGTTGTCATCAAAAATAGAACTGCTAAAGGTACTGTACAGAAGTATTTTAAGGCCAAATTAAAGAGATAAAATAATTCCTGACTAGTTAGATAGAAACGACCGTAACCTTGCCATAAGACCGTTTTAGCACCGTATATACTCTCACCATAACTTGGTTCAAATAAATAGACCATTATCACATTCAAAAGCGCAAAGAAGCCAATGAACTTAATCACAAATGATACTTGTTTCCAGCGAATATTTGCCAATTTAAATAACAAAAGTGAAGTCACAGCAACAAGTGCAATCAAGCGTGTGTCATAAGTTGTCATGCAAGCTACTGATACCAAGATGAAGAAGATTAATTTACTAGCTCCAGATAAGTGGTATAGGAAGCTTTGACCACTTTGATAACCAATAAAATGATTAGCCATTGCATCCTCCTTGCTGTTTAATATAATAACGCGTCAAATCAATCGGGTTAATACCGATTTTTTCAGCCAAGTCAAAAAGACTTGTTTTTTTCAGATTAGCTTTTTCCAATACTTCGGCTTGACAAAAAAGGGCAACTGGGGAACAATCTGCAATGATTTTCCCATCGCTCACCACAATACTACGGTCTGAATACTCTAACATCAGCTGCATATCATGCGTAATCATGATAATAGTGTGTCCAGCTTTGTTTAGCTGATTGAGGAAGGTCATGATTTCAGTGTAATGGCGTTTATCTTGCCCAGCTGTTGGCTCATCCAATAAAATAATCTCTGGATTCATAACCAAAACAGAAGCAATGGTCACACGTTTCTTCTGTCCAAATGATAAAGCTGAAATCGGCCATTTTCTAAATTCATACAAACCACAAACTTTTAAGGTCTCAAGAACACGTTTTTCAACTTCTTGCTCATTCACCCCACGTAAGCGAAGACCTAATGCAACCTCATCAAAAATCATAGTTTGACTAATCATCTGATTTGGATTTTGAAGGACGTAGCCGATTTTCTCAGCGCGTTCTTTAATAGAATCTTCCATGATTGATTGTCCTTGATAGCAAATATCACCTGCTGTTGGTTTGATGAATTGGCAAAGAGCTTTGGCTAAGGTTGATTTTCCTGCACCATTTTTCCCAACGATGGCAATACGTTCACCTTTATGAATAGCAAAGCTAATATCTTTTAAAATCGGTTGATTTTCCTGATAACTAAACTTTAGCTGCTTCACTTCTAAAATAGGGTCTTTTGGCACTGTATTTGCTGATTGACTTAAACCAGCCACGGTAATATCCGATAAATCTAACTGACTTAAATCTGACAAATGCTCTGCTTTGGTCACATCGACATTTAAATCTTTCAAAGCTGTCACATAAAGAGGCTCACGAATTCCATTTTCAACCAACAAGTTAGTCTTTAGAAGATCATCTGGATGCCCATCAAATAATATCTGACCATCATTAATCAAAATAACTTTATCCACCTGACGATAAAGCACATCCTCAAGACGGTGTTCAATAATAATCGTTGTCGTTTGCCCTTCTTGGTGAATACGATCAATCAGTTCAATCGTTTCTTGCCCAGATTTAGGATCTAAATTAGATAGTGGTTCATCAAAAAGTAAAATTGGACTTTCATCAATCAAAACACCTGCTAAGCTCACGCGCTGCTTCTGACCACCCGATAAATCCTGTGGACGGCTATCTAGGAATGCCGTTAAATCGAGCTTATTAGCCCAATAATTGATCTTGTCAGTCATTTGATCCAACGGAAGACAGTCATTTTCAAGCGCAAATGCTAAATCCTCTGCCACTGTTAGGCCAATAAACTGGCCATCTGGGTCTTGCAAGACCGTAGACACAAGATGCGATTTGTCATAAATCGACAAATCAAAAGCATCCTTGCCTGCAATGGTCAATTGACCTCTTTTTTCACCATGATTAATGTTTGGAATAATCCCATTTAAACACTGTCCAATGGTTGATTTTCCTGATCCCGACGGTCCAACAATCAAGATCTTCTGTCCTTTCTCAATAGATAGATTAAGGTATTTTAAGGTCGGCTCTGCTTGAGCATCATATTTAAAAGTGAAATCCTTAAACTGAATAAGGGGCTCCATGAATTTTCTCCTAAAAAATGATTAAGAGTAGGATAACCTTATCATCCTACCCCGTTAAAAACGGCTCGCATGCGAGCCCGCATAATACTAGAATGCTATGTGATAGCCAAAACAGAACTCCTAGCCCTACTTTTCAAAAAAATTAATCTTTTGTTAGACTACCTGATTGTGTACGTGTTTTTGAGTAGACGGCTAAAAGCAATGACCCGCCAATAGCAATCGTCAAGCTATTAATAGCAGCTGATAGAATACCTTGAGTAAAGACTTTACTTGCTGGTTCACTATAAATCAAAATGTCACCATACGGTGCAATGATGCCCCAACCAATAACATTAGCTAGGATTTGTGCACTGTTAAACCATACCAAATCTTTTTCAGTTAATTGACCTTTTTCAATCTTGATTTTTTTAGCCACAAGTCCGATAGCTAGACCAATCAAACCACTCACAAGGACCCATGTCCACCATGGTGAACCATATTGAAGAGCGTCTTTCAAAGCATGTCCGATAAAGCCAGAAAAGAATCCAACAGTTGGACCATAAACAACAGCAAATAGAGCAACCACTGCGTATTGCAATTGAAGATTTGTATTTGGAATTGGTGTTGGAATATTAACCAATGTTCCGATGATAATAAACAGTGCAGCACCAATCCCTGTAGCCACAACAGTCTTGATTGAATTATTTTTCATGACTTATTCTCCTTTATAATAAACTTATCTATTTTTCTAAGTATAATGCTTTAGAAACCTTATTTAACGCCGTTTTATTTTACCACAAATAAAGGACATTTTAAAGACGCTTATTTGTTTGAACTAGTCATAAAAGAGCTTTATATAAAAAATAGCCGAGCTTTCGCCCAGCTATCTAGTATTAATTAACTTTTTTCTTTTTACCCCAAACAGATTTTTCAGCAACTGCTGTAAAGAGAACATCTGTTGAAGAGTTTAGGGCTGTTTCACATGAGTCTTGAACAACCCCAACAATAAATCCGATACCAACTACTTGCATTGCAAGGTCGTTTGAAATACCAAACAAGCTACATGCAACTGGTACTAGAAGAAGTGAGCCTCCAGTAACTCCTGATGCTCCACAAGCAGACACAGCAGATAAAATACTAAGCAATAAAGCTGTTGGAAAATCGACGTGAATGCCTAGCGTATTAACCGCAGCAAGTGTCAAAACATTAATTGTGATGGCAGCACCACCCATATTGATTGTAGCACCAAGTGGGATAGATACCTTGTAAGTATCTTTGTTCAAGCCTAACTCTTCACAAAGTTTCATATTAACGGGAATGTTAGCTGCAGAACTACGTGTGAAGAAGGCTGTCAATCCAGAATCTTTCAAGCAACGGAAAACCAATGGATATGGATTTTTGCGCATGAAGAGAAAAGCAATAAATGGATTAATAACTAAAGCTACAAAAAGCATTGTTCCCACAAGAGCTAAAATCAAGAAACCATAGTTTGCTAAAATCTTAACCCCGTTATCTGAAATTGTTTTAAAGACAAGGCCTAAAATACCAAATGGTACTAAATTAATAATCCAACGAACCACTTGTGACGTAACATCAGCGATAGTTTGTAAAAGCTCTTTCGTTTCTTTATTTGAATTTCTAAAAGCAAGACCAAAAATAACAGCCCAAGTCAATACACCGATATAGTTAGCTGTTCCCAATGCATTAATTGGGTTATCAACCATTTGTAGTAGAAGACTGTGGAAAACCTGCCCAACTCCTTCAGGAGATGACAATTTTGGTTGCGTGGCAGTATCCAAGGTCAGAGTGATTGGGAAAAAGTAGTTCACCACAACTGCTACTAGGGCAGCTGCTAAGGTCCCAACAAGATAAAGTCCAATAATCGTTGACATATTGGTCTTTTGTCCCTTTTCATTTTGTGACAATGCGCTAGCAACCAAAACAAAGACAAGTAATGGCGCTACCGCTTTAAGCCCACCAACGAACAAATCACCTAGGATACCAATAGCTGAAACCTTAGGAAGAGTCATTCCTAAAATAAATCCAAGAATAACACCAATGATGATTCGTTTGATGAGACTAGTTCTATTCCAAACATTAATAAATCGTTTCATGGTAGCTCCTCAAAAAAATATTAACGGTTTTAATCATAATATAAAACAAGCACTTCGTCAAACGAATTATGGCAGTTTTTATGCCATGACAGCACTTTTATTGCGGATTTTTTCAATTTTTTGAAAATTTTGTGATTATTTCTAACATGGCTCCTCCTTGATATAACAACGAATGTCAGCTTTTTAGCAAAAAAATAGCAATTTTCTTCTATTGACGTTAGAATTGGAGTTCGATATAATAAGCTGCACATTATTTTGCTTAATGAGAGAGTTTAACTAAGCAAAATATCATCTTATTTGTTTATTAGGAGGACATTAATGAAACCTGTCAAAAATATCTATATTATCATCGGTTTCATGTTATTTGCTTTATTCTTTGGGGCAGGTAATCTGATTTATCCAGCCTTTTTAGGAATATATTCCGGAAGTAACCTTGTGTTAGCCATTCTTGGTTTCTGTTTAACTGGTGTGACACTACCACTTTTAGGGGTAGTCGCAGTAGCCTACTCAGGTGCGAGTGATATTGAAGATTTTGCACGTCCAGTTTCTCGCCACTATGCTTTACTATTTTCAATCGCACTTTATCTATCAATTGGGCCATTCTTTGCCATTCCAAGAACGGGTGCTACTTCATTTTCAATCGGTATTGAACCTATTTTTGGTGACAATCTGATTGCTAAAGTAGTCTACGGTTTGGTTTTCTTTGGTATTTCTTACTTCTTAGCGATTAAACCAAATAAAATCGCAGACCGTATCGGGAAATACCTAACACCTGCACTTTTGATTACCATCACAATTTTAGTCGTAGCTTCATTTGTAAAACCGGCTGGTGATATTGGAACAGCTTATAACGCTGCCAGTGATATCAGTAACGCTTTTAAAGATGTTCCATTCGTTGCTGGACTTATCCAGGGTTACGGAACAATGGATGCCCTTGCTTCACTAGCCTTTGCCATCATTGTTATCGACGCTAGCAAATCACACGGAGCAAAAGGAAAAGCTGAAGTTGCTACACTTACTTTCAAATCAGGACTAATCGCTACTGTACTACTTGCTCTTATTTATATCTTTGTGGCTCGTATTGGTGCTTCATCACAAAATCTCTTTGATTTTTCTAACGGACACTTTATGTTTAAAGGTGAAGCAATCGATGGAGGTAACATCTTAGGCCAAGCTGCTCACTTCTATCTTGGAAGCATCGGGCAAATCATTCTTGCTGCAGCTATTTTCCTTGCTTGCTTAACAACAGCAACTGGTTTGATTACTGCCTGTGCAGAGTACTTCCACAAATTGCAACCAAAAGTTTCTCACGTCACTTGGGCAACTCTTTTCACTTTAATTGCCTTATTCTTCTACTTTGGTGGCCTTACTGAATTAATTAAATGGTCACTTCCAGTACTATATTTGCTATATCCATTAACAGTTGTTATTATCTTTTTGGCTTTGCTATCAAAATTCTTCAAGAAAGATCGCATCGTTTACCAAATTACCATTGGCTTTGCAGCCACTCCTGCTCTTTACGATGCCATCTCAACACTTGCTAAAATGACTGGACTTTTCAGCCTACCAGAAAGCCTTGTGAATTTCTTCAATGGATTTGTTCCACTCGGACAGTTCTCACTTGAATGGATTAGCTTTGCTATCATTGGGTTCATTGTTGGATTTATCCTACACAAGACTAAAAAAGCTTAATAAGACCAAAAAGGAAGTTTCAATTGAAACTTCCTTTTTTCTATTTCCAATATTATTTATGACTTAGTTTCTTGGTTAAGAAATCACCGACAAATTGGATGATAAAGACGAGAACCAAGATACATAGTGTCGCGATAATTGTGACATCCGTTGCTGAACGGTTGTATCCGTAGTAAATAGCAATATAACCAAGACCACCAGCACCGATGGCACCAGCCATTGCTGTTTCACCGATGAGTGAGATAAGAGTCACAGTTGACACACGAATCAATTCTGGCAAACCTTCGCTAAGGTAAATCTTGATAATATCCCAAAGTGTCGCACCTGAAGCTTGTGCCGCTTCGATAACTCCCTTGTCCATTTCAGAAAAGACTACTTGGACTTGACGAGCATAGAAGGCAAATGTTGCCGCAGACAGTGGAATCAAAGCCGCTGTTTTACCAAGGTTAGTTCCAACAAGAGCATAAGTGAAACCTTTTAAAATCGCAAGCAAGATGATAAATGGAATGGCACGAACAATTGACGTGAAAATATCCAAAACTTAAAACCAAAACGATTGTTCAAAACGCCATTTGGTCCTGTTAGAACCAAAAACAAGCCCATAACAAGTCCTAAAAGACCACCAATGACAAAAGACCAACCTGTCATGTAAATAGTCGCTGAAAAGGCATCTGACCAAGAATTTGTCCCTTCCCAGCCAATGCGGTAAACATCAGGCATATTTGTAGAAATCCATTCAATCATTTAGGCACCTCGTTTCAATACTGTTAATTCAATTCCCGCAGCAAGAATAGCTTCTTGTGCACCTGCAAGAGCATCAGCATCACCAGACAAGACAACAATCATCTCACCAACTGGTGTATCATCAAGAATTTCAATATTTCCGTAAAGAATATTGGCAGTTACTTCAAATTCTTTGTAGATTTGGTTAAGAATTGGTTCATCAGTAGATGTTCCAGCATATTTCAATTGAACAAGTAAATCATCTTTTGGAAGATTTTGTACAATAGCTTGTTTCTCAATTTTAACCAAGGCATCCTCAATACCAGTTGCTGTTTTGATGAACTCTTGCGTCAATGGTTCTTTAGGATTTGAGAAGATATCAAGAACTGATCCTTCTTCAATCAAGTGACCATTTTGCATAACGGCCACACGGTGACAGATATCTTTGACGATTTGCATTTCGTGAGTAATCATAACTACTGTCAAACCAAGTTTTTGGTTCAATTCTTGCAAAAGTGCCAAAATTTGTTTTGTTGTTTTTGGGTCAAGTGCAGATGTTGATTCATCAGAAATCAAAATTTCTGGGTCATTCGCTAACGCACGCGCAATTGCCACACGTTGTTTTTGACCACCTGATAATTGTGACGGATAATTTTCAGCACGATCTGACAAGCCTACTAATTCAAGCAAATCAGTGACTTTTTTGTCTTTTTCTTCTTTTGATAATTTTGAATGGCGAAGCGCAAAAGCCACATTTTGGCGCGCTGTTTTTTGCACCATTAAATTAAAATGTTGGAAAATCATCCCAATTTTTTGACGTTTTTGACGAAGGGCAGCTCCTTTTAGTTGAACTTTACCATCGGCAAAAGTAACATCATCACCAATTGTGATTTTCCCTGCTGTTGGGGCTTGCAAAAGATTAATCGTACGTACTAATGTTGATTTTCCTGCCCCAGAATAACCAACAATCCCATAAATATCACCTTTGTTAATAGCAATCGAAACATCTTTTACTGCTTCTACAGTACGTCTTTTCTGATGAAAAGTAATGTCGATATGCTCCAAATTAATAATCGGTTTTGTCATAACTCTTACTCAACTCCTCAAGATTTACTCACTTATTGTTTTATCAATTCTATCATTTTAAAACAATTTTCAAAACTTTCCAACATCATATTCTACCATATTCTGTTGTTTTTAAAAATAGAGAATGGCGTGTTTCACACACGCCAGTTCTAAATCTTCAATAAAATCCTTCAGTCTTTAGAAGAAACTTTTGCACCCTTCCATGCTGGGATATCAACGTTATTTGAAGCATCTTGGATGACTTTACCAACTTCGTCAGTTTGGTAAACTGAAATCAAAGTCTTGATAGCTTTAGCTTTGTCAGATTTCTTCCAATCTTTTTGAGCTGCAATAACGTTGACCCATTGATCTGAGTTTTTGTCAACTGCTTCTTTGTAAAGTGTTGTTTTGTAATCAACTTTTGCTGCTTGAGCATATGAGTTATTAACAATAGCTGCATCAACTGATGACAATGTTGAAGCCGTTTGCGCAGCATCAACTTCTTTGATATCTAAATCTTTTGGATTTGATGAAATGTTTTTGATAGTTGCCAATTCTTTGCCATCAACATCCAATTTAATCAAACCAGCTGATTGAAGAAGGTAAAGGGCACGGCTTTCGTTTGAAGCATCATTTGGAACTGAGATAGTTGCTTTGTTAGGAATGTCTTTGATATCAGTGTATTTAGCTTTGCCATTTTCTGTACCTGAGAAGATACGGATTGGGCTAAGAAGTGTGTCAGCGACTTCTACCAAAGTTCCTTTGTTTTCAGAGTTCCAGTTGTTCAAAAAATATTTGTGTTGGAAGGCATTGACATCAACTTCACCATTTTGAAGAGCTTCATTTGGTTGGTTGTAATCAGTGAACTCAACCAATTCGATTTCCACGCCTTTGTCTTTAGCCAATTCTTTGACTTTATCCCAAAGTGGTTCAGTTGCATCATCCAAAGTCATGATACCAACTTTAAGTTTTGAATCATCTGAAGCAGATTTTGAAGAACCACCACAAGCGGCCAACAATACAGTTGATGCAAGAGCTACACTAGCTAATCCAAGTAATTTTTTTAATTTCATATCTATTTCCTCTCTCCTTTAACTCGTGATATCATTCTAACCTAATTAGTTATAGGTTTCAAATTGTTAAAATCAAGGTTTAGTTATAATTTTAAACTATAACTAAATTATTTTTCCGATGGAACTTTTAAGTCTTTAGCAGTTGGTGTATAATCTCCGCCAAGATATTTTTGTGCTAATTCTGACAAAGTGCCATCTTTTTGCAAGGTTTTCAAGCGCTTGTTAACGAATGTTTGCAAGTCTTTTTGATCTTGTCCCAAAATGAAATAAATAAATGGTTGTTCATCAGATTTCAATTCGATGGTTTTCAAATTATCTAATTTTTGATTTTTAATGATAGTATTTACCGTTGGGGCATCAAAAATCTTGAAATCAAATTTACCGTCATTCAAGTTTGTCAAAACTTGAGTGATATTTTCATTAGTGTAGTTAAGTTCAACAGGCTTGCTATCATTTTCTGTATTGAATTTTTCAAGCTGCGCTGCTGTTGTTGTCCCTTGAACAACTTGCGTTGAATGTCCTGCTATATCGTCGTAAGACGTGATATCAGAGTCTTTTGGCACCACTAGAACCGATGGGGTTGAACCAATAGGATAAGAATATAGGTATTTAGCTGAACGTTCTTTGGTATAACTGATATTATTGCCGCCAAGCTGATATTTCCCAGAATCAAGTCCTGTGAAAATAGATGACCATTCTGTTTTCTTAAAATTCACTTTATATTGATCAGAATCTTTGAAAACAGCTTTTGCCACCTCGATATCATAACCAGTCAATTTCCCAGATTCTTCGTATGAAAATGGAGCCGTTGTCCCTACTGTCGCAAAGGTCACTGCTTCTTTACCAGAAGAGGCCTTTGAAGAGGGATCCGATGAACAAGCTGCTAAAAAAGCAGCTGATGCTAGTGCTAGTCCTGTTATTCCTATCATTTTTTTAACTAATGTCATATCGTTTCCTACCTTCTTTTTTAGAGTTGTTTACATCTTAACATCAGATAAGCTTCTTAACAAATACTTAAATTCTATCACCGCGATAAAGAAATCTTATCACCCTAGGCCTTTTGTGTCTTTGCAAAATAATCTAAGAAATAAAGAGCATTTTCCACAAAATACTGAACAGCCGTTGGAAGAGCCTCATCTTTTACCGTAAATGTATCATGATGAAGGTCTGCCGCATCAGCATCACCATTACTTCCAATCAAGGCAAAAACACCTGGAATTTTCTCTTGATAAGCTGCAAAATCTTCCCCTATGGTGAGTGGTTCCACTTCTACGACTTTTGCAAATTGTTTTGAATGCTCAAAAATAAGAGGTGTCAAAATTTCGTCGTTAAAGGTCACCGTTGGGGTTCTCCCCCACTCAATCTCGACTGACGCATTAAATTGATCAGCTGTATTTTCCACAACCCTAGTGAAAGCATCACGCAAGTGCTGGCGAGTTTCTGGTGAAAATGAGCGCATTGTTCCTTCAAAATAGCCTGATTCAGGCATAACATTCCAAGTACTTCCCACATCAATATGTGTTACCGACAAAACAGCTGACTCAAAAGGAGAGACTGTACGGCTGATAATAGCTTGCGCATTATTAACAATTGTTGTGATAGCAAGAACCGTATCTGTACCAAAATCAGGGCGAGCCGCATGCCCACTCACCCCACTAACGGTCACTTTGAACTTATCGACGGCTGCCATGATAGCTTTTGAGCGCAGCCCGATTTCTCCAGGTTTCAAATGAGGATAATTATGATAACCAATAATAGCTGAAACATCCTTAAGACCGCCATTTTCAATCACTTGATAGGCACCAACTGACACTTCTTCAGCTGGCTGAAAAATCAAGCGCACAGTTCCTTTTAGCTGCTCTTCTTTTGCTTTTAAAATCTCAGCAGCGCCTAAAAGACTAGTCTGGTGAAAATCATGCCCACAAGCGTGCATAGCGCTGTTCTGGCTGGCATAATCAAAGGTATTCTTCTCTTTGATAGGAAGAGCATCAATATCTGCACGCAAAGCAATAACGGGCTTACCATGCCCAATTTCGGCAATAAAACCCGTTGGTAAATCTGTTTCAAGGATACGAATGCCCAACTTTGAAATATACTCCTTCAAAAAAGCAGTCGTCTCAAATTCATTCTCCGAAATTTCTGGATGTGCATGAATTCTACGACGAACCGCAGCTAATTTAGTATAAAAATCTGATGTCATTTTGACTCCTCTATCGCTTGCTTATCTGGTAAGTAACTACCACCCAAATATTTATTACTCAACTTCTCTAAAGTGCCATTATCATAAAGCTTTTTAACCGCCTTATTAAATTCTCCTTGTAATTTACCACTGTCACTTGAAAAAATAATATAATTATTCGGGTTATCATCCGTTTGTAAATCAATCACTTTTAAATCCAAAGCTTTTTGTTTAATAATCGTGTTAACGGATATCTTATCAAAAATTAAATAATCAAACTCTCCACTATCCAAGTCTAATAAGCGTTTTGCAACGTCCTCACCTGAATAATCAATCGTTGATGGCGAATCACTGTGTTTCTTATTCCAATCATCAACAAATTTTGCAGTTGATGTCCCAGTGTCATCTTGTGTCTTTTTACCACCAATATCATCTAAAGATTTAATCTTAGAGTCTTTTTTAGTAACTAAAACCAAAGGATTTTTAGCAATTGGAACAGAGTACAAATACTTACTAGCACGTTCTTTGGTATAAGAAATATTATTAGCAGCTACTTGGTAAATTTCACTATCGAGCCCGACAAAAATGGAATCCCAAGCAGTCTTTTTAAAACTAATATCATAGCCATCAATATACCTACTAGCTGATTTAATCACTTGAATATCATAGCCAGTCAGTTGACCTTTAGTATTTTGATAAGAAAAAGGTTTGATATCCCCTGCTGTGGCAACGACAGCTTTCTGATCAGCTGCCTCAACATGAACTGTCAGTCCTGCACTTAATAAAATAGTTAATCCTAATAAACTTTTTTTCTATTTTCATACCTCAAACTCTACTAAAACTACAGTTGCTGTACTAAATATTCAAAAATCTTCCGACCTTCTGCTTTTTCTAACAGTAATTCTGGATGCCATTGGAAGCCTAAAATGGGGGCTCCATCCTTACTTTCATAAGCTTCAATTGTGCCGTCACGTGGGTCACGTGCTGTCGCCACCAAGCTCGGCGCCAACTCTTTCACACTTTGTTGGTGGAATGAATTGACCCAAGAACCATTAGCAACTAGCTCACTAACGCGGCTGTTAGGCAAAATTTCTACTTCTTGTGATGTCCCTGAAAACTCTTTTTGCCAGTGGTTTTCAACCTTTTGGTTCAAGGTTCCACCCAAAGCAACGTTAAGCAGCTGCATACCACGGCAAACTGCAAAAATTGGTTTCTTTTGCTTCAAAGCTTCTTTAATCAAAGCCAGCTCAAATTTATCACGTTCCAAGCTATAATTATCACTGTCAATTAATTTTCTTTCACCATAAAATTCAGGCGTTACGTTTTGACCGCCTGATAGGATTAGTTTATCAATCATGTCGATGTAATCTTTAGCCAAGTCTGGACTAGCAACAGGAATAACAATCGGAAGTCCCCCAGCTTCCTTGACCCCGTCAGATAAACTTCTTGATACCACATCATATGGCAAACCAGAGCGTGCTGGAAGTTCTTTGATATTTCCTGAAATGCCAACAACAACTTTCTCCATACAAGTACCCCACTTTCTATCAATTATAAGAAGCCACTTTCTATCAATTATAAGAAGCCACTTTCTATCAATTATAAGAAGCCACTTTCTAAGTTAGAAATATTGTAAACCAAATCCCCAAAGATTACCAATAGTTATTTTTTATCAGAGAGATAGGCTTTAGCTATAACCAAAAAAGACACCCAGCCTTTCGACTGAATGTCTCTTTCTTTTATACTATCAGATTAGAAATCAGATACGTTGTGGTAAACTTTTTGAACGTCTTCGTCATCTTCAAGAGTGTCAATAAGTTTTTCAAACATTTCAAGGTCTTCACCTTCAAGAGTTACTTCTGATTGAGGAATCATTTCAAGTTCAGTAACTTTGAATTCTTCGATGCCGTTAGCACGCAAAGCTTCGATACCTTTGTGAAGGTCAGTTGGAGCTGTGTAGACAGTTACTACACCATCTTCTGCTTCAACATCTTCAACATCAACTTCAGCTTCTAGCAATTGTTCAAAAATACTGTCTGCATCGTTACCATCAAAGACAATAACCCCTTTTTTGTCGAACATGTAAGAAACTGAACCAGATGCTCCCATGTTACCACCGTTTTTACCAAATGCAGTACGCAGGTTAGCAGCAGTACGGTTAACGTTACTTGTCAAAGTATCAACGATAATCATTGAACCGTTTGGTCCAAATCCTTCGTAACGACCTTCAACGAAAGTTTCGTCTGTATTACCTTTTGCTTTATCGATAGCGCGGTCGATAACGTGTTTTGGTACTTGCGCTTGTTTTGCACGTTCAAGTACAAATTTCAAAGCTGAGTTTGATTCTGGATCTGGTTCACCTTTTTTAGCAGCAACATAGATTTCAACACCAAATTTAGCGTAAACTTTTGAGTTAGCACCATCTTTGGCAGTTTTTTTGGCAACAATATTGGCCCACTTACGTCCCATGGGTAGTCTCCTTTGTAAAGATTTTTATTTATTTTAGCATGATTAAGTGATTTGACCAATAAAATAGCCAAATCATTGAACTACTGAATTAGCAAAGCTAAATTCGTAATCCTTTTTATTATAGCACTTTGACAAGGCTGTGTAAAATATTCCTAAAAATTAAAAGCGAAAACTGAGCTCAACAAAAGCCCAGTTTTAAGTCTATTTATGTAAGCGCTTATTTTCCGATTCTAATTGGCTTATTTTCTCAAAGCTTGGTTTTAAAATTATCTATTTTTAACATATTCTGCAATGGCAGAACTGACAAAACTAGCTGTCCCTTGACCTGCCGCTTTATCGATAAAAGCTGTGAAACGATTATCCGCAATATACATTTGCCCCAGACCTGACAAAATCTCCATATCACATGGGTAAAAATGCTCACTAATATAGCTTTGTAAAGTTTCAACTTGTTTTTGAACCTTGCCATCAGAAAGAGAATGCTCTTTTAGCTTTGCAAAGTCTCTCATTATCGCTGCCATTTCTTCCGTAATGACCGAAAAATCAGTCTGTGGATTTTTTTCAAATGCTTGATAAGCTTCCCTTGTTCCCCAACGTTCTTTAGCTTCTCTTTGAAAAGCTTCCAACTCTGACTTGTCGTAAGCCGTAAATGTCATCATGTTTCCTCCATTTTCCTGCAAGGACTTGGCATGACAAATAACTTTTTCCAAATGCTCTTTTTTCAATTCGAGCCATTTTATCTGCTCGCATAAAGCTTCTTCTTTGTCATAGCTTGTGTCCGACAGGATTTCCTTTATTTTTTTAAGAGGAAATTCTAGCTCACGAAACAGAAGAATTTCTTGCAAGCGTTCAAATGCGTCCATATCATAAAAGCGATAGCCATTTTCCCCAATAAAAGAGGGAGTTAAAAGACCAATCTGGTCATAATAATGCAAGGTGCGCACGCTAATGCCTGATATCTGACTCATCTCTTTTACTGTTTTCATGTACTAGCTCCTCTCGGTGATAAGTATAGGCTATAACGTTACGTTAGGGTCAAGAGAAAAAATGAAGCCTTTACTTGTAATCGCTTACCTCTTTATTATCACTGGAACTTTTCCCCAGTTTTGCTCTTGAATTTGTGGATTTCCTAGCGCATAGACTTGGTCGGCTTGTTGCGTTACCACATCCCACGGTTTTGCACCGATTCGAGCCACGATATCCACAGATTTTTTCACCGTTTTGAGGTGCTTTTGCCCCTTTTCGGTAAATCCAAGCACGTGAACCGCTTCTGGCAATGGTTTTTCCACAGCTCCGACCAAAATGTAAGTCAAAATGCGACGAATTCGAGCCTTCGTGTAGCGTTTTGTGGCGACTTTATCCACCAATTCATCCACAGTCGCTACGCTCCGAATAGCAGAGCGGATACGGCTGGCTAACTCTTCATTAACCTGGAAAATTCCTGTCAAATCAGGGTTTGTCACGATTTGGTACTTGAGCAATTGGAAATAATTCTCCCAAGTCACTTGAGGGGCGCTTAGGAAAAGGTCAGCTTGCGGCATAAATTTATCCACAAAAGCTTTGTCTTGTCTGTGGATACGCAAATTTGTCGCGGAAGCAAATGCGACATCAGTCTCAAGCGAGTGATAACCAGCTCCCTGACGCATGATTGGACTAAGCTTGATTGATTTTCCTGCGCAAGCTTTGGCATAAGAAAGCCCTAAAATATGATTTGGCGTGTTGCCTGTGAAGTTGACACCAGCAAATGTCTCCCACATTTTCTGCGTTTTCTGTGGATAAGACAAATTATCTGGTAAATTTTGCAAGTAATCCACCATTTTCTGTTGATTATCCGCATAAATCTGTGAAAAGTGTTGATAATCCAGATTTTCTTCTGTCCCAAATACCAAGTTATCCACACCAAGGCTCTCTAAAATGTCCACCGCACCTTGTGCAAAGTAATCCGCTGACTGAACAGCCACCAAAAATGGCAATTCAACCACCAAATCAGCGCCATTTCGCAGAGCCATTTCCGCGCGTGTCCATTTGTCCACAACCGCAGGCTCACCACGTTGGACAAAATTCCCAGACATGGCAACAATCTTGACCCCTTCAGCCTGTGACAACAAATACTCATGCCCATTATGAAAAGGATTAAACTCAGCAACGATACCAGTGATAGTCATGATGTGCTCCTATATTACGATTCTGACAGTCCTACTATTATAACATACTTAGATATAATGAGAAACACTTGTAAAATACTTAAATATATCAATTTACTAACTATTCATTTGAAGCTTAACAACCATTTCTTGAACCAATTTTGATACTTCATCCAAACTAACAGCAAACCATTCATTGACTGTAATTTCTTTTCCTGATGCTGATATAAGAGAAAGCTCTAAACGCTTATCAGCCAGAGCATGATGCAGGTAAGTTTCAACTTTTCTGGCATCTATATTCTGAATTTCATAACTTGTAACTAATTTTACAGGTGAGTATAAATAAGTTGATTCATTTTCAGTATTCGATAATCTCTTTGTAATATCTTTTGCGTAACCAATCTTATAAAGATTTTCCATTTTTAAGAAACGTTCATCTTTTCCTGCATACTTAACAACATAAATATATCCTGTCGTGATATGCTTCTTACCCATAATCTCTAAATCTTCGATTTTTTCAGTTACCAAACGACCATTTCTTTTTTTATCATAAAGAGAAGATACTAAACTAAGAAGCCAAATAAAGTTTTCAGTACCATTTTCATACACTGTATGAACTTTGTACTTTCTGTCTGTACTTTCTGATACTTCTTGACCTGTCTCAGGATTATAAATTTTATCCACGTACAGCATTACACCATTATCAATATAGAAATTTCCTTGTTTAATCGGACTCTTTTGACTAATTTCAACATCTGAAATATTACGTATTTGACGACTACCATCTGCCAAATCAGCCCTAACAGCCATAAAAAGATTTTTATAATAACTAAAATGATTTCCCATAGATTTACGCTGATGAGACTTGGTTTTGACACTAACAGTTCTTTTATATCTTTTTGAATTAAAAAGTTTACTATCTAATTCTAGACCTTCAAAAAGGCTGTCATCAGATAAAATATCATCTAAATCATCGAACATAAAATCCTCCTTCTAATAGATTTTCAAACTAAAAATCGAATTATTCAGTGTAGAGAAGCTACGACGGTGGTTCCAATACTTCCTAGGAGATGGTGCCTATGATAATAGACACAAAATCTGTTGGAAAAGAGGAACATTTTTGTCTGTTGCTGATGCACTACTAGTCATGATTGCTTTTGCAAGTTTCTTGTAGACTTGTTTGGCTTAGTAATAGTCATCATAACACTTAAAGACAAATAAAATACCGTCATTGCTTTGGGACAGCTGACGGTATTTTGTACTTAAAACTGTAAACCACCGAAATGGCTCTACGATGGAGCTGGATAATTATCTAGCTCCTTTTTTGTAGTCTCAGTGTATCAAAATGATAATCATCTGTCAAAAGATTACTTTTTCAGTAATCCAAAAACATCATAGTTTAGGTATTTTGACCAGTCTTCAGGTTTATTTCGAATGCCTTTGAGTCGTGAATATAATTTTCGTTCTTTCATATTACGCGACTTGGTTGGTTCTTTGCCATTCTCCCTGACCCATTCAACAATTTCTTGAAATTTTTCTATATCAGGATCAAGTCTATCAATTTTCTTCGGACGAATTTCTTTCACAAGTTCATCAAATGAACTATCTGCAAAAATATCTTCTAGTGTTGCGAAATTTTCAATCAACTACTTTTCTCCTGTCTTAATCGAGCTAATGTTACCAATGCGTAATATAAACGCTGTTCGCCTATATCTTTAGAATCTTTTTTAGGTGGTCTACCAAATTCAGCTTTAAACGCTTTGATTTGAGGATAGAGCATTCGAAGTTCGTCGTTGGTAAACTCATATTTTTTAGCATCAAAAGCTCTTTCAATTAGCTGAAACGTTTTAGAATCAACATCACGTGAAATGACTTCATACGCTGATTGGAATGGATTCACTTGGTCAATTAAATCTATTGATAAATCATCAATATTGATAAATTTATCAGCCATTTTAAGAAGTTGTTTATTCTCTGGATCTTTTTTAGCATTTGAAAGGTTCAAATCCACCACAACATGCTGACGAACCTCATCAACTTCTTCTTGTGTTAAATCAGGATAAGAAGTTGTAATAACTCGAGGAATGAGTTGCTTATTAATAAGCTTAGTATCAGCACCCGCTGAAATTGCTGCTTGGACAACATCATCTTGTAAGATTGATGCTTTTAATTCAACCATATCATTTTCTATGATTTGTTTACTGCGTTCAGTTGATGGCTCTTTAAGTCCTTTAATATAAATATCAGCACCACTTGCTTTTTGGTCATCTCTATCTTTGGGTTTAAATTTAAATGATGGTGCTAAAACATTTTCCATTAAAAGACTTGCAGTAATAGCCTTCATGATATTATTCACGGAATACTGAACTTCGTCACTTTCAGCATCTGGCTCAGCGATAAGATTTGTAAATACAGCTTCACTTTTATTAAAACTATCTCTAGTAACACGACCAATAATCTGAACAATTTCAGTCAAAGATGACCTATAACCAATCGTTAAAGCATATTCAGCATATGGCCAATCAAATCCTTCTTTTGCCATACCAAGCGCGATAATCATGTCTAAGTCTTCGACTTTATCCATTTTAGAAAGGTAGCCAGCCACACCATTTCGACCTTCTTCTGTAACCAAGTCAGCTATCTTCAAGATACGTCCTGTTTTCGTTTTTAGATAAATAATACCATGCTCATCTTTTTCTAGATAAGTTCCAAGTATATCTAAGATTTTGTCAACTTCTCCGTATTTATCTCTCGTTGACTCTACTGAATTGACATTAGGAATGTGGATAATTGTTTTCTTATCAATAAATTCTGGCACAAGCTCCTCAAGTGCTTCAAAATACTGTCCTCTGTAGAATTTATACGCCATAGCAAAGGATTTAAGGTATTTATAGCCTTCAAGTTGCTCATAATAAGTATAGGTCACTCGGTCAAATAGTTGTTCATCCTGAGTATCAAGAATAGGGATGCTATCACCTCTAAAATATGAACCTGTCATAGCAAAAATATGAGCTGTTGAATTTCTTAGAACATCTCGAAGAACTTCACCAAGAACAGAATTATCATCTTGAGATACATGGTGAAATTCATCGATAGCTAATAGACAATCATCAAAATCACTAGCATCTAATTGTTCCGAAGCAAAACGCAGTGTCGCATGCGTTGCGATTAAAATATCATCTGAAGGGTCAGTCGACTGCATAAAATCGATAAATTTTTGCACCTTACTTTTTGCTGTACCAGAAGTTGTTAAGTTATTTTCGTCCTTGACTACCCAATCCCAGTAATAGCCAAATTTTTTCAATTCAATAGAACGAAAAGATTTTCCAATAGATTTTTCTGGAACAGCTATGATTGCTTTCTTAAGCCCTTGATTCTTGAGTTTATCAAGAGCAACAAACATCAAAGCACGAGATTTTCCAGAAGCAGGCGGCGCTTTAACTAGGAGATGCTGTTTTGTTCGCTTTTTGTAAACCTTAGCCTGCATTTCTCGCATACCTAGTTCATTGGTATTCACAGAAGTTCCTTTTTGTTCATAGCTAATTTCAAAAACTTTACTCATGTGTCATCTCCTTATAACGTTTGAGAAGGTGGCTAAGTCTTTCTTCATCAGAGTTGAAAGTTGTATCTTTATAAGCACGTTCGACAATTTCATCAAGTTTTTTATGAGCGTCACGTAAGCTATCTGGCATCGTACCTTTGTGGTAAAGCTCAGCTAAGGTACCACCTAACTCCTCACGTAAATCTAATATCTCAAAGACTTGCTCTTCAATCATATTTTTACGTCTTGTCGATAACTCCGGAACAGGGAAAGTATTGTAGACAAGCCCTGCAGAATAGCGATAACGAGTTTCAAGCCTACCACCAACAGCTCTCAGCCAAACCATGTGCATGCGAGATTCAAGCAAACCTAAAAGCCAGATGGGAGCATTGTAAATAACATATGCAGAATTTGAAATAATAGTATCTTCACCAACAAATCCCATTGGCACGTAATCACGATTCTCAGAAGATGTACCAGGAACAAGGATTTGCAAGAACTCATCTTCACCAGAAGCTTTAAAAGTGGCGTAAGCCTCGTCGTAACGATTACGTTCAACAAAAGCATATGGATACTCTGCAGCCCTTTGCGTATCAGCTTTTTTACTAGCTAACCTCATAACTTTTACAGCTTCAACCCTTTTTTTAATCTCTGGTAAATGTTCAACAGCACAATAATCAGTTTTATCTAGCCAGAAAACATAACGTGATTTTCCATTAATAAACTCTTCACTGCCAATATAAGTCCTAATATAGTTTTGAAGTTCGGAATAATTTGCACACAAACTTCTCTTTTCCTCTAATGTATCAATAATTAGATGACCGCCATCTCGTGGCATATTCCCAAAGACCATCTTAGGAAGTCCATTTAATGGTTGTCGTTTTTTCTCTACAATAATATTTTCACCACTTGCTAAGTATGCATTAATATTATTAACAGTTAGTCTAGCTAGATTCTTATCAAAAATATACTTATCAGATTTACTATTGTCTTCATTTGCTAATCCTACAATGGCAACCGTAACTCCTGCATTATTAGCAGCACTATTTCCCCATTTAAAGGATGTATAAGCAAAATCAATAGTTGCCTTAGTCAGTAATTCTTTCCAGATATAAGAAACTTGTTCTCCTTGAAAAATAGAGTTAGTCGTTACAAAAGCCAGTTTACTGCTTGCAGAATTAATAAAATCAACACCTTTGAAGAACCAACCAGCTATATAATCCATTAATTTATATTTGAAAGGTTCTCCAATCGCTCCTTTCAAATCTTCCTTTTGTTCTTTATTTTGCAGTTTTGCTCCAATATAAGGTGGATTTCCAATGAGATAAATCTCATCGTCGCTTTGATGTGGTAAAATTTCATTCCAATCTAAGCGCAAAGCATTTCCTTGTGTGATATTTCCCGCATCACGTAAAGGAAGAAAAGCAGATTTTAAATTAATTTCATTTTCCGCTTCTAAATTCATCTGATATTCAGCAATCCATAAAGATAATCGAGCCACTTCATGAGCAAAATCATCTAACTCAATTCCATAAAATTGATTCAGACTTATTTTAGAGGTTTCAAAGAAATCAATTGTTCCATCTTGTCTCAACTCACGAAGTGATTTTAGAATTTTAACCTCTAAACGTCGAATTTCTTTATAAGTGATGATAAGAAAGTTTCCAGAACCACAAGCTGGATCAAGGAATTTGATATTAGAGATTCTATCCAAAAGACTTTCAAGTTCACGAATGAAAGTATTACGATTTTCACATCTAGTCTTATCGGTAATATCCTTGTCTTCGTTTTCATTGATTTTATCAACAAGATTTTGATAACTTGCTGTTAAATCGTCAAGAAATAAAGGTTTAATGACCTTCATTATATTTTCAACACTAGTGTAGTGCATACCAGAAACAGAACGTTGTTCCTTACTAGCCACAGTCTGAATCATGGCTCCTAAAATATCAGGATTGATTTCATTCCAATTCAGCAACTCACCTGCTTCAATAATCAGCTTTCTTGTTTTTCTATCAAATACAAGCGCCGTATGAGCTTTTGTGAAAAGTTTACCATTAACATATGGAAATTCTTGAAGCCATTTTTCCTGACTAGAACGATTAGCAACATCCAAACTTGCAAAAATCTTATTAATCAAATTATCTAAGTCTGAGCCATCTTCAGCTGAACGAGTCTTGATAGCATTTGTAAAAATACCTTTGGGCATAATCTCTGTATCTTCCGCAAAAAGAAGGAAGAGTAACCGAATCAAGAACAGATTAAACTCTTTTTCCTCTGTTGTCTGATCAGAAAACTGATTAATCTGACGAAGTTCATCATATAGACGCGTGAATCGTGCAGCAGCTTTTATATCAGCCGGATTTTCTTTGGCATAATCTACCTTCTCAACACCATTCCATGGTAAAAAGAAGTCAACATAAGCAGGCAAGTCTTTTAAAGAAATATTCAATGTATCAGCCGTTTGAATATCTTTGGCAGCAAGCTCCTCAAAATCAGTCGCAATTAAAATACGAGGTTTAGATTTCTTACTAGATAAAGCTTTTTCCATTTCAGCTACTTTTGCTACTACAGACTGTCCTTGACCAATAACTTCAAATAAGGCTTTATTTTTCACTTCATTTCCATTATTCTTACGTAGTCTTGTTAAAGTTGCTTTAGGAAAATCATACAGCCCCAGAAAATCATAGAAAAAGCCAGATTCATCTAAGTTTTCTAATAGCTCTTTTGTTTTATCCTCAATAGAAACAATATCTAACTTAGCCATGATTCACCTCACAATTTAGAAGTGAACAACGCAAAAAGCCTGCCATTTTTTCTGACAGGTTAATTTTTATATTTAGTTTACTTTTTATTACATTATGCGTAGCATTGATATATATATATATATACAGCCGCAAGGGTTTTCGCCATTTTTGAAGCTCCTTAAAACTTTTAATTTATTATTATTTTACCGCATTTTATAAAAATTGTCTGCGTAAATTAAAAAAGAAGGTGATACTATTATTTCAATAGATAACCTTCTTTTTATTTCTCCCCTACTTCTGGCACACAAAGAACCAGCGTTCTGATTTTTTGCGTGGCTTTTTATCTTCGAAATCAGCGTAGAGTTTAAATGATTTGAAGCCTGCTTGTTCCAAGAGGATGTCGTAAGTCAAGACTTCGTAAGTGCGTTCTTCGTGGACTTCGTCGTAGCGTGTGAAGCGCCCGTCTTCGTCTTGCAAGAAGAAAGTTAATTCGTGGATAACTGAGTGTGGTGCGTCATCCGCGTAAGTATCCCAGACCATAGCAAATTCTTCCGCATTTTCGTGGTAAGAATAGCCAGGAAAGACAGTATCAGTTTTATAAGTTGAGTGTACGTCAAAGATGAAGACACCGCCGTCATTTAAGCTGTCGTAAACTTGTTTGAAGACATCACCGACTTCAACTTCATCAGCCATATAACAGATAGAATCTGAATAGCATGTCACCAAGTCATATTTACCAGCTTGCGACAAATCAAGCATGTTACCTTGTTTGAATTCAATGTCTTCTCCAGCTACTTTAGCGCGTTTTCGAGCAATTTCAAGCATATCTTCACTCAAATCTAGCCCTGTCACATCAAAACCAGCTTTAGCAAAGCGTACTGACTGAATCCCAGTTCCGCAGGCTAATTCCAAGAGTTTTTTCTTATCTTTTGGAAAATGGCGAAGCGAAAAATCAGTCCATTTATCATAAAGGCTGTCATCCATGATGGCATCGTAAACTGATGCGAATTTTTCGTAGTTTTTGTTCATTTTCGTTTCTCTTCAAGTTTCAAAAACCTTGCCAAATGGCAAGGCAAGGTAAGATTGTCCTTAAACAAGGTATTCTGACACATCGACCATTGGTGCTTCATGCCACAATTTTTCGATATTGTAGTGTTCGCGTTCGTCTTCTGAGAAGATGTGAACAACAACATCGTTAAGGTCAAGTAGTACCCAACCAGTACGGCTATCACCTTCAGCATGGCTAGCGTCGCCACCAGCTTCTTTAACTTTTTCACGGATATTTTCTGCAATAGCGTCCAATTGACGAGTGTTCATAGCGCTAACGACCACAAAGTAGTCAGTTGCACTAGTCAATCCGTAAAGGTCCAAAACGACCATATCTTCTGCACGTTTTTCATCAGCTGCTTTAACAACAACAGCTAAAAGTTCTTCTTTAGTCAATATAAATCCTCTTTCAATCTTATAACTATCCGACTTACCAATGTCAGATGATTCTTCAAACTAGTCTTTCAAATAACCGACATACGCGTTATAGGTTTCAATGGTTTGTGGGAAGATTGGAAAGGCTTGGTGTGCAAGGTGCTCAACGGTATGAACCGTTTCATAAGCCACTGCCTTATCAAGCGATTCTTTAGCAATCACACGCGCTTCTTCCACCAATGGAAAACGGCGACCTGGCTCAATGTAATCAGCGACATAGATAATCTTATCAAGCAATGACATGGCTCCAGAGCCAACAGTATGCGTCTCAATGCTACGCAAGATTTCCTTATCTGTCACACCCAAGTCTTCTTGAATCTTGTAAGTACCAACCATGCCATGCCAGACATTGTTGCCCCATTTTTTGAGTTCTGGGTCAAGATTATACTTGTCAATCAAGTCTAAAAATTCTTGATCAGAAAATTCCTTGGCATAATCATGAATCAAACCAGCTAGTCCAGCTTTTTCAGTGTCATAGCCATAACGCTCGGCTAGTTCAATCGCTGATTTTTCCACACCAAGGACGTGTTTAAAACGTTTCTCGCTCATGGCTGATGCAACTTTTTCTAAAAGCTCAGCACGTTCGATTCCCGCTGTGTATGTCTCATAGGTCACGGTAAAGACCTTCTTTCTCAATGTAGTCGATAACAGCTGGTGGTGTCAAAAAGTTTGGTCGACAACCAATTTCAAAATGATGACGAACTAAACTTGATGAGATGTCCATCATTGGCACATCTACCCAAATGACAGGATATGATGTTCCTGCTTTGTATTTAGGACGTTGCACACCAACGAATTGAACCATTTTAATCAATTCATCAATCTTATACCATTTTGGAAGGTAATCAACCATATCAGCACCGATAATGAAATAATAATCCACATCTGGATTTTTTTCGATTAAAAGTTTCATGGTATCGTAAGTGTAGCTGATACCTTTACGCTCTAATTCGATTGTTTCAATATCCAGACCTTCAACACCCTCAATTGCTAACTCAAGCATTTTCAAGCGGTGTTTTTCATCAATCGTTTCTTTTTTATCAAGATGTGGTGGCTCATATTCGGGCATAAGAAGAACTTTGTCCAAACACAATTGTTGGCGAACTTGATCAGCAACCACGAGATGAGCATTGTGGACAGGGTTAAAATTTCCGCCCAAAATACCAATTTGCTTACGATTTTTATCTTTTTCTTTTTTCTCCAGTTCCACTTTGGTAAATGGAGTAACTAATTCTAATGCCATACGACTACCTCCTATCTAGGTATTACATACCAAGCTCATTCAACTACATTGCCCGTTAAAAACAGACTATCTATTAAGTTCTTTTACTTTTGGTGAGATTTTACGGTTTTGTTTTTTAGATGATTCTTTGTAAAGAATAATGATACGACCGATTTTTAGTACTGTATCACAACCAATCTCATCTTCTAAGATTTCAGCCACTTCATGGATGTCTTCATCAGTATTTTGAAGAAGAGTGACTTTAATTAATTCACGCGCATCCAATGCATTGCGGACGCTTGTTTTAATTTGGTCGTTAAGACCGTTTTTCCCAATTTGTACAATTGGTTTCATTGAGTGTGCTTGTGATTTCAAAAAAGCACGTTGTTTTGATGTTAACATATCTATAACTCTGAGGGCATTATCAAAAGCAGATGTCACTAGATAGTCATCTGATTGCTAGCCCAGGCTCAAATCAAGTAAAATTGACTTGAACTTCCTTTCTTTTTATTTTCCTTAAATCAACGCTTTACGAAGAAGAACAGCTACACCTTCTGGTGCCCAAGCTGCAATCTTCACAGGTTTATCTTGTGAGGCTTTAATACGAATCCAACCAAGTCCTGAATAAACCACATCCATTTTATCTTTGATGGTAAATTCATGACAGACCAATTTTGGAAACTCAGCCAATTCTTTGTCACTTGGTGGTATCAAAAGACTACCAACGTGTTTGTCGTAAAAGGCATCGGCACCAGCTAATTTAGTACGGTGTAATTTCAAATTATTATCAAAATAAGCTGTGAAACCTTGTTTATCACCTGAGATAAAATCAAATCGACCCAAACCAGCCAAGAACAAAGTTTGTTCTGGATTAAGTTGGTAAGTTTTTGGTTTGATTTCTTTTTTCGGGCTGATGTATTTTAGATTCTTGTCGCCAAGGTAGTGCGCCATTTGATGACGGTGAATGATACCTGGTGTGTCAAAAATGTAAGAACCATCATCAAGTGGAATTTCAATTTTATCAAGCGTTGTTCCAGGGAAACGAGACGTTGTGATAATGTCTTTTTCTCCTGTGATTTCTTTGATAATAGCATTAATCAGTGTTGATTTACCAACGTTTGTAACACCAACGACGTAGACATCACGACCTTTGCGCAATTTTTCAATTTTTTCAATCAAGTCTTTAATGGCTTGATGATTTTGCGCACTAGTCAAGATAACATCGACTGGACGAAGACCTTCTTCGTGGGCACGCTCAGTCAACCATTGAGTGACTTTACCTGTCTTAACAGATTTTGGCAAAATGTCTTTTTTATTTCCGACAAGAAGAACATCATTGCCAGATACAAAACGTGACAAACCTGGGATAACTGACCCATTAAAATCAAAAATATCCACAACGTTAACTACAAGTGCATCACTATCCCCAACTTCGTGAAGAAGTTTCAAGAATTCGTCATCAGTAATGTGCACGTCAGTGATTTCATTGTAGTGACGTAATCTAAAACATCTTTGACAATACAATTCACCTGTCTCTAAGCCCTTTTCAAGAGCTGCTTTCGGTGTGTATCCTGCTTGTTCTTTATCTTCTGTTTGAATTTTGGCTCCACAGCCAATACATAATAATTCTTCCATTAAATTCCTTTTTGATATTGGGTTTTTCCGTATTTTTCTTCAAGTTTAGCCCAAACACGACGTTCACGCCAACGATTAATTCTAGTATTCCAAGCATCAGATTTAACCAAAGGTTTCACCAAAACAGATTGAATCTTTGCACGATGCGCCGCACGAATATCTGTCATCAACTGGTCACCAACCATGATAACTTCATCACGGTCAAATCCATAACGCTTGATGGCTTTATTAATACCACGTGTGAAAGGTTTCATTGAACGGCTAACAAAGTCCACACCAAAGCGTGATACCGCACGATCAACACGTGAATAACTGTTATTTGATACGACAACCACAGAAATATCAGCCATGGTCATTTCATCCAACCATGCCCTAACTTCTGGTGTTCCATCTGGGTTATTCCATGCAATTAGTGTATTATCTAAGTCAACTAAAACGGCATGAATCCCATGTCGCAACAAATCATCTGCTTTTAAATCATAAACTGCCTCAACCACGAAGGTCGGCCTATAATCGTCTATACTCAAATTACTCTCCAAAAAAATATATTTTACTATTTATTTTAACATATTTGCCAAAATATGGCGAATTGAAAAATGCTTCTATATTAGGATTTTTTCACTAAAAAGCTGGGATAATCCTTTCTACCCCAGCTTCATAGATGTCTTATTCTTTCGGGTCAATATTTTCAAATTTCAAATCTGAAACATTGACTTTAACACTAATTTTATCGTTAGATTTGAGATTCAGTAATTGTTCCAAATCCTGACTAATGTATTTGGCTACCTTTTTCTGATATTTTTCTTGCTTCATAACGTCATTACTTGTTTCATAGATAGCAGTTTGGCTTTTCTTATCCAAAAATTCCATTGCTTTTTTATCCGAAGTAACAACATCAACTGCTTTATCAACAATTCCAGAAGAAGCTTTTAAAATCTCAAGTTCTCCTTCTTTTTGTGAATCCACTTTTACAGTTAAAGGATTTTTGAACGTCAAAACATTATTTTTGATGTCAATATCGTTTTTAGAGATATCTGCCAATTCTAGCTTAAATTCTGTTTTTACAGGAATTTTCACTTCCAGTTTACGACTAACAATCAAATCAGCAATTGTCTTTGTCCAATCTGGCCAATCTTTTGTTGTATTTGAATTAAATCTTTGAGTTTGCGTAGTCTCTGCTGCTGCCTCAGCCACAAGTAATTCATTTTTCTTTGAGAAACGTTCGACAACATGTTCATATTTAGCTTCTGTATCACCTTCAAAGATTTTTTAAAACCAATTGTTACCTTTCAAATAAAAGACAACAGCTGCAATGACAGCAAGGATAACTAAAATTCTAGCAATTTCTTTTCCTAAAGCTTTTCCGATACTCTTCATAATTATTTTCCTCCATTTTTAACAAATTTCATTATAAATATCGCAATAAAGCTTGTCAATGACTTTCTCAAAATCTGTCAAAAAAAAAGAGGTGAGACGAACCCGCTCAACCTCATATTTGATAATATCTAAGCTTCTTTTTGTTTACCATCAACAACTCGTAACAAAATGATAAGTTGGATAACAGCTAAAATTAATAAGACGATAAAGGCGTTACGTGACCCTTTAGCAGTTGCTGCAGAGAAACTAATGGCAGAGTTTGTTTGACTTAAAGCGACAATTAATGAAGCAATCGTTGTTCCAACGGCGCCTGCAAATTGTTGCAAAGTATTAAAAAATGCATTGGCATCTGCTCGTTCTTCAAGAGTGACTTGCTTTTGACCATTAGTCATAATATTACCAAAAGCAATTCCAGTCCCTGCCATTGAGATAATGTAGAAAATCATCAGCCAAGTATTTGACAAATGACGGCCAAATACACTAAAAAGATAAAGAGCAAGAACAAGCATACTTACTCCAAAGATAATCGGTTTTTTCGCTCCTAAGCGGTCTAAAATTCGACCGCTAAATGGTGCAAAGCAGGCACCAATAATTGCTCCTGGAAAGACTAAAAGACCTGCGACAGTTGAACTTGAATGATTTACTAGCTGAATGTAATTCAGGATAATAAAGGACATTCCTAGATTGACAATTTGAAACAGGAAGAAAGCAATAACATGTCCAGTAAATTTACCATTTTTAAGAATAGATAAGTTAACAATTGGCTGTTCTAGAATTGAAAACAAAAAAACACGGCAAATAACTATCACCATGTTTTTAAGTATTATCGTAATCGTCTGCGTAATGTTATTAAATCTCTTAGTGAGATGAGAAGTACAGCAACGATAGTCAGTAACATTCCAATAAAATCCATTGGGTAAAAGACATCATGCATCAGGATAACTGTGAACACAACAGATGAAATCGGCTCAACTGCCGCTATCAAACTTCCTTTGACAGAACCAATAATTGCTGTTCCCATAAAGAATAAACTGTAGTTAAGAATTGTCCCGATACCAATGATACCAAAGAGTCCAATCAAGTTTCCTTGATTTAAAACAAGTGGGTATTGCCAAGCCTGCGTTGTAAAAAATGAAATTGCCCCACCCATGAGCATCCCAAGTCCAATGACTGGGAAACTACCATATTCACGGACATATTTTGCTGGCAAAACAACACAAAAAGCTGCTGTGACAGCAGAAAGTAGACCAAAGACAAGTCCTTTAGGAGTAATCGCTAAACCATCTAGACGACCGTGTGTCACAATGATAAAAGTTCCTAGCACAGCACAGAAAATGGCTAAAAACTCATTGATTTCTGGAATTCGTCTTTCTTTTAATGCGACAAAAAATAAAACAACAATCGGTGACATGTATTGTAAAACCGTCGCTGTTCCTGCATTGGTATAATCAATTGCTACTAAGTAAGAATACTGGTTCATCAAAAAACCGAGAACTGCAAAAAGCAAAATTCCTACAAGCGCTCCTTTTGAACGCAAGATTTTCACCAAGCTCTCTCTATATTTTGTAGCAGCAATGGCTGTCAACACAGTTCCAGATATCAGCAAACGCATGCTAATCAACTGACTAACATTCATTCCACGAGACATCAAAAATTGCCCGCAGACCCCAGAAAGTCCCCAAGCAATCCCTGCGATGAATACCATGATGCTTCCTTTAAGATTTTTATTCATGTTATTAATCACCTTCTCCAATAATGTGCGAGTACCAGTATAACACATTTACCAAAAAGACGTCATGACCCTAACACCATATTTTTATAAAATAATATTTCTAAAAATTCTTTATTACACGAATACTAAAAAAGTTATGACTGCACCTAAGCAACCATAACTTCTAAATCATTATTGATGTATTTGTTTATTCACCACAACCAAATCACGTAGCGAAATCAAAATAACTGCTGCAATAATGAAAATCATTCCAAGAAAATCCATCGGGTAAAAAATTTCATGCATGACTGTTACTGAGAAAAAGACAGATGAAACTGGCTCGATGGCTGCAAGTAGACTTCCTTTGACTGGGCCGATAATACAAGTCCCCATCAAGAACAAACTATACGCAAAAACTGTACCAACGATGATAATTCCAAACAGACCTAGCAAATTCCCAGGATTTAGCACCAACTTATATTGCCATGGGTTTACCAAAATTGGAAAAGCAACGCCACTCATGATCATTCCAAGACCAATCACTGTGAAGCTACCATACTCACGAATTAATTTCGCCGGTAAAATAATATAAAACGAATAAGTTACCGCTGAAAACAATCCCCAAGCAAAGCCACATGGTGTGATAGCTAGCCCATCAAGGTGCCCATGCGTTGCAATGATAAAAGTTCCTAAAACCGCTAAGATAATCGCCAATATTTCACTTCCTCTTGGCAGTTGTTTCTTTCTCAAAGAGACATAGGCCAGAACAAGAATTGGCGCCATATACTGTATAACCGTTGCTGTCCCTGCATTTGTGCTTTCAATTGCTCTTAGATAAGCATACTGATTCATCACAAGCCCAATCAGTGAAAAAATGGCAATACCACCAAGTGCTTTTAGTGACGTCACAGCCTTCAAAAACGTCTCACGCTGATTGAGTGCTGCAATAGTCGTCATTATCACACCAGCAGTAATTAAACGCACGCAAGACAATAAGTCGATATTCATTCCATGAGCCATCAAATATTGCCCAGAAACCCCAGAAATCCCCCAGAATATCCCTGCAACAAGAACCATAATAGTTCCCTTAAACATCTTATTCATCTTAACTCCATCTACCTTACCAAATAAAATTCAGCTCCAAGTATAAGACATTTAGCAGCTAGAAAACACACCCATTCTCACACTTTTTGTAAAGTAATCTTTCTAAAAAGTCTATCAGTTTTGTGCATTATAAAAAAACCAGCACTTGCTGAGCTTTTGACTAACATCTGACCGTGTACTAACTAAAAAAATCACCCCGAAGGATGATTTTAAATGATTTTAGTCTTCTTTCAATTTTGCCAACTCTTGTGCCAATAATGTAAGGGCAACTTGTGGGTTTGCTTTACCTTTTGTGGCTTTCATCAAGAATCCAGTGAAGGCTTTGTCAGCATTACGTTTACCTGACTTGAAGTCAGCAACGGCAGCTTCATTGTCTTCAAAGACTTGGTGAATAATTGGAATAAGCACTGCAGGGTCAGAAATTTGAACCAAACCAGCTTTTTCAACGTATTCACGCGCAGAACCACCATTTTTAGCCAAGTGAACAAAGACTTTCTTGGCAATTTTTGATGAAATGGTACCATCAGCAATGATTGCAAGCATTTCAACAAGGTTTTCTGGTGTTAACAAGATTTCAGAAAGTGTTTTGTTTTCGCTGTTAAGGAATTGAGCCACTTCACCTTGCAACCAGTTAGAAACGTGTTTAGCGTCACCACCAAGAGCTACTGCACTTTCAAAGAAATCAGAAGTTGCTTTTGTTGCAGTTAATTGAGCAGCATCGTAAGCTGTCAAACCAAATTCATTGATGTATTTAGCACGACGTTCTTTTGGAAACTCTGGAAGAGTCTGACGCATTTCTTCAATCCATTCGTCTGACACTTCGTAAAGTGGCAGGTCTGGTTCTGGGAAGTAACGATAATCTGATGACCCTTCCTTAACACGCATCAAGATTGTTTCACCAGTTGATTCATCGTAACGGCGAGTTTCTTGTTGAATTTGACCACCTGAACGAAGCACTTGCGCTTGACGTTTTTGCTCATAGATAAGCCCTTTACGCACGTTGTTAAATGAGTTTAAGTTTTTCAATTCAGCTTTCACACCAAATTCTTCTTGACCATATGGACGAAGAGAGATGTTGGCATCCACACGCATAGAACCTTCTTCCATTTTAACGTCAGAAATACCAGTGTATTGGATGACTTCTTTAAGAGCTGTTAAGTAAGCATAAGCTTCTTCTGGTGAACGCATATCAGCTTCTGAAACGATTTCAATCAACGGCACACCTTGACGGTTAAGGTCAACATAGGAATAACCATCAGTACCGTGAGTGTTTTTACCAGCATCTTCTTCCAAGTGAGCACGTTCGATACGAATTTTCTTAGTTGAACCGTCTTCAAGTTCAATTTCAATCCAACCATTGTATCCAATTGGTTCATCAAATTGTGAAATTTGGTAAGCTTTTGGATTATCAGGATAGAAATAGTTTTTACGGTCAAAGTGCATATTTTGGTGAATATCCATGTTAAGTGCCAAGGCTGCTTTAATACCAGCGTCAATAACACCTTTATTCATCACAGGAAGAACACCTGGAAATGACCAGTCGATAACATTTGTATTGGCATTTTGTTCATTACCAAAATGTGCTGATGTCGGTGAAAAAATCTTTGAATTTGTATTTAACTCAACGTGGACTTCAAGCCCGATGACTGTTTCAAAGTTCATTATTTGTCACCTCCAAAAATAATCGGTTGTTGTTTATGATAATCAGTTGTTGCTTCAAAGGTTGCAGCAGCTTGATAGATTGTTTCTTCACTGTATTTTGGACCAATCAATTGCATACCAACTGGAAGACCTTGAGCAAATCCTGCAGGAATTGAGATACCTGGAAGACCAGCCAAGTTAACAGGAATTGTCAAAATATCAGCCAAGTACATTGCAACTGGATCATGGTTAAGTGAATCCAAATCAAATGCAACGCTTGGTGCTGTTGGACCTAAGATGAGGTCGTAGTCAGCAAAGATTTTTTCGAAATCACGGATAATCAATGTACGAACTTGACCAGCTTTTTTGAAGTAAGCATCATAGTAACCTGAAGACAAGCTAAATGTACCAAGCATGATACGACGTTTTACTTCATCACCAAATCCTTCGCTACGAGTGTTCACGTAAATATCTTCAAGGTTGCTATAGTTTTCAGTACGGTAACCATAGCGGATACCATCGAAACGTTGCAAGTTTGAAGAAGCTTCTGATGAGGCAATGATGTAATAAACCGCTACACCATATTTACTGTGTGGAAGGCTAACTTCTTCAACAGTAGCTCCAAGTTTTTCAAAATGTTTTGCAGCATTAAGAATTGTTTCTTTAACTTCTGGGTCAATACCTTCACCAAGATATTCTTTTGGAAGAGCAATCTTCATGCCTTTAATATCTTGACCGATTTTACCAGTAAAATCAGGAACTTCACGATCAGATGAAGTTGCATCTTTAGCATCGTGGCCAGCAATCACATTCAACAATTGCGCATTTTCTTTAACAGTTTGGGCAAATGGACCAATTTGGTCAAGTGAGCTACCAAATGCAATCAAACCAAAACGTGACACACGACCATAAGTTGGCTTCAAACCAACGACACCGTTGAAGGCTGCTGGTTGGCGGATAGAACCACCAGTATCAGAACCAAGTGACAAACGAACTTGACCTGAGGCAACAGCTGTTGCAGAACCACCAGATGACCCACCAGGGACTTTAGTTTGATCCCAAGCATTTTTAGTTTTCTTGAAGTATGATGTTTCAGTTGAACCACCCATGGCAAATTCGTCCATGTTTGTTTTACCGATAACCACCATATCTTTGCCGTAAAGTTTTTCAACAGCAGTCGCATCAAAAATTGGTTCGTAGTTGTAAAGCATTTTAGATGCAGCTGTAGTCAAAATACCACGTGTTGAAATGTTATCTTTAACAGCCAAAGGAATACCAGACATCACATTATCAGCATCGATTCCTTTTTCATCGATAGCTTTTGCTTGTGCAAGCGCAGCTTCTTCAGAAACAGTGATGAATGAATCAACAGCTGCTTCACGTTCTTTAATATCTTCAAGTGTTGCTTTTGTTAATTCAACTGCTGAGATTTCTTTATTGACAAGAAGATTGTGCAACTCATCAATTGATTTTGTATTAAATGACATTATGCATCTCCTCCGTCTTCTAAGATAGCAGGAACTTTAATATAGTAATTTTCAGATTGAGGCACGTTTTTAAAGAGCTCATCGCGATCGTCACCAGCTACTGCCACGTCTTCGCGCATAACAGTCTTACGATCTGCCATTGTCGTTGTTACAGGGACACCCTCTGTATCAACTTCGTTCAAGAGTTCTACCATATCGACAATCTTAGACAAAGTTGTCGCAAATTCTGTTGTTTCTTCTTCAGAAAATGACAATTTTGACAGATTTGCTACATGACGAACTTCTTCTTCAGAAATTTTCATCTCTATCTCTCCTTGATTAAATTAAATCGTAAACCAAATTTACAATATAGTCCTTAAAATTATACCACAATTTAAGACTCTTTAACATGTAAAAGAAAGTGAGAAAGCTCCTTCCAGAGAATTTTTCACACTTTTCTTCTAAAGCAAAAAAAAAGTGGTCATCCACTTCTTTCAACTTAAATAATCTTTGCACCTAAAACATTTTTGAAATGATTTAAAGCAAACTGATGATTTTCTTGTGTTAAGCTTGCTACTGCCGCAACAGGAATCTCAATATCATACCCAAGATTATAGGCATCAATAGCTGTGTGTAATACACAAATATCCGTTAGAACACCTGTCAAAACTACTGTTGTGATACGACGTTCACGGAGTCGAATATCTAAATCAGTCCCTGAAAAAGCTGAATAATGACGTTTATCCATCCAAAAGACACGTTGATCTGACTGGATTGTTTCATACAAGTCGGCTAGTTTACCATACAAATCACGTCCACTTGTCCCCTTGATATTATGTGGCGGGAACAATTTTGCTTCTGGATGAAAATCATCACCTTCATCATGAGCATCAATGGCAAAGAAGATATAGTCTCCAGCTTCATACGCTTCTTTAGTTACTCGGACAATATCATCTTCAATAGCTTGCGCTGGTTTTCCAGCAGTCAATTTACCATCGTCAGCTACAAAATCGTAGGTATAATCAATTGAAATAAGAGCTTTTGTCATTAATTATATTCCTTTAATTTGTCGAAGATACCTTCATTGATGACTTTAAGGTATGTACCTTTCATACCCAATGAACGGCTTTCGATGATACCTGCTGATTCCAATTTACGAAGAGCATTAACGATAACTGAACGTGTGATACCGATACGGTCAGCGATAACTGATGCAGTCAAGCGACCTTCAGTTCCGTCCAGTTCACCCAAGATAGCTGAGACAGCTTTCATTTCTGAATAAGAAAGAGTATTGATGGCCATGTTAACAGCTGTTTGTTTACGAATAGTTTCTTCAAGGTTTTCAGTTTGAAGGTTAAGTAATTGGATACCAACTACTGTAGAGGCAATTTCAACAAGGATCAAATCATCTTCGGAGAACTCTTCATCATTACGCCAAATGATAAGAGAACCAAGGCGCATACCACCACCATAGATTGGGGCGATTGTTGTCAATCCATCAGGATAGATATCTTTTGATTCAACTGGGAAAATTGTCAAATCATTATCTACAGACAAGTTAGCTTCAGTATCGTAAACACGACTAGCCGCTTTCACATAACTTTCTGGGAATTGTTTTGCTTGAAAGAATTCCTCAACACGGTCAGTATTAGTTTTGTATTTCATTGCATAACCAAGAAGGGTTCCTCCCCCATTGATGATGCAAGAGTTACAATCAATAATGTCAGCAAGTTGAGCGGCCATTGTGTTATATGGCAATTCAGTATCTAGGCTGTCAACAGAGCGTTGCAAAATTGATGTAATCTTACGTGTTTTTTCTAATAAATTCGGCATTTTCTACTTCCTTTGCGTTATTTGCGTTACAATTATATCAAAGGAACCCTTATTTTGCAAACAATTATCAGAAAATTTCTGTATCTTCTGATATTTTTGTAAGCGGATACTTTTTGACCTGAATTTAATTAAAAAAATCATTAGAATGTTCGCTTTTAAAGCCTTATCAAGCTAAAAAAGCGATATCATTCTAATGAATTAATCCTTAACGTTTGTACTGACTAAGAACGCGTGTTAGCTTCTCTTGAACCTCAGCTAATTCTTCAACACGTGGCAAATAGACAATTCGGAAGTGGTCAGGTTCATTCCAGTTGAAACCTTTACCTGGAACCAACATGACTTTTTCTTGTTTTAGCAGTTCTAAACAGAACTGTTCATCGTCATCAATTTGATACATGTCACGGTCGATTTTAGGGAAAATGTAAAGTCCTGCTTCTGGTTTCACTGCAGACAAACCAGGGACTTCATTTACTGCTTTATAAATGAAGTTACGTTGTTCATAGATACGACCACCAGGAATCAAAAGTTCATCGACTGATTGATAACCACCTAGAGAAGTCTGAACAACATTTTGTCCTAAGACGTTTGCGCAAAGACGCATATTGGCTAACATGTTAAGTCCTTCAATGTATCCTTTAACGTTTTGTTTTGGACCTGATAGGACCATCCAACCAACACGAAAACCACAAATTCGGTGTGATTTTGATAAACCATTCATTGACACACAGAAAACATCTGGTGCTAAGCTAGCAATGGCAGTATGTTTTTTGCCATCCATAACCAAACGGTCATAGATTTCATCTGCAAAAATAATCAAGTCATTTTGACGAGCAATTTCCACGATTTCTTTCAAAAGGTCATCGGGATACAAAGCACCTGTTGGGTTATTTGGATTAATGATGACAATGGCTTTGGTATTTGATGTGATTTTGGATTTGATGTCATCAATATCAGGATACCAATTAGCTTGTTCATCACAAAGGTAATGAACGGCATTTCCCCCAGCAAGGCTGACACAAGCTGTCCATAATGGGTAATCAGGCATTGGCACCAAGACTTCATCACCATCATCAAGAAGGGCTTGAAGTGACATTGAGATAAGCTCAGAGACACCATTTCCTAGATAAATATCATCGATATCCACATGTGGAAATCCTTTTAACTGACAGTATTGCATGATAGCTTTACGAGCAGAAAAAATCCCTTTACTATCAGAATACCCTTCACTATTACGAGCGTGAGCAATCAAGTCACGGATAACCTCATTTGGGGCTTGAAAACCAAAGGCAGCTGGGTTTCCGGTATTAAGGCGAAGAATTTTCTCACCGTTAGCAATCATACGATTGGCTTCATCAAGAATTGGCCCACGAATATCGTATGCAACATGTTCTAGCTTTGAAGATTTATCAAATATTTTCATAGATTTTACCTCGTTTCAAACATTATAAACTTTCCTTTATAATTTTTCAATCCAAGAAAGGTTCGTTAATCGTAAAAAATAATCAAGATAACTGTCATCAGCTGCCAGCTCTTTTTCAATTTTCCGAACGCTAGTTGTATAGTCTGTAATAACACCGTCTGTACTCGTTTCTAAATACCTTTCAATATCGTCTCTAGAATTGATTGTCCAGACGTAGATTTTCTTACCATTTTGGTGAGCTTTACGCGCTAGAAGTTCATTGTAAGAGAAGTCTTCAATTGCATAAAAATCCACTTTTTGACTTGTAAAATCACCCAGTTGGAAGGAAATGGTGTGACCAGACTGAATAGCAGAATCAAGCCTTTTGACCTTCTCAATGGTTTTCAAGTCAGATGACATAACCAGATAAGAAGAGGCAACATGCAACTCCTTCATTTTATCCACAAAGAGTTGCTCATAATTGTCAGGTTCATTTCCAGTTGGTTTCAACTCCACCAACAACTTAATACCTAGTTGTTTCGCCTTAGCCACATAGTCTTCAAAAGAAATCAAGTGTGACTCATGACCATTTTGTTTTATCTTCAAACCAAGGATATCTTCAGCTTGAGATTGAGAAATCGTAATATTTTTCCCTGTCAGACGTTTAAGATTATCATCATGACTGACAATAAAATGACCATCTTTTGATAAGATAATATCTAATTCTGAATAAGTCGCCCCTGCCTTGGCAGCTGCTTCTAAAGACTCTAAAGAATTTTCAACACCTTGAGAAACCATGCCTCTGTGTCCGATAACGGATAAGTTTTTTGAAGGTCCTCCAGAAGCTTTCAAAGCATTGTATGTAAAATTAATACCACCAATAACTAGTAAAAGTCCAGTCAAAGCTAACATGCGATGTTGCTTTTTATTTTCTTTTATCGGCAGCTTTTGAGAAGCTTCGTCGTCAAAACCTTTTAATAAATAGGAAAGAAAAGCTAACTTGAAGACCAAACGTCCTGCAAAAAGAACACCCCAAA
>NZ_DS572693.1 GCF_000154985.1 Streptococcus infantarius subsp. infantarius ATCC BAA-102
ATAATGACCAAAGTTATCATCATTTTATGCAGGAAAATCTTTTCCAATATAAACCATTTAAAGAAAGCTATTTGCCAAACGGTCTAGCTGAAGATTTGCAAGTAGAAGCAAAACATTATGATCAAATCATCGAGGAACATCCGATTGATTTTCAAATTTTGGGAATTGGTCGTAATGGTCATATTGGATTTAACGAGCCAGGGACTCCGTTTGACATGACAACACATATCGTTGATTTAACGCAGGATACGATTGAGGCAAATAGTCGTTTCTTTGACAGCATGGAAGAAGTGCCAAAACAAGCTATTTCAATGGGAATTCACTCAATCATGCAATCAAAAATGGTTGTTTTAATGGCTTATGGCAAGGATAAAGCTGACGCTATCAATCAAATGATTAATGGTCCAATCAGCGAAGAGTTACCAGCTAGTGCTCTTCAAAATCACCCAAATGTTGTAGTAATTGTTGATGAGGCTGCAGCGAGTGAATTAGACTAAAAAATTGCTTCAGAACATGGTAAAATAGGAGCATGCGTTTAGATAAATTATTAGGACAAGCAGGGTTTGGTTCGCGAAATCAAGTCAAAAAGCTCATCAGAAGTCGTCAAGTTTATGTGGATGGCAGGCTAGCTGAGGCAGACAATCTCAATGTCGAACCAAGTTTGCAAGAAATCATGGTATCAGGAAAGCGGCTGGAGCAGTCAACTGAAAAATATTTCATTTTAAATAAGCCAGCAGGTGTTGTTTCTGCGGTGTCTGATAAAGAACATCAAACGGTCATTGATTTGATTGCTGAAGCAGACCGAGTGCCAAGACTCTATCCAGTTGGGCGTTTAGACCGCGACACGGAAGGGCTACTTTTGATTACCAATAATGGTCTTTTGGGGTTTCGCATGTTGCATCCAAAATATCACGTTACAAAGACTTACTATGTTGAGGTTAATGGTTTGTTAGCTGAAGATGCGCCAGCCTTTTTTGAAAATGGAGTGACCTTTGATGACGGAACGGTTTGTAAACCTGCTAATCTTGAGATTATCGAGGCAAGTTCTGAAAAAAGCTCCGCTTATATCTCGATTGCAGAAGGAAAATTTCATCAAGTTAAGAAAATGTTTTTGGCTTATGGGGTCAAGGTCATTTACCTCAAACGAATGACTTTTGGTGACTTTGAACTTGGTGACTTGCCAAGGGGACAATACCGAGAATTGAATACGAAAGAAAAAGAAATCTTGAAAAATT
This sequence comes from Streptococcus infantarius subsp. infantarius ATCC BAA-102, assembly GCF_000154985.1. Lineage (GTDB taxonomy): Bacteria > Bacillota > Bacilli > Lactobacillales > Streptococcaceae > Streptococcus > Streptococcus infantarius. The sequence goes on from NZ_DS572693.1 coordinate 1,236, forward strand.
ATTTGGATTAATCCGGTGGTTTTTCAGGATTTTTTTCGAATAAAGAAGTAGGAGGTTTAATATGCTGTCTGCTCTTGATGAAAATGGTCGTTTGGTCTCCTTGTTAGATGAGATTCCTAAAAAACAAGCTTTTACTTGTCCAGCCTGTCATTCACCAGTTCGGCTGAGACATGGTCAGATTATGCGTCCGCATTTTGCGCATGTTTCTTTAGAAAATTGTGACTTTTATAGTGAAAATGAAAGTGATGAACATTTGCAGTTAAAAGCAGGACTTTATCAGTCGCTTTCGCAAAGTGAAAAAGTGGTCGTTGAGGCTGTTTTGCCAGAGCTGCATCAGGTTGCAGATATTTTGGCCAATGATAACCTTGCTCTGGAAGTTCAGTGCTCCAGATTATCAGAAAAGCGTCTCAGAGAACGCACGGCTTCTTATCACAAGGCTGGCTTTAATGTTTTATGGCTTTTGGGAGAAAAACTGTGGCTTGGCAAGCGTTTAACGCCGCTACAGCGACACTTTCTTTACTTTTCGCAGAATATGGGATTTTATCTGTGGGAGTTAGATGCTAAGAAAAGGCTTGTTCGACTACATTATTTAATTTATGAAGATTGGCATGGTAAAGTGCATTATTTGACAAAAAACTGCTCGTTCTCAGAAAACTTAATGGCATTTTTCAGACTTCCTTATCAAAAACAAAAACTCTCAACTTATGAGGTTAAACAAGATTCAAATCTATTAAGCTACATTCAAAGACAACTATCTTCTCGAAATACTTCTTGGTTAAAGCGCCAAGAAAAGGCTTATTTGCAAGGGAAAAATCTTCTCACACTGCCTTTGTCAGCTTTTTTTCCGCAAGTTAGGCCCCCAGAAACTAAGGCTGGTTTTTGTCAAATTTCACAAGACTTATCAGACTTTTATGAGACCTTCAGGTGTTATTATCAAAATCAAAGTGAAAAAGGTGTTCAAAAACTTTACCCACCAGCTTATTATGGTAGAATGGTTAATAATATCAAGAAAAGGAGAACATAATGTCAAATAATCGTAGTGATATTGATGAAAAATACAAATGGGATTTAAGCACTGTTTTTGCGACAGATGAAACATGGGAGGCTGAATTAGCTAAGTTAGATGCTGATTTAGAAGATGCTAAAAAATACAAAGGTCACTTGACACAATCAAGTAAGAATTTGCTAACTATCACGGAGCATTATCTTGATTTGTCACGCCGATTGGAAAAAGTTTACGTCTATGCATCAATGAAAAACGACCAAGATACGACAGTGGCAAAGTACCAAGAATACCAAGCCAAAGCTACAGCACTTTATGCTAAATACAGCGAAGTCTTTGCTTTTTACGAACCGGAATTGATGCAATTATCAGCTGAAGACTTTGCGGCATTTGTTGCTGAAACGCCAGCGTTGTCAGCTTATGCGCATTTCTTTGAACAACTTTTCAAACGTCAAGCACACGTCTTGTCACAAAAAGAAGAGGAACTCTTAGCTGGTGCACATGAAATCTTTGGTGCCGCTGGTGAAACTTTTGAAATTCTAGATAATGCCGATATTGTTTTCCCAGTGGTTTTAGATGATGAAGGTAATGAAGTTCAGTTAACGCATGGTAATTTCATTAGTCTTTTGGAATCAAAAAATCGCGACGTCCGAAAAGCAGCTTATGAAGCGATGTATGCCACTTACGAACAATTCCAGCATACTTACGCTAAGACTTTGCAGACAAATGTTAAGGTTCATAACTACGATGCGCGTGTTCACCACTTCAAGTCAGCACGTGAGGCAGCACTTTCTGCTAACTTCATTCCAGAAGCAGTTTATGATACATTGATTAACCGTGTAAATGCGCATTTGCCATTGCTTCATCGCTATGTTGAGCTTCGTAAGAAAATCCTTAAATTAGATGATTTGAAAATGTATGATATCCATACACCATTGTCTGAAATGGATATGAGCTTCACTTATGAAGAAGCTTTGAAAAAAGCAGAAGAAGTTTTGGCTGTCTTTGGTAAAGATTATTCTGAGCGTGTTCATCGTGCTTTCACAGAACGTTGGATTGATGTTCATGTCAATAAAGGAAAACGCTCAGGAGCTTATTCTGGTGGTGCTTACGATACTAATGCCTTTATGCTTTTGAACTGGCAAGACACCCTTGATAATCTGTTTACTTTGGTACACGAAACTGGGCACAGCCTTCATTCAACATTTACACGTGAAAACCAACCATATGTGTACGGTGATTACAGTATTTTCTTAGCTGAGATTGCTTCAACAACTAATGAAAATATTTTGACAGAAACACTTCTAAAAGAAGTAGATGATGACAAGGCTCGCTTTGCGATTTTGAATCATTTCTTGGATGGTTTCAAAGGAACAATCTTCCGTCAAGCACAATTCGCAGAGTTTGAAGATATGATTCATAAAGCAGACCAAGCTGGTGAAGTATTGACAAGCGAATACCTTAACAATCTTTATGCAGACCTAAATGAAAAATATTATGGTCTTAGCAAGGAAGACAATCCAGAAATTCAATACGAATGGGCACGTATTCCGCACTTCTACTACAATTATTATGTCTATCAATACGCAACAGGTTTTGCTGCAGCAAGCTATTTAGCTGATAAAGTGGTTCATGGCACTCAAGCTGATATTGATCGTTATCTTGATTATCTTAAAGCAGGAAATTCTGATTACCCACTAAACGTCATTGCAAAAGCAGGTGTGGATATGATAAGTAGTGATTATTTGGATGCAGCCTTCAAGATTTTTGAAGAACGTCTAAATGAATTGGAAGCTTTGGTCGAAAAAGGAGCACACCTTTAAAATGCTTTATGAGGTTGGATATTCCAGCCTCATTTTTTATGTTATAATGGAAAAAATTTTGGAGGTGCTAGTATGGAAATTAGGAGACTAGATGTTAATGATGAAGCGGCTTACCGAGCTTATCAAACAGTTTTGGAAAATGACGATAGCCCCTTTATTACGACACGTGAGATTGGTGATTTTAAAACCTTTGTGGAAAATAGCAGAACGCAAGAAACACAAGCTACTAATCCTGATTATTCAACGATGACGACCTATTATGCCTTTGTGAATGGAAAAATTGCTGCGCGTATATCTTGTCGATGGCAGCTGGAAAAGGGTAATCTTGCGACGATTGGTGGACATATCGGCTATCAAACCTTACCAGAATTTAGACGACAAGGTATTATGACAAAACTTCTTAACTTTGCTCTTGAGCAATATGCCAAACGTGGCATCAATCCTGTGCTTATCACAGCGCGTGAGAACAATATTGCCAGTCGTAGAACCATTGAAAAAGCTAGCGGTATTTTGGAAAATATTATTGATCTAGAAGATGGACATCGTCTAGCATGTTATTGGATTAGATTGGAGAAATAGATTGATAACTTTGATTTGGGATTTTGATGGAACTTTGGTGGACTCATATGAGGCAATCGGTGAGGCTTTGAAAGTCACTTATGCGCATTATGACTTGGTTTTTGATGAAGAATGGGTTATGGATTTTATCATTAAAGAATCCGTAAAAGCTTTACTTTTTCAAGTGGCGAAAGAGCAAGAATTAGATTTTGCGGAGTTATCAGCCTTCTTTAAAAAAGAGCAGGAAGCGCGTGACCATATGATAAAACCAATGCCACATTTGGCAGAGGTGCTTAAACAGACAAAACAAATGGGCACAACTCATTTTGTCTATACGCATAAAGGAATTACAGCTAACGATGTGCTAGAAAGACTTGGAGTGCGTCAGTATTTCACAGAAGTAGTGACTTCAGCAAACGGTTTTGCTCGTAAACCAGAACCAGAAGCTATTAATTATCTTATTGAAAAATATGTTTTAGACAAAGCTGACACCTTTTATGTAGGTGACCGCAGAATTGATGTTGAAGCTGCAGAGAATGCTGGTATTAAGTCCATTAATCTTGGACAACCGTCATCAAAAATGAATCAAAAGATTGCTGATTTGTCAGATATTGTTACCCTTCTTAAGCAGTAAAATAAAATGCTGCCTATTCACATCGGCTTTATTTTGCTATATAATAAGAGTTATGGTTAAATCATATTCAAAAACAGCAAATCACAATATGCGACGTCCTGTTGTCAAAGAGAATGTCGTGCGTTATATGCGAACACATCAAAAGCAAAATGATGGCTTTTTAGCGGAATTAGAAGCTTTTGCACATCAAGAAAATATCCCGATTATCCAGCACGAAGTAGTGGCTTATTTCCGTTTCTTGTTGCAAACTTTGCAGCCTAAGAATATCTTGGAAATTGGGACAGCGATTGGTTTTTCAGCGCTTTTGATGGCAGAAAATGCACCAGAAGCTAAGATTACAACACTCGATCGTAATCCAGAAATGATTGCTTTTGCTAAGGAAAACTTTGCGAAATACGACACTCGCAAGCAAATCACTTTGGTTGAAGGAGATGCAGTTGATACCCTCTCAACCCTTGAGGGAGAGTATGACTTTGTTTTCATGGATTCAGCAAAATCAAAATATATTGTTTTTTTACCAGAAGTGTTAAAACACTTAAAAGTTGGTGGTGTTGTTATCTTTGATGATGTTTTTCAAGGCGGTGATATTGTTAAAACAATCGAAGAAGTGCGTCGCGGACAGCGTACAATTTACCGTGGCCTTCAACGACTTTTCGACGCAACGCTTGACAATCCAAATCTGACAGCAAGCCTTTTGCCACTTAGTGACGGGCTGTTAATGCTCCGTAAAAATGCAGAAGACGTAGAACTGTAAAATTAAGCAACATTTAAGTTATTGTGGTATACTAATGGAGTTAAAGACAAATTAAGGAGTTTAATATCAATGGCTAACAAAGAAAAATCAGGATTTTCAAAAATGATCCAAAGCAAGGCTTTTAAAGGTGTTTCTATTGCCGTAGCGTCAGCTCTTATCGGTGCTGGTGTAACTTACCTTGCTACAAACAACAATTCTGAAACTAAAGCTCTTGTTACAATGAAAGGTAACACAATTACAGTATCAGACTTCTACAATGCAGCTAAAAGCACATCATCATCTCAACAAACAATGTTGAACTTGGTTTTGTCACGTGTCTTTGAAGATCAATATGGTGATAAAGTTTCTGACAAAGACGTTACCAAAGCTTATAACACAACAGCTTCATCATACGGTTCATCATTCCCAAGCGCTCTTCAAGCAGCAGGATTGACAACAGATACTTACAAACAACAAATCCGCACATCAATGCTTGTCGAATACGCTGTTAAAGAAGCTGCTAAAGACAAATTAACAACTAAAAACTACAAAGACGCTTATAAAGACTACAACGCAGACACAACTGCTACAGTTATCGCATTAACTGACGAAGATAAAGCAAACTCAGTTCACAATCAAGCAACTGCAGACGGTGCTGATTTTGATAAAATCGCTAAAGAAAACACAACAGCTAAGAAAACTGAATACACATTCGATTCAGCAGACACTAAATTGCCATCAGATGTTATGGCAGCTGCCTTCAAACAAGACGAAGGGTCAGTATCAGATGTGATTAAAGTGATGAACTCATCAACATACTCATACACTTACTACATCGTTAAAACAACTAAGAAAACAGAAAAAAATGCTGACTGGAAAACTTACAAAAAACGCTTGAAGAAAATCATCATGGCTAAATACCAAAATGATACAAGCTTCCAAAACCAAGTTATCAGTAAAGCACTTGATAAAGCTAATGTGAAAATCAAAGATCGTAGCTTCGCAAGCATTCTTTCACAATATGCTACAAGCACATCTTCATCATCTTCAAAAGCTTCATCAAGCTCAAGTGAAGCAAGTTCTTCAGAAGCTAGCTCAACTGAAGACTCTTCAACAGCAGAATCAAGTTCTACAGATTCAGCTGAATAAGCTACTTGACCAGACGCCTAAAATACAGTACAATTAAAAATATTGAGAATCGTTTTTAAACATTCAGATTCAGAAAAGTGGCGGTTGCTGCGAGCCATGGATGAAGTTAAAAATGTGCTACTCATGTTTTCTAAATGTCAGAAGTGGTAACCGAGTTACCATGGTCAAATACAAGAAAAAACAATTTAAGAGATAAATGAAGAATGACAGGTTCATTGAAAAGAGGTGGTACCGTGGCTAACGTCACCCTCTATGAAATGGAACTTGTCGTTTTTTTCTCCTTTGAACGAGAGCAAAAGATGATTTCAATCTATGGCAAGCGTTAAAATCGCTTAGTAAGAAGAAAAGGAAAGATGTAATGAAACAATTGACTAGTGCGCAAGTGCGCCAAATGTGGTTAGACTTCTGGAAATCAAAAGGTCACTCTGTTGAACCTTCTGCAAACTTGGTCCCTGTAAATGACCCAACTTTGTTGTGGATTAACTCGGGTGTTGCCACACTTAAAAAATATTTTGATGGATCAGTAATTCCAGAAAATCCACGTATCACAAATGCTCAAAAAGCTATCCGTACAAACGATATTGAAAACGTTGGTAAAACAGCTCGTCACCACACAATGTTTGAGATGTTGGGTAACTTCTCAGTTGGTGATTACTTCCGTGATGAAGCTATTACTTGGGGATTCGAATTGTTGACAAGCCCAGAATGGTTCGACTTCCCTAAAGATAAACTTTACATGACTTATTACCCAGATGATAAAGATACTTACAATCGTTGGATTTCACTTGGTGTTGAACCAAGCCACTTGATTCCAATCGAAGATAACTTCTGGGAAATTGGTGCTGGACCTTCAGGACCAGATACTGAAATCTTCTTTGACCGTGGAGAAGACTTTGACCCAGATCACGTTGGTATCAAACTTCTTGCTGAAGACATTGAAAATGATCGTTATATCGAAATTTGGAACATCGTGTTGTCACAATTTAACGCTGATCCAGCTGTTCCACGTTCAGAATACAAAGAATTACCACACAAAAACATTGATACGGGTGCTGGTTTGGAACGTTTGGTTGCCGTTATGCAAGGGGCTAAAACAAACTTTGAAACTGACCTCTTCATGCCAATCATTCGTGAAATCGAAAAATTATCTGGTAAAACTTATGATCCAGATGGCGACAACATGAGCTTTAAAGTTATCGCTGACCACATCCGTTCACTTTCATTTGCTATCGGTGATGGTGCTCTTCCTGGTAACGAAGGTCGTGGATACGTGCTTCGTCGTTTGCTTCGTCGCGCAGTTATGCACGGTCGTCGCCTTGGTATCAACGAAACATTCTTGTATAAATTGGTTCCAACTGTTGGTAAAATCATGGAATCATACTACCCAGAAGTACTTGAAAAACGTGAATTTATCGAAAAAATCGTTCGTCGTGAAGAAGAAACATTCGCACGTACAATCGATGCTGGTTCAAACATGCTTGACCAATTGTTGGCTGATTTGAAAGCAGCTGGTAAAGACACTGTTGAAGGTAAAGACATCTTCAAATTGTACGATACATACGGATTCCCAGTTGAATTGACTGAAGAATTGGCTGAAGATAAAGGATTCAAGATTGACCACGCTGGCTTTGAAGCTGCTATGAAAGAACAACAAGAACGAGCTCGCGCAAGCGTTGTTAAAGGTGGTTCAATGGGTATGCAAAATGAAACATTGTCAAGCATCACTGAAGAATCAGTCTTTAGCTATGAAGAAGAAGTTCTTGAATCTACATTGTCAGTTATTATCGCTGATAAAGAACGTACTGAAGCTGTTTCAGAAGGTCAAGCTTTACTTGTTTTCGCTAAAACACCATTCTACGCTGAAATGGGTGGTCAAGTAGCTGACCACGGTGTTATCAAAAACGATAAAGGCGACATCGTTGCTCGTGTGATTGATGTTCAAAAAGCACCAAATGGTCAAGCTCTTCACACAGTTGAAGTACTTGCAAGCTTGTCAGTTGGTACAACATACACACTTGAAATTGACGCTAAACGTCGTCACAGTGTTATTAAAAACCACACTGCAACTCACTTGCTTCACGCAGCTCTTCACCATGTTATCGGTGAACACGCTACTCAAGCTGGTTCTCTTAACGAAGAAGGTTTCTTGCGCTTTGACTTCACTCACTTTGAAGCTGTTACTGCTGATGAATTGCGTCAAATCGAAGAAGAAGTTAACCAACAAATCTGGAATGCTATTCCTGTTATCACTGTTGAAACTGACATTGACACTGCTAAATCAATGGGTGCTATGGCCTTGTTCGGTGAAAAATACGGTAAAAATGTACGTGTTGTAACAATTGGTGATTACTCAATTGAACTTTGTGGTGGTACACACGTTTCAAATACAGCAGAAATCGGAATCTTCAAGATTGTTAAAGAAGAAGGTATCGGTTCAGGAACTCGTCGTATCCTTGCTGTAACTGGTAAAGAAGCCTTTGAAGCATACCGTCAAGAAGAAGAAGACCTTAAAGCAATCGCTGAAACACTTAAAGTGCCTCAATTGAAAGAAGTTACTAAGAAAGTTGTTAGCTTGCAAGAACAATTGCACAAATTGCAAAAAGAAAACGCTGAATTGAAAGAAAAAGCAGCCGCAGCACAAGCTGGTAACGTCTTCAAAGATGTTAAAGAAGCAAACGGTCTTCGCTTTATCGCTAGCCAAGTAACTGTTTCTGATGCAGGTGCTCTTCGTACATTTGCTGACAACTGGAAACAAAAAGACTACTCTGACGTTCTTGTATTGGCAGCAGCTATTGGCGAAAAAGTCAATGTTCTTGTAGCAAGCAAATCAAAAGATGTTCACGCTGGTAACTTGATTAAAGCTTTGGCACCAATCGTATCAGGTCGTGGTGGTGGTAAACCAGACATGGCCATGGCAGGTGGTTCAGATGCTGCTAAAATCGCTGACCTTCTTGCAGCAGTAGCAGAAAATCTATAAGATGACATCAAAAAATATCTTTCTAAAACTCGCCATTGCCTTAATCAGTGTAACAATCATAATCCTTGCTGGAGTGCTTATTGTCAATAGCATCCAAGGAAAGGTAAACTGGGTACTTATTGTCATTCTCTTTGCAGAAGCAAGCCTACTCAGTAGCCTGATTAAAACCTTGCAAGAAAGAAAATAAAATGAAAGCTCACCGAACGGTGGGCTTTTTTGCTATGGTTAAAAAATCTTATGATAAAATGGTAATATCATTTAGGAATTCCAGAGATATTCAGGAATAAAAGGGAGATATATGAGAAAATTACCTTCGCCAGTTTGTGTAACATTTTTGTTCTTACTTTTGTTGATGATAATATTTCCATCAGTACGAGAAACATTTATCTTAAGTTATATTAGCATTATGTTGGCTATTTTATGTCATGAATTTGGTCATTTTGCAGTTGGTTATATTAATGGCGTAAAACCACAGCATCTTATTGTTGGTTTTATTAAATTTGATTTTGAAAGAGGATTCCACATTCAATTTAATAATAACTGGATTTACTATGGGGGATTTATCGCTATAAGGTAGCAAAGTATCCAGAAAAATCAATGTTAAAGTTACTAGTTGGAGGTCCATTAGTTAGTTTACTTGGTTCATTTGTCTTGTTTTCACAGTTGGAATTTTTGAAAGTATTTGGATATTCTAGCCTATTATTATTTATAGCAACGGCAGCTCCAATAAACTTTTCTGGCTTAAGCAACGATGGTTTTAAGGCATATAAATTGTTAATGAAAGATGACTTATTTCTTTTATATCAAAGAGTATCTAATCAATTATTGCAAGATTACAGCGTTACGACTTTTGATGAAGTTTCAAAAGTTTGTAGCACTTTATCAAACAAAAATATTCCTGACTATATGATAAATACTTTTTTATTGTATCTGATTTATGCTTGGTTATTGCAAGGAGAAATGTTGCAGATTAGAAATAGTTATCAAAGATTGACAGAGATAAAGCCAAGTAATCAGTTTAATCGAAATTATTACTATAGCCTTCTAGTAAGTTTAGAAGCATTAGTGTATAAGAGGGTGTCTAGTGACTTATTTGCTAAAGTCAACTTGGAGAAATTAGATAAGATTAGCCAAAAACGTCTGCAATATCTATCATGTTTTTATTTAGAAAATAGTGAAGATATAAGTGAGAAAAAATCGCTTTTCAAGAGGTGTTATCATCATATAGTGAACAAAAATCAGTTTTAGTTCAAGCTGAAAAACAGTTTTTAGTATAAAGTATTCAAAGCTCACCTGATGGTGGGCTTTTTTGGGGTTATAGTTTTTAACTATCAAATCTATTTAAAATAACTATTTTACGAGGAGAAGGGAGACTGCTATAATAGTCACTAAGATTTCAGAAAATTTTAAACAAAAGATAGAATCGAGGAAATCATGAAAGTTTCACTAATTCAGATGGCTATTTACGAAGCTGAGCCGAAGAAAAACATTGAGAATGTCTTAGCTTGGTTAGAAAAAGCAGCGCTTGATGAGCCTGATGTGATTGTCTTGCCAGAAATGTGGAATACAGGTTATGCTTTGGAGCAAATAGCAGAGCTTGCTGATGAGAATGGTCAAAAAACTAAAAACTTGCTTAGAAAGTTTGCGAAGGATCACCAGGTTAATCTGGTAGCGGGCTCTGTGGCAACGAAAAAAGAAACTGGGTTTTTTAACACAACTTATGTTTTTAACCGATCTGGTCAGGTGATTGCTGATTATGATAAGGTTCATCTTTTTGGCTTGATGGGAGAAGATCGTTTTTTGCAGGCTGGCAAAAATGAGAATCTTTTTGAACTAGACGGTGTAAAAGCAGCTAGTGTTATTTGCTATGATATCCGTTTTCCAGAATGGGTGAGAACCTTGATGTCAAGCGGAGCCAAGGTTTTATTTGTCGTAGCTGAGTGGCCGAAAGAGCGTGTCGAACAATGGGAGATTTTACTTCGTGCGCGTGCAGTTGAAAATCAAGCTTTTGTAGTGGCTGTTAACCGTGTTGGTCAAGGAGCGTTGGACGATTTTTCTGGGGATTCATTGGTTATTGACCCGCTAGGAAATGTTATTTTGCAAGCGCCAGATAATCAAGAAGGTGTTTTTTCGGTAGATATTGACTTATCAGAGGTTGAAAAAGTTCGTGGGCATATTCCTGTTTTTGCTGACCGAAAACCAGAGTTGTATCATTAATGGGGGAGTTAGGATGTTTTCACAATCAGATATTTTACAAACATTGCCAAAACAATTTTTTGCTAGTCTTGTTGCTAAGGTCAATGCAAAAGTGGCTGAAGGTTATGATGTGATTAATCTTGGTCAAGGAAATCCTGATCAGCCGACATACGATTATATTGTTGATGCTTTGATTGAAGCTGCTAAGAATCCAGGATCCCATAAATATTCACAATTTCGAGGCAATGCTAATTTTAAAGAAGCAGCTAGTCAGTTTTATAAGGATAATTATCAGGTGGAACTTGATAGTGAGAAGGAAATTTGTGTCCTTGGTGGTGCAAAGATTGGTCTGGTTGAGTTTCCCTTGGCCTTGATGAATCCTGGTGATTTGCTTTTGCTGCCTGACCCAGGCTATCCAGACTATTTATCAAGTGTAGCGCTAGGAAAAATTGAATATGAAACCTTTCCTTTAAAAGAAGAAAATAACTTTTTGCCAGATTTGTCAGCCATTCCTGAAGAAGTGGCAAAGCGTGCTAAATTTATCTACATCAATTACCCTAACAATCCTACCGGAGCTGTGGCGACGACTGAATTTTATGAAGAACTGGTCGATTGGGCGAAAAAATACGAGGTCGGTGTTGTTAGCGACTTTGCTTATGGGGCTTTGGGAGCAGACGGTTACCAAAATCCAAGTTTTTTATCAACACCTGGAGCAAAAGAAGTAGGTATTGAATTTTACACATTTTCGAAAACTTTTAACATGGCAGGTTGGCGTTTGGCATTTGCTGCAGGAAATGCTGAGATGATTGAAGCTCTTAATCTCCTACAAGATCACCTCTTTGTTAGTATTTTTCCGGCTATCCAAGACGCTGGCGCGGCTGCCCTTTTAGACAAACGCGCGAAAGCAGCAATCGCAGAACTCAATCACAAATATGATGAACGTCGTCACACTTTTGTCAAAGCTGCTGCTAAAATCGGCTGGCACGCCTTTGAGTCAAAAGGTTCGTTTTATGCTTGGATGCCGGTGCCAGAAGGTTATAACAGTGAAAGCTTCGCTGATTTACTCTTAAACGAAGCTCATGTCGCAGTCGCACCGGGAAAAGGTTTCGGACAAGCAGGAGATGGCTACGTCAGAATCGGACTTCTAGTTGAACCAGAACGCCTTGAAGAAGCAATTGAAAGAGTTAGTCAGCTGGGATTGTTTGAAAAATAATGAAAGTACGAATGAAAATTCGTGCTTTTTTTATATTTTATGCAAAAAAAATACTTGACTTATGAATAAATATACTATAAAATTGAATACATATTTATTCAAGGGGTGTATATTATGAGAGTATCGATTGTTGGTATCACTGGATACAGTGGTCTAGAATTAGTTAAATTATTGAATAATCATAAAAAAGTAACGATTGCTTCGATTCATGCAACTAAGGAAATCGGTCGACGATTATCAGATTTATACCCTTACTTAGTTGGTATCTGTGACTTGGTTATCGAAGGATTTGATGCCGAGAAAATCATGGCAAAATCAGACTTGGTATTCTTTGCAACACCAAGTGGGGTCGCAAGCAAGTTGGCACAGCCTTTTGTGGAAGCTGATTTTCCAGTGATAGATTTGTCAGGGGACCATCGCTTGCCAGCCTATCTTTATGAAAAATGGTATAAAAAAACACCTGCTAGTGATGAAGCGTTGAATAAATTTACATATTCTTTGGCTGAGTTTACAGATGTTAAAGGTAAAAAATTCATTTCAAACCCTGGTTGCTACGCGACAGCAACAGAATTAGCTTTGATACCTTTGCTAAAAGCTGGTGTGGTTGAAGAAGATTCTATTATTGTGGATGCCAAAAGTGGTTTGACAGGTGCTGGTAAGGCACTTTCTGAATCAAGTCATTTTGTTAATGTGCATGATAATTACGTGACTTACAAGTTGAATCGTCACCAGCACATTCCAGAAATTGTGCAAGAGTTGAAGTTGTTCGATGACAAGGTTAATCACATTCAATTTTCAACATCGCTTTTGCCAGTTAATCGCGGTATCATGTCAACGGTTTATGTTAAGTTGAAAAAGCCACTAACAAATGCTAATCTCTTTGCGATTTATGAAGATTCTTACAAGGATACGCCTTTTGTTCGTGTGCAAGATGATTTACCAAAATTGCACAATGTTATTGGCTCAAACCTTACAGATATTGGTTTCCTCTACAATGAGGTCACAAATGTCTTAACCATCGTTTCAGTTATTGACAATTTGATTAAAGGAGCGGCTGGGCAGGCTGTTCAGAACATCAACTTGATGAATGGTTGGGATGAAACAGAAGGATTATTGATTTCACCAAATTATTTATAGTCTAGAAAGGTTATAGAAATATGAAAGTTATTGAAGGTAATGTAGCAAGCCCACTTGGATTTTCAGCAGATGGATTACATGCAGGGTTTAAGAAAAGAAAACTTGATTTTGGTTGGATTGTATCTGAAGTGCCAGCTAGCGTTGCTGGGGTTTATACGACAAATAAAGTTATTGCAGCGCCACTAATTGTGACACGCCAGTCTGTTAAAAAAGCTAAGAAAATGAAAGCTATCGTTGTTAACTCAGGTGTTGCTAATTCTTGTACTGGTGTCCAAGGGATGGAAGATGCTTACACGATGCAAAAATGGACAGCTGAAAAGCTTGGTGTTGAACCTAATTTGGTCGGTGTGGCATCTACTGGTGTTATTGGTGATTTGTTACCAATGGATACTCTTAAAACTGGTCTTTCTAAACTTGTTGTTAATGGGAATTCAGATGATTTTTCAAAAGCTATTTTAACAACAGATACTATGGTTAAAACAGTTGCAGTCACAGAAAAATTTGGACGTGACGAAGTAACCATGGCAGGTGTGGCAAAAGGTTCAGGGATGATTCACCCTAACATGGCAACCATGCTAGCTTTCATCACTTGTGATGCTAATATTTCAAGTGAAACTTTACAACTAGCCCTTAGCCAAAATGTTGAAACGACATTTAACCAAATTACAGTTGATGGTGATACATCAACAAATGATATGGTTCTTGTTATGTCAAATGGTTGCACTTTGAACGAAGAAATTTTGCCAAATACGCCTGAGTTTGATAAATTCTCAGCCATGCTTAATTACGTGATGCAAGAATTGGCTAAAATGATTGCCAAAGACGGTGAAGGGGCAAGCAAACTTATTGAAGTAAATGTTAAAAATGCTCCAAATGCCCTTGATGCTCGTATGATGGCTAAAAGTGTTGTGGGTTCAAGCCTTGTGAAGACGGCTATTTTTGGTGAAGATCCTAACTGGGGACGCATTTTAGCGGCTGTCGGTTATGCAGGTGTTGATGTCCCTGTAGATAACATTGATATTTATTTAGGTGATGTTCCAGTCATGCTAAAATCAAGTCCCGTTGAATTTGAAGCAGAAGAAATGCAAGATGTTATGCACGAAGATGAGATTACTATCACTGTTGATTTGCATGCGGGTGAAGCACAAGGAAAAGCTTGGGGTTGTGATTTGTCATACGATTACGTGAAAATCAATGCTCTCTATCGTACATAAAGGGATAAGACTATGAAAGATACAATTGTGATTAAAATTGGTGGCGTTGCTAGCCAAAACTTGTCGCAAGACTTTTTAGCACAAGTCAAAAAATGGAAAGATGCCCATAAAAATTTGGTCATTGTGCATGGTGGCGGCTATGCTATTAATAAATTAATGGAAGATAGCCAAGTACCAGTTAAAAAAATCAATGGTCTTCGTGTAACCAGTCAATCTGATATGAAGTTGGTCAGCTATGCTCTTCTTCACATGGTTGGTGAAAATTTGACTAAAAAACTAAACCAATCATCTATTGATAGTATTCAGTTGCTATCAGATATCAAACGAGTGGTGACAGCTGATTTTCTTGATAAGGAAACTTATGGTTATGTTGGTGATGTCTCACATATTCAGACACCAATTTTGGAGCAAATGCTTGATAATCAAATGTTGCCAGTACTTGCTTCAATTGGTTATTCAAAAGAAGGCGATATGCTCAACATCAACGCTGATTATTTAGCAACAGCTGTTGCGATTGCCTTGAATGCTGAAAAATTGGTTTTGATGACAGATGTGAAAGGTGTTTTGGAAAATGGTGAAGTGCTTGATAGCCTGACTTCAAAAGAATTTCAAGAAAAGATCGATCAAGGAATTATTACTGGTGGCATGATTCCAAAAATTGAATCAGCTGTCAATACCGTTTTAGCAGGTGTTGGTGAAGTATTGATTGGCGACAATCTTGTAACAGGAACTTCAATCATCAGCTAAAACTTAATGCAAATGGGAGAAAGAAATGACGAAATTATTTCAAAATTATAAACGTGCAGCAATTGAATTTGTTAAGGCGCAAGGAAATTATCTGTTTGATCAAGATGGTAAAAAATACCTTGATTTCTCAACAGGAATTGGGGTAACCAACCTTGGTTTTCACCCACAAGTTAAGGCAGCTCTTCTAAAACAAGCAGAAGAAATCTGGCATATTCCTAACTTGTATCATAATTCTTTGCAAGAAGAAGTGGCTGGCAAATTAATCGGTGACAAAGACTACCTGGCTTTCTTTGCTAATAGCGGTGCGGAAGCAAATGAAGCTGCCATTAAAATCGCTCGTAAGTCCACTGGTAAGCAAGAAATTATCACTTTTGTCAATTCTTTCCATGGACGTACCTTTGGATCCATGTCAGCAACTGGTCAAGATAAAATCAAGACTGGTTTTGGTGATGGTGTGCCACATTTCAGCTACGCTACTTACAACGATTTGGACAGCGTTAAAGTTTTGGTAACGAAAGATACGGCAGCTGTCATGTTAGAATTAGTTCAAGGAGAATCAGGTGTTCGTCCAGCTGACAAAGCCTTTGTGACAGATTTGAGTCAATTCTGTCAAGAAACAGGAATTTTACTGATTGTTGATGAAGTGCAAACTGGTATGGGACGTACTGGTAAGCTCTTCTCATTTGAGCATTATGGTATTGAACCAGATATTTTCACCTTGGCTAAAGGTCTTGGAAATGGTGTTCCCGTTGGTGCCATGATTGCCAAAGAAAAACTTGGTTCAGCCTTTTCATACGGTAGTCATGGTTCAACTTTCGGTGGTAATAAATTAGTCATGTCAGCAGCCTCAAGCGTACTGGATATTATGCTGGCTGACGGTTTCTTACCACAAGCACTTGAAAACGGTAATTATTTGCAAAGGGAACTGAAAAAAGTCTTGGCTGAAAATCCTAAAGTGACTGACGTTCGCGGTCTTGGCTACATGATTGGGATTGAAACCAGTGAAAACCTAGCAGACTTGGTTGAAAAAGCGCGTGACAAAGGTTTGATTGTGTTGACAGCAGGAACCAATGTCATTCGTCTCTTGCCACCATTAACCTTGACAAAAGAAGAAATCGACCAAGGTGTAGCCATTTTGGCAGATGTTTTCGCATAAAATTGTTTGAGGCTGAGACCAAGTTCTCAGCTTTTTTAGGTTGACAAATTGTGTGCAATTGTATAGAATTTTCTAATAATAGAAGAGGTGAAAAAATGGCTAAAAAAGTTCTTGTTGTTTCAGGACACCCTGATTTGAAAAATGATTCTTTGGCAAATAAAACCATTTTAAAAGAAATTAAAAAGCTATACCCAGAAGTTGAATTGGATATTTTGAGCAATTTGTATCCTGATTATCAGATTGATGTGGCTGCTGAGCAAGATAAGCTTCGTTGGGCGGATGTCATTGTTTTCCAATACCCGCTTTATTGGTACATGACCCCATCTTTGATGAACAAATGGATTGAAAAAGTTTTTGTGCATGGTTTTTCTCACGGGTCAAATGGTAATGTCTTGAAAGATAAATACTTGATTGCATCTTTGACGACTGGTGCAGGCGAAGCAGCTTATAGCGCTGGATCTGGCACAACGATTGAAAACCTTTTAGCACCAATTCGTTTGACAGCTAAATTGACGCAGCTTAACTTTGTTGGTTATGTTGTCACACATGGTGTGTCTTATTCACTGCGTGAGGACGCTGACAAAATCCAAGAAATGATTGCAAAATCTCAAGCACATGCTAAAAAACTGGTAGAAATGATTGAAAGTTTGTAGAAGTAGCAGAAAATAATAAAAATGATTGACAGCACTTCTAATTCGTGCTAATCTAAAACAGAATTGAATAGTTTTCTTCGGGGCAGGGTGCGATTCCCGACCGACGGTGATGTTGTCTTGTTGATTGCTATTTGCTTTTATTCATTGTTGACACCCCTTGCCTAATACCAGTTATGTCTGCGAGGCTGTCGCCTAAACTAAAAGCAAATCATCAATCAACTTTGTTTGGTTTGATATCCAAGCGAGATAGTTAAGTCCGTGAGCGCAAGCTGATCTGGTGCAATTCCAGAACCGACAGTATAGTCTGGATGAGAGAAGAATTGATAGAGTGTCAAAAGGCAAGCTCTTGCTTTTTGGAATACTTTTTTACTTGTCTTTAATTCCCCGTGGTGTAAGCTGCGGGGATTTTAGTTTAGTAACTTTATAGTATTGTCAGAATTTTTTGATAATACCTCAAGTGTTATCCCGATGAAAATAACTAACTAGGCCATTCTAGTTTAGTGATTTTTATCGGGATTTTTTAGTCTAGAAAGGAGGACGATTATGGATAATTATTATATGTCGCAGGCAATTGCAGAAGCTAAAAAAGGTTTTCGTCAAACTTATACCAATCCTTTAGTTGGCGCAGTGATTGTTAAAGATAATCATGTGATTGCTCGCGGTGCGCATTTGCAGTATGGGCACGAACATGCTGAAAAGAATGCTATTTTACATTGTCAAACTCCTGAAGAACTAGTCGATTCAACGCTTTATGTAACATTGGAACCTTGCCATCACAGGGGAAAACAGCCCCCCTGCACTCAAGCAATTCTAGCAGCTGGCATCAAAAAGGTGGTGGTTGGTCAACTTGATCCCAATCCTTTGGTGGCTGGGAAAGGGCTAGCTTTTTTGAAAGAAGAAGGCATCGAAGTGGTGACTGGTGTTTTAGAAGAAGAGGCTAGAGGCCTTAATTCTCACTATAATTTTTACTACGAAAACCAGCGACCTTACGTGGTTTTAAAACAAGCGGTTAGCTTAGATGGAAAAATAGCGGTGCTTGGCAAACGCACAGCTTTGACGGATGCCGAAACTAATCGCTTCGTTCATGATGAACGCGATGATTATCAGGCTATTTTGGTTGGTGCTGACACTGTCTTGATTGATAACCCACGTTTACTGGGAGCGGGGACAAGTTTGTATCCTATTGTCCGTGTGATTTTAGATGAAGCTGGTCGTGTTTTTGAAAGAAGAGACTTACAGATTTTTACGGATGATTCAGCTCCAATTTTGATTTTTAGTAAGCATAAGGTTACAGATTTACCTAGTCATGTGAAGGTGATTGATTTGCCTGAGTTCTCGATTGCAAATATCTTGCGGGTACTTTATGATGAAAAGATTCAATCAGTTTATGTCGAGGGCGGAGCGGCTGTTCATGATGCTTTCTTGGATAGCGGACTTTGGGATGAAATCATTTCTTATGTGACGCCTAAGCTTATTGGAGGAAATGGCAAAGCAGCAATGTCAAGTTTTCGTTTGGTAGAAGAAGTGCTAGAGTTGCAAGATTTTTCATGTCAAAAAATTGGAAATACAATCAGATTGTCAGCGAAAAGGAGAACGTGATGTTTACAGGATTAATTCAAGAACAAGGGCTCATTAGTCGAATGGTTAAACACCAGCATAATATTAAATTAACTTGTAAAGCATCTCGAAAATTGCTAGCAGATTATAAAATTGGTGATAGTATGGCAATCAATGGTGTCTGTCTAACTTGCGTAGCAAAAGCAGGTGATATGTTTACGGTAGATATCATGCCAGAAACCTTTAGACGAACAATGTTCTCAACTTGTCGTATTGGTGATTTGGTTAATTTAGAACTAGCCATGTCAGCCAATGCTCGTTTTGAAGGGCACCTTGTGACGGGGCACGTAGATGGTGTGGCAACTCTTGTCCAGAAAAAGAGCGATGAAACTGCTCTGGTACTCAGCTTTGCTTTTCCAAAAGAACTTGAAGGGCAAATTGTCGCACAAGGTTCAATCGCAGTCAATGGTGTTAGTCTAACGGTGGTGTCTGTTGAGTCGGGACAATTTAGCGTGTCTTTGATTCCGCATACGGCAAAAGAAACCAACTTGGCTAGTCTTAAAAAAGGCGACAAGGTCAATATCGAGACTGATATTTTAGCAAAATACATGCAGGCACAAGTGTCAAAGATGAAGGGAGAATAAATGTTTAAGGATGTTGAAAAGGCTCTTTTTGATTTGAGAGCAGGAAAATTAATTATCGTGGTTGATGATGATGACCGCGAAGCTGAAGGGGACTTGGTTGGCCTGGCAGAATTAGCAAGCCCAGAAAATGTGAATTTTATGACCAAGTATGCGCGTGGCTTGATTTGTGCACCAGTGTCTGAGGAGATTGCTAATCGTTTGGAACTTGTTCCAATGTCAGAAGAAAATACAGATGCACATGGCACAGCTTTTACCATTAGCGTAGACCACAAAGAAACGTCAACAGGAATTTCAGCTTTTGACCGCGCTAAGACTATTCAAGAATTGGCGTCGTCAACAAGTAAAGCAAGTGATTTTCAAAGACCTGGTCACATGTTTCCATTGGTGGGACGAAGTGGTGGCGTTCTAGAACGTCGTGGGCACACGGAAGCAAGTCTTGATTTGGCATGTTTAGCTGGTGTGAGAGAAGCGACTTACATTTGTGAGATTTTAAAAGATGATGGCACGATGGCTCGCAAAGTTGATTTGCATGATTTTGCTAGCAAGTGGAATTTGACCATGATTGAAGTGGGTGATATTGCGCGTTATGTGAGCTTTCAAGATAGTCCTAAGGTAAAGTTGCCATCAAGTTATGGTGACTTTGACCTTCAGTTATTTGAAGATGAAGAAAAGCGCGAGCATGTTCTCTTGTCAAAGGGAGATTTGACGACAGATGAACCGCTTTTACTGCGTTTGCACTCAGAGTGTTTGACTGGCGATATTTTTGGGTCTTTGCGTTGTGACTGTGGAGAACAGTTGCATGCTGCCATGGAAAAAATTGACCAAGTTGGGCGCGGAGCTATTTTGTACCTTCGTCAAGAAGGTCGAGGCATCGGTTTAAAAAATAAACTGAAAGCTTATCAGTTGCAAGAAGAAGGTTTGGACACTTGTGAGGCAAATCTTGAGCTTGGCTTTGCCCCAGATGAGCGTGATTACCAGATTGCAGCGGATATTTTGAGCTTTTTAGATATCAAGCAGGTTAAACTCTTAACCAATAATCCTGACAAGTTGGAGCAGCTTGAAATGGCAGGTATAGAAATTATAGAACGCTTGCCCTTGCAGATGCCAGCTCACCAAGAAAATAAAGCTTACCTACAAACCAAACAAGAAAAATTTCATCATTTATTACACATCGTATAAGGAGAATAATTATGACAACATTTGAAGGAAAATTTATCGGAAAAGACTTGAAAATCGCTATCGTTGTGGCGCGTTTTAATGAATTCATCACCTCAAAATTATTAGGTGGTGCAATGGACGGTCTAGTTAGAAATGAGGTGGCTGAGGATGATATCGATGTTTATTGGGTCCCAGGCGCTTTTGAAATTCCGTTTATGACGAAAAAAATCGTTGCCAGCGGTAAATATGATGGTGTGATCACCCTTGGTAGTGTCATTCGTGGGTCAACAAGTCATTATGATTTGGTCTGTAACGAAGTGGCTAAAGGGGTTGGACAAATCAATCTCACTAGCGATATTCCAGTTATGTTTGGTGTGATTACCACTGAGGATATCGAGCAAGCTATCGAACGTTCTGGTTCAAAAGCAGGTAATAAAGGTAGCGAATGCGCTCAAGGTGTGCTTGAAATGATTAATTTGGCAAAACAAATGTAATAGAAAAAAAGCTAAGGCGATTTGTCTTAGCTTTTATGGTGTTAAGCTTAGAAAATGAAGGGTTTATTTCTTCACCAAGAAGAGTTTCCCTTGTGTTGGGATGATGATAGCTAGTGCTAAAATGACGAAGACTAGAGTTAAGAGTCCAGCAGTGCCATTGACGCTGAGAGAATAAAGGTAAGGTGACATGCCTTTTGGTGCGTAGCTTCCCCAGAAGATAAAGCCAGCGACATAGTGCCAGAAGTAGCGGACAAAAACAGCAAGTGTGGCACCGATAGTAGAGTAAATCAAAGCACGTCCTTTATTGTCTTTAGAAAGAGCATTTTGAAATGGCGCAGATAAAAATCCAGCTAAGCCCATTGAGATAAAGGCAATGATGTATTCGATGATAACTTGTGACAAAGCCAAATACCAAACTTTACCTAAAATGAAGTGAAGCAAACCCCAGATAAGACCAGCTAGAGTTCCGTACTTTGGACCGCGACGTAGGGCAAAAAGGACGACTGGCACAGCACCGAATGAAGGGGTGAACCAGCTAGCAAAATCTGGAATATAAGATAAAGCCATAGCAAAAGCAGCAACCAATGCAGTCTCAATTAAAGCAGACAATTGAGAATTCTTCGACGACATAAAAAAGCTCCTTCTAACACAAAGGAGCTTTTCTGATAATATGTTCAATGCTATTTTAATCACGTTTAAAAAAGTCATATCACAATCCCTACGCTCGTCCTAACGAGATCAGGTTATCAGGATTTCGCAAATGCGATCTCAGCCGATGGCACTCCTTTGTGAATTCAATTTGTATATAGTCTAGCATGAAAGAAACTTTCTTGTCAAGACAGTTCGAAAATATTTTTTGAAAATCCTAATAAAGGCCATAATTGTAATCATCATCTTGCATAGCTTCAACAGAACCAAGAAGGTATCCGTTTCCGACCTGACTAAAGAAGTCGTGGTTTGAAGTTCCTGTTGAAATACCATTCATGACGATTGGGTTGACGTCATTTGCGGTATCAGGGAAAAGCGGGTCTTGCCCTAAGTTCATGAGAGCTTTGTTGGCGTTATAACGTAAGAAAGTCAGAACTTCCTCAGTCCAGCCAACTTGGTCATAAAGTGTTTTGGTGTAATTTTCTTCATTTTCATAGAGTTGATAAAGTAAGTCATACATCCAATCACGCAGGTCATCTTGCTCTTTCTCAGATAATTCATTGAAACCAAGTTGGAATTTATAGCCAATGTAAGTTCCGTGGACAGATTCATCGCGGATGATTAGCTTGATAATTTCAGCGATATTTGCCAATTTATTGTTGCCAAGATAATAAAGAGGGGTGAAGAAGCCTGAGTAAAAGAGGAAGGTTTCAAGAAAGGTTGAAGCGACCTTCTTTTGTAGCGCAGTACCATTTTCATAAATATCATTGATGATTTTGGTCTTTTTTCTGTAAGTATTCGTTGTTGTTCGTCCATTCAAAGATTTCTTCGATTTCTGATTTTGTGTTAAGTGTTGAAAAAATGGAAGAGTATGATTTGGCGTGGACAGATTCCATAAATTGGATATTGTTGAGGACGGCTTCTTCGTGAGGTGTTCTTACATCTGCACGAATCGCTTCTACACCAGATTCGGATTGCATGGTATCAAGGAGGGTTAATCCGCCAAAAACTTTACCGACCAAATCTTTTTCTTGGTCAGAAAGCTTGCGCCAATCATCGAGGTCGTTTGACAGCGGAATACGCGTATCAAGCCAGAATTGTTCGGTCAACTTTTCCCAAGTTGATTTGTCAATCACATCCTCAATCTCATTCCAGTTAATGGCTTTATAATATGTAGTCATGTTTCTGATTTCTCCTAAGAGTAGTTATAAGAAAGCCAGCCAGAAGACTGGCATTTCAAATAGTGATTCAAGTTATGTTTTTTATCCTGTTTGGGTTGTAACGCCTACAGAGATAAAACAAAGTGTTCAATAAAGTCACGACACGAAACCAAACGACTTGATAATAGTCATTTGATGAAGTTAGTAAGTGAACTAGGGAATCCGCCATAGCGGTTGCCGTCTTGTTATTAGGAACTTTAGGACCAATAACAAGTGTTCAGTTAAATCACACAGCTTTCGCATTGGTTTGATCCAACTTCTTCCCCATCATCAGTGAAAGTACGGATGTAATAAATTGATTTGAGTCCTTTATTAAAAGCATAGTGACGTAAGATAGAAAGGTCACGAGTGGTTTGTTTGCTTTGCGTTTTCCACTCGTAGAGTCCTTCTGGAATATCGCTGCGCAAGAACAAAGTGAGAGACAATCCTTGATCGACATGTTCAGTAGCTGCAGCGTAAACATCGATGACCTTACGCATATCCATGTCGTAAGCAGACGTGTAATAAGGAATTGTATCTGTAGACAACCCAGCTGCTGGGTAATAAATCTTACCGATTTTCTTTTCTTGACGTTCTTCGATACGTTGAGTAATGGGATGAAGCGATGCTGAGACATCGTTGATGTACGAAATCGAACCATTTGGAGCAACGGCAAGACGATTTTGGTGGTAGAGTCCATCAATCATCACAGCATCGCGAAGCTCAGCCCAATCTTTGCCACTAGGAATAAAGTGCTCAGCAAAGAGTTCCTTGACGCGGTCAGATTTTGGTACAAAGTCACCTGTGATGTATTTATCAAAGTAACTTCCGTCCGCGTATTTTGACTTTTCAAATCCTACAAATGTCTGCTTACGCTCGCGAGCAATCTGATTAGACTCGACTAAAGTCCAGTAATTGAGCAGCATAAAGTAGATGTTTGTGAACTCGATAGATTCTGGACTTCCGTAGTGAATGTGATTTTGGGCAAGATAGGTGTGAAGTCCCATAGCGCCAAGTCCAAAAGTGTGGGCTTGTTCATTGCCGTGCTTGATTGTTGGCACTGACTCGATTGATGATGTGTCAGAAACGAAAGTTAAGGCGCGTGTCATGGCTTTAATAGAGCGGCCAAAGTCAGGAGAAGTCATCATATTAACCACATTGGTTGAACCAAGGTTACATGAAATATCCGTTCCCATTTTGACAAATTCTTGGGCATCATTGATAATGCTTGGCTTTTGAACTTGAAGAACTTCAGAACAGAGATTTGACATGATGATTTTGCCATCGATTGGATTAGTACGATTAGCGGTGTCAATGTTAATCACGTAGGGATAACCAGACTCTTGTTGGAGTTTGGAAATTTCAGTTTCCAAATCACGCGCTTTAATTTTGGTTTTGACAATGTTGGGATTGGCGACCATTTTGTCGTACTCTGCTGTGATATCGACATAACTGTATGGCACACCGTACTCACGCTCAACACTATAGGGGCTAAAGAGGTACATGTCTTCATTTTTACGGGCCAATTCGTAAAATTTATCTGGGATGGTGATCCCAAGCGAAAGGGTTTTGACGCGCACTTTTTCGTCAGCATTTTCCTTTTTAGTTGATAAAAATGCCATGATATCTGGGTGGAAAACATCGAGATAAACAGCACCGGCACCTTGGCGTTGACCAAGTTGGTTAGAATATGAAAAACTATCTTCAAAGAGTTTCATCACTGGGACAACACCAGAGGCTGCGCCTTCGTAGCCTTTAATTGGCGCGCCAGCTTCACGCAGATTTGAAAGGTTGATGCCGACACCACCACCGATGCGTGACAATTGTAGGGCTGAATTGATAGAACGTCCGATAGCATTCATATCATCCGTCACAGAAATCAAGAAACACGATACAAATTCGCCACGACGACTACGTCCAGCATTCAAAAAAGAAGGTGTCGCAGGCTGATAACGTTGGTTTATCATCTCAAGCGCTAAATCGCGTGCCAGCTCCTCATTTCCGTCAGCAAAATAAAGGGCATTAAAGAGCACACGGTCTTCGATGCTTTCAAGGTATTGACTACCGTCGTTTGTTTTTAAAGCATACTGTTGGTAGAACTTGTAAGCTGCCATGAAAGATTTGAAACGAAACTTGTGAGCTTGCAAGTCTTTAGACAAGTTTTCAATAAAGTCTGGTGAGTATTTACCGATGAATTCAGCTTCGATGTAATCATTGGCAATTAGATAGTCAATTTTTTCAGTGATGCTTTCAAATGTCATGGTGTTTGGAATGACATTTTCAAGAAAGAAAGCTTTAAGAGCTTCTTTATCTTTATTTAACGGGATTTGTCCATTAACTGGACGGTTGATTTCATTATTAAGGCGAAAGTAAGAAACATCGCCGAGATTTTTAAGACTCATAAATAAAGTAAGTTACCTAGTTCATAGATTGAGTAAGGTAATTCCTTTCTAATTCAAAATGGAAGGATGGTTAAATAATTTCTTTTAGTTTATTTGGTTGAAATCCTGAAAAGGCAATTTCGCCAGCTTTGATAACTGGAGCGGCTGTAAAACCAAGACTTTTAACGTAATCAATCATATCTGGACGTTCATCCATGTTAATTTCTTGGAATTCAGCGCCCGCTTTTTCTAAAAGTTTTTTAGTCATTTTGCATTGCATGCAATTATTTTTTGAAAAAAGTGTAATTTTATTAGCCATTAGGCTTTCCTCCATAAATCGTTATCTTTTTTTAATTAGAATAGCCAAAATATACCAAAAAAGCAACCAAAAAGTCTTACGAAAATACCATATGTAGTGGTTGGTGATTGTCGTTTATACAAAATGTAGTGATATCAAGGCTTAACAGCTTTTTTATTTTTAAGTAACACATCATGTTAGGAAATCTAACACAAACCTGTAAATTAATGTTGACAAAATTTTCTGAATTTTGTATAATTAAAAACAATATTATTATAATCGGGGGTCCGTACATGACAGAGTTCTTATCTAAATTTTCTTTCAAAGAGAATGACTATTCTTACCTAAATCTTGAAGAAGCCGTTTCTCATTATGGAGGAAATATCAAAAGAATCCCTTACACTATTCGTATATTACTTGAAAGTTTACTCAGAAAGTATGATGGAGTAGATGTTACAAAAACTAACATTGAAAATTTAGCAACTTACAATCCTAAAAACATCCAAGGCGAAGTCCCATTCAAACCAAGTCGTGTTATCCTACAAGATTTCACTGGTGTACCAGTTGTTGTCGACCTTGCCTCAATGCGTGATGCCCTTGTCTCAAACGGTGGTGATGCAGAACTTATTAATCCTGAAATTCCTGTTGATTTGGTTATTGACCACAGTGTTCAAGTCGATTTCTTTGGCTGCGATACAGCTTTAGAAGATAACATTAATATGGAATTTAAACGTAACAATGAGCGTTACGAATTTTTGAAGTGGGCTGAAAAATCATTCGATAATTACCGTGCTGTTCCACCGGCAACAGGGATTATTCACCAAGTTAATATTGAGTATTTAAGTGATGTTGTCATTGAAAAAGATGGCACGCTTTACCCTGATTCAATGTTTGGTACTGATAGCCACACAACAATGATCAATGGTATTGGTGTGCTTGGTTGGGGTGTCGGAGGTATTGAAGCAGAAGCAGCTATGCTTGGTGAGGCTTCGTTTTTCCCAATTCCAGAAGTCATCGGTGTGCGTTTGACAGGTAAATTGCCTAAGATTGCGACTGCAACTGACTTGGCACTTAAAGTGACACAAGTCCTTCGTCAAGAAAAAGTTGTCGGCAAATTCGTTGAGTACTTTGGTGATGGTCTTTCAAATCTTAGCCTTGCAGAGCGTGCAACTATCGCTAATATGGCTCCTGAATACGGTGCAACATGTGGTTATTTCCCAATCGATGATGAAACGCTTAACTACATGCGTTTGACAAACCGTGATGAAGACCACATTGCGTTGACAAAAGAATATGCTAAACGTAACAATCTTTTCTATGATCCAGTGCATCAAGCTGAGTACACTAAAGTTGTTGAGATTGATTTGTCTACCATCTCACCAAGTATCTCTGGACCAAAACGTCCACAAGATTTGATTGATTTGACACAAGCCAAACAAACTTTCCAAGAAAGTTTGACACGCGAAGCAGGTGTTCAAGGATTTGGTTTGACAGCAGATGAGATTAATAAAACAGCGACTGTTCACTTTGAGGACAAAAATGTGGAAATCAAGACTGGACATGTGGCAATTGCAGCTATCACATCATGTACGAATACTTCAAATCCTTACGTGCTCATGTCAGCTGGATTACTTGCCAAAAATGCTGTTGAACGTGGTTTACGCGTAGCTCCGACAGTCAAAACATCACTTGCCCCTGGTTCAAAAGTGGTGACAGGTTATCTTCGCAACTCTGGTTTGCAAACTTACCTAGATACACTTGGTTTTAACATTGTCGGTTACGGTTGTACAACATGTATCGGTAACTCAGGTAGCCTTCGCCCAGAAGTCGCTGAAGCAATTACGAATACTGATTTGTTAGCGTCAGCTGTTTTATCAGGTAACCGTAACTTTGAAGGACGTGTTAATCCACTTGTCAAAGCTAATTTCCTTGCTAGCCCACCACTTGTTGTGGCGTATGCACTTGCTGGAAATACTAACATTGATTTGACAACAGAACCGCTTGGTTTTGATCAAAATAATGAACCAGTCTACCTTAAAGACATTATGCCAACAAATGACGAAGTGGCAAAATATGTTGACCAATTTGTCACACGTGAGTTGTTCGAACATGAGTATGAACATGTCTTTACAGATAGTGAAAAATGGAACCAAATTCCAACAGAAGAAAGTAAAATCTATCATTGGAATGAAGCGTCAACATACATCCAAAATCCACCATACTTTGATCACTTGGGTGATGATTTGGCTATCAAACCACTTAAGAACCTTAAACCATTGGCTAAATTTGGCGATAGTGTTACAACTGATCATATTTCACCAGCAGGTAACATCGCTAAAAACAGTCCAGCTGCTAAATATTTGACAGAACATGGTGTTGATTACCTTGATTTCAACTCATATGGTAGCCGCCGTGGTAACCACGAAGTCATGATGCGCGGAACATTTGCCAACATTCGAATTCAAAACCAATTAGCCGACGGTAAAATTGGTGGTTATACAAAATACAATGGTGAATTAATGCCAATCTACGATGCAGCCATGCATTATAAAGAAGATAAGGTTGATACTTTGGTCATTGCTGGTAAAGACTATGGTATGGGATCAAGTCGTGACTGGGCTGCCAAAGGGTCAAATCTTCTTGGAGTTAAAGCTGTTCTTGCTGAAAGCTTTGAACGTATTCACCGCTCAAACCTTGTCATGATGGGGGTTTTACCATTGCAATTCTTAGAAGGTGATACAGCTGAAAGTCTTGGATTAACAGGTTACGAAACATACGATATTAACCTTTCAGAAAATCCTGGTATTCACGATATTGTTGATGTGATTGCACGTGATGAATCAGGTGAAAAACACTTTAAAGCCATGGTACGTTTTGATGCGGATGCTGACATCCGTTACTACAAAAACGGCGGAATTCTACCAATGGTTGTTAGAAAGAAATTAGGGGGTGCTTAATATATGACAGGATCAAGTGGATTAAAAGATTTAATCGCCTGTAATACCCGTATTAGTTCGATTATTAATGATAATTTATCTTATGCAGGTTACAATATTTCAGAATTGATGGACAATGATGCTAGTTTCGAAGAAGTGATTTACCTTCTTTGGAACCTTCATTTGCCAAATAAAACAGAGCTTGATGATTTTGTAAAATTACTTCGTGATAACTATGAAATCAGTGACGCTGTTGTGCAATGTATTATGATTCAATCACGTAATCATTTGCATCCGATGAGTGTTCTTCGTTCAACAGTTAGCTTGCTAGGTGTTTACAACGTTAATGCAGAAGATAACTCAGAAGAAGCAACTTACGAACAATCTATTCAATTAATGGCAAAAATGCCAACGATTATTGCAGCTTTTGCTCGTTTACGTGAAGGAAAAACACCAGTAGCACCACGCAAGGACTTGTGCTTTGCCGCCAATTTCCTTTATATGCTAAATGGTGAAGAACCAACAGAATTGCAAGTTAAAGCTTTAAATCGAGCTTTGGTTTTACATGCTGATCATGAATTAAATGCCTCAACATTTGCCGCTCGTGTCTGTGCGTCAACTTTGGCTGATATTTATTCTTGTGTAACAACGGCGATTGGTACCCTTAAAGGACCTCTTCACGGTGGCGCTAATGAACGTGTTTTCGACATGCTGACTGAAATCCGTGAAATGGGTGATACTAAAGCTTATCTAAAAGAAAAACTTGATTCACAAGAAAAAATCATGGGATTTGGCCACCGCGTTTATAAAACACAAGACCCACGTGAAAAATATCTTCGTGAAATGGCTCAAGCTTTAACAGAAGGAACTGAAAATGAAATTTGGTTTGACTTGTCTCGTGAAATTGAAGATTACATGAAACATACTAAAGGTTTGATTCCAAATGTCGATTTCTATTCAGCGACAGTTTATCATGTGCTTGGTATTGATAGTTCAATCTTTACGTTGATTTTTGCCATGAGTCGTGTTGCTGGTTGGATTGCTCATATTCAAGAACAACAAAAACATAATAAATTGATTCGTCCACGTTCTCGTTATAAAGGTGAACTTGGTTTGAAATATGTTCCACATGAAGATCGTTAAAAAAGATTACGAAAGGAAAAAGGAAAATTATGGCTGATAAAATCACTTTAGAAAATGGCCAATTGGTCGTTTCTAATCATCCAATTATCCCTTTTATTGAAGGGGATGGTGTTGGACGTGACATTTGGAAAAATGCGCGTGCTGTCTTTGATGCTGCTGTTGAAAAAGCTTATCAAGGTCAAAAGAAAGTTGAATGGCATGAACTTTTAGCTGGTAAAAAAGCGCATGAAGCAACTGGGAAATGGTTACCAGAAGAAACGCTTGATACGATTAAAAAAGATTTGATTGCTATTAAAGGTCCTCTAGAAACACCAGTTGGGGGCGGGATTCGTTCACTAAATGTAACGCTTCGCCAAGAATTGGATTTGTATGCTTGTGTTCGTCCAGTTCGTTATTTTAAAGGAATTGAAAGTCCACTTAAAGAACCAGAAAAAACAAGTATTACTATTTTCCGTGAAAATACTGAAGATATTTACGCTGGTATTGAATGGGAAGCTGGCACACCTGAAGTGAAAAAAGTCATCGAATTCTTGCAAAATGACATGTCTGTCAGCAAGATTCGTTTTCCTGAAACAAGTAGCATTGGTATCAAACCTATCTCAAAAGAAGGTAGTGAACGTTTGATTCGTTCTGCAATTGAATACGCTCTTGCTAATCACCTAACAAACGTCACAATTGTTCACAAAGGAAATATTCAAAAATTTACCGAAGGCGGCTTCCGCAAATGGGGTTACGAACTTGCAGAACGTGAATACGCTGATGAATTAGCAAGTGGGAAATTGGTTATGAATGACATCATTGCCGATAACTTCTTGCAACAAATTTTGCTTAACCCTGAAAAGTTTGATGTTGTGGCTTTGACAAACCTTAATGGTGACTACGCAAGTGATGCCCTTGCTGCTCAAGTTGGTGGAATCGGTATTTCACCAGGTGCTAATATCAACTACGTAACTGGACATGCAATCTTTGAAGCAACTCACGGAACAGCTCCTGATATTGCTGGAAAAGACATTGCTAATCCATGTTCTGTTCTTTTATCTGGTTGTATGTTGTTTGATTATATCGGATGGACAGAAGTTGCCAGCTTGATTTCTCAAGCAATTGAAAAAACATTTGCCAAAGGTCAATTTACAGCAGATTTGGCGCAAGGAAAAGCCGCTTGCTCAACAAGTGAATTTGCAGCTAAACTTATTGAAAATATGTAAAAGCTCGCCTAGAACAAGTCTTGT
Source organism: Streptococcus infantarius subsp. infantarius ATCC BAA-102 (assembly GCF_000154985.1). Lineage (GTDB taxonomy): Bacteria > Bacillota > Bacilli > Lactobacillales > Streptococcaceae > Streptococcus > Streptococcus infantarius. The sequence continues at coordinate 32,116 of NZ_DS572693.1, forward strand.
TCTAGGTTTTTTGTTATAATGAGAATAGTTTGAAATTTAGAGGTTGACATTTTATGGGCTATTCTATAACGGATATTATTTTTCTATTTTTTATTTATTCATTTATCGGTTGGCTATGGGAAACCATTTATTGCTCCATTCGTGATAAAAAGTTTGCTTATCGTGGTTTCTTAGCTGGGCCTTATTGTCCAGTTTATGGCTTTGCGGTGGCGACGGTTTTAATCGGCACAAAACCATTTCAAAACAATCTACTAGGACTTTTTATCAGTGGCATGCTCATTGCGACGATTTTTGAATTTCTGGCTGGCTGGTTTTTGGAGAACTTCTTTCATATGAAACTTTGGGATTACAGCGATTTATTTGGTAATGTTAAAGGTTGGATTGCTCCTGAAATTTCACTTTTTTGGGGAGTTAGTATTTTGATACTTGTTAAATTTGTCCAGCCGACGGTCATGGCTGTTATCAATCGTTTGAACGGCTGGTTTGCCCTAGTGATTGTTTCTATCATGACAGCGGATTTAATTTGGACAGTTATGGATACTGTGAAATTTCAACAAGCAGCAGCAACGGTTGAAAAATATGTTCGCTCTGAACAGGAAAGATTGCTTCGATCTGTTAAAACAGAATTTGACGACTGGACTAAACAAAGAGAAGCTTTCAGCAAACGTTTGGAGAAATTTAGACTTCAGCTAAATGAGAATTTAAAAGTTAAGGGTGTTCAGCCATTTCGTTTTAACCAACGTCGTATGTTGCGGAACTATAAAAATCTTAGCTTGACAACGGCACCATTCTTTAATGAAATTCGTAAACAAACAGCAGCCCTAAAAAAGAAAAAAGCTGAAAAGAAAGATTAATCAATAAATAGAAGCGAGTTCAACTTGTTTCTATTTATTTTTGAAAAAAACAGGTAATTTTACAGCCTGAAAGTGCCGTTTTTCCTTAATTTTTCAAAAAAGAAGGAGCATACAAGGTGTGTAACTATTGAAATAAAAAAGGGTTTATGCTATAATCATAACTTGTAAGGGTTATCATAAGATGATCCGAAAAAACACAAATAAAAGGAGAACCATAATATGGCTTCAAAAGATTTTCACATTATTGCGGAAACAGGTATTCACGCACGTCCAGCTACTTTGCTTGTTCAAACAGCTAGCAAATTCGCTTCAGACATCACTCTTGACTACAAAGGTAAAGCAGTAAACCTTAAATCAATCATGGGTGTTATGAGTCTTGGTGTTGGTCAAGGTGCTGACGTAACTATCTCTGCTGAAGGTGCTGATGCTGATGACGCACTTGCAGCAATCGAAGAAACAATGACAAAAGAAGGATTGGCTTAAGAAAATGACAGAAATGCTTAAAGGAATTGCCGCATCTGATGGTGTTGCTGTTGCTAAAGCGTATCTACTCGTTCAACCTGATTTGTCATTTGAAACTGTTACAGTTGAAGATACAAGTGCAGAGGAAGCTCGCCTAGATGCCGCATTGAAAGCATCACAAGACGAGCTTTCTATTATACGTGAAAAAGCAGTAGAGACACTTGGCGAAGAAGCAGCTGCCGTATTTGACGCACATTTAATGGTTCTTGCTGACCCAGAAATGATCAGCCAAATTAAAGAAACTATTCGTGCAAAACAAACTAACGCAGAAGCAGGACTTAAAGAAGTGACTGATATGTTCATCACTATCTTTGAAGGAATGGATGATAACCCATACATGCAAGAACGTGCCGCAGATATCCGCGACGTTGCTAAACGTGTATTGGCTCACCTTCTTGGTGCTAAACTTCCAAACCCTGCTACAATTGATGAAGAATCAATCGTTATTGCACACGATTTGACACCTTCTGATACTGCCCAATTGAACAAACAATTTGTTAAAGCCTTTGTTACAAACATTGGTGGACGTACAAGTCACTCAGCTATCATGGCTCGTACACTTGAAATTGCCGCTGTTCTTGGAACAAACGATATCACTAGCCGTGTTAAAGATGGCGATATCATTGCTGTAAACGGTATCACTGGTGAAGTGATCATCAACCCAACAGATGAACAAGTTGCTGAATTTAAAGCTGCTGGTGAAACATATGCTAAACAAAAAGCTGAATGGGCTCTTCTTAAAGATGCTAAAACAGTAACAGCAGATGGTAAACACTTCGAATTGGCAGCTAACATTGGTACACCTAAAGACGTTGAAGGTGTTAATGCTAATGGTGCAGAAGCAGTTGGTCTTTACCGTACAGAATTCTTGTACATGGATTCACAAGACTTCCCAACTGAAGATGAACAATATGAAGCATACAAGGCTGTTCTTGAAGGCATGAATGGTAAACCAGTTGTGGTTCGTACAATGGATATCGGTGGGGATAAAGAACTTCCTTACTTCGACCTTCCAAAAGAAATGAACCCATTCCTTGGATTCCGTGCACTTCGTATTTCTATCTCAGAAACAGGAAATGCAATGTTCCGTACACAAATCCGTGCACTTCTTCGTGCATCTGTACACGGACAACTTCGTATCATGTTCCCAATGGTTGCTCTTCTTAAAGAATTCCGTGCTGCTAAAGCAATCTTTGATGAAGAAAAAGCAAACCTTAAAGCTGAAGGTGTTGCCGTTTCAGATGATATCCAAGTTGGTATCATGATTGAAATCCCAGCTGCAGCTATGCTTGCTGACCAATTTGCGAAAGAAGTTGACTTCTTCTCAATCGGAACAAACGACCTTATCCAATACACAATGGCTGCTGACCGTATGAACGAACAAGTTTCATACCTTTACCAACCATACAACCCATCAATCCTTCGTTTGATTAACAACGTTATCAAAGCAGCTCACGCTGAAGGTAAATGGGCTGGTATGTGTGGTGAAATGGCCGGTGACCAAAAAGCTGTTCCACTTCTTGTCGGAATGGGGCTTGACGAGTTCTCCATGTCAGCTACGTCAATTCTTCGTACACGTAGCTTGATGAAGAAACTTGACACTGCTAAAATGCAAGAATACGCTAACCGCGCTCTTACAGAATGCTCAACAATGGAAGAAGTTCTTGAACTTAGCAAAGAATATGTTAATGTTGACTAATTAACATGAGAAGGCTTTTAACGTAATGTTAAAAGCTTTTTTTGTATGTTAAAAATACAGGAAGTCTTAATTGAATCCATTTGAAATGTTACTATTTTTTCTAATGAAAAAATATACAATTATCGAATAAAATAAAAAAGTTATTCAATTGAAAAAATTCACTAAATTCTGATATTAGAAGCACATAGAGGTATTACAATGGAATTATAAAATTATTTATAAGTTTTATAATTATAACTATTTGACACCGCAAAGTTTTTGTCTAAATTTTCAGAATTTTTTCGTGTTAAAATATTAGAAAAAGACTAAAAAAGTGATAAAATGGAGTTATAACATTTAAAAGGAGATATCGCTTGACTAAACAATATAAAAATTACGTCAACGGTGAGTGGAAACTTTCTAAAGAAGAAATCAAAATTTACGCTCCCGCAACTGGTGAAGAACTTGGTTCTGTTCCTGCAATGAGCCAAGAAGAAGTTGACTATGTTTATGCATCAGCTAAAGCTGCTCAAAAAGCATGGCGTGCACTTTCATATGTAGAACGTGCTGAATACCTTCACAAAGTAGCTGATATTTTGATGCGTGATGCTGAAAAAATCGGTGCTGTTCTTTCTAAAGAAATCGCTAAAGGTTACAAATCAGCTGTCGGTGAAGTTATTCGTACTGCTGAAATCATTAACTATGCTGCTGAAGAAGGCGTTCGTCTTGAAGGTGAAGTTCTTGAAGGTGGTAGTTTTGATCCAGCAAGCAAGAAAAAAATCGCTATCGTTCGTCGCGAACCAGTAGGTTTGGTGCTTGCTATTTCGCCATTTAACTACCCAATCAACCTTGCAGGTTCTAAGATCGCTCCTGCCCTTATTTCAGGGAATGTTGTTGCCCTTAAACCACCTACGCAAGGTTCTATCTCAGGTCTTCTTTTGGCTGAAGCATTTGCTGAAGCTGGACTACCTGCAGGTGTCTTCAATACAATCACAGGACGTGGTTCAGTTATTGGTGACTACATTGTAGAACATGAAGCTGTTAACTACATCAACTTTACAGGCTCTACACCAGTTGGTGAACACATTGGTCACTTGGCTGGTATGCGTCCAATCATGCTTGAACTTGGTGGTAAAGACTCAGCTATCATCCTTGAAGATGCTGATATTGACTTGGCTGCTAAAAACATCGTTGCTGGTGCTTATGGATACTCAGGACAACGTTGTACAGCTGTAAAACGTGTTCTTGTTATGGATAGCATTGCTGACAAATTAGTTGAAAAAGTTTCTGCACTTGTTAACAACTTGACTGTTGGTATGCCAGAAGATAACGCTGATATCACTCCACTTATTGATACAAAAGCAGCTGATTACGTTGAAGGTCTTATCAAAGATGCTCAAGAAAAAGGTGCTAAAGAAGTTATCTCATTCAAACGTGAAGGTAACCTTATCAGCCCAGTATTGTTTGATAATGTAACAACTGACATGCGCTTGGCTTGGGAAGAACCATTTGGTCCAGTCCTTCCATTTATCCGTGTAAACTCAGTTGAAGAAGCTATCGAAATCTCAAATAAATCTGAATACGGTCTTCAAGCTTCTGTATTTACAAACAACTTCCCATTGGCATTCAAGATTGCTGAACAACTTGAAGTGGGTTCTGTTCACATTAACAACAAAACACAACGTGGTACAGATAACTTCCCATTCCTTGGTGCTAAAAAATCTGGTGCTGGAACACAAGGTGTGAAATATTCAATTGAAGCTATGACAACTGTCAAATCTACCGTATTTGATATTGCCGAATAATAGATAAAAGGTTAGAACATTGTTCTAGCCTTTTTGTTTTTTTCAGAAATAGAAGTAAGGAAAGTTGTTTTTTTTTGTATAATTTTTAGAAATTATTTCTTTTTTCTAATATTTTAACACTTTTAATTGTGAAAACGCATACTTTTTTGGTAGAATGAAATTAACCATACAATAGGAGGTAGAAAATGGTAACACGTAATCAATTTTCAACTTTAGAAATGCGCAAATCAAGTCCGTATTTTTCTGCATTAAAAACTATTGTCGAAACAGTATTTTATGAAAACCAGGTTCACCCAATTAAAACCTTAGAAGAGGCATATCAACTGGCTTCAAATGCTGCAGGTACAGTGATTTTAGACATGCCTGTCATTCATACTAAGGAATTGGGACTGCCTTCCTATGCTCGTGTGTTGTTAACAAATTCTGGTGCAGTCGTTGGACGAACAGCTAAAGCACGTCGAATTTTTGGTCAAGACGAAGATGAAGATGAACGTTTGCTATCCATCGTTAGAAGTGCAGTTTATCAAGCGCATCGTCGTCAATTTTACAAAGCTGATGCTATTGTAGGGTTAGATGAAAAATTCATGGTACATGCACATTTGATGGTACCTGAAGAAGAAATTAACAATCTCTATTCATGGTTATTGAATTTCCAAATTTTGGATGAAGAGTTCAAAAATCGCTTGAAAATCTCTAAATCTTACGATGAAGATGATATTTTTGTTTTCTTTGATCCTAAATGGTCTCATCCAGCTTATCCAGATGGTCTAGTTTATTTTGATACTAACCATAACTGTGTTGCTATTTTGGGACTTAATTACTTTGGTGAGTTGAAAAAAGCTACCTTGACACTTGCTTGGGGGACAGCGGCCCGTAATCGCTACGTTTCTTGCCATGGTGGCTTGAAGATTTTCCAAGGTAAGGAAGATGGCAATGACTATGTAGCATCATTCTTTGGTTTGTCTGGTTCAGGAAAATCTACCTTGACCCATGCTAAGCATAATGGTAAGTATGATATCAAAGTTTTGCATGATGATGCTTTTGTTATTTCAGAAAAAGATGGTTCATCTATTGCGTTGGAACCTTCATATTTTGATAAAACTAATGATTATCCAACAGGACACCCAGAACAAGATTTCTTTGTAACAGTACAAAATTGTGGGGTTACTTTGGATGAAAATGGTCGTAAGAAATTGATGACAGAAGACATTCGAAACGGTAATGGTCGAACGGTTAAATCTCGTTTTGCGACACCAAATCGTGTTGACCATATCGAAGAGCCGATTAATGCCATTTTTTGGATTATGAAAGACGATTCTCTACCTCCATTGATTAAGGTTAATGACCCTCTAATGGCAGCTACGATGGGATGTACCTTGATGACAAAACGGTCAAGTGCTGAAAATATTGAAGGAAATAAACAAACACTTGTCATCGAACCATTTGCCAACCCATTTAGGGTTTATCCACTCGTTGAAGATTATCAAAAATTCCGTTCACTATTTGAAGGAGATGTTGATTGTTACATCATCAATACTGGTACTTACATGGGACAAAGTATTCCGAAAGAAGTTTCTTTAGGTATTATTGAAAAGTTAGTTGATGGTGATGCTGAGTTTAAATATTTTGGACCAATCGAAGGTTTCCAATATTTGGATTTGGCAGAATACCCTGTTCATCATTTTGACAGCAAGTATAAACAACTCATCCGTTCACGTATGCAGTTCCGTTTGAATTATTTGCTTTCATTCAACCAAAACAACCCAAAACTTGCTTTGCCAGTAGAAGCCATTTCACGTTTGGAACGAGTGATTAACAATCTAAAATAAGGTCTTACTCTTACAAAACTATTTATTCGATGAAAAAGTATCCCTAGCGGATACTTTTTTGATGTTTTTAAATAAAAATACAATTTTTGTATCATAATTATAAATAAGGTAATCACCAGTATTTATCACATTGTTTGTCAATAAATCTGACTATAAAAGTTTTAAATATATACCTATGACTATAAAATATGGAAAAAAACAAAAGAATTTTCAGAAAATGATTGATTTTTTAATAAACTTGTGTTTTAATATCTTTTATATTGACAAGCCGTCAATATGAAATAACCATTTTTGGAGGTTTATTTATGGGTAAAAAAGAACGTTTCTCGTTGAGAAAGTACAAGGTCGGATTGGTTTCTGTTTTGATTGGAGCAGTATTTTTAGCGGGGCATGTAGCAGCAGATGAGGTTAATTCTGCGCTACAAGTTAATCAGGTGGGAATAGAGCAAGCTGTTCAAGTAGTTGATAGCAGTCAGGCGGTAGATGAAACTCAAGTTGAGCTTGCTATAGAACAAACATCAGAAGTTTCGTCTCAGACTGTTAATCAAGATGGTCTCAATTTGTCTGATAATCAAGAAGCAAGTCTTCCGACAGAAAACGAAGTGACTGACAACACTCAAGATAAAATCAGTACTGTCAGCAATGAAACATTTGACTCGACACCACAGCAAGAAGCAAGTCAAGCTAAACAACCAGAAACTCCACAAAGTATTGATACAGATGAGCAAATCAAGGTTCCAGAGGTTTGGGAGAGCGGCTATAAAGGTCAAGGAACTGTTGTAGCAATCATTGATTCAGGTTTGGATGTTGATCATGATGTTTTGCACATCACAGATCCATCAAAAGCAAAATACAAAAGTCAAGAGGAAATGGATGCGGCTAAGGCTGCTGCAGGCATTACTTACGGAAAATGGTTTAATGACAAGGTTATTTTCGGTTATAACTACGTTGATGGAAATACCAATTTGAAAGAGGGAATTGAAGATTCTCATGGTATGCACGTTACAGGGATTGCAGCTGGTAACCCAACTCAAAAAGCTGGAGATGAGTATATCTATGGTGTGGCACCAGAAGCTCAAGTTATTTTCTTGCGAGTTTTTTCAGATTTGAAAAAGACAACTGGTCCGGCATTGTATGTTAGAGCAATCGAAGATGCTGTTAAGCTTGGAGCTGATTCTATTAATCTAAGCCTCGGTAGTACCACGGGTTCAACAGCTAATATTGAGGAGAGCCTGCTTGAGGCTATTGAAGCAGCCCAACGAGCAGGTGTAACGGTTGTTATTTCAGCAGGGAACAATGGGGCATTTGGTGATAATCAAAAACCTTTTGCTGAAAATATTGATTATGGCTTAGTTGGCAATCCTTCAACGGCAAAAGGAGCCATTTCTGTTGCGTCTTACAATAGCGATTATACCAGAGGTCAAGCCATTACATTTGTTGGAATGGAGAATAATGCGGACTTAAACTACGGAAGATGCCCATTTTCTGACCCAAATAAAAGTGAAAAGAAATTTGAAATTGGTAGAGATTATGACTATGTCTACGTAGGTACAGGTACAGCAGAAGAAGTGCAAGGGGTTGATTTAACAGGAAAAATTGCTCTTATTAAGCGTGGTGGCTCAACTTTTTCTGAAAAAATTGCTAACGCCATTGCTCAAGGAGCTGAAGGTGTTGTTATTTATAATAACGACCCTCAAGGAGCAAATATCAGCATGTCTCTTGATGATTCAGCCATTGCTATTCCAGCCGTATTTATTCCGTATAAATTTGGTAATGCTCTTGCAAACGGTAATTATAAAATTCGTTTCAGTGGTAATCTTGAAAAATTTGATAATATCGAAGCTGGGCATTTTTCAAGCTTTAGTAGCTGGGGATTGACGAGTGATGGTGAGTTAAAACCTGATGTTTCAGCACCCGGAGGAAGCATTTATTCATCGTTTAATGATGGTCAATACGGTTTGATGAGTGGTACAAGTATGGCTGCTCCTCACGTAACAGGTGTTGTAGCTTTGGTTAAGCAGTACCTCAAGGAAAAATATCCAGAAAAATCAGATGCCGAAATAGCTTACTTGGTAAAAGCTTTGATTATGAGCAATGCTAAGGCGCATTATGATGAACAAGCAGGTGAATTTAGTTCGCCACGCCAACAAGGAGCAGGGCTAGTTGATACAGCATCAGCTATTAGTTCTGGTTTATATCTGACAAGTGATGACGGTTACGGCAGTATCACTCTAGGAAATGTTGGAGATACTTTTAATTTTGATGTAACTATTCATAACATTAGCGACCAAGATAAGACATTAACCTATGAAACAAATCTTCAAACAGATGCTGTCGAGGATGGTAAGATTACTTTATCACCACGACACTTGGCAAGTATCGCTGGTAGAACCATTACTGTGAAGGCTAATAGTTCTGAGAAAGTAATGATTACTGTTGATGCACGTCAGTTTGCTGAGCTATTAACAAAAGAAATGCCAAATGGTTATTATCTTGAAGGTTTTGTTCGTTTCTTGGATTCGGTTGATTTTGCTGAAGTTGTCAGCCTTCCGTTTGTTGGATTTAGAGGTGATTTCCAAAATCTAGCTGTTGTAGAAGATTCTGTCTACAAATTGGTGTCTGATGGTAAAGAAGGTTTTTATCTAGAAATTGATGGTGACCATATTGTTTCTGGTTCTGATGATACGACAGCCTTGCTAACAAATTCGACTGATAGTTCAAGACAAATCGTTCTTGGTACTTATGCCAATAATGCTGGAGACTTTGTCTTGCACTTGGATGAAAATGGCACAACGCGACTTGCTATCTCACCAAATAATGACGGTAAGCAAGATTTCGTAGCTTTCAAAGGTGTCTTTTTAAGAAATTATACTGATGCTAGCGCTGCGGTGTATGCAGCAGATGATGTCAATTTTGAGCATCCTTTATGGCAAAGTGAGACTTTTTCTGGAGTTAAAAATTATAAGAGCGAAAGAGGTTCAACAGCTCTTTCATCAACGATTTGGTATGGTGATAATCTGGACGGTAAGGACTTGTCAGATGGTTCATACAAGTATGTCTTGACTTACTATCCAACCGTTATTGGTGCACAAGCTCAACATTTAGCATTTGATATTATTGTCGATCGTAAAAATCCAGTTATCACAACTGCAACTTATGATGCAGCTAGCCAAAACTTTAATCCTAGAAAAGCTTTAGATGATGGTTCAGGCGTTTTACGTGGACGTGTTTATTATATCGATGACCATTACACCCCTGTTTTTCTTGAACAAAATCCAGATGGCTCGTTTACTTTGCCGCTTGCTGCTGCTTCGTTAGAAGATTTTTACTATGTGGTAGAAGATTTTGCTGGCAATACGGAAACGGCTAAAGTTAGTGATTTGGTCAATGTCGGGAATGAAAGTGGGCGTGTTACAATCAACCTTCTTGATGGTCAGACAAATGTTGCAAGTTATGTTGATTATACGTTTATTGTCAAAGACCATGATGGTAATGTTATCACTGATTTGAAGTATTACGGCAATGATTTATCTACGGTTAATTTGCCATTTGGTGATTATACTGTAGAACTTGCACTTTATGATACAGATGCTGCCGAATTAGCTGGTCCAACTAGCCAAATTATTAAGCTTTCAGATGCGGATAGTTACAAAACAGTGAATTTCTATGTTCATATGCGTAATCAGGCAGCATTGGTACTTGATTTTGATAAGGAACTTCCAAAAGGTACAACAGTTTCTATTTCAAATAAAAATGGCAAACTGACAGTTATTCCAGCAGCAAGATATGCTAAGAAAGATTATGGTAAAAACGTATATGTTGGAGGCTACATATTAGAATTGCCACTTCCAGTTGGTTATGAGCTTTATGAGGATCCACATTTCACAGTTGTTTATGGAAAACAAAATCATATTGCTTTTAGTATTATTGATAAAACTGCTTTGATTGCGGAAACACAAGCAATAAATGGTATTGAAAATGAAGCGCGTTATTATAATGCTTCACTAGAAAAACTCTTAGCTTATCGAGATGCATTGACAAGCGCGCAAGCCATTTTGTCAGGAAAATACACACAAGTTGAAGTTGATGCAGCACTTCAAACATTACAAGATGCTATTGAAGCTTTAGATGGCAAAACGACAGACTTTAAGGCATTGACTGAAGAAGATAGTCAGTTTCAAGCAGAACAAGAAGACCCAGCTTATTACAATGCTGGAGTCGCAGCACGTACCACTTATGACACTCAGCACCGTAAAGCGAACTTAGTGCTTGCAAAAGGTTCAGTAACCCAAGAAGAAGTTGATGTGACATTGAAAAAATTGAAATCTACGCGTGAAGCTCTTGATGGAAAAGCAACAGATTTCCGAGCACTTTCAAATCTTTCACACAAATCAAAAGTCTTGAAAGTCACATCAGCTAAATATAAAAATGCAAGTGAACCAGCAAAAACAGCCTATAATCAAGCTTTAGTCGAAGCGCAATCTGTTTTGAGCAACTCAGAAGCAACTCAAGGTGAGGTCGATGCTGCCTTAGCTAACCTAAAAGCGGCAGAAGCAGAGCTTGATGGAAAAGAAAAGCAAACCACATCTACTCAAACTGAGCTTAATGATTTCATTCCAAAAGAGGTTATTAAGAGTGAAACACCACCACAATCGATGAGAACTCAAAGTGCCAGTGAGAAAGGAGGAGAGGTAGTAGCACTAGGGGTGAATAAACGAGGTTTAGCAGAAAAATCTGCTTCGGCACTTAAACAATCCAAAGAGACTGCTTATCTTCCTACGACATCTAGTCAATCAGAATCATTCTTAGTTTCATTAGGATTTATAATCTTAGCAGGTGTTTCTCTTATCTGGAAAAATCGAAAACACGTACAAGAATAAAAAATAATGCATAGCCTAGATGGCTATGCATTTTTAGATATTATTTTTTCAAATGAAGTTCTTGTTTTTTAAGATAAACTTCTGAGACATCAGCGAATTTTTTAAGTTTTTTCAAGTCTTCTTTGTGGCTAACAAATGTGATAACAACACCTAATTTTCCCATACGTCCTGTACGGCCAGCACGGTGTGTGTAGGTTTCCTTATCACGAGCAACTTCAAAATTGATGACATATTCAAGATTGTCAATATCGATACCGCGTGCTACCAAATCTGTTCCCAGAAGAAGTGAAATATCATGATTCTTGAATTTTTCAAGGATGACTTTACGGAATTTTACGTTGATATCTGAGGCTAAAGAAACAGCAGAAGCACGGTTGAACTGTAAGCGTTCCTCAGCTGCACCGAGGTCTGAAAGACTATTGAAGAAGACGAGACCACGAAAATCAGGAATGTTTGCGAATTTACGAAGCAATTCAACACGGTCACGCTTGTCAACTAAAATGTAGTAGTGAGTAATCTGGTCAAGTTTTTGGTCAGAAAGATCTATAGTAATCGTATTTTCAGCTAAAACTTCAGGATCAACTTTATCTGTTGCGCTCATGTAAATCATTTGGTGGTCGCGCGGAACACGGTGAATGATATTTTCAACAAAGTGATATTGTGAATCGCTAAGCAATTCGTCAAATTCGTCTAAGATGATTGTGTCAACGTTCATCATTTTGATTTTTTTATGTTTAACGAGTTCAAAGACACGACCTGGTGTTCCGACAAGAATTTCAGGAGCTTTTTTCAAACGTTCGATTTGACGTTTTTGGCTTGAGCCAGAAATAAAGAGTTGTGTAGACAGGTTTAATGGCTCAGCCCATGTTTTTGTAACTTCAAAAATTTGCCCAGCCAACTCGGTATTTGGAGCTAAGATAAGCAATTGCTGAGATTTTTTAGGCTTTAATTTTAGAAGTGCGGGAAAGAGATAAGCTAGGGTTTTACCTGTACCTGTCGGGCTAATACCAAGAAGGTTATCTCCTTGTGAAATAGGTTCAAATACCTTTTTTTGAATGTCTGTCAGCTCTGAAAAGCTAAGTGATTTTAGCTGTTCTTGCCAAACTTGTGGAAATTGTGAAATCATAGGTTTCCTTTTCTATTCTATCTAGTCTTTACTTCATTATAACATAGAAAAAGCTAACTTTTTTTATTTTAAGGGCAAGTAAGGGATTTCAATGTTTGAAAATTTTAAAAAAAGTAGTAGAATAGATAGGAAATATTTTTTATTTGGAGTAATAAATGCGTAAAAAACCTATTATTATTGGTGTGACTGGTGGTTCTGGAGGCGGAAAAACCAGCGTTTCTAAAGCAATTTTGGCAAATTTCCAAGATCAAAAAATTGCAATGATTCAACATGATTCTTACTACAAAGATCAAAGCCATTTGACTTTTGAAGAGCGTGTTTCAACTAACTATGACCACCCACTTGCTTTTGATACCGATTTGATGATTGAACACATCAATGAATTGATTGCAGGTCGCCCAGTAGATATTCCAATTTACGACTACACACTACACACTCGTAGTGAAAAAACATATCGTCAAGAACCTCAAGATGTTATCATCGTTGAAGGTATCTTGGTTCTTGAAGACAAACGTCTTCGTGATTTGATGGATATTAAACTTTTTGTTGATACTGATGACGATATCCGTATCATCCGTCGTATTAAACGTGATATGGAAGAACGTGGACGTAGCCTTGATAGTGTTATCGAACAATACGCATCAGTGGTTAAACCAATGTTCCATCAATTCATCGAACCAACAAAACGTTATGCAGACATCATCATCCCAGAAGGTGCTTCAAACGTTGTCGCGATTGACCTTATCAACACTAAAATTGCTGCAATTTTGAAAGAAAATGAAGAATAAGTGAAGGGCTGGAAAATCCAGCTCTTTTTACTTTCAGTAATTATTTTCAGAAAATTTGTTTTATTTAGATTATTCTGTTGACTTTTACCTTAGAAAGGGGTATTATGTTAAAAAACGAAAAACATCGAAGGGAAAATAAGTCAATGACATTCGCAACAATGACAGTCTTGCTATTGCGTAATGAGGGCTAGTGCAGCATAAGCATTAGTCCTGTTTGGCTTACCAAGCGGGATAAAAACATCTCGCTTGACCGTGAGATGTTTTTATTTTTATCTTATTGTTTTTGCTAGAATTAGAAAGAGGTTACTATGCGTAAAGTTGAATTTCTTGATACCACTCTTCGTGATGGCGAACAAACGCCAGGGGTGAATTTTTCAGTTAAAGAAAAAGTTGCGATTGCTAAGCAACTTGAAAAATGGGGCATTGCATCAATTGAGGCTGGATTCCCAGCTGCCAGCCCAGATTCTTTTGAAGCTGTTCGCCAAATTGCTGAAGCTATGACAACAACAGCGGTGTCAGGATTGGCTCGTTCAGTCAAAGCCGATATCGATGCTTGCTATGAAGCTTTGAAAGATGCTGAATACCCGCAATGTCACGTCTTCATCGCGACAAGTCCAATTCACCGTGAATCCAAACTGAAAAAGACAAAAGAAGAGATTCTTGATATTATCAAAGAACATGTAACTTATGCGCGTAGTAAATTTGATGTGGTAGAATTTTCTCCAGAAGATGCTACTAGAACGGAACTTGATTATCTTCTTCAAGTGGTTCAAACAGCGGTAGATGCTGGCGCAACTTACATTAATATTCCTGATACTGTTGGGTTTACAACGCCTGAAGAGTTTGGGCATATTTTCAAATACCTTATTGAAAATGTAACATCTGACCGTGAAATTATCTTTAGTCCGCATTGTCACGATGACCTTGGAATGGCGACAGCTAACACACTTGCTGCCATTAAAAATGGTGCAGGACGTATTGAAGGTACGGTCAATGGTATCGGTGAACGCGCAGGTAACGTTGCCCTTGAAGAAGTTGCAGTAGCTCTTAATATCCGTGAAGATTACTATCAAGCAACGTCAGATATTGTTCTTAACGAAACGGTCAATACCTCAGAATTGATTTCTCGCTTCTCAGGTATTCCAATTCCTAAAAATAAAGCAGTTGTTGGTGGAAATGCCTTCTCACACGAATCAGGGATTCACCAAGATGGTGTGCTTAAAAATCCACTTACTTATGAAATCATTACACCAGAGCTTGTTGGGGTTAAGCACAACTCACTTCCTCTTGGAAAACTTTCAGGTCGACATGCTTTTGTTGAAAAATTAAAAGAACTTGAAATTGCGTTTGAAGAGGCTGAAATTAAACCACTCTTTGGTAAATTCAAAAAGTTGGCTGATAAGAAAACAGAAATTACAGATGCTGATATCCGTGCTTTGGTTGCTGGAACAGAAATCGAAAATCCAGAAGGTTTCCATTTTGGTGATTTGAAATTTACGTCTAATCCAGACGAAACGGTTACTGCTGAGGTGACAATGATTAATGCTGAGGACGAAGAAGTCGATGTAACAGCTGATGGTAAAGGCTCAGTTGAGGCTGTTTATAATGCCGTTGATAAATTCTTCAACCAAAAAGTTCGTCTACTAAGCTACACAATGGATGCAGTGACAGATGGTATTGATTCTCAAGCGCGCGTATCCGTTTCAGTCGAAAATGATGATACAGGTACTATTTTTAACGCCTCAGGTATTGATTTTGATGTTCTTAAAGCTGGTGCCATTGCTTATGTGAATGCTAATGCTTTGGTTCAAAAGGAAAATGCGGGAGAAATTGGCAAAGCTGTTTCATTCCGTGATGTTCCAACAAATGATTAAGAAAGGATAGAGCAAGAAAGTAGCTTGTTTTCTTGCGAGTGATACAAGGATGAGTAAAAAAATTGTGACATTAGCTGGTGATGGTATCGGACCAGAAATCATGGCAGCTGGTCTTGAAGTTCTTGAAGCTGTTGCGGATAAGATTGGATTTGATTATGATATTGATGCAAAACCTTTTGGTGGTGCAGGGATTGACGCTTGCGGTCATCCCCTACCAAAAGATACATTGGATGCTGCCAAAGCTGCGGATGCTATTTTGTTAGCAGCTATTGGTGGACCAAAATACGATAATGCAACAGTTCGACCAGAGCAAGGCTTACTTGCTATTCGTAAAGAATTGAATCTGTTTGCTAATATCCGTCCTGTTCGTATTTTTGATGCGCTTAAACACTTATCACCATTAAAACCTGAACGCATTGAAGGGGTAGATTTTGTGATGGTTCGTGAATTGACTAGTGGAATTTATTTTGGTGAACACAAATTAGAAGATGAAGCTGCGCGTGATATCAATGACTATTCTGCTCAAGAAATCCGTCGCATCATTCGAAAAGCTTTTGAATTGGCACAAGTTCGTGGCAAAAAAGTGACTAGCATTGACAAACAAAATGTTTTAGCAACTTCAAAGTTATGGCGAAAAGTAGCTGAAGAAGTGGCGCTAGAATTCCCAGATGTGACTTTGGAACACCAATTGGTAGATAGCGCAGCCATGATTATGATTACTAATCCATCACGTTTTGATGTTGTGGTAACTGAAAATTTATTTGGTGATATTTTGTCTGATGAATCAAGCGTGCTTCCAGGAACTCTTGGCGTAATGCCTTCGGCTAGCCATTCAGAAAATGGGCCAAGTCTTTATGAACCAATTCATGGCTCAGCACCAGATATTGCTGGCAAAGGTATTGCAAATCCAGTCAGCATGATTCTGTCTGTTGCGATGATGCTTCGTGAAAGTTTCGGGGAATTTGCTGGGGCAGAAATGATTGAAGAAGCTGTCGACAAGACCTTTAACCAAGGTATTTTGACACGTGATCTAGGTGGTCAGGCAAAAACAGCAGAAATGACAGCAGCCATTATTGCAAATCTATGAGTTTAAAAGATTATACAGTCCTTGCTTTTATCTTTTGGAATGTTTTTGTTTTTATCACTTATGGGGTTGATAAACAAAAAGCTAAGTCTGGCCATTGGCGAATTCCTGAAAAGACATTGTTGTGGGAAAGTATCTTGCTTGGTGGTCTTGGAGCTTTTCTTGGTGGAAAGATATTTCATCACAAAACATTAAAGTGGTATTTTAAAGCATCTTGGTATTTAGGGATTATTATTGATATTGCTTTTATTTATTGGATTTTAGTCGTGTGGCATTAAATACTAAAAAGATAAGAGTAAAGACAGTGGAGGAAAATATGAGCGGAAAATCGATTTTTGATAAGCTTTGGGAACGTCATGTGATTACTGGCGAAGAAGGTGAACCACAGCTTATGTATGTTGATCAGCACTATATTCATGAAGTAACAAGTCCGCAGGCCTTTCAAGGTCTTAGAGATGCTGATCGTAAAGTGCGTCGTCCAGAGTTAACATTTGGAACAACTGACCATAATGTTCCAACGGTTGACATTTTCAATATTCGTGATTTGATTTCAAAAAATCAAATTGATACTTTTGCAAGAAACGTTGAAGAATTTGGTATTGACGCAGCAACACATGGAAGCGAACGTCAAGGGATTGTTCATATGGTTGGTCCGGAAACAGGACGCAGTCAACCTGGCAAATTTATTGTCTGCGGGGATAGCCATACGGCGACACATGGCGCTTTTGGAGCTATTGCTTTTGGTATTGGAACATCAGAAGTGGAGCATGTGTTTGCGACACAATGCATTTGGCAAGTGAAACCTAAAAAAATGAAGGTCGAGTTTGTCGGAAAACCACAAAATGGGGTTTATTCAAAAGACTTTATTTTGGCTTTGATTGCTAAATACGGTGTTGATGCTGGCGTGGGTTATGCGGTCGAATATTGTGGTGAAGCTATTGATACTCTTTCAATGGATGAACGCATGACAATTGCCAATATGTCGATTGAATTTGGTGCTAAAATGGGCTTGATGAACCCAGATCAAAAGACATTTGATTATGTGAAAGGTCGTGGGGCTGCACCAAAAGGTGATAAATTTGAGCAAGCTGTAGAAGATTGGAAGACATTAGTTTCTGATCCTGATGCAGAGTACGACAAGGTAATCACTATCGATGTTTCTGACTTGGCACCTATGGTGACTTGGGGGACAAACCCTGAAATGGGTGTTGAATTTGGTCAACCATTCCCAGAAATCAAAGACATGAATGACGAACGTGCCTATCACTACATGGACATGAAACCAGGTGAGAAAGCAGAAGATATTGACCTTGGTTATGTCTTTATCGGTTCTTGTACCAATGCTCGACTTTCAGACCTTCAATTAGCAGCTAAAATTGTCAAAGGAAAACACATTTCTCCAAATTTGACAGCTATCGTTGTTCCAGGATCTCGACCTGTTAAGAAAGAAGCAGAGCGCCTTGGACTTGATAAGATTTTCTTGGATGCTGGCTTTGAATGGCGTGAGCCAGGCTGTTCAATGTGTCTTGGAATGAACCCAGACCATGTGCCAGAAGGTGTACATTGTGCCTCAACAAGTAACCGTAACTTCGAAGGGCGCCAAGGTTTTGGAGCTCGGACACATCTTTGTAGTCCTGCCATGGCGGCAGCGGCAGCGATTGCTGGTAAATTTGTAGATGTTCGTCAACTATCAGAAGTAGAATAAAGGAGAGAGACCATGGAAAAATTTACCGTCTATACAGGGAAGTCTGTCCCTTTGATGAATGATAATATTGACACTGACCAACTGATTCCAAAGCAATTTTTAAAAGCTGTTGATAAAAAAGGTTTCGGAAAAAATCTCCTTTTTGAATGGCGTTATTTAAATGATAATTACGATGAAAATCCTGATTTTATCTTTAATCAGCCTGAATATCGTGATGCGACGATTTTAATTTCTGGAGATAATTTTGGGTCAGGGTCATCACGTGAACATGCTGCCTGGGCGCTTGAAGATTATGGTTTTCGTTGTGTGATTGCGGGTTCGTTTTCAGACATTCATTATAATAATGAATTAAAAAATGGCATGCTTCCCATTGTTCAACCATTGGAAGTGCGTCAAAAGTTAGCTGCGCTACCTGCAGGAGAAGAAATTACCATTGATTTACCAAATCAAGTCATCAAATCATCAGCTGGCGAATTTCCATTTGAAATCGATAGTGAGTGGAAACGTAAGCTTGTTCTTGGTCTTGATGATATCGGGATTACTCTTCAGTATGAAGAATTGATTTCAGCCTACGAAAAAAATCGTCCAAGTTACTGGCAATAAAGTATTAAGCAGTAGGCAACCTAACTAAGCAGTCATTTTAATATAAATTGAGTTGAGATGCCATTGTCTCAGCTCTTTTTTACATCAAGTTCACCAAAATATCATTTTTTCAAAGTATGACGAAGCAGGCTTTTTTTGATATAATTAAGCTTATGGAAAATACTAAGAAAATTGAGAATTATGAAATCATGTTAGCGCAAGCAAATGCTTTGTTTGCTAACGAAAAAAGCTTGTTGTCTAACCTTTCAAATGCAAGTGCGCTCTTGAAGATGACTTTGCCAAATTCTGTTTTTACTGGCTTTTACCTTTTCAATGGTGAAGAGTTACTTCTTGGGCCATTCCAAGGTGGGGTATCTTGCGTACATATTAAACTTGGTAAAGGTGTTTGTGGAGAATCAGCAGCTAAACGAGAAACAATGATTGTTGCAGATGTGACAAAACACGCCAACTACATTGCATGTGATTCTGCTGCCATGAGTGAAATTGTTGTTCCAATGGTTAAAGATGACAAACTTGTTGGTGTTTTAGATTTGGATTCACGTTTGACAGATGGTTATGATGCTGTTGACCAAGAATATCTTGAAAAATTTGCAGCTATTCTTGTCGAAAAATCATATTGGAATCTAGATATGTTTGGAGTTGAAAAATAATGTATCAAGCCCTCTATCGAAAATACCGTAGCCAAACCTTTGATGAAATGGTTGGGCAAACGGTTATTTCAACGACTTTAAAACAAGCAGTTTCTTCTGGCAAAATCAGCCATGCTTACTTGTTTTCAGGTCCACGAGGAACTGGTAAAACCAGTGCCGCTAAAATTTTTGCAAAGGCTATGAACTGCCCTCACCAGGTCAATGGTGAACCATGTAATCATTGCGATATTTGTCATGATATTACAAATGGTAGTCTTGAAGATGTCATTGAGATTGACGCGGCGTCTAATAATGGGGTTGATGAAATTCGTGAAATTCGTGATAAGTCAACCTATGCACCAAGTCGTGCCACTTATAAAGTTTATATCATCGATGAAGTTCACATGCTTTCAACGGGAGCATTTAATGCGCTTCTAAAAACCTTAGAAGAACCAACAGAAAATGTTGTTTTCATCTTAGCGACTACTGAACTGCATAAAATTCCTGCGACAATTTTGTCACGTGTTCAACGTTTTGAATTTAAAGCGATTAAGTTAGCAGCTATTCGAGACCATTTGGCTGATATTCTTGGCAAAGAAGGCATTACATACGAAGAAGATGCTTTGACCTTGATTGCACGCTGTGCAGAAGGTGGAATGCGTGATGCTTTGTCTATTCTTGACCAAGCGCTAAGTCTTACAAGTGATAATCATGTCTCACTTAGCATTGCTGAAGAAATCACAGGCAGCATTTCAATGACGGCTTTGGATGATTTTGTAGCAAATGTTTTAGCCAATCAAACTAGCCAAGCTCTGACAAATCTTGAAACAATTTTCGATAGTGGTAAGAGCATGAGTCGTTTTGCGACGGATTTATTGAATTATCTTCGTGATTTATTAGTGGCTCAAAGTGGTGGTGAAAACACCCACACGAGTCAAGTTTTTCAAGAGAATTTGGCTAATGTTCAACAAGACCTTATCTTTGCGATGATTGACTTGGTGACCAAAGTTTTACCTGAAATCAAAAATGGTGTTCAGCCTAAGATATACGCCGAAATGTTGACCATTCAGTTGTCAGAATCAGGTAAGCAAACCGCTCTAACTCAGGTTCCAGAAGAATTGTCAGATGAGTTAGCTAGACTACAGTCAGAAATTAAAGGCTTGAAAAATCAACTAGCTAATCTGGATAGCTCTGCGATTTCACCAAAATCAAACAAACGTCCAAAAGCAAATTCTAGCTATCGCTACAAGGTTGACCGCGTCAAGATTTTAAACATCATGGAAGAAACGATTGCTGATAGTCAGAAATCAAGGGAGTATCTTGAAGCCCTTAAAGGCGCTTGGAATGAAATTTTGGATAGCATTTCAGCTCAAGACCGCGCACTTTTGCTTGGTTCTGAACCAGTTCTTGCGAATAGCGAGAATGCCATTTTAGCTTTTGATGCAGCCTTTAATGCCGAGCAAGCCATGAAACGAACAGACCTTAATGACATGTTTGGTAATATCATGAGTAAAGCTGCTGGTTTCTCACCAAATATTTTGGCTGTGCCTAGAAAAGACTTTAACAGCATCCGAACTGAATTTGCTCAAAATCTTAAAAAGAAAAAGCAAAACTCAGTTGAATCAATTGAAGAAGAAGTCAAAGATGACTCTTTCATTCCAGAAGGCTTTGATTTTCTAGCAGATAAAATTAACAAAGTAGAAGATTAAAAGGAAGTTTCAATCGAAACTTCCTTTTAACTTGAAATCGTGCCAGCGAAAACTGCTAAAAGCAGCTATCTATGCTATAATAAAGAT
The DNA here is from genome assembly GCF_000154985.1 of Streptococcus infantarius subsp. infantarius ATCC BAA-102. GTDB lineage: Bacteria > Bacillota > Bacilli > Lactobacillales > Streptococcaceae > Streptococcus > Streptococcus infantarius. Next base: position 53,289 of record NZ_DS572693.1, read on the forward strand.
ATGACTATAAAACGTTTTATTTTAATGGCACTCATGTGCGCCTTTGAAACCTACTTTTTTAATGAATGTTTATTTAATGGTGATTATTTCTTTGCTTTCTTTTGGGGGTTATTTTTGCTACGTGATCTTCAACGTGCCTACACGGTTGATAAGGTCTTGCAGACCCTAACATCAACTACCAAGAAGAAAGACTGATTTCACCGCTACGAAGCATTTTTTCTTGACCGTTGTCAAGTTTGACAATCAGATGCCCTTGATTGGTAATGTCTTGGGCGATTCCTGAGTATAGACAATCATTTTCTGTAAAAGTCACTTGTTTATCTAAGACAAGTGATTTTTCTTTGTAAACTTTGATTAAATCTTTTTCTGGAATAGTGAAGAAGAGTTTCCAAATTTCGGTGATGAGTTGGTTGCGCGTGATACTTGGTTGCCCAGAAAAAAGTGAGCCGGCTTTTTCAGAAATATCAGCTGGAAAGTCTGTGATGTGGAAATTGATGCCAACTCCAATAATAACATCGGTAATTAATCCTGTTTCAACAGATGAAAAAGCTTCAGTTAAAATGCCAGCGATTTTTTTACCATTGTAATAGATGTCATTGACCCATTTGATGTCTGTTTCGATGCCAGTTAGTCGCGAAATGGCTTTAACAACGCTTGAGGCTATCATGAGTGTATAAGGTTTTACTTCTTCAAAAGGAACATTTGGTTTAAGGTGAAGTGACATATAAATGCCACCTTGTTCTGAGGCAAAAAATTGTCTACCAAATCTTCCTTTAGCTTGCTCTTGACTTGGAGCTAAGTAGAGGTGCGCTTCTTTATCTTCATCTAAATGATTTTTAGCATCTAATTGAGTTGATTGACTTTTTTCGTTGAGACTAACAGCTATCTTTAAATCTTTAGAAATGATTTCTGGAAGTAGCAAGTCACCTGAGAGAATTTTATAGCCACGTTTTTTAACAGAATCAATCTGAACGCCTTTTTCTTCTAAAGTCTTGATGGCTTTCCAAATAGCGGTGCGTGACAGTTCGAATTCATTTGCCAAAGTCTCTCCGCTAATGTAATCATTTTGGTTTTGTAAATAATGATAAATTTTTTCGTAGGTTTTCATATCAATAGTATAATATATTTTTTCTAAATATTCTTAATGAAAAATGAATTTGTTATGAAATGGTAAGAATTTTTCTATAGGCAATTTGGGTAAAACGTGGTACAATATTCTAGTTAATGAGTCCCGATAAGACAATCTGGCGGTTTAATAGTGTGTTCTTCTTCGTTAGCTCATCTTGATATTCTTCAGTATTATCTGCGATTTCGCTGACTTGACTAACACGCTATTGACCGCGCCATCTCTTTTTAGATGATTTAGATTGGTACTTTGTAACTCATTAGAAATGTCTACTTTTAATGTGGAGGTTTCGAAAGGGAAAAATTCCCGACATTTTAATACCTAGAGGTATTAGAATGAAAAAATGATGATATGGGGGGACATTTTTATGTCAGAACGTAAACTTTTCACGTCTGAATCAGTTTCTGAGGGGCATCCAGATAAGATTGCAGACCAAATTTCAGATGCTATTTTAGATGCTGTGTTGGAACAAGATCCTGATGCACACGTTGCAGCAGAAACAGCTGTATACACTGGGTCAGTTCATGTTTTTGGAGAAATTTCAACAACAGCTTATGTTGATATTAACCGCATTGTTCGCGATACTATCGCAGAAATCGGTTACACAAATGCTGATTATGGCTTCGCTGCTGAATCAGTTGGGGTTCATCCGTCATTGGTTGAACAATCACCTGATATTGCACAAGGGGTTAACGAAGCATTAGAGGTTCGTGGGAATGCTGATCAAGATCCACTTGACTTGATTGGTGCTGGTGACCAAGGTTTGATGTTTGGTTTTGCTGTTGATGAAACGCCAGAATTGATGCCATTGCCAATTTCACTTTCTCACAAATTGGTTAAAAAATTGGCGGATTTGCGTAAATCAGGCGAAATTTCATACCTTCGCCCAGATGCGAAATCACAAGTTACAGTTGAATATGATGAAAATGACAAACCAGTTCGTGTAGATACTGTCGTTATCTCAACTCAACATGACCCAGAAGCAACCAACGAACAAATTCACAATGATGTGATTGAAAAAGTCATCAAAGCAGTTATTCCAGCTAAATACCTTGATGACAAGACTAAATTCTTCATCAATCCAACTGGTCGTTTTGTAATCGGTGGTCCTCAAGGGGATTCTGGTTTGACTGGTCGTAAGATTATCGTTGATACTTATGGTGGTTATGCACGTCATGGTGGTGGTGCTTTCTCTGGTAAAGACGCTACAAAAGTTGACCGTTCTGCATCATACGCTGCGCGTTACATCGCTAAAAATATTGTTGCTGCTGGTTTTGCAAGCAAAGCAGAGGTGCAATTAGCTTATGCTATCGGTGTGGCACATCCAGTTTCAGTTCGTGTTGATACATTTGGTACTAACACAGTTGCTGAAAGCAAATTGGAAGCTGCTGTTCGTGAAGTCTTTGACCTTCGTCCAGCAGGTATCATTAAGATGCTTGATTTGAAACGTCCAATTTACCGTCAAACAGCTGCTTACGGACACATGGGACGTACAGATATCGATCTTCCATGGGAAAAACTTGATAAAGTCGATGCTTTGAAAGAAGCTGTAAAATAAATATAGAAACGTTGCACTGATAGTGCGGCGTTTTTTTTATCCTAGATTTTTTGTTTTAAAAATAAGGGGAAAATCTTTCAATCTTTTGCTAGACTATACAGTAGGAGGTGAGGGTAATGATTTCACGATTTAATCAAACAATGACCTACCTTGAAAGTGTATTAACGACCGAAATTGATAAACAAAAAGTTCAACACTTATCAGGATATTCCTATGCTATGTTTTCTCGCTTATTTTCTGTCTTGGCAGATATAACCTTATCAGAGTATTTGCGTAAGCGTAGATTATCAGAAGCGGTTAATGATTTGAAGATGTCATCTGATAAGGTGATTGATATTGCTATGAAATATAGTTATGATTCTGCGGATAGTTTTAGCGCAGCTTTTAAAAAATTCCACGGTTCAACGCCAACTGAAGTTCGTAAGGGAATGCCCTACAAAGTATTTCCAAAAGTTTACTTATCATTAACGGTAAGTGGAGGTAAGTCTATGAATATCACAATTGAAAAGAAAGCGGCTTTTGCGGTTGCTGGTGTTTTAGCATCACACATTGAAAGTAAAGATTGCCCAGGAGTTTGGGATGAACTCTATGCTAAATTTGAAATTGCTGATTTAAAAGCATTAGGAAATGGTCAAAGTTTTGGTGTCTGCTCAGAGCTCTCATCTGGTGTGGGACTTAATTACTTAGCGGGATATGATGTTACAGATAAGAAAAAGGCACAAGAGTTGGGTTTGAGTCTTTTAGAAGTAGCAGAAACGCAATATGCGATTGTTCCAGTCAGAGGCAATGTTCCAGAGGCTATTCACGAAGCCTGGAAATATGTTCTTGAAGTATTTTTTCCAGAAAATGGTTATCGCCACTCTGGTGCTCCAGATTTTGAGGTTTATGCAGAAGGAGATATTCACGCTGAAGATTATGAAATGGCTTTGTGGATACCGATTGTTAAAGAAAAGGTTAAATAGCTGACCAATATTTTTAATAAAGTCCATCAGTTTGTTACACTTGCCATAAAGTAGACATTTGAAACAGGTTTAACCTTGATTTTAAAATTTTTTGACTAAAAAAGTTTGAAAAATAAAAGTAGTAGTTTCTGCTTATGATATTAAAACACGAAAAAATATGACAAAATCTTAACAAAGTGTCAAAATATTCACCATAATCAGTTTGTCAAATGCCATAATCTATGATAAAATGTAAAGGTTGAATTCTAGCAGAAAGTTTTGAATGTATGCGTAAAATTGTTATTAATGGTGGCAAACCTTTAAAGGGAGAGGTTGCTATTTCGGGTGCTAAAAATAGTGTTGTGGCTTTGATTCCAGCAGCTATTCTATCTGATGATATTGTTATTTTGGATGGAGTTCCTGCCATTTCCGATGTTGATAGTTTGATTGAGATTATGGAAGTGATGGGAGCTAAGATTAAGCGAGAAGGCGAAACGCTTGAAATCGATCCACGTGGTGTTAAAAATCAACCAATGCCATATGGAAAAATCAATAGCTTGCGTGCTTCTTATTATTTCTATGGTAGTTTGCTTAGCCAATTTGGTGAAGCGACTGTTGGACTTCCAGGTGGATGTGATCTTGGGCCTCGTCCAATTGACCTTCACTTGAAAGCTTTTGAAGCTATGGGAGCTCAAGTATCTTATGAAGGCGAAGCTATGCGCCTTGCAACAGATGGAGAACCAATTCATGGAGCTCACATCTACATGGATACTGTTAGTGTTGGTGCAACAATCAACACTATGCTTGCTGCGACAAAAGCTAAAGGTCGTACTATCATCGAAAATGTCGCTCGTGAACCAGAAATTATTGATGTTGCGACATTGTTGAACAATATGGGGGCTCACGTACGTGGTGCAGGTACTGATGTTATCACTATTGAAGGGGTTGAAAGCCTTCATGGAACACGTCATCAAGTGATTCCTGACCGTATTGAAGCAGGTACTTATATTGCTATAGCAGCAGCAATCGGTGAAGGTGTTCGTATCACTAACGTCCTTTATGAACACTTAGAGAGTTATATTGCAAAACTCGAAGAAATGGGTGTTCGTATGACGGTTGAAGAAGATGCTGTTTTTGTTGAAAAACAGTCAACTCTAAAAGCTGTATCAGTAAAAACATCACCATATCCTGGTTTTGCAACTGATTTGCAACAACCAATCACACCATTGTTGTTAGTAGCAGAAGGTCGTGGTACGATTTTGGATACCATCTATGAAAAACGTACTAACCACGTCGCTGAATTGGTGAGAATGGGTGCGGATATTTCAATTGTTGGCGGACGTATTGCTTATCAAGGACCTAATAAATTGACAGGAGCACCTGTTAAAGCGTCAGACTTGCGTGCTGGTGCAGCTCTTGTGACAGCTGGTTTGATGGCAGAAGGTCAAACAGAAATTACCAACGTTGAATTTATTTTACGTGGTTACTCAAATATTATCGAAAAATTGACAGCCTTAGGTGCTGATATTAAATTAATCGAAGAATAAGAAGGAGCCTTAGGGCTTCTTTTTTGTTTGAATTCTGCTAAACCAAATTTTAAAGTCGTGTGTTATAATAAGGACATGGATATTTGGACGCTTTTAGGACGTTATGCCTCTTTTGAAACAGAACGCATGTATTTACGTCCTTTTACATACAAGGATAGTCAGGATTTTTTTGAGATTTGTAGCAATCCTGATAATCTTCGTTTTATTTTTCCAAGTCATGCCACACGTGAGGAAAGTGATTTTCTCATGGTTCATTATTTTATGAAGGAACCGCTCGGTGTTTGGGCGATTGAAGACAAAAAAACTCGTAAAATGATTGGTTGTATTCGTTTTGAAAAACTTGACCATAATCGTATGACAACAGAAATTGGTTATTTTATGAACCAAACTTTCTGGGGCAAGGGGTTAATGACAGAGAGCTTAAAAACACTTGCTTTTTTGAGTTTTCAAGAGTTAGGTCTGCAAAATTTACATGTGATTGCTCATGCAGAAAATATAGCCAGTCAGCGAGTAGCGCAAAAATCAGGTTTTCGTTTGAAGCGTCAATTCAAGGGAAGTGACCGCTATAGCCGAAAAATGCGCGATTATGTTGATTATCAGTTGAGTAAAGGTGACTATCGTTATGAGTAAACATCAGAAAATATTAGAGTATCTGGAGAATTTGGCGGTTGGTAAGCGCGTGAGTGTGCGAAGTATTTCTAATCATTTAAATGTTAGTGATGGGACCGCTTATCGTGCTATCAAAGAAGCCGAAAATCGTGGTATCGTAGAGACAAGACCTCGAAGTGGAACGGTTCGTATCGAAAAGAAACCTGCCGTTCGCATTGAGCGATTGACTTATTCAGAAATTGCTCGTATCAGTGATTCAGAGGTTTTAGCAGGAAAAGCAGGGCTTAGCCGAGAGTTTAGCAAGTTTTCGATTGGGGCTATGACCCAAGAAAATATCTTGCGTTATTTGGTTAAAGGTGGGCTTTTGATTGTTGGGGACCGTGAAAACATCCAATTGCTGGCGCTTGAAAAACATAATGCCATTTTGGTGACTGGAGGATTTTCTGTCTCAGAAGCTGTTATTCGTCTAGCTGATGAGCTTGGCATTCCAGTTATGGTGACTAATTACGATACGTTTACGGTTGCCACGATGATTAACCATGCTTTGTCTAATCTACGCATTAAGACAGATTTGACAACGGTTGAGCAAGTTTATCAAGTCAAAGCAGAATACGGATTTTTGCACGAAGGTGACACCGTGCGTGATTTTAACACCTTGATTAAGCAAACCAAGAATGTCCGTTTTCCAGTTGTTAATAGTAAAAATCTTGTTGTCGGTGTTGTCAGTATGTTTGACGTTGTTGATAAGGAAAATAACGTTGATATCAAAAGTATCATGTCTCGCAATTTGATTGTCGCTAAACCGCAAGCGAGTCTGGCTAATATTAGTCAAAAAATGATTTTTGAAGATCTTAATATGCTACCAGTTGTGGCTGAAGATTTGACTTTACTTGGAGTGATTACACGCCGTCAGGCTGTCGAAAATCTACAGAACCTACAGCATTCAAGTCCTTACACTTACAGTGATCAGATGCTGTCTAATTTGAAGCAAGAAGATGGTGTTTACCAATTTATCGTCGAACCAGCGATGATTGACAATGCAGGAAATTTTGCGCAGGGTGTTCTGACAGAATTTATTAAGGAAATCAGTGTTCGTGTTTTAACTAAAAAACATCAAAAGAATATTATTATTGAACAATTGATGCTTTATTTCGTGCAAGTTGTTCAGATTGATGATCGCTTGGTCATTCAACCACGCATTATTACGGAAAAACGTCGTAGCTCGGTGATTGATTTTGAAATTCTTTTAGATGATCAAATTGTCGCCAAAGCCTTAGTAACGACAAAAATAAATTAATTTTTTCTATCAAAAAGTGACTAGAACGTTACCTTTTTGACAGTTTGGTGACTATCAGTGTATAATTAAAAGTACTGATTCTTTTTAGAGTTTATTATAGGAGATAGATAATATGATTACATTAAAATCAGCTCGTGAAATCGAAGCAATGGATCGCGCAGGAGATTTCCTTGCTTCTATCCACATCGGTTTACGTGATGTTATTAAACCAGGTGTTGACATGTGGGAAGTTGAAGAATATGTTCGTCGCCGTTGTAAAGAAGAAAATGTTCTTCCGCTTCAAATTGGTGTTGATGGTTCAATCATGGATTACCCATATGCTACATGTTGTGGTCTTAATGATGAAGTGGCTCACGCTTTTCCACGTCACTACATCCTAAAAGAAGGTGACTTGCTAAAAGTTGATATGGTTATGAGTGAACCACTTGATAAGTCAGTGGTTGACGTATCAAAACTAAACTTTGATAACGTTGAACAAGTTAAAAAATACACGCAATCATATTCTGGTGGTGTGGCCGACTCATGCTGGGCATATGCGGTTGGTGAGGTTTCAAAAGAAGTTAAAGACCTTATGGACGTCACAAAAGAATGCCTTTATATTGGTATTGAAAAAGCTGTTGTTGGTAACCGTATCGGTGATATTGGTGCAGCGATTCAAGAATATGCTGAAAGCCGCGGCTACGGTGTCGTTCGTGATTTGGTAGGTCACGGTGTTGGTCCTACAATGCACGAAGAACCAATGGTCCCTCACTATGGTAAAGCAGGTCGTGGACTTCGTTTGCGCGAAGGTATGGTATTGACTGTTGAACCAATGATTAATACAGGAACATGGGAAATCGATACTGACATGAAAACTGGCTGGGCTCACAAAACCCTTGATGGTGGGCTATCATGTCAATACGAACATCAATTTGTTATCACAAAAGACGGTCCTGTTATTCTAACAAGCCAAGGAGAAGAAAGAACTTACTAAGATGAAGCGAAAGCAATTCTTAGACAAATTATGGTCTAAATTAGAGTGGCAACCGCTGCAAGTTTATTTAAAACACTATCGCAGTGCTGAGATTGATTTATCAGCAATTGCTGTTGCTTATTATTTATTGCTGACAGCCTTTCCGCTGATTGTCATTGCAGCTAATATTTTCCCTTATCTGAACATTGATGTTAATATTTTGTTGGCATTTATGAAGAAAAATTTGCCAACTAACCTTTACCCATCGGTGTCGGCTATTACGATTGATATTTTCTCAAAACCTTCAGGTAGTATTTTGGGAGTTGCCACTTTAACAGCATTTTGGACTATGTCTAAATCGTTGACCTCTCTTCAAAAAGCAATTAATAAAGCCTACGGCGTAGCGCAACACAGAGATTTTGTGATTGGTCGATTAGTGGGAGTAATTGGAAGTCTCTTGATTCTTTTCTTACTGACTTTCGTCTTAATCTTTTCGACTTTTTCAAAAGCTATTTTGCAAGTGATCAATTCATACTATGATTTAAGTGACACGATGGCTACCGTGATTTTGAATCTAGCACAGCCGGTGACTGTCTTGACCATTGTTATCGGATTGATGTTACTGTATTTTATTCTGCCTAATGTCAGAATTCGACGTTTTCGCTACATCTTACCTGGAACCATTTTTACCTCAGTCGTCATTGTGTTCTTGAATAACTTGTTTAGTAGTTATATTCTAAGAACCTTTGAACGAATGGTTGACATTAAAACATTTGGATCAGTTGTGATTTTTGTATTAATGTTATGGTTTATCTTTCTTGCCCATATCTTGATTTTAGGAGCTATTTTTAACGCTACTTATCAAGAACTGCGTCAAGGAAAAATGGAAAGTAGACGAGGCGATTTGTTGTCACTTTTGGCACAACGAGGCAAAAAAAAATAACACCTTCTGGGTGTTATTTTTTGTCTTTGAAAACTAACAGCTTGCTAAGAGCATAATTCAGCACAATGATTAAGACTTGAGAAAAGAGAGTTTCAATAGCATTAACCATTGAAAGATTGTCATTTACAAATTGTCCGATGATATGCGGGAATTTTGTGACCAAGAAGAATGCCAAAGCTAAATCTAAAATGAGTGTTGACAAACGTGCAATGGTGAATTTGACTAAACGCTCAAACCAACCTTTACGAACTTGATTGAAAACAAAATAATCATTGGTAAAGAAGGCAAATAAAATAGCAACAATATTAGCAATAACAGCTGAGAAAGTTGCAGAACTTGTCAGTGAAAAGATAACTAAACGTGTTCCCATGTAGACAAGAGTTGTTAGAACACCAAAAAAGAGATACTTAAAAACTTCGCTTGTGATTAATTTTTTCATAGGTCTACTATATCAAATTTTAGAAAAATGTGCTATACTTTTAAGCGTTGTCTTGACGACCCTTGGTGCTTAGTTCCCTTTCGCCAAGCATATTACAAACGTTGAAACCTAAGCTTTCAAACGTCAAAGGAGAAGAAAATGGAAAAATTCACTATGCGTGATTTTGTTCGAGTTGCCATTGTTGCAGCACTTTATGTTGTTTTAACAATCACACCGCCTTTAAATGCGATTTCTTACGGTGCTTATCAGTTCCGAGTATCTGAAATGTTAGTATTTTTGGCTTTTTATAATCGTAAATATATTATCGGCTTAACAGCAGGTTGTATGATTGCTAATTTATATAGTTTTGGTCTCATCGATGTCTTTGTCGGTGGTAGCCAGACTTTTGTTTTCTTGATGCTAGGTGTAACCTTGTTTGACCGCTATAAAGATCAATATCTCTTTAATGGTTTATTTAACAAAGCATTCTTTTATTTCTCACTATTATTTGCGGCTTCAATGTTTACCATTGCTACAGAGTTGCATATTGTCGCTAACGCACCTTTCTTGATGACATGGTTTACATCAGCTGTGGGAGAACTTGCATCACTTCTAATCGGCTCACTTGTCATGGATAAATTAGCCAGTCGTATTGAATTGACTGCTTGATATACCAAAAGAATTTCCAAAAGTGGAAGTTCTTTTTTTCTATATAATATCTTCAAAAAATGATAAGTTTTAAAGAGTATTTTTCTTTAGATGTGTTAAAATAGTATATATGAAAGAACGTATTCAAAAATTGGTTGATGAACTCAACCAGTATCGAAAAGAGTATTATACACAAGACCAACCAACGGTCTCTGATAGTGAGTATGACAAGCTCTATCGTGAATTGGTAGAGCTTGAAAAGGCTAATCCAGACTTGATTTTGCCGGATAGTCCGACACAAGCAGTTGGGGGTCTTATTTTAGATGGCTTTGAAAAATATCAACATGAAACACCACTGTATAGTTTACAAGATGCTTTTTCACGTGAGGAATTAGATGATTTTGATCGTCGCGTCAAGGCAGAATTTCCAAATGCATCTTACATGGCTGAACTTAAGATTGATGGACTTTCAGTATCATTAGTCTACGTAGACGGTGTACTTCAAGTCGGTGCGACACGTGGTGATGGTTCAATCGGTGAAAATATCACTGAAAATGTCAAACGCATCAAAGATATTCCGCACAAATTGGAAGAGCCTTTGACAATCACGGTTCGAGGCGAAGCTTATTTGCCAAGAGAATCTTTTGATAAGATTAACGAAGAACGTCGTGAAAGTGGTCAGTCAGAATTTGCCAATCCTCGTAATGCCGCAGCTGGTACCCTTCGTCAGTTGAATACTGCAGTCGTTGCAAAACGTAATCTAGCAACCTTCTTTTACCAAGAAGTGGCTTCAACAAGTATGACCACACAAAATGACGTTTTAGAAGAATTGTCTCGTTATGGTTTTTCAGTTAATCCAAGACGTATTACAACATCTTCAATGGAAGATATCTGGGCATTTATTCAAGAAGTGGCTGCAGAGCGTGATAGCCTTCCGTATGATATTGACGGTATCGTTATTAAGGTTAATAGCCTTGCTATGCAAGAAGAACTTGGATTTACAGTTAAGGCACCACGTTGGGCGATTGCTTATAAATTCCCAGCTGAAGAAAAAGAAGCTGAGATTTTGTCAGTAGATTGGACGGTTGGACGTACAGGTGTTGTTACCCCAACAGCTAATTTAACGCCTGTTCAACTTGCAGGAACAACTGTTAGTCGTGCGACTTTGCACAATGTGGATTATATTGCTGAAAAAGATATCCGAATCGGAGATACCGTTATTGTCTACAAGGCGGGAGATATTATTCCAGCTGTACTTCACGTGGTTGAAAGTAAGCGTAATAAGCAAGTCCCAATGCCAATTCCTGAGACGTGTCCGTCATGTGGCAGTGAGCTGATTCACTATGAGGATGAAGTGGCGCTTCGCTGTATTAACCCACTTTGCCCAAGCCAGATCCAAGAGCGCTTAACGCATTTTGCCAGTCGAGATGCCATGAATATTACTGGTCTTGGACCCTCAATCGTTAAGAAACTCTTTACAGCGGATTTGGTTCATGACGTTGCAGATATTTATCGACTAAGTGTCGAAGATTTACTGACGCTTGATGGCTTTAAAGAAAAATCAGCTGAAAAACTTTACAATGCTATCCAAGCATCAAAAGCTAATTCAGCAGAAAAATTATTATTTGGTTTAGGAATCCGTCATGTTGGTGCTAAAGCAAGTCGTCAGCTCCTAGAAGTTTTTGAAAGTATCGAAAACCTTGTGGCAGCAGACGAAGAAGCTATTGCGAATATTGATGGTCTTGGAACAGTTATTGCTAAGTCACTGCGCAGCTATTTTGCAAAAAAAGAAGCCGAAGAACTTTTGGCAGAATTGAAAAATGCTGGTGTTAATTTTGCTTATCTTGGAAAGAAAGTTTCCAAAGATGCTCAATTAGCTGGTTTGACAGTGGTTCTAACTGGAAAACTCCAACGCTTAACGCGAAATGAAGCTAAAGAAAAGTTGCAGGATTTAGGAGCTAAGGTTACAGGCAGTGTTTCTAAAAAGACAGATATTGTCGTTGCAGGAGCAGATGCTGGATCAAAATTGACAAAAGCCCAAGCTCTTGGAATTGACGTTCGTGATGAAGCTTGGTTAGAAAGTTTATAATCTTTTTGAGGTAATATAAAATGGTCAAAAAACAAAAACGAGCACGTTTAATCTATAATCCGACCTCTGGCCAGGAAATTATGAAGAAAAATGTTGCCGAAGTTCTAGATATTTTAGAAGGCTTTGGTTATGAAACTTCTGCCTTTCAAACAACACCCGAAGAAAATTCAGCTCGCAATGAAGCTGAGAGAGCAGCAAAGGCTGGCTTCGATTTAGTCATTGCTGCAGGTGGTGATGGAACGATTAATGAGGTTGTTAACGGAATTGCTCCGCTAGAAAAACGACCAAAAATGGCAATTATTCCAACAGGTACGACAAATGACTTTGCGCGTGCCCTTAAGATTCCTCGTGGAAATCCCGTTGAAGCTGCAAAAATTATTGGTAAAAACCAACTGATTCACATGGATATTGGTCAAGCGCGTGAGGATACGTATTTTATCAATATCGCTGCTGCAGGTTCATTCACAGAATTGACTTACAGTGTGCCAAGTCAGTTGAAAACCATGTTTGGTTACCTAGCTTATTTGGCAAAAGGGGTTGAGCTTCTACCAGGAATTCGTACGGTTCCAGTTCGCATCAAACATGAAAAAGGTGTCTTTGAAGGTGATGTGTCAATGATTTTTGCAGCCATCACTAATTCAGTAGGTGGCTTTGAACAAATCGCTCCAGATGCTAAACTTGATGATGGTAAGTTCACTTTGATTTTAGTGAAAACAGCTAACTTGATTGAGATTTTACATTTGATTCGACTAGTTCTTGATGGTGGTAAACATATCGGTGATAAGCGCATTGAGTACATCAAGACAGACTTCTTGGAAATTGAACCTCTATCAGACAAGAAAATGATGATTAATTTGGATGGTGAGTACGGTGGTGACGCGCCAATCGTGCTTCGTAATCTTAAAAATCATATTACTTTCTTTGCTAACACGGATGAAATTTCAGATGATGCCTTAGTTTGGGATCAAGAAGATTTAGCGCTAGAAGCCATTGCTCAAAAATTTGCTCATGAAGTTGAAGACTTAGATGAGTCAATGGACAAATAATTCACACTTTAAATAGTAGAAAGTGTTTTCAAAATCATATGTAAAATTAACTATGAAAGCAGTTTCTAGATATTATGTCCAAAAACGTGTTTTCCAACATCATTTGTATAGAAAATCTATCATAAAATGTTAGTAAATAAGGCTCATAAAGCCTAGAGGAAAGCGGATTTGACCGTTTTCCTTTTATTATTGTTCAAAAACTAAACAAAGGTTAAGTATAGTTTGAGAAAACGTTTCCGAAAACGGTGATTTCGTTGACAATTCCTTAAAATAGGACTAAAATAACGAAGTAAAAAATTTTAAAAGGAGATTCATATCATGTTGAATTTAAAAATCTTAGCACTTGGTCTTGCCGTACTAGGAGTTAGTATTGGTGAAGGTATCCTCGTTGCCAACATTGCAAAATCTGCAGCACGTCAACCTGAAATGTTCAGTAAATTGCAAACACTTATGTTCCTTGGAATAGCCTTCATCGAAGGTACATTCTTCGTCCTTCTTGCATGTACATTCTTCGTTGGATAATTCTAACTAAGAACTTTTAAAAAGAAGGAGGGATAAAGTTGGAAACATCCGTAAATCCAACAGCGCATGTCTTTGGTATTGAGTTTGACTTAACCATTTTAGCGATGTCTCTCTTGACGGTGATTATTTCCTTCGGTATCATTTTTTGGGCAACTCGAAAAATGACTTTAAAACCTAAAGGAAAACAAAATTTCATTGAGTATGTCTACGAGTTCGTACAAAATACGATTAAACCTAATCTTGGAGAATACACTCCTAAGTACAGCTTGTTGATGTTCACATTCTTCTTTTTCATTCTGATTGCTAACAACCTTGGTTTGCTAGTTAAATTGGAGTCTGAAGATTATAACTTTTGGACATCTCCAACATCAACTTTCATGGTCGATTTTACTTTGTCTTTAATCGTCGCGATTGTTGTCCATGTTGAAGGTGTTCGAAAGAAAGGTGTCAAAGCATATTTGAAAGATTACTTGAGTCCTTTCCCAATGATGCTTCCAATGAACATCTTAGAGCAATTTGCTAACGTTTTGTCACTTGCTCTACGTTTATTTGGTAACATTTATGCTGGTGAAGTTGTTACTGCTTTGATTGTAGGATTTGGTACAAAAAGCTTGATTTTTGCTCCATTTGCCTTTGTCCTTAACTTGGCTTGGGTTGCTTTCTCAGCCTTTATCGGATGCATTCAAGCGTACGTATTCACTATTTTGTCATCTAAATATATCTCAGAAAAACTCCCAGAAGATGAGGATGAATCTTAAGAAAGGAATAATCAATGGAAACACTAATCAATAGTACAAGTATTGGTAATATTATTATTACTGCTGGTTCAGTGATCCTTTTGTTGGTTCTCATCAAACTTTTTGCTTGGGAACAATTGACAGGGATCTTTACCGCTCGTGAAGAAAAAATTGCTAATGATGTTGATGGTGCAGAAGCAGCGCGTAAAGAAGCAGAAGCTCTTGCTGCTAAACGCCAAGAAGAGTTAGCTGGCGCTCGTACTGAGGCAACTCAAATTATTGATGATGCCAAAGAAACTGGTAAAATTCAAGAGGTTAAAATTCTCGCTGAAGCACGCGAAGAAGCTAGCCGCTTGAAAGCTAAAGCTAATCAAGATATAGAACAAAGTAAAGCAGAAGCTCTTTCAAGTGTTAAAGGTGATGTCGCTGATTTGACTGTCCTTTTGGCAGAAAAAATCATGACAGCTAATCTTGACAAAGAAGCTCAAAGCAATCTCATTGATAGCTATCTTGACAAGCTAGGAGATGCCTAATGGATAAAAAGACACAAGCTCTTGTTGAGCAATATGCGAAAAGTCTCGTAGAAATTGCTATTGAAAAAGACAGTTTAGCTGAACTCCAATCAGAAACAGAAGCTTTGTTGTCTGTTTTTGAAGAGACAAACTTAGCTGACTTCTTGTCAAGTTTAGTCGTTTCACGTGATGAAAAAGTAAAACTTGTTAGGTTGCTTCAAGAGTCTAGTTCAGTTTACATGAACAATTTTCTTGAGGTAATTTTACAAAATGAACGAGAAGCGTTCTTGAAAGCCATCTTAGAAGGTGTTCAAAAAGATTTTGTTATTGCTACAAATCAACACGATATTGTTGTGAGAACCGCAGTAGTTTTAACTGATGAACAAAAAGATCGTATCCTAGCTTTAGTTGCTGAAAAATTCGGTGTTAAAGCTGGAAAACTCGTTGAAAACATTGACGAATCAATCCTTGGAGGTTTTGTCATCAATGTTAACAATAAAGTAATTGACACAAGTATTCATCGTCAATTGCAAGAATTTAAAATGAATTTGAAATAGAAAGTGGTGTGACTTTTGGCAATTAATGCACAAGAAATTAGCGCTTTAATTAGAAAGCAAATTGAAAACTTCCAGCCAAATTTTGACGTCACAGAAACTGGTGTTGTCACTTATATCGGTGATGGTATCGCTCGTGCTCGTGGACTTGATAATGCTATGAGTGGAGAACTTCTTGAATTTTCAAATGGTGCTTTCGGTATGGCTCAAAACCTTGAGTCAAATGACGTTGGTATCATCATTCTTGGAGATTTCTCTACAATTCGTGAAGGTGATGAAGTAAAACGTACTGGTAAAATCATGGAAGTACCAGTAGGTGAAGCTCTTATCGGTCGTGTTGTTAACCCACTTGGTCAACCAGTGGATGGTCTTGGTGATATCAAGACAACTGCTACACGTCCAGTTGAAACACCTGCACCAGGCGTTATGCAACGTAAATCAGTTTCTGAACCACTCCAAACTGGTCTTAAAGCGATTGATGCTTTGGTTCCAATTGGACGTGGTCAACGTGAGTTAATCATCGGTGACCGTCAAACAGGTAAAACATCTGTTGCGATTGATGCAATTTTGAACCAAAAAGGACAAGATATGATTTGTATCTATGTTGCTATTGGTCAAAAAGAATCAACTGTTCGTACACAAGTTGAAACACTTCGTAAGTACGGTGCTCTTGATTATACAATCGTTGTGACAGCCTCAGCTTCACAACCTTCTCCATTACTTTACATCGCTCCTTATGCTGGTGTAGCAATGGCAGAAGAATTTATGTATAACGGAAAACATGTATTGATCGTTTATGATGATCTATCAAAACAAGCAGTAGCTTACCGTGAACTGTCACTTCTTCTTCGTCGTCCACCAGGACGTGAAGCTTACCCAGGTGATGTCTTTTATCTTCACAGCCGCTTGCTTGAACGTTCTGCGAAAGTTTCTGATGCTCTTGGTGGTGGTTCTATTACAGCACTTCCGTTTATTGAAACACAAGCTGGTGATATTTCAGCTTACATCGCAACAAATGTGATTTCTATCACTGACGGACAAATCTTCTTGCAAGAAAATCTTTTTAACTCGGGTATTCGTCCTGCGATTGATGCTGGTTCTTCAGTGTCACGTGTTGGTGGTTCAGCACAAATCAAAGCAATGAAGAAAGTTGCTGGTACCCTTCGTCTTGACTTGGCTTCTTACCGTGAGCTTGAAGCCTTTACACAATTCGGTTCTGATTTGGATGCAGCAACACAAGCTAAACTTAATCGTGGACGTCGTACAGTTGAAGTGCTTAAACAACCTGTTCACAAACCACTTCCTGTTGAAAAACAAGTTGTGATTCTTTATGCACTTACTCATGGTTTCTTGGATGATGTGCCAGTTAATGACATTTTAGCATTTGAAGAATCTTTGTATGATTACTTTGATGCACATTACGAATCAATCTTTGAAACTATCCGTACAACCAAAGATTTACCAGAAGAATCTGTCTTAGATGCAGCTATTAAAGCCTTTAAAGATCAGTCAGAATTCAAATAAGAGGGAGGTAGCATATGGCAGGCTCTCTTAATGAAATCAAAGAAAAAATTATTTCAACTCAGAAAACAAGTCATATCACTGGAGCTATGCAAATGGTATCAGCTGCAAAATTGACTAAATCTGAGCAAGCAGCACAAGATTTCCAAATCTATGCTTCAAAAATTCGCCAAATTACTACGGATTTATTGAAATCAGAACTTATTAATGGTTCAAAAAATCCAATGTTAGCCGCACGTCCAGTTAAAAAGACAGGTTACATTGTGATTACATCTGATAAAGGACTTGTTGGTGGGTATAATTCTAAAATCTTGAAAGCTATGATGGATCTTATTCAAGAATATCATGCTAAGGACGATAGTTATGCCATCATTGCTATTGGTGGTATTGGTGCTGATTTCTTTAAAGCTCGTGGTATGAATGTTGTATTTGAATTGCGTGGTTTGGAAGATCAGCCATCATTTGAACAAGTCGGCAATATCATTTCAAAATCTGTTGAAATGTATAAAAACGAATTGTTTGATGAATTATATGTATGTTACAATCACCATGTGAACAGCTTGACAAGTCAAGTTCGTGTCCAACAAATGCTTCCAATTGCAGAATTAGATGCTGATGAAGCGGCAGAAGAAGGGACAACTGGTTTTGAGTTAGAACCAAGTCGTGAATTGATTTTGGAACAACTCTTACCACAATATACTGAAAGTCTCATTTATGGTGCCATTGTTGATGCGAAAACCGCTGAACATGCAGCTGGTATGACAGCTATGCAGACAGCTACTGATAATGCCAAAAACGTTATTAACGATTTTACTATTCAGTACAACCGTGCGCGTCAAGCTGCTATTACGCAAGAAATTACTGAAATTGTAGCAGGTGCTAACGCACTAGAATAATGTGAGTGCTTCTTAGCCTCATAAAAAGGGAGAAAATCCCTAAAAAATCTAAAAGGAGAAAAACATGAGCTCAGGCAAAATTGCTCAGGTTGTAGGTCCAGTTGTCGACGTTGCGTTTGCTGCTGGTGACAAACTACCTGAGATTAATAATGCATTGATTGTTTATAAAAATGGCGATAAATCTCAAAAAATCGTGCTCGAAGTTGCTCTTGAACTTGGAGACGGTCTTGTACGTACTATCGCTATGGAATCAACTGATGGGCTTACACGTGGATTAGAAGTTTTTGATACTGGTCGTCCAATCAGTGTACCAGTTGGTAAAGAAACTTTGGGTCGTGTGTTTAACGTTCTCGGGGATACAATTGACCTTGACGAACCATTTGCAGAAGATGCACCACGCGAAACAATTCACAAAAAAGCACCAGCTTTTGATGAATTATCAACATCATCAGAAATCCTTGAAACAGGTATCAAAGTTATTGACCTTCTTGCCCCTTACCTTAAAGGTGGTAAAGTTGGACTTTTCGGTGGTGCCGGTGTTGGTAAAACCGTTCTTATCCAAGAATTGATTCACAACATTGCCCAAGAACACGGTGGTATCTCAGTATTTACCGGTGTTGGGGAACGTACACGTGAAGGTAATGACCTTTACTGGGAAATGAAAGAATCCGGCGTTATCGAAAAAACAGCCATGGTCTTTGGTCAAATGAATGAACCACCTGGAGCACGTATGCGTGTTGCCCTTACTGGTTTGACTATCGCTGAATACTTCCGTGATGTTGAAGGACAAGACGTGCTTCTCTTCATCGATAACATCTTCCGTTTCACTCAAGCAGGTTCTGAAGTATCAGCCCTTCTTGGTCGTATGCCATCAGCCGTTGGTTACCAACCAACATTGGCAACTGAAATGGGTCAATTGCAAGAACGTATCACATCAACTAAAAAAGGTTCTGTTACATCAATCCAAGCCATCTATGTGCCAGCCGATGACTATACTGACCCAGCGCCAGCAACAGCATTCGCTCACTTGGATTCAACAACTAACCTTGAACGTAAGTTGACTCAAATGGGGATCTACCCAGCCGTTGACCCTCTTGCTTCAAGTTCACGTGCCCTTGCACCAGAAATTGTTGGTCAAGAACACTATGAAGTAGCAACAGAAGTTCAACGTGTTCTTCAACGTTACCGTGAATTGCAAGATATCATTGCCATCCTTGGTATGGATGAACTGTCAGACGAAGAAAAAACATTGGTTGGACGTGCTCGTCGTATCCAATTCTTCTTGTCACAAAACTTCAACGTTGCTGAACAATTTACAGGTATGCCTGGTTCATACGTACCAGTTGCTGAAACTGTTCGTGGCTTTAAAGAAATCTTGGAAGGTAAATACGATGATCTTCCAGAAGATGCTTTCCGTAACGTAGGTCCAATCGAGGATGTAGTTGAAAAAGCTAAGAAAATGAATTACTAATGAGGTGATACCATGACATTTATGACTGTTCAGGTAGTAACACCAGATGGTATTCGCTATGATCACCATGCTAATTTTATTTCAGTAAAAACACCGGATGGTGAGATGGGGATTTTGCCAGAACACATTAACCTCATTGCTCCGCTAACCGTTCACGAAATGAAAATCCGTCGTACAGATGATGATAATCACGTGGATTGGGTAGCTATCAACGGTGGTATTATTGAGATTAAAGACAATCTTGTGACAATTGTTGCAGATTCTGCAGAACGTGAACGCGATATCGATGTTAGCCGTGCAGAACGTGCTAAACTTCGTGCAGAACGTAAATTGGAACAAGCTCAAAGTACTCACGATATCGACGAAGTACGTCGTGCACAAGTTGCACTTCTCCGTGCTTTGAACCGTATCAGTGTTGGTAACAAATAAACATAAAAAGTCTGAGATTTTATCTCAGGCTTTTTTGTTTTTGGAACTAGTTATTTTGATGGATTTTTGATGATAGTTTGGTGAAGAAATTTTAGACTAGTGAAGTTTTTTGTTGTCGAAAATGAAATCTGATATAATAGTTCTATGGAAATTTTAAATAGTTCAGTGACTTTGATTAGTCACCTTGTTTTTATTGCAATGACACATCAAATTCTTCGAAATTTATTTGATTGGTCAAAATTGATTAAAAATACGTCTGAGAATATCGGTCGCCTTAAGGTATTTATTCTTTTGGTTAGTATTGCACTTGGTTATATGGTAAGCCATTTTATTTTAGAAATCATTACAGTTAGTCAGACTTTCTTCTTTGGTTTTCAATAAAAGCAATAATCGCTAAACTATGATATAATTTTGATATTATAATATAAGAATGGAGTTCATTTTGGATAAAATTATTATTGAAGGCGGTAATACACGCCTAGAAGGAGAAGTAATCATTGAAGGAGCAAAGAATGCGGTTCTTCCTCTTCTTGCAGCGACAATTTTACCGAAGGAAGGAAAGACAGTTTTAACAAATGTCCCAATCCTTTCAGATGTCTTTACGATGAATAATGTTGTCCGTGGTTTAGATATTCAAGTTGATTTTGATGAAGCAAAGAACACCATTGAAGTGGATGCCTCAGGAGATATTTTGGATATTGCCCCATATGAATATGTTAGCAAAATGCGTGCTTCAATCGTTGTTTTAGGACCAATTTTAGCGCGTAAAGGTCATGCAAAAGTATCAATGCCTGGTGGCTGCACGATTGGTAGTCGTCCAATTGACCTTCACCTTAAAGGTTTGGAAGCTATGGGGGCAAAAATCACACAAGCTGGTGGTGATATCACAGCGACTGTCGATGGGAAACTTAAAGGGACAACAATTTACATGGATTTCCCATCAGTTGGTGCAACACAAAACTTGATGATGGCAGCAACTTTGGCAGAAGGTGTGACAGTTATTGAAAATGTAGCACGTGAGCCTGAAATCGTTGATTTGGCTATGTTGCTTAATAAAATGGGTGCTATCGTTAAAGGTGCTGGTACAGAGACTTTGACCATTACTGGTGTTGATAGCCTTCATGGTGCTGAACACGATGTGGTTCAAGACCGTATTGAAGCTGGAACTTTCATGGTAGCGGCAGCTATGACATCAGGTAATGTTCTTGTTAAGGATGCTATCTGGGAACACAATCGTCCTTTGATTTCAAAATTGATTGAGATGGGTGTGACCGTTATTGATGAACCTGAAGGGATTCGTGTTATTGCTGATACAGCAAAATTGAAACCTGTAACGGTTAAAACACTTCCTCACCCAGGTTTCCCAACTGATATGCAAGCGCAATTTACAGCTTTGATGGCAGTTGTCAATGGCGAATCAACAATGATTGAAACGGTCTTTGAGAATCGTTTCCAACATTTGGAAGAAATGCGCCGTATGGGCTTGCAGTCAGAAATCATGCGCGATACAGCTATGATTCATGGTGGGCTAGAGCTTCAAGGTGCTCCAGTTATGTCAACTGACCTTCGTGCTAGTGCAGCCCTTGTTTTAACAGGGATGGTGGCAAAAGGAACAACAACAGTTGGTCGCTTGAATCACCTAGACCGTGGATATTACAAATTCCATGAAAAATTGGCTAAACTCGGTGCAAATATTAAACGTGTAAGTGAGGCTTAAAAAATGACAAGTGGCTGGAAATACGTAGCAAAACAGTTAGGATTAGTTCTAGTGGTTGCTCTTTTGGCTTGTTTATTTTTAGCAGTTGGATTGATGATTGGATATGGTGTCATTGGTGACGGTAAAGATCCACTCTCAATTTTATTGCTTGATAAATGGCAAGCAATTATTGGCAAATTTACAGGTCAATAAGCTATTTGTATTTTAGAGCAGCTTGACGAAAATGTAGAAGTGGGATAATCGACTTTATGATTTTGATAAAGCACGATGTTCCACTTTTTTAGTGAAAGGATTTTATGGCAAAGAAATCAAAACTGTCTAAACAGACAAAATCATTTATTTCTTTATTAGTTTTATTGGTTAGTATTGGTGCGGGTTGGCTGACAACTTCAGATTCAAGTGATCCTGTTAATCAAGTTATTTCCTTGATTACGGGAGAATCATATTCAAAGATTGTGTCAAATCAGTCTTCTGCTAATCAAGCAACACCAAGTCAAGAATTGGCTGAAACAGTTTTGACAGATAATGTTAAGGCTCAGCTTGGTTCAAATTTAGAATGGAACGGTGCGGGAGCTTATTTGGTTAACGGAAATAAAACCGATTTGAATGCAAGAGTAGCCAGTAAACCTTATGCCAATAACAAAACAAAAATTGTGCAAGGTCAGACTATTCCAACGGTCGCAAATGCTTTGTTGAGTAAGTCGACACGTCAATATAGAAGCCGTGAGGAAACTGGAAATGGCTCAACTTCATGGACACCAGCGGGCTGGCACCAAGTGCAAAATCTTTCTGGAACATACAGTCACGCCGTGGACCGTGGGCACTTGCTCGGCTATGCTTTAGTTGGTGGCTTAAAAGGCTTTGATGCTTCAACAAGCAACCCTGAAAATGTAGCCACTCAGACAGCCTGGGCAAATGAAGCTAGTTCAGAAGACTCAACGGGTCAAAATTACTACGAGGGTCAGGTCAGAAGAGCGCTTGATCAGAATAAACGTGTTCGTTACCGCGTGACCTTGATTTATGATGGCGATAATATTCTTGCTAGCGGGACACATTTGGAAGCAAAATCATCTGATGGTAGTTTAGAGTTTAATGTTTTCATTCCGAATGTGCAAAGTGGTTTAAGCTTTGATTATTATTCAGGTCAGGTTAGTGTGAATTAAGCTGCTATATTCAACCTTGTCAAATGGCAAAAAATTTGCTAGAATGGGGTGTAAATTGAATAGTGTCTTATGAGAATAGTAACCTTATGGCAGTTTAACAGGGAATGGAAGTCGTGACTGGAAGCTTCCTAGATGAAAGTTTGGCGAATTCACTCATGTTAAAGACGATGAATTAAGGTCTGCTAGTCAGATAAAAAACGGATGGTACCGCGTGTCAACGCTCCGCTATTGGAGTGTGGCACGCTTTTTTCGTTTAAAAACATTAGGGGTTGCCCCAAGGAAGGAATTTTAATGGATTTACAAGCGCAGTTAGAAGAATTAAAATCATCTACGCAAGCTAAATTGGCTGAAATGCGTGGAAACAATGCAAAAGAACTTCAAGAATTACGTGTGCAAGTTCTTGGTAAAAAAGGATCATTGACAGAATTGTTGAAAGGTTTGAAAGATCTTTCTAAAGAAATGCGTCCAGTTGTCGGAAAACAAGTTAACGAAGTACGTGACGTTTTGACAAAAGCTTTTGAAGAACAAGCTAAAATCGTTGAAGCTGCTAAAATCAAAGCACAATTGGAATCAGAAAGCTTGGATGTGACTCTTCCAGGACGTCAAGTAAACCTTGGTAACCGTCACGTTTTGACACAAACAAGTGAAGAAATTGAAGATATTTTCCTTGGTATGGGATTCCAAGTTGTCGATGGTTATGAAGTTGAATCAGATTACTACAACTTTGAACGCATGAACTTGCCAAAAGATCACCCAGCTCGTGACATGCAAGATACTTTCTACATCACTGAAGAAATCCTGCTTCGTACTCACACAAGTCCAGTTCAAGCTCGCACACTTGATAAACACGACTTTTCTAAAGGTCCATTGAAAATGATCTCACCAGGACGTGTGTTCCGTCGTGATACAGATGATGCGACACATAGTCACCAATTCCATCAAATCGAAGGTCTTGTTGTTGGTGAAAACATTTCTATGGGTGAGCTTAAAGGAACTCTTGAAATGATTATCAAGAAAATGTTTGGTGAAGATCGTAAAATCCGTCTTCGTCCTTCATACTTCCCATTCACTGAACCATCAGTAGAAGTTGACGTATCATGCTTCAAATGTGGTGGTAAAGGTTGTAACGTATGTAAGAAAACTGGTTGGATTGAAATCCTTGGTGCTGGTATGGTACACCCTCGCGTTCTTGAAATGTCTGGCGTTGACTCAGAAAAATATTCTGGATTTGCTTTTGGTCTTGGTCAAGAACGTATTGCGATGCTTCGTTACGGTATCAATGATATCCGTGGCTTCTATCAAGGCGATGTCCGTTTCTCAGATCAATTTAAATAATTAATTAGCAAGAAAAAGAATTGGAGGTCATCATGGCAGAAATCAAAGTTGAAAAAGTGACCTTGGATAAGTTAGATATGTTACAAAAATTGAGCATCGATACTTTTCGTGAAACATTTGGTTTTGATAACACCGAAGAAGAACTTCAAGAATTTTTCAATGAGAATTATACTTTAGCGCAACTTGAAAAAGATGTGACAGATGTAGAATCTGATGTTCGATTTGTCAAAGTTGATGGGCGCGAGGTTGGCTTTATGAAAGTGAACTGGGGCGCAGCACAGACAGAGCATGAACTAAAAAATGCCTTTGAAATCCAACGTATTTACATTCTTAGTGAATGTCAGGGACTTGGCTTAGGTAAGAAATTATTTGAGCTGGCGCTTGATATGGCTAAGGTAGGCGAATTTGATTGGGCTTGGTTAGGTGTCTGGGAAGGCAATATCAAAGCTCAAGGTTTCTACCGTAAATACGGATTTGAAAAATTTTCAGAGCACTCATTTAAAGTTGGCGATAAAGTAGACACAGATTGGCTTATGCGAAAAGCCTTAAAAGAATAAGAGTAGAAAGGGATAAAGAAGCTTACCTGTCAAATGTATTTTGACTGCGAAAAGCTTTTAACACATATTATGTTAGTAAGTTATAAATGGTTAAAAGAGCTTGTTGATGTTGATGTTACAACACATGAGCTTTCTGAAAAAATGTCAACAACAGGGATTGAGGTTGAAGGAGTTTCATCACCATCTGAAGGATTGACAAAATTGGTTGTTGGTCATGTTGTTTCTTGTGAAGATATTCCTGAAACACACTTGCACCTTTGCCAAGTAGATACTGGTGATGATGAATTGCGCCAAATCGTTTGTGGTGCTCCAAACGTTACTGCAGGTATCAAGGTTATCGTAGCTGTACCAGGTGCACGTATTGCTGATAACTACAAAATTAAAAAAGGTAAAATCCGTGGTATGGAATCACTTGGTATGATTTGCTCACTCCAAGAACTTGGTTTGCCAGAATCAATCATTCCAAAAGAATTTTCAGACGGTATTCAAATCTTGCCTGAAGATGCTAAACCAGGTGACAGCATTTTCCCATACCTTGATTTGGATGATGAAATTGTTGAGTTGTCAATCACACCAAACCGTGCAGATGCCCTTTCAATGCGTGGGGTTGCACATGAAGTAGCTGCTATCTACGGAAAAGAAGTTCACTTCCCAGAAAAAGAACTTAAAGAAGTTTCTAAAGCTGCAAAAGACGTTATCGATGTTGCTATCGAGTCTGACAAAGTCTTGACTTACAAAGCACGTGTCGTTGAAAACGTGACTGTTAAATCAAGTCCACAATGGTTGCAAAACCTTTTGATGAACGCTGGTATTCGTCCAATCAACAATGTTGTCGACGTGACAAACTACGTGCTATTGTACTTCGGTCAACCAATGCATGCTTTTGATTTGAATAAATTTGAAGACAATAAAATCGTCGCTCGCAATGCACGTGCTGGTGAAAAATTGGTCACTCTTGATGGTGAAGAACGTGAATTGACAGAAGAAGACCTTGTTATCACAGTTGCTGACAAACCAGTTGCTCTTGCTGGTGTGATGGGTGGTCAAGCTACTGAAATCGACAACGCTTCTAAAAACGTTGTTCTTGAAGCTGCTGTCTTTGATGGTACAGCTATCCGTCGTACTGGATCTCGTTTGAACCTTCGTTCTGAAAGCTCAGCTCGTTTTGAAAAAGGAATCAACTACGCTACTGTTGATGAAGCGCTTGATTTTGCAGCAGCAATGCTTACAGAATTAGCTGAAGGTGAAGTTCTTTCTGGTCGTGTGAAAGTTGGTTCAGTTCCAACTGAAGATGTTGAAGTATCAACAACACTTGACTATGTTAACGTTCGTTTGGGAACAGAATTGACTTTTGCTGATATCGAAGATGTCTTTGCAAAACTTGGTTTTGGTTTGTCAGGAAATGCTGATAAATTCACAGTTTCAGTACCACGTCGTCGTTGGGATATTGCTATCCAAGCTGACTTGGTTGAAGAAATTGCTCGTATTTACGGTTACGAAAAGCTTCCAACAACACTTCCACAAGCTGCTGGTACTGCAGGTGAATTGACAGCGACACAAAAACTGCGTCGTAAAATGCGTTCAATTGCTGAAGGTTCTGGATTGACTGAAATCGTCTCATATGCTTTGACAACACCTGAAAAAGCAACTGAATTCACATTGCAACCAAGCAACTTGACTGAATTGATGTGGCCAATGTCAGTAGAACGTTCAGTTCTTCGTCAAAATGTTGTTTCTGGTATGCTTGATACCATTGCTTACAACGTTGCTCGTAAAAACAGTAACTTGGCTATTTATGAAATTGGTAAAATCTTTGAACAAAAAGGTAATCCAAAAGAAGAATTACCAAACGAAATCAGCACATTTGCCTTTGCTATCTCTGGTTTAGTTGCTGAAAAAGACTTCCAAACAAAAGCAACTCCAGTTGATTTCTTCTATGCAAAAGGTATCGTTGAAGCTATCTTTAACAAACTTGATTTGACAGTTGAATACGTTGCCGAAAAAGGTCTTGAAAGCATGCACCCAGGTCGTACAGCAAGCATCTACTTGGATGGTCAGTTGGTTGGTTTTGTTGGTCAAATTCACCCACAAACAGCTAAAAACTACAACGTTCCAGAAACTTACGTAGCTGAATTGAACTTGGATATCATCGAAGCTGCTCTTCAAGCTGATAAAGCGTTTGTTGAAATCACTAAATTCCCAGCAGTTTCTCGTGATATTGCTTTGCTATTGCCAGCAACTACTACTCACAAAGAAATCGTTGCTGCTATTGAATCAGCTAAAGTGAAACGTTTAACTGATATCAAGCTCTTTGACGTCTATGCTGGTGCAAATATTGCTGAAGGTATGAAGTCAATGGCTTACAGCCTTACATTCCAAAATCCAAACGATAACTTGACTGATGAAGAAGTTACTAAATACATGGATAAAATCACTAAAGTCCTTGTTGAACAACTAGGAGCAGAAGTTCGTTAATCATTTGATACAATATTAGGCTATTTTGGTTAATATAGATAAACCACCTCTACGAAAGTGATATGCCCCCTGTCAAGTAGATAGGTTAAATATCTAAAAAAGTGTCTGTTTTTGATGGTCAGTCGTACAAAATAAATGTACGGCTGTTTTTTTATGCAGACCACTTAGACTTGTACTTTTCAATTTTGTTATTCTTAGCGATTGGGTATGACAAAGGATGTTCTGATGATAAGGCAACGTTTCTTACTTCTAGAGGCGTTTTACAGTCATACCTACTTTGTGGACGCTCTTGACAGTAAAATCGGATATAGTCTTTGATGGCATATCGGAGGGAGGCCTCATCTGAAATCTCATACATCTGATACATTTCCGATTTTATAATTCCCCAAAAACCTTCTATTGGTCCGTTATCAATACAATGGCCTACTCTTGACATGGATTGAATCATATCAGTATCTTTCAGCTTTTTTTGAAAGTTCTTATTGGTATATTGGAACCCTCTATCGCTGTGAAATATAGGCTTCGCTGCGGGATTCTTTTCAATGGCTTTGTCAAATGTTTTGAAGACTAGCCGATTGTCATTTCGGCCACTTATGACAAAAGCAATAGGATAGCGGTCATATAAATCAAGTATGGCACTAAGATAGAGTTTCTTATGGGAGTTAGGAATCTTAAACTCTGTAACATCTGTTACCCATTTTTTGTTCGGAGCAGTTGTATAGAAGTTTCTTGCCAACTTATTTTCTGCAGTTTCTTCAGGTTTAACAGTCTTGTATTTTTTCTTTTTCTTACGGATAACGGCGTGAATATCGAGCTTTTTCATAATTCGGTGAATTCTCTTTTTTGAATAGTTCGTATGATTGAAATGATTGATCCAATCGGTCATTCTTCGGTATCCCAAGATATGTGAAAAACGTTCGTCATATTCTTTAATTAACTCCGCAATTTCGCTGTTTAATTGTTCTTGTTCTGGAACTATTCTATGTTTCCATTTATAAAATGCAGACCTCGTAATGCCGAGCTGATGACACATCCAGCTAATGCCCCAACCTTTATTGGTGTTGAAGTCTTCAATCGCTAAGTATTTTGATTCGTGGCGCTGTTTGCCTAGCCTCACATCCTTCCGAATTCTTTCACTTTTTTTAAGAGTTCAACAGCCATATCCTTTTCTTCTAACTGACGTTTTAAGCGCACATTTTCTCTTCGTAAACGTTCTAATTCATCAACCTCATCATCTAGTTTGTGATGACCCCTTTTGTCAACTAAACCTTCTTCACCATCACTGTCATACTTTTTCACCCACGAATACACTTGGCTATAAGAAACATCATAAAGTGACGCCGTTTCCTTATAATTGCGATTGTGTTCAATACAATAGTTGACAATCTCTTTGCGTTCATCAATAGTGGTTTTACGTCTTGCTTTTGCCATATAGACCTCCCGTTTTGGATTGTAATCCTTAAGTTCTATATTGGCATTATACATCCTAATCCACTTTCTTAAAAGTCCTGAAGAAATATCATACTGATGACCTAAATCAATAGATGAAGCCTCACCACTAATACATTTTTCTACAAGTTCCATTTTAAATTCTTTTGAATAGGAACGGTTTTTTGTTTTCTTTGTAAATCCTAAAATCCCATATTTTTTATAGATGGCAGCCCAATCTTGAATCGTTCTTGTGGAAATATGGAGACAATTACATATCTCAGATCTGGAACTATTACCATTAATATAATCGAGACAAGCTTGTTCTTTCTCGTATGGGGTGAATCTTTCTCTTCTAGACATAAAAATACCTCTTAAGTAGATTTTAGGTATTTACCTTGTCTACTTAAGAGGTATCATATCAAAGTAGTGGTGGTTTCTTGTTTATCAAAAAGCCAAACCGATAGCAAAATTTGGTATAATAGGATTATCTAGTGACATGACGAAGGATTATTATGAAATTATTATATACAGATATTCAGTTTGATATGACTGAAATTTTGGCAAGAAAAGCGATGGAAGAGGCTAAAGCTGGTAAGCGTGTTTTCTACATCGCTCCAAACTCTTTGTCTTTTGAAAAAGAAAGGGCAGTTCTGGAACTTTTACCTGACCAAGCGTCTTTTGCCATTACCATTACACGTTTTGCTCAAATGGCGCGCTATTTTGTCTTAAATGAACCTCAGACCAAAGAAACGATTGATGATAATGGCTTAGCCATGATTTTTTATCGTGCGCTGTCTCATTTTTCTGATACGGATTTGAAAGTTTTCGGACGTCTAAAACAAGATACGAATTTTATCAAGCAATTGGTTGATTTGTATAAGGAATTAAAAACGGCTAACATGACCGTGCTTGATTTGAAAGAATTGCATTCAGCTGAGAAGCAAGAAGATTTGGTGAAAATCTTTTTGGCAGTTAATGATATTTTGTTAGCCAATCAGTATGACAATCAGTCAAAAATTGCATTTTTTACTAAGCAGGTAGCATCGGGTCATTTGGATGATGCACTTGAAAATGTTGTTTTGGTTATCGATGGCTTTACTCGTTTTTCAGCAGAAGAGGAAGACTTAGTCAGCCTTTTAGAGGAAAAATGTGCTCAAGTGATTATCGGAACTTACAGTAGTCAAAAGGCTTATAAGGCTACATTTTCAACTGGGAATGTCTATCAGGCAAGTTTGGATTTTTTGCGTTCTTTGGCTGCTAAATTTCAAACACAGCCAGAGTATGTCGAGAGTTCTCAAAAATCTCAAGAAGCATTTGCTAAATTGTCAAAACTCTTTGAAGCGAAGCACGACTTTACAACATCAGACATCACTTTAACGCATGATGATAAGGAACATTATGCCATCTGGGATGTTATTAATCAAAAAGAAGAAGTTGAGCATGTAGCAAAGGCTATTCGTCATAAGCTTCACCAAGGCTATCGTTATAAGGATATTTTGGTACTTTTGGGTGATGTGGATAGCTATCGTCTGCAAATCGGCAAAATTTTTGATAAATATGAAATTCCCTATTATTTTGGGAAGGCAGAGTCGATGAGTGACCATCCTTTGGTGCATTTTATTGATTCCTTGGAGCGTGTGAAACGTTATCGTTTTCGTATGGAAGATGTTGTTAATCTTTTGAAAACAGGGCTATATGGTTCCTTCACTCAAGATGATTTAGACCTTTTTGAGCAATATTTGATTTATGCGGATATCAAGGGACAAAGTAAATTTGCCAAGGAGTTCACGATTGCTTACAAGGGTGAAGAACACTTAGCTTATATTAATGGTATGCGCGAGCAAATTATGGCGCCTTTGCTAACTTTATTTAAGGCACAAAAGCAGCTTGGCTCAAGTTTACTTGAAAAATTGATGACTTTCTTACGTGCGATTTCTCTACCTGAGAATTTAGAGCGTACGGTAGCCACTTTCTCAGAAAATGAACAAGAAAAGCACGAGCAAGTTTGGCGAACATTTACTGGCATTCTCGAGCAATTTCAAACGATTTTTGGACAAGAAAAATTGTCTTTGGATGAATTTTTAGCTCTTTTAAGAAGCGGTATGTTGGCTGCCCAGTACCGCGTAGTGCCAGCAAGTGTTGATGTGGTTTCTGTAAAATCTTATGATTTGGTTGAGCCACATACCAATAAATTTGTCTTTGCACTTGGTATGACGCAGTCGCATTTCCCAAAAATTGCGCAAAATCGTAGCTTGATTTCAGATGAAGAACGTGCCAAGGTCAATGAAACAACAGCTGACAATCAACGTTTTGATGTGATTAGTCGTGAAAATATTAAGAAAAATCATTTTGCTGCCTTGTCACTGTTTAATTCAGCGACGGAAGAACTGGTGCTCAGTTTGCCACAAATTGCTAATGAGTCAGAAGATAAGGAATCTTCTTATCTTGCGGAATTAGCTAGCTTTGGTGTGCCTGTTTTGGTTAAGGGACGAAATCGTTTGTCGACAGATGCTGAAGACATTGGAAATTACAAAGCGTTCTTATCTCGTGTGATTGAGGTTAATCGCTTGGCTATTGAAGAAGACCGCGAGCTTAGCAAAGAAGAGCAAACCTTCTGGTCAGTAGCTGTACGTTATCTTCGTAAAAAACTGGCTAACGAAGGTGTTGAATTGCCACTGATTAAGGATAATATGCAGACCAAACCAGTTTCTGCCGAAGTGATTGAGACACATTTTCCAAGTGATGAGCCGATTAATTTGTCTTCTTCAGCTGTGACAACTTTCTACAACAATCAATACAAATATTTCTTACAGTATGTCCTTGGTTTGCAAGAGGTTGAAACCATTCACCCTGACGCTAGAAATCACGGAACATACCTTCATCGTGTCTTTGAATTGGTTATGAAAGATGCTTCGGATCAAGCCTTTGACGACAAATTAAATCGAGCTATTCAAACAACCAACGCTGAAGATGCTTTCAAATTTGTCTATGAAGAAGACGAGGAAAGCCGCTACTCATTGACAGTCTTAGAAGATATTGCTAGAAGCACGGCGACAATTTTACGTCAGGATGCTCAGATTCAGGTGGAAAATGAAGAAGAACCTTTTGAGTTAATGCTTGCAAATGCAGTACGTATTCGAGGTATTATTGACCGTGTGGACCGTTTGTCAGATGGAAGTCTTGGGGTGGTTGATTACAAATCAAGTCACAATACCTTTGATATTCAAAAATTCTACAATGGTCTCAACCCACAATTAGTGACTTACATGCAAGCTCTTCGCGATAAAAAAATTAAAAGTGAGTCAGATAAGATTTTTGGAGCCATGTACCTTCACATGCAAGAGCCAAAAGTGGATTTGTCATCGGTAGCTACTACAGAGAAAATTTTGGAGAATTTGTCTAAAGAGTTGCGTTACCGTGGCTTGTTCTTAGAAGATGAAAAAGGCTATTTATCAAATGGAAATTATCATCTTAATGATTCTGTTTACACGCAAGAAGAATTAGATATTTTACTAGCTTACAATCAAAAATTATTTCTTCAAGCAGCTGAGCAAATTAAACAAGGACACTTTTTGATTAATCCTTACAGTGAAGATGGTAAGACGGTTAAGGGTGACCAATTAAAAGCTATCACACGCTTTGAAGCGGACCGTCACATGCCATACGCACGTAAGTGGTTTAAATTACCAAGAAAAGATAGACGTCAAGGCTTTTTGAGCCTGATGCAAGAAGAGGAGGAAAAAGATGACCTTTAAACCATTTTTAACGGCTGAAGCTATTTCTTCTCTACAGCAAAAAGAGGCTCAGTCATCTAAAGCGCAAAAACGAACACCTGAACAAATCGAAGCCATTTATAGCTATGGCAACAATATTTTGGTATCAGCGTCGGCTGGTTCTGGAAAAACTTTCGTTATGGTTGAGCGCATTATTGATAAGATTTTGCGTGGCATTACCGTTGACCGGCTCTTTATTTCGACCTTTACGGTTAAAGCAGCGGGAGAATTAAAGGAACGTCTTGAGAAAAAAATCAGCCAAGCTTTGCAAAAAGCGACGGATAATGATTTAAAAACTTATCTTAACGAACAGTTGTTAGCCTTGCAGACTGCTGATATTGGAACCATGGATGCCTTTACGCAAAAATTAGTTAACCAATATGGCTACACGTTGGGAATTTCACCTACTTTTCGTATTATGACGGATAAGAGTGAACAAGACCTTGTCAAGAATGACGTTTTTGCAGACCTTTTTGCTGATTACATGACGGGGCAAAATCAAGATAGTTTCCGCAAATTAGTTCGTAATTTTTCAGGTAATCGCAAGGACAGTTCAGCTTTTAGAGGAATTGTTTACAAAATCTATGATTTCAGTCAAGCAACGGATAATCCTAAGAAATGGCTGGCTGAGGTTTTCTTGAAAGGTGCTAGAACCTATACTGATTTTTCCGCCATTCCCGACCAAGAAGTTATGGATTTTCTAGCTTGCATGCATGAAACAGCTAATCAATTACAAGATGTGACGGACTTAGAGGATTATAAGCAGGTTACAGCTAAGGGGACACCTACTGCCAATTATAAAAAACACTTGAATATGATTGAGCATTTGCATGAATGGGCCATGCATTTTGAGACGCTTTATGGTCATGATGGTCTTGGTCGTTTGGCTGCTGACGTAGCTGATTTAATTCCGTCAGGTCCAGCAGTGACTGTGGCAGGAGTGAAATATCCCGTTTTTAAAACTCTTCAGGAACGTTTGACTGGATTGAAGCATTTAGAAACTATCTTCAAATACCAATCGGAAAGTCTGCCTTTGTTAGAACTTTTACAAGCATTTATGCAGGATTTTTCTGAGCAATATTTGCAAGCTAAAATCCAAGAAAATGCTTTTGAGTTTTCAGATATCGCGCATTTTGCTATCCAGATTTTGGAAGAAAATCCAGATATTCGTGAGCTCTACCAAGATAAATACCACGAAGTCATGGTCGATGAGTACCAAGATAATAACCACACGCAAGAACGTATGCTGGAATTATTATCAAATGGTCATAATCGTTTCATGGTGGGGGATATTAAGCAATCGATTTATCGTTTTCGTCAGGCTGATCCGCAGATTTTTAACCAAAAATTCAAGGATTTTCAAGAGCATCCAGAACATGGAAAATTAATTTTGCTAAAAGAAAACTTCCGTAGTCAATCAGAAGTTCTAGATGCGACAAATAGCGTCTTTACGCATTTGATGGACGAGTCTGTTGGGGAAATTTTGTATGATGGCATGCACCAGTTGGTGGCAGGTAGTCCTGCACAAAAAGAAGCTCATCCAGAAAATAAAACACAAGTTCTAATTTACGACACTGATGACAGTAGTGAACTTGCAAGTAGTCCAGAAGAGGAGCAAATCAATCCGAACGAGGTTAAGCTGGTAGCTAAAGAAATCATTCGTTTGCATAATGAGGAAGGCGTTGCCTTTGAAGATATCACCTTATTAGTATCATCACGTACGCGTAATGATGGCATTTTACAGACCTTTGAGCATTATGGTATTCCTTTGGTAACTGATGGCGGTGAGCAAAATTACCTCAAATCAGTTGAAGTAATGGTGATGCTTGATACGCTTAGAGCCTTGGATAATCCGCTCAATGACTATGCTTTGGTAGCTCTTATGCGTTCACCAATGTTTTCTTTTAACGAAGATGACCTTGCTCGTCTTGCTCTTCAAACCAATGAAGATGAGACTAGAGCTAATCTTTACCAAAAACTAGAACATGCTTTGGCTAATCAAGGGCAACATGCAGAGCTAGTCACACCAGCTTTACGTCAAAAATTAAAAGTTTTTATGACTTGCTTTAGCAAGTGGCGTGATTTTGCCAAATGGCATTCGCTTTATGATTTGATTTGGAAGATTTATAATGAGCGTTTCTATTATGATTACGTGGGTAATCTTCCCCGTGCCGAGCAGCGTCAAGCCAATCTTTACGCCCTTGCCCTTCGTGCTAATAATTTTGAAAAGACCGGCTTTAAAGGCTTATCACGTTTTATTCGCATGATTGATCGTGTCTTAGAAAGCGAAAATGATTTGGCTGACGTTGAAGTGGCTCTTCCAAAACATACTGTGAATTTGATGACTATCCACAAGAGTAAGGGACTTGAATTTAAGTATGTCTTCATTTTGAATATTGACAAGAAATTCAGTATTCAAGACATGATGTCACCGTTAATCTTGTCACGTCAAAATGGAGCAGGAATTAAATATTTGGCTGACATGCGAGAAGAGTTAGATACGGATGTTTTTCCAACTGTTAAAGTCAGCATGGACACTTTGCCTTATCAGCTTAATAAACGTGAACTGAGACTAGCAACCTTATCTGAACAAATGCGTTTGTTCTATGTTGCCATGACCCGTGCTGAGAAGAAATTGTATCTAGTTGGAAAAGGAAGTTCTGAAAAATTGGTTGATAAATACAGCGGTAAGTCTGAAAATAATCACCTTCCAGTTGCAGAACGAGAGGCTTTCATGACTTTCCAAGATTGGATGTTAGCCATTCACGAAGCATATAAAAACTTGCCATTTAAAGTCAAATTTGTCACAGATGAAGACCTGACAGAAGAAAAAATCGGTCAGATCGAAGTCAAATCAGCTATTAAACCTGATGATTTGTCAAATAACCGTCAGTCTGAAAATATCGCAGAAGCTTTGGAGAGACTTGAGGCAGTTGAAGAGTTGAATGCCAAATATCAATCAGCCATTAACTTAC
The DNA here is from genome assembly GCF_000154985.1 of Streptococcus infantarius subsp. infantarius ATCC BAA-102. GTDB lineage: Bacteria > Bacillota > Bacilli > Lactobacillales > Streptococcaceae > Streptococcus > Streptococcus infantarius. The sequence goes on from NZ_DS572693.1 coordinate 88,531, forward strand.
CAAGCTTAAGAACACCTAGTCAGGTCAAGAAACTTTATGAGCCTGTCATGGATACTGATGGTGTTGATGTGATGGCTAAGACTGACCACGTAAAACCAAGCTTTGCCTTACCTGATTTTTCGAAAAAAGCTAAAGTCGAAGCAACAGCGATTGGTTCTGCCATGCATGAGCTCATGCAGCGAATTTTCTTGTCTCAAAAAGTGACACTAGAGGATATTTCGACAGCTCTAGCACAAGTTTCAGCTGAAGATGAGGTTAAAGCGCGCATTCGTCTAGAAAATGTTTTGGATTTCTTTGAAAATTCAACTCTTGGACAATTGATTCAGCAAAATACTGACAAAATCTACCGCGAAGCTCCATTTGCCATGCTAAAAGAAGACCCTGAGAGCAAAGAAAAATTCGTTGTTCGTGGGATTGTCGATGCTTATCTTCTTTTAGAGGATCGTTTGGTTCTTTTAGATTACAAGACTGATAAATACACAAACAGCGAGGAAATCAAAGACCGATACCAAGGCCAAATGGCACTTTATGCCGAAGCACTTAGCAAGTCGTATCATATTGATCAAGTTGATAAATACCTTGTTTTACTTGGTGGAGAGCGTCTGGAAGTAGTTAAACTTTAAAAGTAATTAAAAAAACGTCCGTTTAGCATAAAGCTTGCGGCCGTTTTTGGTATAGTATATTGTATTATTGTATATTGAAAAAATAAAGGCGAGTTGATTGGATTAACTCCAGAATTTAGCGGCGATGTCTTGACCTTGCTTGATTTTAGCCCATTGTTGTGGGATGGCAAGTTCATTTCCTGAATCACATGAAGCAAAACCACATTGGTGAGAAAGGAAAAGACGGTCTTTAGGGATGATTTGGCTAGCTTCTTCAAGCATTTTAAGCGCACGTTCTTCATCGTCAAGATCAGTTGTTTTACTTGAAAGAAGTCCAAGAACAACTTCAGCATCTGAGTCTTTCAAGCTTTCAAGAGCTTTGAGGTCACCAGCCACTTCGCTATCCCATTCAAGGAAGAAACGGTCATAGTGTTGGTCTTTTAAGAATTTTGTTGCGATAGCTTCGTAAGTACCACCAGCAGCAGAACGACTTTCGTAGTTACCACGGCAGTTGTGAGTCCAAACTTGCAAACCAAGCTCATGACCATAGTCAGCAACATCGTTATTTACTGCGATGAATTCGTCAGCAAGGTTAGCAAGAGCGCTATTTCCTTGAGCAAAGAAACCAGCTGGGTTTGTTTCGTCGAAAAGTTCCCAGAGGCAGTCGTCAAATTGAATGATTTCTCCGCCAGCTTCTTTGTATTCTTTCAAGAATTCTTTATAGGCATTTGTAAGACCAGCTTTTAGTTCTTCTTTAGTTTTGTAAACTTGGTCTTCGCCAACTAATTGATTAAAGACTGTGAATTCTGTGTAGGCGTGAGCAGGTCCCCAGATAGTCAATTTTGTATCTGAGTCTCCAGCTTCTTCCTTAAGCAAATTAAAGATATCAAGGAAGTGGTGGTTCTTACCTGAAAGTGGCTCTGTGATGCGGATACCAATGTCTTTACGTGTTTCGAAGTGACCACCATCATGGTCTTTGAAAGTATAACCGTGGTCTGCAATGTAGCGTTCAATCCCTTTTAGTCCCCAGACGAAGTCAAGGTGCCACATTGATTTTGAAAATTCACCATCAGTTAAGACATCAATACCATTTGCTTTTTCTTTAGCGATAACTTTTTTGATGTCAGCCTTTTCTGTTTCACGATAGCCATCAAAAGCATCGTAGAATGGGTATGTGATATCATCACGATGTTCGATTGTGATTTTATATTCGCGTAAATCTGCTGGTCGTAGAAGCGAACCAACTAATTGAAATCTTGATTTTTCCATTTCGTATACCTCGTTTGTTTTTTGTGATTCCTATTGTAGCGGAGCTTTGCCATTTTGAAAAATAGTTATTTTTTTAGGACTATGTATAGTTTTAAACTATAACTAAAAAAATCAAAATCTCTGTCTAATTAACAGAAAATTTGATATACTAAGAAAATACAGATAATTATAAGGAGATTTAGAATGGATCTTTGGGAAAAGTTATATCAAGCAGCAAAAAAGGATTATAATCCTCATTATGTGACGCCATTTATCTATTCAAATCATGTGGTTGCAGCAATTGAAGCAGAAGATGGTCAGATTTTTATAGGCTATTGTTTTGAAGCGACTTCTGGTGTTTTTCATCTTTGTGCGGAACGCGCAGCAGCTTTTAACATGTTTCAACAATCTGGTCAAACCACTATCAAACGTATTATTGCATTTTGGGATAAGCCGCCTTATGGTGAAGGTTCAGGAATGACTTGCGGAGCTTGTCGCTAGTTCTTGATGCAATTGTCTCCGAAAAATAAAGATTTGGAATTTATGCTTGATTATGAGAAACGTGAAACCATTACCTTAGGTGAATTGATGCCTTTATGGTGGGGGACAGAGCGCATGGGAGCAGGCGTTGAAGACTTAGAAGATTAATAACAAAGCGAGGGATAGGATGCGAGATAATCATTTACACACACATTTTTCTTATGATTCAGATGCTCGGTTTGAAGATTATTTAGACCATTATACAGGGGATATTGTGACGACTGAGCATTATGATTTGTCAAATCCATATACCAAGCAAGATGATGTGCCAGATTATGAGGCTTACTCACGTGAAATAGCTAAGCTTAATCAAAAATACGGCAATCGCATTAAAAAAGGCATTGAAATTGGTTATTATCAGCCACGTGAAGCGGATATTCTTGCTTATTTGGCGGATAAGGACTATGATTTGAAACTCTTATCAGTTCACCACAACGGGACAAATGATTACCTTGATGATGAAGTGGCTGATATGGATAAGGATACCATTATTCAAGAGTATCTGGACAAATTAGAATATGCCATTGGTCGTGTGGAGGCTGATATTTTAGCTCACTTTGACTATGGTTTTCGTATTTTTGATTTGACTGTTGATGACTTAAAAGCTTACGAGCCACAATTAAAACGTATTTTCCAAAAGATGATTGATTATGATTTAGCTTTTGAACTAAACAGTAAATCAATGTATCTATATGGAAAAGAACCTATTTACCGTTATGCTTTAGGCTTGGTTAAAGAATTAGGTTGCCACAAGTATTCTATCGGTTCAGACGGTCATAAGTTAGAGCATTTTCGTCTAGCTTTTGATAAAATCCAAGATTTACTTGATGAATTTGGCATTGAAGATTGGGAAATTTTGTAAAACAAAAAGCCCGTGAGCATAAGGCTCAGGGCTTTTTAACGTTTAAAAATTAGTGAGAAATACGTTTGCGGGCTGCTTTTTTACGATTTTCTTGAATGAAAGCAGCTTTTTCTTCTTCAGGCTCAATGATTTTTTTCTTAACTGCGAAAATAGCGCCTGCGACAGTAGCTGCAGTGGCTACAACACCAGTAGCAAGACCTTTAGCGAATGCAAATTTTTTAGCCATAATAATTCCTCCTCACTGATAAGAACAGGGAGTATAAAGAGGTCTTTATACTCTTTTATAGCAGTAGGATTTGTTTTCTTGTCCTACCACCTTATGTTATAATAATGGTAACGAAAATTGCCTAAAAATTCAAGTGAAAAAGTTATATTTACTAAAAAATCAGGCTTAGGACGGATAAAAAAATAGATGTCAAAAAAAATAAAACTGCTTGCTGTGGTTGGACCGACAGCTGTTGGAAAAACAGCTTTAGGAATCAAACTCGCCAAGCAATTTAATGGAGAAATTATCAGCGGTGATAGTCAACAAGTCTACTGTAAGCTGGATATTGGAACGGCTAAGGCAACGCCTGAAGAACAAGCAGCAGCTCCTCACCACTTAATAGATGTGCGTGATGTTGAAGAGACTTATTCTGTTTATGACTTTGTGACTGAAGCTAAGGCTGCGATTGACGATATCGTTAGTCGAGGAAAGCTTCCTATTATCGTTGGAGGAACTGGCCTTTATCTTCAAAGTTTGCTAGAAGGTTATCATTTGGGTGGTGAGGTTGATCAAGAAAAAGTCCTCGCTTACCGAAAAGAATTGGATTTGTTAAGTGATGAAGAGCTTTTTGAAAAAATAGCAGAGCAGAAGATTGAGATTCCTCAAATCAACCGCCGTCGTGCCATTCGTGCTTTAGAGTTAGCTAAATTTGGACAAGATTTGCAAAATAAAGAAACTAACTATGATGCCTATTTGATTGGTTTAAATGATGACCGTCAAGTGCTTTATGACCGTATCAATCGCCGTGTTGACCTTATGGTTGAAAATGGTGTTTTGGATGAGGCAAAATGGCTTTATGACAATTATCGTGAGGTTCAAGCTGCGCGAGCTATTGGTTACAAGGAACTTTTTCCGTATTTTGCTGGAGAAGATTCTCTTGAAAACTGTGTTGAAAAATTAAAGCAAAACACACGTCGCTTTGCAAAACGCCAGTTAACATGGTTTAGAAACCGTATGGCAGTTAAGTTTTACAATGTTTCAGAAGCTGATTTTAAAGCTAGTGTTACAAGTGATGTTGATTGTTTTTTAAATGATAAGAAATTGTAAGGGAGTAAAACGCTCCCTTTCACTTTTTGTAGAAATTTTATGATATAATGAGATTTACGGATTAATTAAGAAGAGGGGTGAGTGCATGATTGAAACAAGCGAACATCAAGAGCGCGTGATTTTACTAGGTGTTGAGCTGCCAGACACTGAAAATTTTGATATGTCTATGGAAGAGTTAGCTTCGCTAGCTAAAACAGCAGGAGCGCAGGTGGTTTCATCTTATCGCCAAAAACGCGAAAAATACGATAGTAAATCATTGATTGGCTCAGGAAAATTAGCCGAAATTAAAGCGATTGTTGACGCTGATGAGATTGACACTGTTATTGTTAATGACCGTTTAACACCCCGTCAAAATGTTAACTTAGAATCAGAACTTGGGGTTAAAGTGATTGACCGCATGCAGCTGATTTTGGATATTTTTGCCATGCGTGCTCGTAGTCACGAAGGGAAATTGCAAGTTCATCTAGCTCAACTCAAATACATGTTGCCACGCCTTGTCGGTCAAGGGGTTATGCTAAGCCGTCAAGCAGGTGGAATTGGTAGCCGTGGACCTGGTGAAAGTCAATTGGAATTGAACCGCCGTTCGATTCGTAATCAGATTTCAGATATTGAACGCCAATTGAAGGTGGTTGAAAAGAATCGTGAAACTGGTCGTGAAAAACGTACAGAATCACAAGTCTTTAAAATTGGACTCATTGGTTATACAAATGCTGGTAAATCAACCATTATGAATGTCCTAACCAATGATAAACAATACGAAGCTGATGAATTATTTGCAACTTTGGATGCGACAACTAAGCAGATTTACTTGCAAAATCAATTTCAAGTGACGCTTACAGATACGGTTGGTTTTATTCAAAATTTGCCAACTGAGTTGGTGGCGGCCTTTAAGTCAACCTTGGAAGAAAACCGTCATGTTGATTTGTTGCTACACGTGATTGATGCCAGCGACCCAAATCATGCGGAACACGAAAAAGTTGTTTTAAATCTGCTAAAAGATCTAGATATGTTGGATATTCCGCGTTTAGCTGTTTATAACAAGATGGATGTGGCGGAGCACTTTGCAGCGACAGCTTTTCCAAATGTGCGTATTTCTGCGCGTGATAAAGATGCTCGTTCACTTTTGCGCCGTTTGATTATCAATGAAATGCGTGAGATTTTTGAACCATTTAGTATTCGTGTTCACCAAAATCAAGCCTATAAGCTATACGATTTAAATAAAATCGCGCTGCTTGATCGTTATGATTTTGTTGAAGAATACGAAAATATCACTGGTTACATTAATCCAAAAAATAAATGGAGACTAGAAGAATTTTATGACTGATTATATAAGCTTAGCTTTAAAATATGGTGGCTTTACGTCACTAGATAAAGTGTATTTGCAAAATGTTTTGGAGGATTTAACAGATGAACAAAAATTGAGTTTCATCACACCACCTCCAAGTGTTATCAATGCTTATTTTGCAGAAATGTATCAAAAACAATCTCCGCAAGCAGCAACGGATTATTATTTTGAACTATCAAAAGAATTGCACTTGTTAAATAATAAGCCATCTTTTGACGAACGCAAGCCTTTTATTCGTTTGAATTTATCAGGGAAATCATATGGTTTCACTTATGAAAATGATAAAGAGGTTGCTCTTGTCTTTTCTGAAAAAGATGAAGCTTTGACAAGAGATGTCTTGTTTGAATTGGCTCAAGTTTTTCCTCAATATAAAATTTATGTTGAAGATGGCAAAATCAAAATGTCAAAATTGACTTTTGATGACCAAGAACTTGAAGACCTTACACCAGAAAGTAGTCTGCTCAGCCATGTTTCAAAATTAAAAGGAAATATGGTTAAGCTAAAAAGTTTTAATCGCGATGAATTGTCAGACTTGCTAGCTCATTACCAAGGGCAAGTTTATTACACGTTTGATCAACGTGAATTTATCGCTTATGTAAAAGTATCGTAATAGGAAGGATAAGTAAAAACTTCGGTTTTTATAGGTATATATGGAATTACAATTTTTGGGAACAGGAGCGGGTCAGCCCTCAAAGTCACGTAATGTGTCAAGCTTAGTGTTAAAGTTACTTGACGAGATTAATGAGGTGTGGATGTTTGACTGTGGCGAAGGCACACAACGTCAGATTTTAGAAACAACTATCCGTCCTCGTAAAGTGAAACGCATTTTTATCACGCACTTGCACGGTGATCACATTTTTGGTCTTCCTGGCTTTTTGGCAAGTCGTGCTTTCCAAGCAAATGAAGAACAAACTGACCTTGATATTTATGGTCCTGTGGGTATTCGTTCATACGTTTTGAACAGTTTGCGCTTGTCTGGTGCTCGTTTGCCATACCGTATTCATTTTCATGAATTTGACGAAAACAGTCTGGGCAAAGTAATGGAAACTGACAAGTTCGTGGTATATGCTGAAAAATTGGACCACACGATTTTCTGCATTGGTTACCGTGTGATGCAAAAAGATTTGGAAGGAACACTTGATGCAGAAGCGTTGAAAGCTGCAGGTGTGCCATTTGGTCCATTATTTGGAAAAATCAAGAGCGGTCAAGATGTTGTCTTAGAAGATGGGACAAAAATCATTGCCAAAGATTACATCTCAGCACCGAAAAAAGGAAAAGTTATCACTGTTTTAGGTGATACACGTAAGACTGATGCTAGTGTGCGTCTTGGTTTGGGAGCTGATATCTTGGTTCACGAATCAACATATGGCAAAGGTGATGAGAGAATCGCCCGCAAGCACGGACACTCAACAGGAACTCAGGCTGCCCAGATTGCTAAAGAAGCGTCAGCTAAATGTTTATTGCTTAATCACATCAGTGCTCGTTTCTTGGGACGTGAATGCAAACAAATCGAAAACGATGCTCAAGAAATTTTTGAAAATACACACTTGGTTAAAGATTTGGAAGTAATTAGCTTATGAGAATTATTGCTATTACAGGAGCAACAGGTGGACTTGCCAAAGAAATTGTCAAACAGTTACCATCTGATGACTTTGTGATTGCCTTAGGACGTAATGTAGAAAAACTTGAAGCCTGTTATGCTGAACGTCCTAACACAGTTTGCTACAAACTTGATATGTCAAGTGATGAAGCGATTGGGGCAATGGTTGAAAAACTATATGCTGAACATGGTCACATCGATGTCTTTATCAATAACGCTGGTTATGGTGATTTTAGTGAGTTTGATGCTTATACAACCGCTGAAATCCGTGATATGTTTGATATCAACACCTTTGCGACGATGACTTTTTCACGTTTGGTTGGGCATAAGATGAAGAAATCTGGGCATGGTCATATTGTCAATATTGCCAGCATCGCTGGTTTGATTGCTTCAGCAAAATCATCAGTTTACTCTGCAACAAAATTTGCGGTGATTGGTTTTTCAAATGCTCTGCGTTTAGAATTAGCTGATAGCAATGTTTATGTGACGACGATTAATCCTGGACCGATTGCAACAAGCTTTTTTGACAAGGCAGATCCATCTGGAGAATACTTAAAGAGTGTTGGACGTTTTGTTTTGCAACCAGAAGAAGTTGCCAGACGTACGGTTGCTATTTTAGGTAAGAACAAACGTGAGGTGAATATGCCATTTTCAATGGCAGTAGCTCATAAATTCTATACACTTTTCCCAAAAGTTGCTGATTTTTTAGCACGAAAAGTGTTTAACTACAAATAACCTCCTTTCAATTCTACGTAAGAAGTGAGAAGTGAATGATAACAAGTAAATACAATTGGAAAAACATTGAAAAAGAGCCAGATGATGGCTTTTTTGAAGTGACAAAAAAAGAAAATATAACGGCATTAGCCAGCAAAATTCTATTCAGTCGAGGCATTGATAATGGCGAAAAACTAGCTCAATTTTTATCAAATGATTTATCACAACTTCATGATCCATATTTGTTGCATGATATGGACAAGGCAGTTGCTCGCATTCGTCAAGCTATTGAAAATTACGAACAGATTCTAATCTATGGTGACTATGATGCCGATGGTATGACTAGCGCTAGCATTATGAAAGAAGCGTTGGAAATGCTTGGGGCTGAGGTTCAAGTCTATCTTCCTAACCGATTTGTTGATGGCTATGGACCAAATGAATTGGTCTATAAATACTTTATTGAGCAACAACAGGTTTCTTTGATTATTACGGTGGACAATGGCGTAGCTGGGCATGAAGCTATTAGCTATGCACAAAGTCAAGGAGTAGATGTCATTGTTACTGACCACCATGGCTTACCAGCAGAGCTTCCAGACGCATTTGCCATTGTACATCCAGAGCACCCGGAAGCGGATTATCCGTTCAAGTATTTAGCAGGATGTGGTGTAGCTTTCAAAATAGCTTGTGCCTTGTTGGAATCAATTCCTACAGAAATGCTAGATTTAGTTGCTATCGGAACCATTGCTGATATGGTTAGCCTAACAGATGAAAATCGTATCATGGTTAAGGTTGGCCTTGAAATGCTCAAGCAGACCGAACGCATTGGTCTCATGGAGCTTATGAAAGTATCTGATATTGACATGTCAGATGTTAATGAGGAAACTGTTGGGTTTAAAATTGCACCGCAGCTAAATGCTCTTGGTCGTCTAGATGATCCCAATCCAGCTGTTGAGTTATTGACTGGCTTTGATGATGAAGAAGCGCTAAGCATTGCGCAAATGATTAATGCCAAAAATGAAGAACGTAAAGAAATCGTTCAAAAGATTTATGACGAAGCCATGGGCATGGTTGACCTTGATAAGCCTGTTCAAGTGTTAGCAAAAGAAGGCTGGCATCCAGGTGTTCTTGGGATTGTCGCTGGTCGTATTTTGGAGCATATTGCTCAGCCAGTTATTGTCTTAAACATTGAAGACGGCATGGCAAAAGGTTCTGCTAGAAGTACTGAGGCTATCAATATCTTCCATGCGCTTGATGAACATCGTGATTTATTTGAAGCCTTTGGTGGACATGCTGGCGCAGCTGGGATGACCTTGCCCGTTGATAACTTAGAGCAATTGTCACAGGTCTTGTGCGATTACATTGCTGAAAATGATATTAATTTAGCTCAGAAAAAGACTTTGATCATTGATGAAGTGCTAGACTTGTCAGAAATCGACTTGGACACTGTTAAAAGTCTTGATAAGATTGCACCTTTTGGGATGGATAATGCTAAGCCAGTCTTTGAAATCAAAGACTTTACCGTTAAACAAGCACGTACCATGGGGCAAAATGATGCCCACTTGAAGTTAAAAATTGCTCAAGGAAGCACGGCAGTTGACCTTGTTGCCTTTAACCAAGGTCATTTGGTACAAGAACTTCAACAAGCACAGAATCTCTGTCTTGCGGTTACCTTGTCAATCAACAAATGGAACGGGCAAACCACTGTTCAGTTGATGCTTGAAGATGCGCGTGTTGACGGCGTTCAGTTGATTGATATTCGTGCTAAAAATGCCAGCCTTCCTGAACGTGTTCCTGTTTTGAGTGAAGACACTAGTGCCAGTGAAGTGGTTGTTCTGGACATCCCTGAGAAGGCTGAAGAACTCAAATCACTTTTTGTTGGGCGACAATTTGATGCTGTTTATTTTAAAAACCACATCAAACGTGCCTATTATTTGACAGGCTATGGAACTCGCGAACAATTTGCTAAATTGTATAAAACCATTTACCAATTCCCTGAATTTGATGTTCGTTATAAACTAAAAGACTTGAGTCAATACCTTAATATCCCAGATATTTTGCTGGTGAAAATGATTCAAATCTTTGATGAATTAGACTTCGTAACCATCACAGATGGTGTTATGGTTGTTAACAAAGATGCTCAAAAACGTAGCATCTCAGATAGCCAAATTTATCAAAACCTGAAACAAGAAGTGAAGTACCAAGAACTCATGGCACTTGGTACCCCACAAGAAATTTATGATTGGTTAATGGATAATAATTAAGAAAACTATGACAAGTTTTAGCTTGTCATAGTTTTCTTGTCGAATAAAAGTAATCGATTGCTAAATATTTGTTTTTCTATTGAGACAGAACTATAATATGGTTATGTAGGGATGACTCGCTACAAAAATATTTAATAACTTATGAATTTTCTTGTAATAAGGAGGTTTCTTATGTGTACTGCGATTACTTATACAACTAAGGACAGTTACTTCGGACGTAATCTTGATTTGGATTTTTCTTACAATGAAACGGTGACCATTTGTCCTAGAACTTACCCATTCTCGTTTAAGCACAAAGGTGAAAATAAGGACCACTATGCCATGATTGGTATGGCAACTGTGGTGGCCGATTATCCGCTTTTTTATGAAGCTGTAAATGAAAAAGGAGTTGGTATGGCAGGGTTGAATTTCCCTGAAAATGCTGACTATAAAGAAGTAGCAAAAGGTAAAGATAATGTTGCTTCCTTTGAATTGATTCCATGGCTTTTATCTCAGTGTGATTCTGTTGCACAAGTTAAAGAACTTTGTCAAAATCTTAACGTCACAAATGAAGCATTTAGTGATGATTTTCAACCAAGTCCTTTGCACTGGTTGATTGCAGATCGCAATGAATCTATTGTGTTGGAATCTGTGGCTAGTGGTCTTAAGGTTTATGACAATCCAACTGGTGTTTTGACTAATAATCCAACTTTTGATAAACAATTGTTTAACTTGAACAACTACCGTCACCTTTCACCAAAAGTTTCCGACAATCTTTTCTCTACAGAAATTCAATTAGATACCTATAGTCGAGGAATGGGTGGCTTAGGTTTGCCTGGTGATTTGTCATCAATGTCACGCTATGTTAAAGTGGCATTTACTAAATTAAATTCGGTAGCAGAAGATACTGAAGCATCCAGTGTTAACCAATTTTTCCATATTTTGAAATCCGTTGAACAACAAAAAGGATTGTGTTATGTGGATGAAAGTGGTAAATACGAATATACTATTTACAGTTCATGTATCAATGCTGATAAGGGAATTTACTACTACACAACTTATGATAACTCACAAATCACTGCAGTAGATATGCATAAAGAAAATTTGGATGACAGTAAGCTAGTGACTTATCCACTAGTTAAAGATTGGCAAGTAAATTATCAAAATTGAGTTTTATAAAATTTATCTTCTAAATTCTGTTCCTTTTTCCAAAAAATATGCTATAATGAAATGTAAAACATTTTTTGGCAAAAAGCCCATAGAAAGAAGAAAATGGATTTAAAAAATTATATCGCTACAATTGAAAACTATCCTAAAGAAGGAGTCACTTTCCGTGATATTTCTCCTTTGATGGCAGATGGAAATGCTTATAGCTATGCTGTTCGCGAAATTGTACAGTATGCTACTGACAAGAAGATCGACATGATTGTTGGTCCAGAGGCACGCGGATTTATCGTAGGATGCCCAGTTGCATTTGAACTTGGAATTGGTTTCGCACCAGTTCGTAAACCTGGTAAATTACCACGTGAAGTAATCTCAGCTGATTACGAAAAAGAGTATGGCATTGATACACTATGTATGCATGCTGATGCTATCAAACCTGGACAACGTGTACTTATCGTTGATGACCTTTTGGCAACAGGTGGTACTGTGAAAGCTACTATCGAAATGGTAGAACGCCTTGGTGGTATCGTTGCTGGATGTGCTTTCCTTGTTGAATTGGACGGATTGAACGGACGTAAAGCACTTGAAGGTTATGATACGAAAGTCTTAATGAATTTCCCAGGATAATTATAGCTAAAAACTATAACTACCTAAAGAAATTATATAATTGAAAACTATATCTCCATCTTTTATAATATTACTTAAATATAATATTATAGAGTGGAGATATTTTCATGCCAATAAAACTTGATAAAGAATTACCGGCCTTAGACATTTTGCGCAAAGAGAATGTCTTCATCATGGATAATAAACGCGCAAAGCATCAAGATATTAGACCGATGGATTTTCTCATCGTTAACTTGATGCCAACAAAAGAAGTGACAGAGACACAACTCTTGCGTTTGCTAGCCAACACACCTTTGCAAATTAATGTTGAATTTTTATATATGACTAGCCATGAGTCTAAAAATACAACGGTTGAGCATTTAGAAACCTTCTATAAAACTTTTGCGGATGTTAAACACAAGTATTATGATGGGTTGATTATCACGGGTGCTCCAGTTGAAACCTTGGCTTATGAGGAAGTGGATTATTGGGATGAATTGTGCCAAATCTTTGATTGGGCAAAATCTCATGTCTATTCAACCTTGCACTTGTGTTGGGGAGCGCAAGCTGGACTCTATTACAAATATGGTATTAAGAAGGTTTTGCTAGAGGAAAAATTATCAGGCATCTTTTCTCAAAATGTCAAACAACCTTCCAATCCGATTGTCCGTGGGTTTGACGACTGCTTTATGGCGCCGCATTCTAGATATACAGAAGTTCGTCATGAAGATGTTGCTAAGATTGATCGATTAGAAGTAATTGCTGAAGGTCCCACAGTTGGTTTGTCTATCGTAGCTAGTAAAGATTTGCGCGAAGTTTATAGCTTTGGACATTTGGAATATGACCGTGAAACTTTGGATCGTGAGTACAAGCGTGATGTTAAAGTTGGAAAAAATCCTAATGTGCCTGTGCATTATTACGTCAATGACGATCCTGAGCAAGATGTTCTGATGAAGTGGAACTTAGCGGCAACAACTTTCTTTAGTAATTGGATTAATTATGCTGTTTACCAAGAGACGCCTTATCAGTTGGAGCAATTGGAAAAAGAACCATCTTTTTACGGTTACTTGTGATGAGATGATTGTCGGTCAAATCTTGCTTTATCTTTGTCAGGTTCAGTTTTAGATGTGATGATTTTTTAGGAATATATTATGAATTATTTGGAAAATTATAAATCAGGCAATCTTGTATTGCCGAGTGCTCTTCTCTTTCATTACAAAGACATTTTTAAACGTGCAGATGATTTTTTGATTTGGCAGTTTATTTATCTCCAAAACACGACTAAGATGGATGATTTGGCACCTAGTCAAATTGCTAGCGCGCTGAATAAAACAGTGGCAGAAGTTAACCGCTCGATTTCTGATTTGACTGCTCAAGGTTTGCTTGATATGAAGACTATTGAACTTGGTAGTGAAATCGAAGTCATTTTTGATCCTAGTCCTGTTTTAGCCCTTTTGGATAAATTAGTATCTGAACCAAAACAAGTTCCTGAAAAACAAGATGTAAATCCTGTGAAAGAACTTGTCGAAGATTTTGAACGTGAGCTAGGTCGTATGCTAAGTCCATTTGAATTGGAAGATTTGCAAAAAACTATTCGTGAGGATAAAACGGATCCAGACCTAGTGCGCGCAGCGCTTCGTGAAGCTGTGTTTAACGGTAAGACAAACTGGAATTACATCAATGCCATTTTGCGAAATTGGCGTCGTGAAGGCATTACAACTATGCGTCAAGTTGAGGAACGTCGCAAAGAGCATGAAGATTCAAAAGCAGGTAAAGTCAATGTGTCAGATGACTTTTTGGCTGCAATGGATTTGTGGAGTGACTAATGAGAGTTGGACGTGAGCGTTTAAAGAAAATCTTAGCTATTATTGGTGATATGTATCCAGAAGCGCGTGGCGAGTTGGAATGGGAGACGCCATTTCAACTGCTTATCGCGGTAATTTTGTCTGCTCAAACGACGGATAAAGCAGTGAATAAGGTGACTCCAAATCTTTGGAAACATTACCCAGAAATCGAGGATTTGGCTAAGGCAAATTTGGTTGATGTTGAGGAATGTTTGCGAACCATTGGACTTTATAAGAACAAAGCTCGAAACATTATTAAGACGGCAAGAGTGATTTTACAAGACTTCGACGGGCAAGTTCCTAAGACCCACAAGGAGTTAGAAACCTTGCCAGGAGTTGGACGAAAAACAGCTAATGTTGTGTTAGCAGAAGTCTACGGTATCCCATCGATTGCTGTGGATACGCATGTGTCACGCATTGCTAAGCGCCTGAATATTTCTGCACCAGATGCTGATGTTAAAGAAATCGAAGAAGATTTGATGAAAAAAATTCCAAAGAAAGATTGGATTTTGACACATCATCGCTTGATTTTCTTTGGACGCTATCATTGCTTAGCTAAAAAGCCTAAATGTGATATTTGCCCAGTTCAAGCTTATTGCAAATATTATAAAGACAATGCGAAAACTAACTAAGCAGCTCACTTGAGTTGCTTTTGTTATGCTTTTGTAAGGAGAAGTTGTTTTTGATATAATTAAAAAGAATGATATTTTAGAAGGAAGAATTATGCAAACAGTATTATCTAAGCGTCTAGCTGCCGTAGCAGAATTTGTACCGCAAGGAGCACGCTTACTGGATGTCGGAAGTGACCATGCTTATTTACCGATTGCCTTGATGGAAGAGGGAAAAATTGATTTTGCCATTGCTGGTGAAGTTGTCAAAGGTCCATATGAATCAGCAGTTCATAATGTTGCTGGCGCTGGTTTGGCAGATAAAATCGTTGTGCGTTGGGCAGATGGTTTGGCAGCCTTTGAAGCATCAGACCAAGTAACAACGATTACGATTTGTGGTATGGGCGGCGGCTTGATTGCTGATATTTTGGCGGCAGGAGTTGAAAAATTAGCAAGTGTAGACCGTCTTATCTTACAACCTAATAATCGTGAAGATGAACTTCGTGCTTGGTTGATGAACAATGGCTTCAAACTTGTCACTGAAGAAATTATGACAGAAAATGATAAATTTTATGAAATCATGGTTGTTGAACACGGACAAATGACTTTGTCAGAGACAGACTTACGCTTTGGTCCTTTCTTGAACCAAGAAAAATCAGCTGTCTTCAAAGCACGTTGGCAACGAGAATTGAAAAAATTAGAAATTGCTTTGCCTCACGTTCCAGAAAATCGTGTCGATGACCGCGCAGCTATTTCACAAAAAATGACAGCTATCAAGGAGGCTATCAATGAAAGCAAGTGAAATCATTGAACGCTACGAAGCATACTGTCCACGTGAGCTTTCTATGGAAGGAGATATTTCTGGTCTCCAAATTGGAACTCTTGATAAAGAAGTTAGTCGTGTCATGATTGCTCTTGATGTGCGTGAAACGACAGTGGCAGAAGCAATCGAGAAAAATGTTGACTTGATTATCGTTAAGCATGCTCCCATTTTTCGTCCGCTAAAAGACCTTGCGGCGATTCCCCAAAATCAGATTTACCTTGACTTGGTAAAACATGATATCGCCGTATACGTGAGTCACACAAATATCGATATTGTGCCAGATGGTTTAAATGATTGGTTCTGTGAGCTGTTAGACATTACCGATACAGAGATTTTAAGTCCTACGGCTGATGGTTACGGGATTGGTCGAGTTGGAACGATTGAGGAGCAATTTTTTTCTAGAATTTGCTCTTAAGGTTAAAGAAAAATTCAACTTAGATAGTGTTCGTTTGGTCGCATATGGAAATCAAGATAAGCTCATTAATCGCGTAGCTATTTGTGGTGGTAGTGGTCAAAGTTTTTACCGTGAAGCAATGGCAAAAGGGGCGCAAGTCTACATCACTGGTGATATTTACTATCATACGGCTCAAGAAATGATTACAAATGGCATGCTTGCTATTGATCCTGGGCATCATATTGAGGTGCTCATGGTTGATAAATTACTTGAAAAATTTAATGCTTGGAAAAATGACAATCATTGGTCAGTAGATTTCATTGCCAGTGAGGCAGAAACAAATCCGTTTTATCATTTATAAAAAATTACTGACATTTGTCAGTAATTTTCGTTAAAAGCTTGTAAAATTAGGAAATTTAGTGACAGCATTTGCAAAAAATGATAGAATAGTTCTGATAATTGATAATTTATTGACAAAGAGGGAGACCTAACTATGAAAGGTATTATTCTTGCAGGAGGTTCAGGAACACGTTTGTATCCTTTGACTCGTGCGGCTTCAAAACAACTTATGCCAGTGTATGATAAACCAATGATTTATTATCCACTATCAACATTGATGTTGGCAGGTATCCGAGATATCTTGATTATCTCAACACCAACAGATATTCATCGTTTTGAAGAACTACTTGGCGACGGTTCAGAATTTGGTATTTCACTTTCTTACGCTGTACAACCAAGTCCAGATGGATTGGCACAAGCCTTTATCATCGGTGAAGAATTTATCGGAGATGACAATGTTGCTCTTGTTTTGGGAGATAACATTTACCATGGAGCAGGTCTAAGTAAAATGCTTCAAAAAGCAGCAAACAAAGAAAAAGGTGCTACTGTCTTTGGTTACCAAGTAAAAGACCCAGAACGTTTTGGTGTTGTTGAATTCGACGAAGATTTCAATGCTATCTCAATCGAAGAAAAACCAGAACATCCAAAATCACACTACGCTGTAACAGGTCTTTACTTCTACGATAACGATGTTGTAGAAATTGCTAAAAACATCAAACCAAGTGTACGTGGTGAACTTGAAATCACAGATGTAAATAAAGCTTATCTTGAACGTGGCGATCTTTCTGTAGAAGTTATGGGACGCGGCTTTGCATGGCTTGATACAGGAACACACGAAAGCCTTCTTGAAGCAGCTCAATACATTGAAACAGTGCAACGTATGCAAAACCTTCAAGTAGCGAACTTGGAAGAAATTGCATACCGCATGGGTTACATCACAAAAGAAGATGTTTACAACCTTGCACAACCACTTAAGAAAAACGAATACGGAAAATACTTGCTCCGTTTGATTGGAGAAGACTAATGACAGAACAGTTTTTTGGTAAAGAATTAGCAGCACGTAAAATCGAAGCCATCCCAGGAATGATTGAATTTGATATTCCTGTTCACGGTGACAACCGCGGATGGTTTAAAGAAAACTTCCAAAAAGAAAAAATGCTTCCTCTTGGTTTTCCAGAATCATTCTTTGCAGAAGGAAAATTACAAAATAACGTTAGCTTTTCACATAAAAACGTTTTGCGTGGACTTCACGCAGAACCTTGGGACAAATACATCTCAGTTGCTGACGAAGGTAAAGTACTAGGTTCATGGGTTGACTTACGTGAAGGTGACAGCTTTGGTCATGTTTACCAAACAGTTATCGATGCTTCAAAAGGTATCTTTGTCCCGCGTGGTGTCGCTAACGGTTTCCAAGTATTGTCTGATAAAGTATCATACAGCTACTTGGTTAACGACTACTGGGCACTTGAACTTAAACCAAAATACGCTTTTGTAAACTATGCAGATCCAACTCTTGGTATCAAATGGGAAAACTTGGAAGAAGCAGAAGTTTCTGAAGCAGATAAAAATCACCCACTACTTAAAGATGTTAAACCTTTAAGTAAAGATGATTTGAACTAAGACTTTTAATATTTAATAAATTTAATCAGAAAGGAGTGTTCAGTTTTAAGGAACTGAACACGGGACTAAATCTCTGAGAAAAAAAGATAAATCTTCCTAGACGCTTGTCGTCTGCGTCAGATTTCCTATTTTTCTATGAGATTTTTCGTGAGCGAAACGTCCCTTTGTATCTTAATTATGTCTGAATACAAAAATATCATTGTAACCGGTGGTGCAGGTTTCATCGGTTCAAACTTCGTACACTATGTTTACAACAATCACCCAGATGTACACGTTACTGTTCTTGATAAATTAACATACGCTGGTAACCGTGCAAACTTAGAAGAAATCCTTGGTGACCGTGTTGAGTTGGTTGTTGGTGATATCGCAGATGCAGAATTGGTAGATAAATTAGCTGCAAAAGCTGATGCGATCGTTCACTATGCTGCAGAAAGCCACAACGATAACTCATTGAAAGATCCAAGTCCATTTATCCAAACAAACTTTGTTGGTACATACACACTTTTGGAAGCAGCTCGTAAATACGATATCCGTTTCCACCACGTATCAACTGACGAAGTTTACGGAGACCTTCCACTTCGTGAAGACCTTCCAGGACATGGTGAAGGTCCAGGTGAAAAATTTACTGCTGAAACTAAATACAACCCAAGTTCACCATACTCATCAACAAAAGCAGCATCAGATTTGATCGTTAAAGCTTGGGTACGTTCATTTGGCGTTAAAGCAACTATCTCTAACTGCTCTAACAACTATGGACCATACCAACACATCGAAAAATTCATTCCTCGTCAAATCACAAACATCTTGTCAGGAATTAAACCAAAACTTTACGGTGATGGTAAAAACGTTCGTGACTGGATTCACACAAACGACCACTCAACTGGTGTTTGGGCAATCTTGACAAAAGGACGTATCGGTGAAACTTACCTTATCGGTGCAGATGGCGAAAAGAACAACAAAGAAGTTCTTGAACTTATCCTTGAAAAAATGGGTCAACCAAAAGATGCCTACGATCACGTAACAGACCGTGCAGGTCACGATCTTCGTTACGCTATCGACTCAACTAAACTTCGTGAAGAACTTGGTTGGGAACCAAAATATACTAACTTTGAAGAAGGACTTGAAGCAACAATCAAATGGTATACAGATAACCAAGATTGGTGGAAAGCTGAAAAAGAAGCTGTTGAAGCTAACTACGCTAAAACACAAAAAGTTCTTGATAAATAATTTAAAAAGCCTATCGTATCAAGGGTTACAGCTTGTGCGATTGGCTTTTTTTTATAGTTTTGGGGCATTTTTGGGGCATGAATTATATTGAATTGAGTATATCGACAACTTCAGTTCGCATATTTTTGGTAATATGGGTGTAAATTTGAATGGTTGTTTTTGAATCAGAATGACCAACCCTGTCCATAATTGCTTTTAAAGGGACACCCTTTTCAGCCAGGAAACTAACAAGCGTATGCCTAAAAATATGACTTGTTAAATGTTTAGGGATAGGGTTTGAGAGTCTATTGTTAGCAGCACGGATTGATTTGTTGAATGAGTTGTCTTGAATGGGTATGCCGTTCCTGCTAACGAATATATAACCTGTTTTCTTACAACTTTGGCTAGTGTCTTCTTCTAATTTATTTAAGAGTTGAACTTCATTTAAAATCTCCCGTTCCCTCTCTGTTAGAAGAGTCTCACGCCAGCTTGAATTTGTTTTAGGAGTTTGTTTTTGAGAATTTTCATAGCCACTAGTCATGTAATCTAAGGTGCCATGAATTTCTATATACTCTTCTTTAATATTTTCAGGTCGCAATGCAATTGCTTCACCAAATCGGCATCCATTGTAAACCATAAATTCTGCAAGCAATGCAATCTTTTTTGAAACACTATGCCTATTCATTTCTTTTAATAGTCTGTATAGCTCATCTTTTTCAAGATATTTTTGTGTTATATTTTCAAAATCTTCAATTGTTTTGGGAGGTTTCGAAAGTTTAACGCCAGTTGCAGGATTTTCCGAAACATATCCGATACTGATCGCATAATCAAAAGTTTGTTTAAAGATTTGTTTTATACGTTTTTTCTTATCGAAGCTACCTGGGACGTCATCGACTAAGTTTTGTAAAAATTTAGTAGTTACTTTTGAAAGTAATACCTTTTCATCAATCACTTTCGTCAATCCTTTTACTTTGTACTCAATTGTTTTTTGAGAAGTAGGTTTAAGGCTTGGTTTGTGATGATTCCACCATTCGTTTATAATATCAACTAACTTTGCATCTGTAGTGGTTAGTTTGGCTAGTTTTTCTTTTATTTTTCTATCAAGGATTCTTTGTGCTTCTTTGCGCGATCTTGGTGTGTCGCGGTCCATTAAAGTTGAAACTTTTCTCCACTCCCCAGTGTATGGGTGTCTATATCTTTCAACAAAATTTATTTTTCCACTTTTATGGTTTTCAATCCACATTTGTTAATACCTCATTTCTATGGTAAAATGGGTATAGTAAAGAGGCCTACAGTATGCAGGTTTTTACTATACTTTTTCATTGTCTCTACACTCAATTTTTGGCGAAGGCGAGTGTAGAGATTTTTATTGTACTTTTTTAGTGAATGTGTTAAAATATAATTAACAAGATAACTTGCGAAGGATTAACGTTGTGTTCCCGAATGGGAGTAAGTCAAAGGACGAGAATTCACAGATGCCTGGGGTTATCTTATTTTTTTGTCCTCTTTTTCAAGTTTTCTACGAATGTTTCAGGGTTCCGTTCAATCTCTTCAATGATAAACTCACAGAAAGCTGGAGCGTAGCTATATCGATTACCGATTTTATAGTGGTAGCAATAGCGTCCATCTTTCTTAATATCGTAAAATGCATTAAATAGTTGTAGGTCGTTTGTTGTAAACGGCCTTTTTTGCTTTTCACCACTTACTATTTTTGTTAACAAAATCCCTTTCGCTCTTAAACGTTTATTAACAATTTTTATAACTTCCTTAGTAGTCAGTGGGTATACTGCATTTGGGTCTTTAATTTCTCGGAGTATGCCGACACTTGTTTCAGCACCATTGTCTAACTTAACTGCTAAATCAGCATCTTGTTTTCGCTTAGTGATATAGAATCGTGTTTCTACTGGGACAGCATAGTCAGAATTACTAGCAGAAATTTCACTTTCAATCTTTGCTTGTTCAGCTAGTAAACGTTCTGCCATTTTTGGGGAATATTTAGCTTTAATTTCTTCCTGATTAAGTTGGTCGATACGGACAGATAAAGTCAGGAAATTTTGTGCAATTTGTTTTGTGATATCTTCCTGGTGGAATTCTTGCATTTTAGAAATATAATTAGACACACAAGCTTGGAACAATGGCGCATAGATGTGCTCATAATCTTCTGTTATAAAGTGAGTGCTAGTGTTTCTAAGTTCGATAATTTGGACAAGGTTTTTTCTCAACGATCCATGTTTATCTGGAAATACTGTTTCTACTGCATTTTCCAATGATATAGTTCGGTCTTTGCTGTCCTTAAAGTAGATAGCTTCCTCACTGTCATTATTAATGATATGAGCCTTTAACATCAACTCCCAAGCGTTGCAAATAAAGAAACTAAAGCCTTCAATCCGATATTTAATAGTCGGCTTATTATAGATTTCAAGCCCCATGATAAAAGCTTCAATACTTTTATCGACTAATCGTTTTGCTAAATTTTCCATGCTATCCTTTCTGAAATATATTTAGTTTCATCCATGTGTTCTCCTAAAACCTTAATAATATTTTTATTCTTTCCTATTCTCCTCAATCCATTTTTCGATTTTTTCTAATTGTTCATCAGTTAATGGATTGTTATCGATATGTTCAAGTAGTTCTTGAACAAGTTCCCTAAAATGGTTAGTCATAAATCAATATCCCTTCTAACTGTTTAGCTTAAAAAGAACATTTGTACGTTGATAGCTTTAATCTTCTAAACTATAATCATTTACTGTAATTTGAATAGTTGAAAAAGTTTTATCTGTTGTAAATTCAAGATTTCGTTTCTCGTTAGCAGCCCAGTTATTTTCATAAATTGGTTGAGTATCAACGGTAGTTCCCTGATCATCAATTAACTTGATATTTAGAGATAAATATTCAAAATTCAACTGAGTAGTATTTTCAGCAGTAGCAGTATAGATATAATATGAAGCAGATTCGTCTGAATTCGCTTCATCCAATGTAAATGTGAGAGAGTCAGCAAATGATTTTATTGTATCTTCATTTTTGTTCTTTGTTTGAACTTCTTTTCCAGATGCTAACAATTCGTCTAAAATACTTTGGTTTTTTTCAGATACTTCAATTTTTTTGATATCATTGATTGTAATTAATTTCGAAGTTCTAGAATCATAATGTTTTTCCCAATTATCATAAAATGAATCTGAACCATACGTTTTAGCAACTTTTAAACCATTTTTTAGTTCATTTATATAAGCTAAAGCAGCTTCTTTAAGTTTGCTGTCTTTAAATTTAAGATCTTGATATTTTTCAATAACATCAAGCTCTGTCTGAGTAGCTGTTTCGTATCCTTCTTCAGTCATTACAACGTCAGCATTTGCTTTATCATCAGTATATGTCCATCTGGCATCTAACGCCTTTCCTAAATCAGTAACAAAATCATTATCATAATATTTCACTTCTTTTTTGGTTGATGTTGTTCCACAGCCAGCAACAATAATACTAACAAATAATAAAGATATTACTAAAAACATTCTTTTCATTTTTATTTCTCCTATAATTGATAAAAATTATTTACTTTTAAAGGTTCTACCGCAGTTATTACAGTGCCAGTTGTTTTTTCCGTTCTTACCGATAAGTCCAAGTAGGACGAGTGGCCAAGAAATTAAAAATCCAATACAACCAACACAACCATTGAAATTTTTTCTGTCCTGATGCATAAACTGAATATTGGTGCTTCTGCAATATGGACAGCGTTTAGCAAACAATCCCATCTTTTTTTCTCCATTCTCAGCTTTTAGTGTGGTTCAGTATTTGCACAATTATTTATTCTTTTGCCATAGAGGCGATAATGATTTTAGCAACGTTTTCTTTCTCTTTTTCGGTCATCGGTGGCTCGTTATGGTCAGCTACTGAATATTCAATAGGGTGCCATTCACCGTTGACTTTAATCCATTCACGACGTCTGTTACAATGACAATCTAAGTCATGGCAGGTAACTTCCATTGGTCTAGTTTCTTCGTTCATTCTTAACACTCCCTATAGACGTCAACAACTTCGCCGATTGTACGCACATCGTTTTCTTCCGAAAGTTGAATATCATCATATTCTTTGTTAAGTGACTCTAAGCGGTCGCTTTTTAGTTTCTTGACGTAGTTTTCACCATCAACTTTAAAAATGCCGATTTTGTTTAGGTCAACTTGATTTTTCAATTTAATAAAAAGAAAATCGCCGTTTTTGATTTTAGGCTCCATTGAATGGCCGACTACAATCGCGATAGTGTCATATTCGCTTTCGTCTGGGATTTCATCTTCGTAGAAATCTACCATAGTGTCATAGTCGTCCTCTTGCCAGTAGCCAGTACCGGCTGAAACCTTACCGGGAACGGGTAAGCTAACACGCTTTCTAGTTTCGTATTCGGCACGTTTTTCGCAAATATCAAGGGCTCTACCGTCTTCCTCTGCCAAAAGCTTCTCGGAAACCTGTACAAGCTTATCCTTGCGATTGTCGTTTAACTTATTGTAGTTAGACAGTAAAATCGCTTGGCGAGGGTCAAAGTTGATTTTAGATGAAATGTCACTTTTTTCAGATTTATCTTCGATTAAATCAGACTTATTTACATTGAAGTAGTTTGCCAAAAGTTCTATTTTACCAATCCTTGGATAGGTAATACCTTTCAACCAATCTCTAACAGTAGTATATTTTAAATCTAAATCAGAACAAAGGGTATTTCTATCAATTCCTTTTTTATTCATATAGTAAGCGAGGTTTTTTGAAAAAATTTCTTTATTTTTGACACTTTTTTGGGTCATATGCTTACCTCCTTGCCTAGTATTTTACGTTAAAAACGCAAAAAAGTAAATAAGAAAATAAAAAAATTGCGGAAAAAACGCAAAAAATTCTTGACATTGCGGTTTAACCGCAGTATAATAAACTCGTAAGGTTGAGATAGACCTTAACAAAAACAGGAGGTACAGCTAATGGCTAAACATAACAAAAAGCCTAAACGCAAAGAACTAGAAGTCGAAATCAAGATTCTTTGGTTTAAGCTTAGATTCAAAAACATTATTGAATGGTAGTTCAATAAAGGAAGCATAAGCTTCCTCCCCTTCGGGGGTGTGGTTATAGTTTAACATATTTAGTTGTACCTTCGCAAGAAGTTTTAGAGCTGTGTTGTTACGAATAGTTCCAAAACAAGAAAGGAGTAGAAATATGAAATGGAAGAAGTTTCTTTTTGGTGATATTCATTATAAGAATGAATCAGCAGACGGAAATCAAGAAGTGGAATTCAAATTAAAAGGTGGGTTAATTCCTAATTTGGTTTTGCTAGGCTTGATTATTGGATTGATTGCATGGATAGTAGTGAGGTAAAAAACGATGGCAATAAACGGAATAATATCTGTAGAAAATGTTAAATTAATAAAAATTACTTATCGAAAAGGAAACGGAACAAAAGAAAATCCTGCTAGGGTTGTTTCACAATTTTGGAATCAAAAAAATGAAATGGTATTTGAAATTGACCCGGCTTCTTAATTATCTCGTCTATCAATAGCTTTTCTGTAAGATTCAGGCAAAGAATCATAAACGCTTTTAATTTTTTTAGGCTGTGAAATCCTATTATCAACAATCAAATTGACAAAAGTTAGAAGTGAGGCTGCAAGTTCTTTGTTATCTTTCAAGTCAATTTGCCCAGGGTGAACAGCGTTATTTCCGACTACGCGGACGCTATCTAGCATTTGTTGGATTTCAATTGGCATCCCTTGCCTAACTAAATATCCTATTTTATTGTTTAAATCTTTCCCCTCGGCTTTTAAGTGATCTACAAGTTTTTCAATAGCTAAACGCGATAGAGCAGCAGAAGAACGTGGGGATTTATCGAGAATTTCACTTGCTTCAATATAGATTTCTTTGACATTATCAGGCATATCTTGATTTGGGGAAGGTACTCCTAAAATCTTAATTGGATAAAGTAGTTTTTCGCTATTTTCTAAAACTGATATAGCTTCATTCTCATGTATTGTTTTATTATCGGTTAACCAAATTGAATATTCTTGACACGCTTGACATTTTGCGATAATCATAAAAGGAGTTTCTATGTTTCTAAATGGATTGAAAAAAACTGATATAGCTCTCCATTCGTGTGAAGCAAAGCCTCCGCAATTCGGGCAAGTAAACGCTTTGGATTGTTCAATGGTATTGTAAAGATTTATTTCACTGTGATCAAAATATGTCATACTTTTTTCTCCAATCATTTTTATTTCCATTATACCATTTTAGAAAGGGGTGAGAATATGCAAAAAATGACGTTGAAAATGCTACGAGTAGCGAATGGATTAAATCAAAAACAAGCTGCTGAATTAGTCGGCGTTTCAGTAGACACATGGGGTCATTGGGAACGTTGCCAAACAGAACCAACTATCAGCATGGCTTACCACATTGCCAATAAATTCAATATGAATTTAGATGATATTATTTTTTTACCTAATATTGCGGTTTAACCGCAAAAAGAAAGGAGCAAACATGAAACCAAAACGTTATCCGTATAGCGGAAATAAAAAGCAACCTCATGAAGAGATTGCTGAGTTGAGATATGAGTTGAACGTTTTAAAAAATAATTTGTCAACTTTAGCACATCAATTATTCAAAAACTAAGTAACCATCATTGTTATCAATGACTTTATAACCTTGCTTCGAGGCTTCGGTGATAATTTCTGATTTTGACATTTCGTATTCATCTAATGAAATTGTCGCACTTTTAGAATTAAGGAAATTAAAGCTAGCTTGTAGTGTTTCATCTAAATCTTTCCAACTCTTAAAAGATGTTTTTCGACTTGGTTTTGGACTAAGTTTGCTCATAAACAGTCTCCTTTCCATAATATTTGACTTGCGATTTTCATAAGGAGGTAAGAGGTCCTATTTAATCGTTTGTCATGAATCAATTATATCAGAAAGGATATAATAACACAATATGTTGCGTTTTCAATACAATCAAAAACTATATATTGTGTTTTGGGATTGAGTATGAAAAAAACTTTAAGCAAGTTACTTATTGACAGAGGAATGACAGTCACAGAGTTAGCTAAAAAGACTGGTATCAGCTATAACACGTTGATGAACATCGGAAAGAGAGACCTTTCTTTCAGTAGAATGGTGAAAATCGCTGACGTTTTAGAAGTCAGTTTAGACGAATTCAGAAAGGATAACACATGAATAATTTAATTAACGTAACTTTAAATGAAAAACAAGAGTTTAGTTCTTTTGAAGAATTGTTTTTGTGGGCAGCTAGAGAAAAGCAAAAATGCAATTACAACTCACAACAAATCAAAAGGTTAAGAACTTTTATCAAAGATAAATATCTGAATAAGTTTCAAGGAACAATATATCTCATTGACTTTTTAGACTTGGAATTCATTCACGCTCTAGAATGTGAAAACAGCAGGGAAAATCGTGAAAAGGATATGCAGAGTTATATCTGTCAAAACTTCGAAACACTATTCCCTAATTTTGAATTCGTAAAAAGTGAATTTGTAATAAAAAGTGGTCGAATTGACATTTTAGCTGAAGAAAAAAGCAGCAAGAGACCAGTGATTATTGAATTGAAAACAGATAATAAAAATCCGACTATTCAATTATTAGCCTATTCAAAAGAATTTATCAATCCAATTTTAATAGGGGTTACCGAGAAGAAACTCGCCAATTCAAAAATGGACGACGATATTACATATTATGTTATGAAAAATAAAAAAATGGAAGAGGTGATTAAATGAATGAGTTAATTCGTATAGATTTCAAAGGTGATAGTGCTACTGTCTCGGCTCGTGACTTATATAGAAGTTTAGAGGTTAAAACTCGTTTCAGTCAGTGGGTCGAGCAAAACTTCAAAATGTTTAAAGAGAACGAAGATTTTAGCTCTGTAGTTACAACTACACAGCAAAATCAATATGGCGGAGTTAAAAAATTACAAGATTACGCTGTTAGTATTCGCATGGCTGAACATTTAGCAATGATGTCTAAAACTTCAAAAGGGTACGAAGTCAGAGAATACTTCATTCAAGTTGAAAAGGACTTCAACAGTCCTGAGAAAATCATGGCTCGAGCTCTTAAAATTGCTGACCGTAAAATTATTAAACTTGAAGCAACAATTGAAGAGCAAAAACCTAAAGTTATCTTTGCTAACGCAGTCAGCGCAAGTCATACGTCTATTTTAGTCGGTGACTTTGCTAAGCTCATGCGTCAGAACGGCTTGAATTTTGGTCAGAATCGTATGTTTGCATGGCTGCGAGAAAATGGCTATCTAATCAGTCGCAAAGGCAAAAGTTGGAACATGCCAACACAAAAAGCAATGGATTTAGGTCTGTTTGAAATCAAAGAAACGACTATCAATCATTCAGACGGTCATATCAGCATTAACAAGACACCTAAAATTACAGGTAAAGGGCAATTGTATTTTGCTGATAAGCTACTGAATAACATTGCTTAATTAACCGTGCTTCTCAGACTGGTTGATACGGCTCTAGTAGGTGATTACTCATAAATATCAATTTGACTATGTTTGATTTTCCTTTACCAATATAGATTTTTTAATCATTTACACGATAGTATCTCCTATTTATTCTTTAATCGGCTGAAAAGTGCCTACTAGGGCCATACCAGCCAGTCTGAGAGCATAAAAAAACGACTGACGGCAATCAGTCGCATAACAAATAAAACTAAAGTAAATTATACCACATTAAAAAGGAGCACGCTATGCCAAAGGTCGAAATAACTTACAAGGCTGTCGGTGTTAACGAAGATGCTGAATGGGGCGACTATGATCATCTCATGCAACGCTGGGAGGGCTTAACTAAATCAGTTGCGAAACAATGGGCAGCTGAAATGCGTGAGCATCCAGAATTTAGGAAATATGTCGACAATCCAACGCATAAAATTGTTTTCATCAATTATGAAGGTTTTGCACTTTTCGTAAAGTGGAAATCACGTAACAGATATTTATCAAAAAAAGAAACGTTAGCTGAAATGCTTAAGAACATGAAATTAGAAACAGGAGTTTAACATGACACATTTAATTATCGCAGTCGCAGTTTTAGCGTTCGCTGAAGTAACTATATTAACAGTGTTCGGTAAACGAGCACGTAAGAAAGAAGAACCAGTCAAACCTAATTATTCAGGTTGGGAAGCGAGTGCAATTGCATACAACCGTGCTCACGGTTTGCCAGACGATACGATTTAAGAGGTACTAAATGGAAAATGAATACTTTGACACAGACGAAATCATGCTAATCGGTTTTGACACAGATGGCTGGCACGGGTGCTGGGGCGCAAAAGAAGAAGAGGGTGATTAGGTGGCTGATAATAAAAAATACTATTACTTAAAACTTAAAGAGAATTTCTTTGAGAGTGATGAAGCTATCATTTTGGAAAGTATGCCAGATGGCTACATTTACAGCAATATCCTTTTAAAACTATATCTTAGGAGCTTAAAAAATGACGGCCTATTAATGTTCAATAATTTGATACCTTATAATGCTCAAATGTTAGCAACCATTACACGTCATCAAGTTGGTACTGTTGAAAAAGCTATTCAAATTTTTCAGCAATTGAAATTAATTGAAATATTAGACAACGGTGCTATCTATATGTCGAATATCCAAAATTTCGTCGGAAAATCAAGTAGTGAAGGCGACAGAAAAAGAGCTAAAAGAGCTCAAAACAGAGCAATCAGACAAACGTCCGGACAAATGTCCGACAAACGACCACCAGAGATAGAGATAGATACAGAGACAGAAATAAAGAAAGATATAGAGTTAAAGAAAGAGTTAGAACTAGAACCAGAAAAAGAAGAAAGATTTGTTGACATAGTTGAAGCGAATCTTGGTCGAGGTCTTGTTAAGTTTGAATACGATACGATGAACGATTATTTGATTAACAAACATGTATCAAAAGAGTTATTTCTTGAAGCAGTAAAAGTAGCAGTAGCTAACAATGTTCGCAAATTTAACTATATTAGTCGTGTTCTAGATAACTGGATTGAGAACGGTATTCAAACGGTAGAGCAAGCTTATCAAGCACAACGAGATTTCAAAGCTAAGAAAGCAAATCGTTATCAAGCAAATCAACCAGCCAAAAGCAACGTACCTGATTGGGTCGATGAAGATTACAAACATGAAGCGACAGTAGACGAGCAAGCACAGCTTGAAGCACTAAAAAAATCTATGTTGGAGGACTAATTATGAATGTGAAAGAAACAATTTTAAACCAACACAAAACTTTGAAACGTATCGAAGAACTACAAGAGTTTATGCACGGAACATCAACGCTAGCAATTGGGTTACACAATGATGGGATTATTGAACAGCCAGAAGATAAATTGATATTCTTTGAAACAATGCACGATTTCTCACATATTCTTGAAGATGTGTTGGATGGTAAAGATGTAGCAGAGGCAGTAGGTGATACATTATTTCCAGATGAGGACGAAGAGTAATGAAGATTGAATTATTACATGTAATCAACGGTTATCGCAAGTTACATCTTGGTTTTTTCGACGATATGCACCAAGCGATTAAAGCACTCAAAAATCATGCATACGCTTATTCAGCTATTTCAGAACCACGCTTTAGAAAGTCAATGAGTGGAAATAGCATTCGCATTGATTATGGCGCTAAGACTTGCTATTACTTGCTAGAAGCTAGAAAGGTCAGCTAATGCAACATGGATTATTTGGCGATTTTGATTACGATAATTGGCTAAGTACGTATGAGGACCACGAAGAAGTATTTCATTGTGATGAAGACGAGGCTTATGACCGCTGGAAAGATGATCAGCTAGAAGATTGGTAAAGAGGAAAAAAATGACAACAGAATTAACGCAAAAACAAATTACATCAAATGTAGCTAACCGAATTGAGGAAATGAAGAGTGAAGGTTTACTAGTAGCGCCAAATTACAGCGTAAGTAATGCTCTAAGCTCTGCCTATTATGCTTTGACGAATTCAAATAGCGGCAATTTGTTAGGAAAATGTACGCAAGACAGCATTTACAACGCCTTGCTTGATATGGTTACACAAGGTTTAAGTCCAGCTAAAACTCAATGCTATTTCATTCCTTACGGGAACAAAGTCAAACTAACACGTTCGTATTTTGGAACAATGAAAGTTGTAAAACAATTACCTGAAGTTAGAGACATTTATGCCGAAGTTATCTACGAAGGCGATAACGTTGAAATTAAAAACGTTGAAGGTCGTAAGGTGTTGGTAAAACACGATACTAATTGGCTTAATCAAGACAACCCAATTATCGGTGCTTACTGTATCATTGAAAAATTTGACGGTGAAAAGATTTTAACAATCATGACCAAAAAAGAAATTGATAAGTCGTGGTCTCAGTCAAAAAACAAAACTGTTCAAAATAATTTCCCGCAAGAAATGGCAAAACGTACTGTCATCAATCGCGCCGCTAAACAATTCTTTAACACAAGTGACGATAACGACTTATTTATTGACGCTGTCAATCGAACTACAGCGAACGAATACGATAACGATGATGACCGAGGCGTCAAAGATGTAACGCCAGAACAAGATGACGGCGAAAGCATTGATAGTTTTATCGGCGGACCATTGACAGAAGCGGTCCCTGAAGATCCAAAACAGCCTAAAGATGTGACGCCAAACGAAGACGCCTCTCAGGAGCTCACAGAAGCCCCAGAATCGGCTCAAATTTCAGAACCTGAAGAATTACATGAACCAGAGCAAACAGAGCTATTTGAGCAATTAGGAGACCTATATGACTAAGCTAACAGATGAGAACTACTATCAAGATAAAACCTACTTGTCTAATTCACGCTTTAAGCAATATATACAATGTCAAGCCAAAGCTTACGCTGTTGATAACGGCGAATGGATAGAAGACCGAGATGAGACCGCTCTTTTGGTCGGCAATTACGTACATAGCTACTTTGAATCCGAAAAGGTTCACGACGCTTTTGTTGAAGAAAATAAAGCAAAAATCATTGCCAAGACAGGTAAGAATAAAGGAAATCTTAAAGCTGATTTCGTTGTCGGTGAAAAAATGATTAACGCCTTAAAAGATGACGACAACTTTAATCGTCTATATCACGGGTATCCAAGTGATGACGTCAAAAAAGAAATGATTGTGACCGGTGAAATTGAAGGAGTGCCAATCAAAGGCAAGCTTGACAGTATCAACCTATCTCGTGGCTATTTTGTTGACTTGAAGACCATGAGGTCGATTTACAACGAAGAGTGGAACTCAGACCTACACAAGAAAGTGCCAGCGGCAGTCAATAATATCTTAAATTTTGGCTATAATGGCCAACTTGCTCTCTATCGTGAGCTACTGAAACAGATGACAGGTCAAGAGTTTAGGCCGCTTATCGTAGCTGTATCAAAAGAAAATGTTCCGGACAAGGAATTTATCAAAGTTGATGAAAATTGGCTTGATGAAGGTCTTGATTATATCAAAGATAACGTTAAAGAAGTTTGGAATGTCATTCAAGGCAAGCAAGAACCTAAAAAATGTGGTCATTGTGACTACTGCAAAGCCCAAAAGAAACTTTCTAAACTCGTAAGTTTAAATGACATGATTGGAGATTAAAAAATGCAAATGGAACACGTTACAGATAGCGTCACTATCTACTCGGACGGAACTAACTTACAGGTCATTCATGACCTTGGTCAGGAATTCGTCTTAGATCTCGAACTCGAAAAAGAACCAGCTTTCAATATTGATGATTTAGGCAAGACAGGCTACGCTTATCGCTTGAAACTACGATTCAGCGTTTCAGGTTTCTGTTCAAAAGGTGGCGATAACCTTCACCGATTGCGCTGGGCAATCTTGCAATTTCAGGAATTTGAGCAATACTTAACAGATAATCAAGCAGAAATGCTTGGATGGTATTTCAATCCGAAGGGAGAAACAGAATGATTGATTTTATTAGAGAGGCATGAACAGCCTTCCTTTGGGTCCTCTTAGGCTACCTTATGGGAGAACGTCAAAGCAAAAAATAAGCCTCGGAAACGGCTCAAAAAGTGACCTAGAAAGTACGTGTCGGTTAACAGGACGACATGTAAAGAATTTCAGCGGGCACAAGCCTTACTCACACTTAAATGTGCCCGCTTTTGATTTTTAAGGAGTAGCGATGAAATTTGAATTTATTTTATCGAATACCAAAAAGCAAAAACAGATGTTAAACGCCAATGACCGTCCGCACTGGACGCAAAATGCCAAAATCACCGCATATTTACGTGCCACAGCCGCTAAAGAGGGTCAAAGGTATAATTGTACCCCTTATTCAAAAAAGCGCCCTTGTGGGCTCGTAGTGACGATTTACGCCCCTACAAAAAGACGGCTTGACCCACCAAATTTTTATCCGACAATAAAAGCGCTCGTTGATGGACTGACAGACGCTGGAATTTGGACGGATGACAATTCAGAAGTCATTAAGTTTATGACTTTTAAACGAGGTGGACCAAGCGAAATACCCGGAAAATATAGGGTTAGATTGGAAATAAAGGAATTATGACAAGAAAATTTATCGTTAGAGAATACAACCCGAAGATGAAAACAGCGACTTGGTTCGCCATAGCCAAAGATTTTAAGGAAACGGAGTTTAAAACAAGAAAACAAGCCATTAAATACCTAGAAAAGGCTCGTAAAGAGCCCGGCCAAAAAGAATATTACGAGGTGGGAAGTTGAAAGCTGAAAGATACATGTTTTTAAGTATGTTGTTATCGTTTACAATCATCGTCGCAGTCGTCTTCTTCACGATTGAGCTAGGAATGCAAAAAACTGTTTATAACAATAAAATTACCGAGTTAAAACTTGAAAACACTAAGCAAAAATATGAAATCAAGCGGTTAAAAGACAATCAAACGATTATCTATCACGCTGATAGCTACGGTGGTAACCCATAACGGTATCAGGTCGGTTCGACTCCGACCATGGGTATAACCCGAAAATAATTTTTCATATTGGAGGTGGTTAAAGCACTCCTTCTTACACGCTTTGAACTACCATTCAAAAATTAGTACGATTAGTTAGCTTTTCGGGTGGTTAACTGTCAAATAGGCTGAAATAAAAAAGAAACGAGGACTTCTTTTGTTGGTTAAACTCATTTTAAAACAGCTTATCAGTCGGCTGTGATTATGCAAGGTGCTGCTTTCCTTATGAAATTCAATGTGGGTCGTGCGCCTGCCCATTTTTAATAAAAAAAGAGCCTGCACACGCAAGCTCGATATGATTTAAAATGCTATAACTATTATATCATATCGGAGGATTGAAAGTGAGCAGAGCTAAGACTATTTTGAAAGATTTAAGAAATTTAGATTTATACATCCAAAGTTTAATCAGACGACGAGATAGACTTAATGCTTCATTGCTCTCAAGTCCTCGATGGTCTGCTGATAAGGTCAAAGGTGGATTGAATAGAAAGCAAGATGATGTATACGCTGAATTACTTGATTCGATTGATGAGATTGATAATAAGACAGTTGAAGCTATTCAAAAGCGCAGAGAATTGCAGGATATGATTGATAGTTTGGAAGATACTGCAAGCAGAACTATTTTAAGTCTTGTATATATTGATAAGATGTCGATGTATGAAGTGATGGACGAAATGGGAATCAGCGAGCGTACTTATTTCAGATTAAAGAAAGCAGCACAAAAGGACCTTGAAAATGCTGACATAAGTAGTCATATCAAGGCATAACAAAACATAATGAGACAGTGCATTGCAGTTTCAAAGTGTTATTATAGTATCATCAAGAATTGAGGGACGAGGTAGTCAAATACCCCGCCCCTTTTTTGGAGGCATACCCATGGCAAAATATACCCGCCCTGATAGACACGGTCCCCACCGCGTCGCATTCGAGAAGAATAAGAAAGTAATATTAAAGACTAGAAACGTTTGTGGTATTTGCGGTAAGCCAGTGGATAAGTCATTGAAGTATCCGCATCCACTCAGTCCAGTCATTGACCACATCATTCCAGTTGCGAAAGGTGGTCATCCATCTGACATTGATAACTTACAGCTTGCGCATTGGCAATGCAACAGACAGAAGTCAGATAAGTTATACAACGATGAGCCAAGCAAAGGAAAAGGAACGAATGTGATTGGCAATCGCAATTTGCCTCAAACCATCAATTGGTTAAACTATGTTTCAAAATAATTTTTTTGATTTGGTTTTTAAAAAATCAGGTGGGGGCATGGGACCCCCTCCGCTCTCACGGCCGAGGTTCAAGCCGTCACTGTACATTTTTTCTCGCGCCAAATTCGAAAGGAGTAAAAATTGAGTTTAAAAGGAATGAATTATTTGAAGCGCAAGCTTTCAACGGTACGCCCAAGGGTTAAAATTCGGTATAGACAATATGCCATGAAGCATTATGACCCACCAGTTGGTCTTACAATACCGCAGCACATCATCAGCAAGTATCAAGCGGTTCTCGGTTGGTCAGCAAAAGGTGTTGATAGCTTAGCAGATAGATTAGTCTTCAGAGAATTTGCCAACGACGATTATAACGTCAACGCTATTTTTAATCAAAATAACCCGGACGTCTTTTTCGACAGTACCGTTCTATCTGCTTTGATTGGTTCGTGCTGTTTTGTTTATCTTTCAAAAGATGAGGATGAACGTGTTCGTTTGCAGGTCATTGAGGCAAGCAACGCAACAGGCGTTATAGATCCAATAACTGGACTGTTGACAGAGGGTTACGCAGTTTTACAACGTGATGATAATGATAATCCAATTTTAGAGGCGTATTTTACTGATGAAGAAACTTGGTTCTATCCCAAAAACGAAACGCCTTTTAGGGTTTCAAATCCTACAAAAATTCCTTTGTTAGTCCCTATTATCCATCGACCTGATGCAGTTAGACCATTCGGTCGAAGTCGAATTACTCGAGCTGGCATGTATTATCAAAGATATGCTAAACGAACGCTTGAACGTGCTGATGTTACTGCCGAGTTCTATTCATATCCTCAGAAATACATTTTAGGAATGGACCCAGATGCAGAGGCTATGGACACTTGGAAAGCCACGGTATCATCATTGTTGCGAATCGATAAAGATGATGAAGGAGACCACCCGGTAGTTGGTCAATTCACAACTGCGAGCATGTCGCCGTTTACTGAACAGTTGCGAACAGCTGCCGCTGGTTTTGCTGGTGAAATGGGGTTAACTTTAGATGATCTTGGATTTGTTTCAGACAATCCATCAAGTGTTGAAGCAATTAAAGCAAGCCATGAAAATTTACGTTTAGCAGGGCGCAAAGCTCAACGTTCACTTGGAAGCGGTCTGTTAAACGTTGCTTATGTCGCCATTTGCTTGCAAGATGAATTTCATTATTTGCGTAGTCAGTTCATGAATACGTCTGTCAAGTGGGAACCACTGTTTGAAGCTGACGCAAGCACATTAACGTTGATTGGCGACGGAGCTATCAAACTTAATCAAGCTATTCCTGGTTTCGTAGATGGCGAAACAATTCGAGATTTGACTGGTGTTAAAGGCTCTGGAAATGTTACTCCAGTAGTAGAGGACAATAACGATGAATGATGACGTATTACCAGAACTTTTAAAAGAGGTTCAAGATAAGTTCGAGCAGGAATTCGGTAAGAGCGAAGTTATCAAAAACGCCTTCGAAACCTTGAAAGCTAAAAAAGCAACGTACGCAAATGCGAACAACTTTGCTATTGAAATTGGCGAGATACTCTCTAAAGCTCTGACAACGTCTGTAACAGCTGGAAAACTACCAGACGGTAAATTGTATTACAATATCGCAAAACGTTTACTAGAACCAGTTTTACAGCGAAATCACGAGCTTGTAGCGGATTATTCAACAGAAGTTCAAACGATTTTGAATGAAAAAGCAAAAATAAGCATTGCTACGCAACCTGTTGAATTAAATCAAGATAGGATTAATGGTTTTATCGAACGTTTTTCAAGAGAAGATAAATTTGATGATGTTAAATGGCTTTTAGGTGACCCGATTGTTAATTTTACGCAAAGTATTGTCGATGATAGCATTAAGAAAAATGCTGAATTTCACGCAAAAGCTGGGCTACAGCCTAAAATTGTTAGAAAAACGATTGGCCATAGCTGCAAATGGTGTCAAAGTTTGGCAGGAACTTACAATTACCCAGAGGTTCCTAAAGATGTTTATCGAAGGCATCAAAATTGTCGGTGTACCGTTGACTACAAACCAGGTGACGGAAAGAAGAAAAATATTTGGTCTAAAAAGGTAACTGCAGACAGTAAAAATAAGCGTGAGCAACGACGCCAAATGAATATTGATATTCGAGACAACAACAGAAAAAGCGATAGGATTGAATATCTAGAATTTGTAAAAAAACTCGACTCTAAATTCGTGCCTATTTCGCTAGCTAAATTTCAGGAATTGAAGTATAATGACGTTGAAAGCTATAAGGAGTTAAAAGACCGTGTTGTTTGGAATGAGGCTAAGTTTCCAAGCGAAAAATCTTTCAATGGACACTTTAAATCTCACGGAGATGAATTCACAAATATTTCTAAAGAACAATATCAGAAAGCGGCTGCCAGCCTCTTAGCCGAGCCAGTCTCTGAAGATGTTTTAGGATATGACACTGAATTCAGACGAGTTCGATATGATCATAAAAATAATATATATGCCTTAGGTAATCCTAAGACAAAGAGAATTACGACTATGTTTAGGCCTAAAGAAGGAAAGGAGTATTACGATGGTGAAGTCTCAAAAGACTTGGGAAATTGATGGCGAGCTATGGCTTAACTGCCCAGTTTGTGGAGCAGAAGTCAGAGACTACGATATTTGTGATAGATGTGGTTGGCAAAACACAGGCGAAACAAATATCGATGGCGGTCCTAATAAAATGACGCTAGCAGAAGCAAAAGAAGCTTATGCTAAAGGTTTAGAAATTTATTAAAGGCACACTAACAAATAGGTTAGAGTGCTTTTTTTATACCCAAAAATAGGAGTAAAAATGTTTAATGATAATACATCCCAGCGATAGGGTTATCATGCAATTACATGATTGAAAGGAAAAGTTATGGCTGAGATAAAGAAAAAACTTGGCAATCAAAATCCTACTCAATCGGTAATTCTTCCATTTGACAAATCTTTATCTCATGAAGCTATCGAGATATACGAAAGAACGGGCTTAAAAAGTTACCCGTGGCAACAAAATCTTCTAAAAAGCGTAATGGGCATTGAAGAAGATGGGCTTTGGACACACCAAAAGTTTGGTTATTCGATACCTCGACGGAACGGTAAGACAGAGATTATCTACATGCTTGAATTGTGGGGGCTATACCATGGCCTAAATATCTTGCATACTGCACATCGAATAAGTACATCACATTCATCTTTTGAAAAAGTCAAACGATATCTGGAAAAAATGGGGCTTGAGGACGGAAAATCTTTTAATTCTATTCGTGCCAAAGGTCAGGAACGTATCGAACTTTACGAAACGGGAGGTGTTGTTCAATATCGCACCAGAACATCTAATGGTGGTCTTGGTGAAGGTTTTGACTTGCTGGTAATTGATGAAGCGCAAGAATATACCACAGAGCAAGAATCTGCTTTGAAATACACCGTGACGGATAGTGATAATCCGATGACAATCATGTGTGGAACACCACCAACACCAGTTTCAAGTGGTACGGTATTTACAAAATATCGTGAAACTTGCCTTTTCGGACGCGGGAAGTATTTGGGGTGGGCAGAATGGTCAGTATCAGAAGAAAAAGAAATTGATGATATTGACGCTTGGTACAATTCGAACCCGTCAATGGGATTCCATTTGAACGAGCGTAAAATAGAGGCTGAACTTGGTGAAGATAAGCTTGACCACAATGTTCAACGTCTTGGTTATTGGCCAACGTATAATCAAAAATCAGCTATTTCTGAAACTGAATGGAACGCTTTGAAAATCGATGATTTACCACAACTGCAAGGGCAATTATTTGTTGGTATTAAGTATGGTCAAGACGGTACGAACGTTGCTCTTAGCGTTGCAGTTCGCACTAAAGATAAACATATCTTTGTTGAAACAGTAGACTGTCAATCTGTCAGAAATGGCAATCATTGGATTATCAATTTTTTAAAACAAGCAGATATTGCACAAATTGTAATAGATGGTGCTAGCGGTCAAAAGATTTTAAATGATGAATTAAAAGATTTTCACATTAAAAACACAATTTTACCAACGGTGAAAGAAATTATTGTTGCAAATTCGATGTGGGAACAAGCCATTTATCAACAAACACTTTGCCACGCTAGTCAACCGTCGCTTACTAAGGTTGCAACCAATTGCGACAAACGCAATATTGGTTCAAATGGTGGCTTTGGTTACCGTTCACACTTCGATGATATGGATATTAGTCTTATGGACAGTGCTTTGCTGGCACATTGGGCTTGTGCAACAACCAAACCCAAGAAAAAGCAAAAAGTTAGCTATTAAATTGCGCCGTAAGGTGCTTTTTTTATGCTCAAAATTACCGAACGCACGGGAAATGCGGAGAAAGGAGACATTGATATGTCTGAATTTACAACAATTGAAACACAAGAAGAACTTGATCGTATTGTTAAAGAACGTTTAGCGCGCCAAAAAGAAAAGTATTCTGATTACGACGAGTTGAAAGAACGTGTTCAAAAATTGGAAAAAGAAAACGTTGATTTACAAGCAACTATTGAAGAATCTGGTCAAAGCAAAACGGAGCAAGAACAGCATATTGCGGAGCTGGAAGCAAAAATTTCTGGTTATGAGACAGAAAAAATGCGAACTCGAGTAGCTCTAGAATATGGCTTGCCGATTGATATGGCTGGACGTCTACAAGGTAATGATGAGAATGCTCTTAAAACCGATGCTGAGCTTTTAGCAGGTTTTATGAAAGCCAAAGAACCAAAATCACCGCTTAAATCAACAGAACCGCCTATTGGCGATAAAAATGGTTGGGCTGAATTGGCTCGCAATCTAACTGAAGGAGAATAAAAATCATGGCAGATAATTCATTAAAAAATAATTCACTATTTAACCCAGAACTTGTAACAGAACTCATGTCTAAAGTGCAAGGATATTCTGTTTTAGCTAAACTTGCATCACAAACACCTATTCCATTCAACGGCTCTGAACAATTTATCTTCAATCTTGAAGGTAATGCGCAAATCGTTGGTGAAGGTGAACAAAAAGGTGCAGGGAAAGCTACGCTTTCATCTAAAATTATTCGTCCGCTTAAATTTGTTTATCAAGCGCGTATTACAGATGAATTTAAATATGCAACTGAAGAAAAACAAATCAATTATCTTCAAGCGTTTTCAGATGGTTTCGCTAAAAAAATCGCTGTTGCGTTTGACTTGGCAGCGTTGCACGGTCTAGAACCTAAATCGTTGACAGATGCTTCATTCCGTGATACTAACTCGTTTGATGGGCTTGTTAAAAACAATGTCGTTACATTTGACGCAGGAACAATTGATGATAATATTGATACAGCGGTTCAAACCGTGGTAGCAAATAACTATGATGTTACTGGTCTTGCATTGTCACCTCTTGCAGGTCAATCACTTGCTAAAATCAAAGTAAACGGTGTAGTTCAATACCCGGAATTCCGCTTTGGTCAAAACCCAGATTCATTCTATGGAATGGCTTCAGATGTCAATAAAAACTTGGTTGCAACAGGCGGAACAGCTGAAAAAGATCATGTTATTGCTGGAGATTTTCAAAACATGTTCAAATGGGGTTACGCTGAAAACATTCCTTTGGAAATCATCGAATATGGTGACCCAGACGGTGCAGGTCGTGACCTTAAAGCGCACAATGAAATCTTGCTTCGTGCCGAAGCGTTTATCGGTTGGGGTATTCTTGACGCCGATGCGTTCGCTCGTGTCAAAGAAGCTTAATGAGGTGTTGTATGGATTATAAACACAATGAGACTGGTGTTGTCGTCACAACAGATAGTGTCTTGTCTGGAGCATGGAAACCAGTCAAAAAAGGCGGTAAGCCTAAAAAAGAAGAAAAAGAAGCTACTGAGTAGTCGCTTCTTAGGAGGTGGCTTATGAGTAATTTCGCGTCAAAAGATGATCTAGAAAGGTTATGGCGCAGTTTGAAACCTGCAGAAGCAGAGAGAGCAGAAGCACTATTAGAAATTGTTTCTGATTCTCTTCGTTTTGAAGGTGAGAAAGTCGGCAAGGATTTAGACCAGCAGGCAGCGGATAGCGTTGCTTTTGCTAGTGTTTTGAAATCTGTAACTGTCGATGTAGTAGCACGGACTTTGATGACTTCTACCAACCAAGAACCAATGACACAAATGACAGAGAGCGCTCTAGGTTATTCCTATAGTGGCTCTTTTTTGGTTCCTGGAGGCGGATTGTTTATCAAGGAAAGTGAATTAAAACGTTTAGGTCTTAAACGTCAACGATATGGGGTGATTGACTTTTATGAGTAAATTAAAAGGCATTACAGTCACGCTATTAGGTGAAACAGTTAAAGGTAAAGACCCATTTGGGAAAGAGATAATCGAAGAAAGTGAAATCAATATTGAAAACGTGTTGGTGGCACCTGCAACGACAGATGACATCAAAAATCAGTTGAATATTGATGGCAAAAAAATTGAATATACTCTTGCTATTCCAAAAAATGATACTAATGACTGGACAGATAAGAAAGTTATATTCTTTGGGCAAACTTGGCATACTGTCGGTATTCCGTTAGAAGGAATTTCTGATTTAATACCGCTTGAATGGAATAGAAAGGTAACGGTGGAACGATATGAGTAATTTTAAATTTCAACTGAATCGTGCGGGTGTTGCTGAGCTTATGAAATCAAGTGCTATGCAGGAAGTTTTAAATGAAAAAGCTAGTGCTATAAGAAGTCGTTGCGGTGATGGTTATGAACAAGATAGTTATGTTGGTCAAAATCGTGCTAATGCAATGGTAACAGCAAGTAGTTTTAAGGCTAAAAGAGATAACTTAAAAAACAACACACTCTTGAAAGCGGTGAGCAAATGATTGAATTAGTTGTAAAAGAATTTCTGGATAATAATTTAAATATACCAGTACTTTTAGAGAAAGAACGAAAACTAACAGGAAAATTCGTACTTTTAGAAAAAACTGGTGGAACTAGCAGGAATCAATTGCATTCCGCAACGGTTGCTGTCCAAAGCTACGCTGATTCATTGTATGAAGCAGCATTGCTAAATCAAGAGATTAAAGATGTGATGAGTAATCTTGTCAAAATTGAAAATGTATCTGGTGTTCATCTTAATAGTGATTATAATTTTACAGATACAGAAACTAAACAATATCGCTATCAAGCGGTATTTGATATTAATTATTGTTAAAGGAGATAATATACATGAGTGAAACAAGTAATGTAACAGCCGCTAAACCCAAAGTTGGCGGTGGTATCTATAGTGCTCCACTAGGAACAGCGTTGCCGACTGATGCAACTACTGCTTTGAATTCAGCTTTTAAAAATCTTGGATATGTTTCGGAAGATGGTGTTACAAATTCGGATGAACGTTCTACGGACGATATTAAGGCTTGGGGTGGAGATACTGTCAATACGGTTCAAACTGAAAAGAAAGATACGTTTAAGTACACACTTATTGAGGCTTTGAATGTTGAAGTCTTAAAAGAGGTTTATGGTGATAGCAACGTTTCTGGAACGCTTGAAACTGGTATTACAATTAAATCTAATTCAAAAGAATTAGATCCACACTCGATTGTTATTGAAACAGTATTGACAGACAACGCATTAAAACGTATTGTTTTGCCAAATGCTAAAGTTACTGAAGTTGGTGAAATCACTTACGGTGATAGTGATAATGTTGGCTACGAAACCACAGTGACATGTTATCCAGACAGCGACGGTAATACTCACTACGAATATATCATTCGAAAATCTACAACAGGAAGCGCAGGTTAATATATGATTCAAGGGAAAACAAATTCTGGTTTTAAGTTTGAAATTGACGAAAATCAGTTAAAAAATTATGAGTTTGTCGAATTGGTTGCTGAAGTCGACGAAAATGAATTATTAATGCCTAAGCTTTTGAAACTATTACTTGGTGATCAAGTAGAAGCTTTGAAAGACCATATTCGAGATGAAAGCGGAATTGTTCCGATTGAAAAAATGGTTACTGAAATCAAAGATATTTTTGAAAATGCTCAAGTAAAAAACTCGTAATCCTCGCTAGTATGATAAAGATAGACGAAAACGCTCTGATTTGCGACTTGGCGGAAACTTACCATATATATAACTACAGACAGCTACCAGCAGATTTGGTGGCTGTTTTTTCTGTAGGTTTACGTGAAAATGCACGAATCAAAATGGCGATGTCTGATCAAAGGGTTTCGTTAGAAACATTGTTACTTGCAAGTATTGCAGATAGGGTAGGTATTTTGGCTTGGCAAAATACTGAGGACGGTCATAAAGGCCGTAATGCTCCAAAAGAATTTGTAAGTATTTTGACTGAAGAACCAAAAGAACGTGAAGAATCTGTCTTTAAGTCTGGTGAGGATTTTGAAAATGCTAGAGCACGAATTTTGAAAGATTTGGAGGTGAACAATGGCAACTGAATTAGGTAAAGCATATGTCCAAATCGTTCCATCCGCAAAAGGTATAAGTGGTTCAATTACTGGTGCTATATCACCAGAAGCAAATTCGGCTGGGCAATCTGCAGGTTTGAGTTTGGGTTCAAACTTAGTTAAAGCAGCAACAGGAATTATTGCTGCAGCTGGAATTGGAAAGGCAATCGCTTCATCAATTTCGGAAGGTGGAGCACTTCAACAATCAATCGGTGGTATTCAAACACTTTTTAAAGATTCCGCTCAAACAGTTTTGAACTATGCGCAACAATCATATAAAACGGCTGGTTTATCTGCAAATGCCTACATGGAGAACGTCACATCGTTCTCTGCCAGTTTGATTAGTTCGCTTGGTGGTGACACTGCTAAAGCTGCAGAACTAGCCAATATGGCAATGACAGATATGAGCGACAACGCGAACAAAATGGGTACAGATATGGACTCTATCACTCAAACATATCAATCACTTGCTCGCGGTAACTATGCTATGCTGGACAACCTTAAATTAGGTTACGGTGGTACTAAATCAGAAATGGAGCGCTTGATGAAAGACGCCGAAAAACTGACTGGTGAACATTACACTGTTGGAGATTTTGCGGATACTGTTAAAGCAATTCATGCGGTACAAGATAGTTTGAGAATTACAGGTACAACTGCAAGAGAAGCATCAACTACTCTTGAAGGTTCGTTTAATTCTATGAAAGCAGCGTGGCAGGATGTTATTGGTAATCTTGCAGACGGTGAATTGGATATAACACCTTCACTTCAAGGTCTTGCAGATACAACTTCAACATTCTTATTTGGTAACTTTATTCCAATGATTGGACGTGTCTTTTCTGGTTTACCAAGTGCGATTGGAACCTTTATTCAAGCAGCAGCACCTCAAATTCAACAGAATTTACAAAATCTGTTTTCTGGTCTTGGTGTCAATATCGATTTTTCTGGTTTAGCTTCGAGTTTCTCTCAAATTCAAACAACTGTACAGCCCGTTATAGATGGTTTAAAAACAGCATTCGGACAATTGCCTGCGCTGTTTCAATCAGTTGTCAGCGCGGTACAGCCAGTTATTCAAACGTTAGTAAATGGATTTACTCAAATGGATTTTAGTGGTATTCAATCATTGATTGAGGCTATCTTACCAGCTTTACAAGCAGGATTTGAACAATTTATGTCAATAGCAGGACCAGCCATTGACAAAGTCGTTCAATCTTTTGTGGCGTTGTGGAATGCGGCTCAACCTTTAATTAGTATTTTAGCTAGTGCTTTAACACCAGCTTTTCAACTTCTAGGTTCATTCTTAGGCGGTGTATTTAGTGGTATTATGACTGGTTTAACCGCTTTATTTGACGGGTTAAAACTTGCTATCGAAATTGTAACACCAATATTTAACGTTTTAGTGCAAGCATTTCAAGCTTGCTCACCTGTTTTAAACGTTATTGCTGAAGGTGTTGGTTTTGTAATTGGTATGTTTGCTAACCTTGGGTCAGTAGGACAAGGCTTAAGTGGCATTATGTCTAGTGCTTGGTCAAATATTCAAAACG
Source organism: Streptococcus infantarius subsp. infantarius ATCC BAA-102 (assembly GCF_000154985.1). GTDB lineage: Bacteria > Bacillota > Bacilli > Lactobacillales > Streptococcaceae > Streptococcus > Streptococcus infantarius. The sequence continues at coordinate 132,704 of NZ_DS572693.1, forward strand.
TTTTACAAACAGCTGCTAGTATAATTGATGGAGCAATCTCATGGATTAAAACTGCTTTTTCTGGTGCAGGAAGTGCAGCAGAAGTAGTAAAAAACATCATCAATATAGCTTGGATGGCAATTGGAGATGTCATAAACACTGTTAAAGGTGTGATTTCTAGTGCCATGAGTGCAGCAGGCGGTGCTTTTAGTAGTTTTAGTGGTATTGTCTCTAGCGTTTCTGGGACAATCAATGGTGTCATTAATGGTGTAAAGAACACATTTTACAGTTTAGCTCATATTGACTTATCAGGTGCAGGTTCAGCAATCATGAATGGTTTTCTTGGAGGGTTAAAAGCAGCTTGGGGAAATGTTCAAAATTTTGTCGGTGGTATTGCCGATTGGATTAAGGAACACAAAGGACCTATCAGCTATGACCGTGTTCTTTTAAAACCAGCTGGGCAAGCAATTATGAATGGTTTGAACCAAGGATTGAAAGAACAGTTTAAGACAGTTCAATCAACTGTTTCTGGTATGACTGGTGCAATCGCTGATAATTTCCAAAATGATGTTTTAACGGTTGGTATGGATACTATTGGTACACCACAGTTGCAAACAGCAATGGTTGCAAATACGTTAGCTACACAATCGCTTGATGATAATAGTCAAGTGCTAAACATTATTGATAAGTTAACAAATCGGCCTATTATTGTTCAAATCGAATCAGACAATCAAGTAATGGCCAAGGTTTTAGCAAAACCGATTACAGATGAACAAAATCGACGTGATTCAATCACAAATGCAATTTACGGAATGGGGTGGTAATTATTGATTGAAGTAACTTTTAACGGTGTAGAACTAACACAATATATTACCGTCTTAGACGGCTTCACCCTTTGGGGTGGCGCTGAATTTGACCCACAATACACCGAAAATAGTATTTTGGATGGTTCTGAATTTAATTATATGCGTAAGAAGCATAAAACTATTCCAGTGCCTTTTTACGTGAAATATGAGAACTCTCTAGGTTATGATTACTTGCAACAAGTGTTAAATGTTAAAGAACCGAAAGAATTAACATTTAATATTTATCCAAATCGTGTTTTTTATGCCGTTCCTAGTGGCAACTTAGATTTTGATGAAGTTAGACTGAACGGCAAAGGAACAATTACATTTATTATAGTCGACGGCTTAGCTCACTCAAAATCAACTCGGACATTCGAATTCACTGAAAACGAACAAGGTACGCTTGAAGCTGAAATCATCAACGAAGGAAGCGAAGGAGTAACTGTCAACTATGAAATCAAGCTCAAGAAAGAATCTGGGTTCGTCGGTATTGTTAGTGAGTATGGCGCTATGCAGTATGGGAAAGTTGACGAAGCTGACGGTTACACCGCACGAAAAAACGTGACCGTTTTAAGCAACCAAAAAGGCGATTTTGCCAATTGGACTGACGGAACTGTTTGTTACGAAAATCAAAGAAAAATCGTAACAACTCAAATGAACGCTGATACTTCGTTCGGCGGTCGTCTTGGTTTGTTGCCGAATTCATTTACAACAAGTGGTACTTCTGGCGCTTATCAGTATGGAGCGGTTAAGGAATACACGCTAAGTAACCCTATCTCTCAATGGTACATTTGGGCTAGAGCTTGGTTTGAAACTGGGCTAATGGGGCAAACTGGCGCTTGGTGTTTAACGGTGCTAGATGAAAGCAATCATCTAATAGCTGGCATGGGAATTGAGAAAGACGACACAGTTGGTAATACTGCCAACGTTCGTTTTTTAATGGGTGACGGTTCTGGTGGCAGTCGTACGGTTAAGACGATTTCATTCACGCCATCGTATTGGTTGCCACCCAACCCATACGGTTCAGAGGGGCGCGCAAAGAACTCGAATATGTTCGATTTAGTCAAAGAGAAAGACCGTGTACAGTTCTTTTGGTACGGCGGCTATTATCCGTTTTATGATTCTCGTTTAGCAAATGTCAAAGCGAAAAAGATTCAGTTTTTTGTCGGACAGTATGCAGGACGAAACACGACAGATAGAAAAGTGACACATCACTATTTAAATGATTTTATTTTTCAAGAATTGCATGTTGATTATTGGAAAGACGTGCCTAATCGCTATCCAAGCGGGTCAACAATTGACATTGACGGCGAGAACGGACAAATCAAAGTCAATAATCAAATTCGTTTAGATGATGAAATTCTTGGAACTACTTATTTTAAAGTTCCGCCCGGAAAGACAAAAGTGCAGTTATTAGTATCTAGCTTTGCCGAAGTCGAAAGTGCAAAAGCAACAATTGAGGAGGCTTATATTTAATGAACAATGTACGTATTGCAATCCGTGATTCAACAGATAGCCACAATGTGGCTTTTTTTGATAACGTGGCAGGTATTAAATACAAGAAAGCGGAAATACAGCGATTTCTGGCAGGTTCGGCAAGTATTTTAACACTTAAGTACAATTCAAAAGACATTGATAGTATTCGTTCTGGCTGTAAACTAGCTTTTCGCTATAAAGCTCGTGACTACTGGCTTAACATCATGAAGTTTGAAAAACAAGGCTTTGAAGTCGAAATCACAGCTTGCTCATTGCATTTAGAAATGAACAATGAAGAACGAGGAGCGCATAAGCCAGATAAGGCAATGTCATTCGCTGAATATTTAGCTTATTATGACCCTGAACATTCCGTAACGCTCGGTATCAATCAAGTGTCAGATAAGAAAATTAAATTGGAGTGGACGGGTACAGACACGATTCTGGCACGTCTATTTTCGATTGCTAACAGCTTTGACGCAGAGCTTGAATTCGTCACAGAATTAAACGACGACTATTCTTTGAAACGTCATGTATTGAACGTCTATAAGAAAGGTAACCTTGGTTCAAACAAAACAAGCAGCCCAGTCCGTGTTGGTAAAGAGCTTAAGGTTATCAATTACAGTGATAGCATTGAGGATTTGCGCACGGCTGTACGCGCAACTGGTAAAGACGGTTTAACCATTGACGGTCTTAATAAAAAGATTTATGACGATAATAAAGAGCTACTTTACTATTCAAGTGGTATGACAGTTTATGCGCCACAATCTCGTGACCGCTTTCCGTCTGTCGGCAAAGGCTCAAATGACAATTGGATTGTCAAAGATTTGGGCGAGACACAGTACGAAACCAAAGAAGCACTTTGGGGCTACATGTATGGAGAAATCCAAAAAATCTGTTTGCCCAAAATTGAGTATAAAGTGACTGGTGCGATTGATAGTGATGTTGGTGACACACAAACACTCATTGATGACGTGCATTATGAACCGCCACTTTATTTAAAAGCTCGTGTGTCAGAGTTGACAGACGACATATTGCAAGGCAAAGTCATTGATTCAACGTTTATCAATTTTGAACGACAATACAGTCAGATTGCTGACAGCTTATTAAAACAGGTTGAAGCACTCGCAGAGGACGCAGCGCCTTACATTGTCCGTTTAAGCACTGACAATGGTTATAGTTTTAAAAACGGTCAAGGCTCAAGCACAATCACAGCTAAGCTTGAAAAGTATAGCAAGATTGTTAATGCAGATTGGAAATGGCTTATCAATAACAGTATTGTCAGCGAAATATCAAGTGTTACAATCAACGCTAGCCAAGTCACTGGCACGCTAAACGTTGTGGCAGTTGCAAGTGTAGACGGTAACGAGGTGGCTCGTGAATACATCACATTCACCAATTCTGACGACGGTGTTGGTATTAAATCAATCAAACGTTATTACACGACTAACGACCAGTCAGAGGGTGTCACAACAGGCGGTCAAAACTGGTCTACTAAGCCAACGACTGTCACAGCAGACAAAAATTATATGTGGTCGTATGATGTCATTACATATACGAATGACACAAGTTTAGTCACAGAGCCTGCTGTTATTGGTGCTCGCGGGAATGACGGTTTGGATGCTGACACGACAGGCATCACAGAAGCACTTGACAAAGCCAAACAAGAATTGACTGCTTTATCAGCAAATATCGAAAAAGTGCGAGATGATTCGCTTGCAGCAGTCAATGAAGCTAAACAGCAACTTGCTACTGTAGCTAATGACTTGAGCACAGCGAAGCAGGACTTGCAAGCACAAGCTAGTCAACTGCAAGCACAAGCCAATGCACAGAGTGAACTAACCAAACGTGTCTCAACAGTCGAAGAAACCGCAAATGGTACGAAGTCGACTGTTAGCGAGTTAAGTAAGACAGTAGATAGTAATACGAAGAATATTACTAGCGTTACTGCACGAACCAAAACAGTTGAAGATGACCTGCTTAACACTAAAACAACATTGTCACAAGTTAAGACGACTGCAGAGAATACGAGTAAGAAAACGGCAACACTTGAAACTGGTTTGGACGGTGTCAAGGCTGATTTAGCTACAACTACAGTAACTGCCGACACGACTAAAACAAATCTTGCTAACTATCAAGCTAGCAATGATAAAGCAATAGCTAACTTGCAAAGCAATCTACAAACAGCGAATGGTAATATTAGCAGTTTGCAGACAAAGGTTGAAGCAGTGCCTGGTCAAATTACAAGTGCGGTGTCTTCGGTTGAGGGGAAGATACCAACTGAAATAGGGTCATCTAACTTATTGCGAAACACTGCGGTAAATGCTGAAAATCTAAAACTTTTCGGCAAAACAGATACAACTGTTAGTGTTGTTGAGAAGGATGGACATCAAGTATATAAATTGGTAGTTTTTGGCTCTAGTAATGCAGGCGCTTTTTTCACCAGCAACGATGATTATTATAACATTATCAAAGACCGTAATTATACATTTAGTTTCTGGGTTTTGACTAATAAAGATAAAGATTACAACATGAATAGTTTAGGTCATATTCAAGTTTTCAACAGTAATAGCGACAAAGTTGGAGATGATATTTTTCATCAACATACGCAGCCTGTGTACAGTACGAATGTCATAAAAGCGAATACGTGGACAAAAGTTTGGTGCACGTTTAAAGCTACATCAAACAGCTTTTTTAGACCATTTTTTTGGTATCTAACGGCTGGGGATGAAATTTATATTTATGACATGATGTTGAATGAAGGCAAAGTGCCTTTGAGTTACACTCCAGCACCCGAAGACACAGCAAGTCAAATCAACTCACTATCTAGCCAAATTCAGCAAACTGCTGACGGCATGACCTTGCTTGCAACTAAAACAGAGCTAAACAGTGCTAAGACAGAACTACAATCTGGCATCACAACTGCCACAAGCAAAGCCGATAACGCGCAAGCTACCGCGAACAGTAATGCTCAAAGAATCAGCACACACACGACCCAAATCAGTGCGCTAAATACTGGCTTGCAAGCCAAGGTTTCACAATCTGATTTTGATTCGCTAAGCGGACGTGTTACGACTGCAGAAAATAACATCACGGCTAAAGCTAACGAGTTGAGCAGTAAGATTACGAGTGTTGAGGGGAAGATACCTACAAGTATCGGCGGAACAAACTTAGTTAGAGGTACTGCTAACTTCTCTTCGGGTTGGACTTGGAATACTAAGGTTGCGACAGTTACGGATATTATCGATGATTTTAATGTTTATCATAGTACGTCTACCGGTACAAATACAGCTTCGAATAACTACGATATTCAATTTGATAATGCTTTAACCGTTCTTCCTGGCACTGAATACACGTTATCTTTTTGGGCTAAAGGTAGTGGAACTATATACAGCCATTTCTTCCCAAGCTGTGTGGCGCACGGTGTTAATAGCGATGGTAAAACTACTACAGCAGCCGATGGCTCTATTAGTCATACATTGAAATCGGACTGGGAACGATATTGGGTTACATGGAAAACGTTGCCTACAGTATCTGGTCTCAAAAGCCTAATTCCTTGTCGTCAACCAGCTGTTTTTAAATCCGAAGTATGGTTGTACGGTGTTAAGCTCGAGAGAGGCAGCGTACCCACAGACTGGTCACCTGCACCAGAAGACTACGACAGCAAGCTAGCCGCTGCGCAGTCAGAAATCAAGCAAACAACCGACGCAATCACTGCAAGCGTGTCAAGCGTACAGACTGCAGCAAGCAATGCGCAGGCGACAGCGAACACAGCCGTCTCAAAAGCGGATGCAGCTCAATCTGGTTTGAATGCGCTGAACGAGACGACGGTTAAAACAGCTAGCTTAAATCTTGATAATAACGGTTTCGTGACAAAAGTCGGTAAAACGGTAAACGGTAACACGTTTGCGACAATGATTGCGCAAAATGAATCAGACGTTCAAATTATTGCCAAGAAAATGAAAGTTAGCGGTGACATGATTGTCAATGGTGCGATTACAGCAGAGAAATTAAATGTCAGCAATCTGTCTGCCGTCAACTCAAATCTCGGTAAAATTGAAGGTGGTTCGCTCTTGCTACAAGAAAACAAGGCTGCAAGTAGCTCAATTGACAGTTGGGGCACATTCAACCGTCCAGCGCATAAGCAAGGTCTATATATGGACAATCATGGATTGGCTTCGTCCGGTGCGATTCAGCGGAAGAACGGCGGCGAAACAACGCCAACAGATATGCCTTTGGCAGTTCTACAATCTGGTGAACTACGCTTCTTAGTCGTTGATTACAACGATAATCTCGAGAACGTCCTACACTATGGTCTGTCTGATCCAGACTTCGGCGCAATCCGTTTTGAAATTGACAGCGAGCTTAAACGACGTTTAACCATGACGTCGTCTGGTTATTTGAACTTTCAAGCAACTAATTACACGAACTGGACATCAACAGGCGTTAGCGGATGTGAGTATATGATTCAAGGACGTCTGGTACTGGTTAACTACGACGTGACATTTAACAGTGCGGGAACGCATACGATCGGCGGTATTCCGCAAGAATTTACCAAGAAATCGCTCATGATGACAGCGAAAGCGTGGACGATTACGCCACGAGACAAGAATATCCAGCTTAATTCAGACGGCACACTGCATATTCTGGACGCAGAAGCTAACGTTAACTATCGCGGCACACTAGTATTTAGCTATTAATTATTTTTTATAAAAAGGAGAAAAACAAAATGACAGAATTACTTGATACTACTCAAATTACACAACCTTTTGATTTGCCAACAGCAGTCAAATACATGCGAGAAAACGGTGAATATATCCGCTATCGCTCAAATGGCTATGATTTTTACATGTATATTTCAAAAGAACAAAAACCAGTTGTGGTTGATGGCAAACGTCAACTTAAAGAGTTTGAAAAAATCTATGGTATTTCACAATATGGCGGTTCAATCACTAGCATTCCTGTTTCAGATTTACTTGATGCAAAATGCTATATTATGCAATTTGACGAAGATGGTAATCCAATCTGGAGCGAGCCAACAGAAACAAATGCTAGTGAAGCATAGGAAGCAGAGGAGCTTATGGTGGGACAAGATGTTATCCATGAAGCCATGAGGGCAACTTGGACGATTGATAAGGTTGGCGGGATTTTAGCGACAGCTATTATCCTTGTCATCTTATTGTTAGTTTCAGCTATGACTTGGGTTATCAAGAAGCTAGTAACGGGCTTTCAAGAAACCAACAAGGAGCTGTTAGCTTCCAACAATCGGATTGCTACCGAAAATCAGCAACAAATGGCGAGACTAACCGAAGCGGTTAATAGCTTGTCGCTGGAGACACGCAAAGATATATCAGTCTTGCAAGATAAAGTTGATGGTCTAGAAGATGTGGTCAGGAAGACGCAGATGTTTTAAACTATGCGCAGTAAAACGCAGAAGAGGAGAAGAACATGAATGATGTGATTATACAAGCAGCTATGCTTATTTTGACAGGTTTAGCTGGATTTATCGTTAAAACCGTAAAAGATTACCTTTTTAAAGAAGGCGGTGAAAAAGCTTTGCGTATCGTTGAAATCGTGGCAAAGAATGCTGTTAACGCAGTGGAGCAGATTGCAAATGAGGACGCTAAAGGCGAACAAAAATTAAATGCTGCTAAAACGAAAGTTAAGAAAGGGCTAGAACAGTACAATATCTATTTGTCTGACAGTCAGCTTGAAATGTTTATTGAAGCAGCAGTGAAAGAAATGAATGATAACTGGAAAGGAGAAAATAAATGAATACAGATGTTTTAATCAATTGGTTTGAAAGTCGTCGAGGAAAGCTCACTTATTCAATGTATGGCAGTCGAAACGGCTCAGACGGCACAGCGGACTGTTCAGGTTCAATTTCTCAGGCTCTTAAAGAAGCAGGAGTAAATATCATTGGTTTACCGTCAACGGTCACTCTAGGCTCACAATTGGCAAATAACGGCTTTTATCGAGTGTCTAAAAACGAAGATTGGAACGGTCAACGAGGTGACATTATTCTCATGTCATGGGGCGCTGATATGTCGCAATCTGGCGGAGCTGGTGGACATGTCGGAGTACTAGAGGACGCTAACACATTTATTTCCGTTGACTACTGGACTGGCGGACAAGCAGGAACAGCGGTATCAAGTCATAATTGGGACCAATATTATGCAATCGAAAAACCAGCCTATATTGAAGCTTGGCGTTTTAGTGGGTCAACAGCTACACAGCCTAACACGGTTGTTTCAGGAGGTCGTAAACCAGACAGCAAAGCTTACTATCTAGCTAATGACGTAGCGTTTGTTAACGGTATCTATCAAATCAAATGCGACTACTTAGCGCCTGTTGGGTTTGATTGGACTGACAACGGTATTCCTGTAGCATTGGTAAACTGGGTCGATGAAAATGGCAACAATGTTAGAGATGGAGCCGATAAAGACTTCAAAGCTGGTATGTACTTCAGCTTCGAGATCGATGAAGCTCATATTCGTGACTTAGGTGAAGGTGGATACTATGGCGGTTGGTACTGGCGTAAGTTCGAGTTCGGTCAATTCGGTACAGTCTGGCTTTCTTGTCGAGATAAGGACGATTTAGTCAATTATTACAATTAATGCTATAATCAAATAGTAAACACTTTAACACGCTCTCGGCTTTTGCTGGGGGCGTTTTTGTATTTTTTTACAGTATAAATATAAATAAAAACGTAAAAACACTAAAAGTTTACGTTTTTGTAAAGAAAATTTGCGTTTTTAGAAACAAAAATAAGTATTTATAAGTTGAAATAAGGTTGAAACTATGGCATAATGTAGTTGCTATAACTCAAGACCTTTCTAAATATTTAGTTATGGAGTAATGCGATGATTGATGTATTAAAAATTGTCAATTGGTTCAAAGTTCGAAATTATTCAGACATGAAAACTAATGATAATGTTGAAGCTTTGACTCAATTAAAAGTAATGAAATTATTGTACTATGCTCAAGGTGTATCGTTAGCCTTATATGATAAATTATTGTTCCCGGAAAAAATTCTAGCTTGGAAATATGGGCCAGCTGTTCAAGAAGTGTATGATGTATACAAAGGGTCAAGAGAGATAGTTGATTCTACAAGTAACGGGATGAGCGATACTGAAATAGGAGATTATCAAGAGGTAAACTCCGATCAAGAAGCGGCTCTTATTTTGAATGCAGTCGTTGATGCATATGGCGATATGTCTGCGATAGAGTTAATGAATCAAACGCATGGAGAAGCTCCGTGGTTAGAAACAACTCAAAGTCAGGAAATCGATGTTAATCTAATCAAAGATTTTTTTGTTAAAGAAATAGTTGAATGACAAAAATTAAAAGTAAAAAAGTAAAAGCAAGACCAAAAATAAAGTCTAATAAACTTGAAGATTTTAAACCAGAATATGTTCAATTTAATTTTTCATTTATTACTAAACACGAGAAATATAATTTAGAAAATAATAATTTAATCCATACGCTTTTACTAGAAAAAATTTATTATTTATCTTCTATGGACTGGGTTCAAGTGTTGGCTCTTAGGAAGGAGCAAGGAATTGAGACACTTAGCTCCCATGCATTAAAAAAATTAACCATACCCCTTGAATTCAAGGAGAGACGAGATGACTATTGCACTGATAAATTTTTTGTGTTTCGCTTAAAAAATCAAGGCAGAGTAATTGGAAAGATGATAGATAAGACATTTTATATATTGGCTATTGATACAACATTTGATTTGTATAAACATTAATACCCTAGCGCAAGCTAGGGTGTTTTAATTTTGTTGACGTCAACAAAATTGGCAGTCATGCACGTTTATGTTATAATATAAGTACCTCATTTGAGGTACTTTCTTTATCTTATAAAATGCACCCGATTTTTTCGGGTGTTTTTAGTGCAATAAAAAAAGCCTTGTCCATAAAAGCTTAAGGCGGGGAATAGGCGAGCGCACGTTAAACTAAACACAGCAGGACTTCTTTTCAGGACTAGCGTGAGCTAGTCCTTTTTTGTTGTCGTTAAAACGGACCTATCACTAAATTGTGGTTATAACAGCAGTGCCTTAAATATTTAAATTTTGGGGCAAATTTGGGGCATAAGTTTGAAACTTTTGTGTTTTTACCTTCAAAAAGCAATATAGTTTCTATCTTATAAATGCTTATTTTACAGTGTTTTCTACTATTTTATATCAATGAAATATCATCATCTAAAACACAAAAAGTTCTTGATAAATAATTTAAAAAGCCTATCGTATCAAGCCACGCTTGCTGCGGGGCTTTTTTTATCTTTTGAGAAAAAAGTAAAGCTAAGATAGGGTTAATTGAAAAATATCTATAAAAACCTAGAATTATTTTACAAGTTATGCTTTGATTCAAGAATTGTGTTTGGTTTTCTGGTACAATAGAAGAAAATGAGAAAGAAGAGAAAGATGACGAAGTTAGCGACAATTTGTTATATTGATAACGGTGAGGCACTTTTGCTTTTGCATCGTAATAAAAAGCCTAATGATGTTCATGAGGGAAAATGGATTTCGGTTGGTGGTAAACTTGAAGCAGGTGAAACGCCTGATGAATGTGCTAAACGTGAAATTTTTGAAGAAACGCATTTTAAGGTTAAGGAAATGGATTTTAAAGGTGTGATTACTTTCCCTGAATTTACGCCTGGTCACGATTGGTATACCTACGTCTTTAAGGTGACAGATTTTGAAGGTCAATTAATCTCTGACGAAGAATCACGTGAGGGTACTCTTGAGTGGGTTCCTTATGATAAGGTGTTATCAAAACCAACTTGGGAGGGTGACTATGAAATCTTTAAGTGGATTTTAGATGATGTGCCATTCTTCTCAGCTAAGTTTACTTATGATGACAAGCAACGCTTAGTAGATAAGAGTGTTACTTTTTATGGCGATAAGTAGTCCTTATTGAAGTTGTCTGGAGAGAGGAGTTTTTATGGAGCGTCATCAAGAAAAGAAATTTACGGAGTCTTGGTTTTTTAAATGGGTTTTAAACAGTCAAGCTACTGTGGTAGTTATGGTCACTTTTCTTGTCTTTTTGATCCTTTATTTGTTCACTAAGATTTCATTTCTATTTAAACCTGTTTTGTCTTTTTTAGCCATTATCATGCTTCCTTTGGTAATTTCGGCAATTCTTTACTACCTGATTAAGCCTTTGGTTGGCTTGATTGAACGACGTGGTGTTAACCGAACGGCTTCAATTTTCATTGTTTATGCTATTATTGTGGCTCTGCTTATTTGGGCGGTAGCAAGTTTTATTCCTATGATTGAAGGGCAATTGACCTCATTTGTTGAGAATTTACCTGCTTATGTTAAAAGTGTCAACGTTGAAAGTTCTAAACTTTTGAAGAGTCCTTGGTTGGCTAATTATCAGTCAGAATTGCAAGATATGTTGGCTAATATCAGTGATAAAGCTGTTGATTATGCGGAAAGCTTTTCTAAGAATGCTATTGACTGGGCATCAAGCTTTGCTAGCGCCATTGCTCGCGTGACCTTAGCTATCATTATGTCACCGTTCATTCTCTTTTATTTCTTAAGAGATAGTCATAAGATGAAAGAGGGGTTAATTAAGGCACTTCCGACTAGAATGCGTCGTCCAACGTCACGTATTCTTGGAGATATCAACAAGCAGCTTGCTGGTTATGTTCAAGGTCAAGTAACCGTTGCAATTGTTGTTGGAATCATGTTCACAATCTTCTTTAATATGATTGGTTTGCGTTATGCGGCAACTTTTGGTATTATTGCAGGCTTCCTTAATATGATTCCATATCTTGGTAGTTTCTTAGCTATGGTTCCAGTTGTGATTATGGGGATTGTTCAAGGACCAATTATGCTGATTAAGATTCTTGTGACCTCGTGGTTGAACAAACGATTGAAGGGCGTTTTGTAGCACCTTTGGTTTTGGGAAGCAAGCTAAGCATCCATCCGATTACCATTATGTTTATTTTGCTAACGTCTGGCTCAATGTTTGGTATTTGGGGAGTGTTCCTTGGAATTCCGGTTTATGCCTCTATCAAGGTGGTTGTTAAAGAAATTTTTGACTGGTACAAAGCTGTCAGTGGTTTATATGAAGAAGAGTTAATTGTAGAAGAAGGAGAAGAAGAATCAAAAGATGTTAAATAGTGAAAAAATGGTTGCCTCAATTCAGAGTCAAGATTTAGAGCATGCCAATAAATATTTTAAACGAGCTTTGAAAGAAGACGATGCTGAGACTCTTTTGGAATTAGCAGAGTATCTTGAGAGCATTGGTTTCTTGCCACAAGCAAAAGAAATTTATTTGCAAGAACGTGAAGATTATCCTGAGGTTAATATTAACCTAGCTCAGATTGCGATAGAAGATGGTGACATCGAAGGTGCTTTCTTATATCTTGATGCGATTTCGCCTGAGAGCGATGCTTATTTGTCTGCTTTGCTTGTTATGGCAGATATCTATGAAATGGAAGGGCTAGCTGACGTTGCGCGTGAAAAACTTCTCCAAGCGAATCAGATTAGTGATGAACCTTTGGTTATTTTTGGTTTGGCTGAAATCGAAATGGAACTTGGTAATTACAATCAAGCTATCAAAGAATACGCTAAACTAGATAATCGAGATATTCTTGAATTAACTGGTGTGTCAACTTATCAACGTATCGGTCGTGCTTATGCCAGTCTCGGAAAATTTGAAGCAGCTATCGAGTTTCTTGAAAAAGCTATTGAGATTGAATACGATGACAATACAATCTTTGAATTAGCGACAATTTTGTATGATCAAGTTGAATACCAAAAAGCAAATATTTACTTCAAACAATTGGAGACAATGAATCCTGACTTTGAAGGGTATGAGTATGTTTACGCACAATCTCTTCATGAAGAAAACAAAACTGAAGAAGCACTTCGTTTGGTTCAAAAAGGTTTAGCTAAGAATGAATTTGATACGAATCTATTGCTAGCAGCTTCTCAATTTTCATATGAGTTGCATGATTCAAAACAAGCCGAAAGCTATCTTTTGAAAGCTAAAGACGTAGCAGTTGATGATGAAGATGTTTTGATGCGTTTGACTAACTTGTACTTAGAAGAAGAACGCTATAACGATGTTGTTGCCCTTAATCGTGACAACATTGATAATGTCCTTACTAAATGGAACATTGCCAAAGCCTATCAAGCGCTTGAAGCTGATAAAAAAGCCCTCAAGATTTATGATGATTTGGCAACGAATTTGGCAGATAATCCAGAATTCTTGCAAGACTATGCTTATATTTTGCGCGAATTTGGTTATACAGATCGTGCCAAAGATGTGGCTAAACGTTACTTAACCATGGTTCCAGATGATGTCAATATGGTGGAATTTTTAAATGAAGATGAATTTTAAGAGTCTTTTGGCTAGTAACCTGATAACGGTTATTATCATTTTTGTTTTGCTATCATTCTTTGATCAAAGTGGTGAACCACTTCGCAATATTCTTGTGGTATTTGGTGGTTTTATCTTGATGACCATCTATGATTTTGTCAGAACAAGACGAAAAAAATAGAGTAAAAAGCGCGACAATTTCGTCGTGTTTTTTCTTGTAATTTTCAAGAATGTTTTCAATCTTACTTTAGAAAGATAAATAAAAATTTCACAAGCGAAATTTCACAAACTTTTCGTAAAACTATGGTATAATTGATTCATATTTGTGAAAAAATAAAAATTTGTGATTTAGATTTGACTAATTTTATCGCCAGATTTTCTTGAAATTGTGATGTATTGGAACTTTAAAATATGTTCTTAATTAGTCATCTAAAGACATATAGGAGATAAAATGACTGAACAAAAGCAATATGGGGCTGATCTTGTTGTAGATAGTCTTATTAACCATGACGTCGAATACGTTTTTGGTATTCCGGGCGCAAAAATTGACCGTGTTTTCGATACACTTGAAGACAAAGGTCCAAAATTGATTGTTGCACGTCATGAGCAAAATGCAGCCTTTATGGCGCAAGGTATCGGACGTATCACAGGTAATCCAGGTGTTGTAATTACAACAAGTGGTCCTGGTGTGTCAAACTTAGCAACTGGGCTTGTAACGGCGACTGATGAAGGTGACCCAGTTCTTGCCATCTCAGGACAAGTAAAACGTTGTGACTTGTTGAAACGTTCACACCAATCAATGAAAAACGTTGCGATGATGGAACCAGTAACGAAGTCAGCTGTTGAAGTGCATGACCCAAATACACTTTCTGAAATCATCGCCAATGCCCACCGTGTAGCTAAATCAGGTCGACGCGGTGCAAGCTTTATCTCAATTCCGCAAGACGTTACGGATAGTTTAGTATCTGTAAAAGCTATTAAGCCATTGACTGACCCTAAACTTGGTTCAGCATCTGTTGATGACGTGAACTATCTTGCTCAAGCGATTCGCAATGCTGAGTTGCCAGTTTTACTTTTGGGAAATGGTGCTTCAACACGTGCGGTCACAAAATCAATTCGTAAATTGCTTGAAGCTGTTAAATTGCCAGTTGTTGAAACTTTCCAAGGGGCAGGTATCGTATCACGTGAACTTGAAGAAGACACTTTCTTTGGTCGTGTAGGACTTTTCCGTAACCAACCAGGGGACATGTTGCTTAAAAAAGCTGACCTTGTCATTGCAATTGGTTATGACCCAATTGAATACGAAGCACGCAACTGGAATGCTGAAATCTCAGCACGTATCATTGTTATTGACGTCGCTCAAGCTGAAATTGATACTTATTTCCAACCTGAACGCGAATTGATTGGAGATATTGCCGACACTATTGATTTGCTATTGCCTGCTGTCAATGGCTATACACTACCAAAAACATCTGTAGATTATCTTCAAAACCTTAAGAAAAATGTGGTTGGAGATGTGAAATTTGACCGTGACTCAAATCCTGGTGTGGTTCACCCACTTGATGTGATTGATGTTATGCAAGAAAATATCACAGATGATATGACTGTAACTGTTGACGTTGGTAGTCACTACATCTGGATGGCACGTTACTTCAAATCATACGAAGCACGTCACCTGCTCTTCTCAAATGGTATGCAAACACTCGGTGTAGCACTTCCTTGGGCAATTTCAGCAGCCCTTGTTCGTCCAAATACAACCGTTATCTCTGTATCTGGTGATGGTGGTTTCCTCTTCTCAGCGCAAGAATTAGAAACTGCAGTTCGTCTTAACTTGCCAATTGTTCACATTATCTGGAATGATGGTAAATACAACATGGTTGAATTCCAAGAAGAGATGAAATACGGTCGTTCTTCAGGTGTTGATTTTGGTCCTGTTGATTTTGTCAAATACGCAGAAAGCTTCGGTGCTAAAGGTTACCGTGTTGATAGCAAAGAAGGTTTTGAAGCAACCTTCAAAAAAGCCCTTGGTGAAGCAGAAAACGGACCAGTACTTATCGATATTCCAATCGATTACAAAGATAACATTAAACTTGGTGAAACAATCTTACCAGACGAGTTTTATTAAGCTTGCAATTTATCGAATTTGGCAATAAAATATTAATGACAATTAATTTTAAATGACGAAAGTGAAGGAGAGTATGTCAGAAGCAATTAAACTTTTTCAATATAATACCTTAAGTGCCTTGATGGCTGGTCTTTATGGTGGAACATTAACCATCGGTGAGCTACTAGAGCATGGTGATTTAGGAATCGGGACACTCGATTCTATTGATGGGGAGTTGATTATTCTAGACGGTAAAGCCTATCAAGCTATCGGTTCAAACGGAAAACCTGAAATTGTTGAGGTTTCTGATGATGTCAAAGTTCCTTACGCTGCAGTTGTTCCTCATCAAGCAGAAGTGATTTTTAAACAACGTTTTGAAATGACAGATGCTGAGTTGAAAAAGCGTATCGAGTCATATTATGATGGGGTAAACTTGTTCCGTTCGATTAAAATTAAAGGGACTTTTTCTAACATGCATGTTCGCATGATTCCAAAATCTGCGCCAAATACAAAATTTGCAGAAGTCGCAACACGCCAACCTGAATATTCACGTGAAAATGTCACGGGGACTATTGTGGGTATCTGGACACCTAAGATGTTCCATGGTGTGAGTGTTGCTGGTTATCATTTACACTTTATTTCAGATGATTTAACCTTTGGTGGTCATGTGATGGATTTTGTGATTTCAGAAGGTGTGGTTGAAGTAGGACCTGTTGACCAACTTGATCAACGTTTCCCAGTTCAAGACCGCAAATACCTTTTTGCAAAATTTAACATAGACGAATTGAAAGAAGACATCAAAAAGAGCGAATAAATCGTCTAGTTACCGCATATGAAAAAGGCACATTTCTAAAAACGAGTTTATCTTGTTTTAGTAATGTGTTTTTTTACGGATAAAAATGAGATATAGAGTTGATTTTTACTTATATTTATCCTAAAATAAAAGACGTTGTGCATGTGAATCTTGTATCAAGAATTGATAGAATTATAAGAATTGTATGACGATTTCAAATAGATAACAGGAGAATGTATGGATATTTTTCGAAAAACCCCGATGGCGCAAAAGACAAGTCATCTACAAAGACACCTGGGGCTTGCTGAACTTATCTTTTTAGGGGTAGGTTCGATTGTTGGGACTGGGATTTTCACGATAACAGGAGTAGGTGCTTCTCAATACGCAGGACCTGCGATTACTATTTCAATTATTATTGCTGCTATCTGTGTAACCATGTCAGCTTTATTCTTTGCAGAATTTTCTTCACGCTTGCCACATTCAGGTGGTGTGTATCGCTATTTGTATACTGTTTTTGGAGAGTACCCAGCTTGGATTGCAGGTTGGTTTATGATGATTGAATTTGCTGGAGCGATTTCAACGGCAGCCTCTGGTTGGGGAGAGTATTTAAAGGCTTTCTTGAAAACTTTCGGTATTAGTTTGCCGACTGCCTTGAGTGGTCCTTTCAATCCTGCTAAAGGAACTTATATTGATATTGTTCCGGTTCTCTTATTGCTTTGTGTGACTGCCCTTGTTGTGTTAGGGGTTCAAACGGTATTAAGATTTAATTCGGTTTTGGTTATTTTTAAATTAGCCGTTTTGATTATCTTTATCGCTCTTGGTTTGACAGCAATCAATACGCAAAACTGGAGTGATTTTGCACCGTTCGGATTTGGTCAAATTTATGGTGGTAAAGTTGGTATCATGGCTGGTGCATCATTGATGTTCTTTGCTTTCCTTGGATTTGAATCTATTTCGATGGCGGCTGATGAAACCAAAGAACCTCAAAAGAAAATTCCACAAGGTATCTTCTTTTCAATTGGATTGACAACTTTGTTGTATGTCTTGGTTACTTTGGTTTTGACAGGAACTGTTCATTATACAAAATTGAACACGGCTGAAGTGGTTCCATTTGTACTACGTAGCATTGGTTTCCCTCTGGTTGGTAATATTGTCTCTGTAGTGGTGATTTTGACACTGGTAACGGTATGTATTTCTATGATGTTTGCCTTGTCACGTGTGATTTACAATGTCAGTTGTGATGGGCTTTTGCCTGAGCAATTCCAAGAATTAACACCGAAGAGTAAAGTTCCTAAGAAAGCGACTATTTTTGTCGGGATTGTCACAATGTTCTTCTCAGGGGTCTTTCCTTTGGAAATCCTAGCTTTATTGGTAAATATTGTGACTTTGGCTTATCTTATTTTGCTTGCTTTTGGTGTTATCAAACTTCGTAAAGATTTTGGTGAGCCAAAAGAAGGTGAATTCAGAACACCTTGGGTGCCATTCTTACCAATTTTATCAATTGTGGTTTGCTTTGCTTTGATGACACAATGTAAGCTTGAGACATGGTTTGGCTTTATCATTGCCTTTGTGATTGGAACAATCATTTACTTTGCTTATGGTTACCGTCACTCAAAATTAATCGATAAAACTGAAGAATAAACAAAAAGCATTGGCTTTTAGCCAATGCTTTTTTGCAATCTTAACAGCAACTTATTTCTTATTTTCGATGCGCATGCTATTGATTTTTTCTTCGGTTGGTGTAACGCGAAGTGTTTTTTGACCAGTGTATGTGACAAAACCAGGTTTGGCACCAGTAGGTTTGTTGAGTTTTTTAGCTTCAATCATATCAACTTGGATAAGATTTGATAGGCGAGCTTTTGAGTAATAGGCTGCCAATTCAGCGGCGTCAGTTTTGACCTCGTCGCTTGGGTTAAGATTGTCCTTGATGAGTACGTGACTACCTGGAATGTCCTTGGCGTGGAACCAGAGTTCTCCTTTTTTAGCCATTTTGAAGGTCATTTCATCATTTTGTAGGTTGTTGCGTCCGACCATGATGATTGTCTTACCATCTGAAGCAAGGTATTGCTCTGGTTTTTTACGCTTGTGACGTTTATCGCGCGTGCGGCGTTTGACAAAACCAGTTTCCACCAATTCTTCACGAATGTCTTCGATATCAGAGATAGAAGCGTGGCTTAGAGCTGTCTCGACACTTTCAAGATAAGTGATTGTGTGTTTTGTTTCTTCGATGAGTCCTGTTAAGTGTTTGACAGCTTCTTTTAGTTTTTGATATTTTTTGAAATAGCGCTGAGCATTTTGGTTAGGGGTCAAACTTTTATCAAGAGCAATAGTGATTTTTTCATTAGTGTAGTAGTTATCAAGTTCCACTTGGTCTTGGTTGTTTGGCACCATTGAGAGATAAGTGGTTAAGAGTTCGCCTTTTTGGCGGAATTCTTCGGCGTTCTCAGTAGCTGCCAATTCTTTTTCTTGTTTTGCTAGTTTTTTGATGTTTTTATCGAGTTCAGTCTGAACACGGTGAATCAAGTCACTTGATTGTTGGTTGACGCGATCGCGTTCAGCTTTATCTTGATAGAAAACATCTAGCAACTCTGAAAGGCTATCAAAAGTTTGACCACTCTTATCAAATGGCACCGCTGCAAATGATTTGTCAGTCATATTTGGCTGGACAGGTCGAGCAAAGAAAGCACGGAACTGTTTGAGTTTATCATCACTAAGCTGAGCTGCCAAATTTTCAGCGGTATCACGTCCCAAACCTTGGAAGAGTTTTTGAAGATGACGTGGTGCCAAATCCTCGGTTTGTAAGATTTCAAATAATTTTTCATCTGAAACAGTAAAAGGATTTTTAGCATCTGTTTTTGGCGGTGCAATGTAAGTTGAACCAGGCAAGATTGTTCGGTAGCTGTTTTGTGAGAAACCGATATGTTTGATAGATTCGATAATCTTACTTTCAGCCTTATCAATCAAGATGATGTTACTGTGTTTGCCCATGATTTCAACAACCAAGGTAACCTTGATGTTGTCACCAATTTCATTCTTATTTGAAAAGGCAATTTCTAAAACACGGTCATTCTCAATTTGTGTGATGTTTTCAATAACAGCACCTTGAAGGTATTTACGCATAATCATGGTAAAAGTATTAGGTGTTTGAGGGTTTTGAAAGTCTGTTTTAGTAATTTGCAGGCGCCCGAAAACAGGGTGGGCAGAAAGCAACATTTTATAATTTTTACGGTTATTACGAATGGTTAAAACAAGCTCGTGTTCAAAAGGCTGATTAACTTTTTGAATGCGTCCGTAGAGAAGCTCGTCTTGTAATTCTTTGGTTAAATGGTGTAGGAAAAAACCATCAAATGACATGATTAAAGTTGCCGTAATGCTAGCTAACCGAGAGCGATAAGAAGCTTACGACGTCTCCTTTCTAATCTCATGTTTTCAATTCTTCTATTATACCATAACCCTTGCAAAATCTGGACTCTGCGATATGGGAAAGTTTGCCCCTTACGATTTTTTTAGTTTTTGAATAATCGTTAGAAGGTCTTGGTAATGTTTATTTTCCATTTTGACGATGGCATAGGTCTTGATGAAAATGTCTTTTAGTTTTTTAGAGCTTGAAATGATATTTGGATTTTCAAGCAGACGTTCAGCGATGTCTTGACTGACAATGGTAATGCCAGTACCTTTAAGCACTTCGTGTTCGATAAGTGAGAGGTTATCGATCGAAATATGGTGTTGGGTTGGCAGCTGATTAATCTTGATAAATTCTTTTAAGAAATTATGGTAGCTGCTGGTCATGTGATAGAGTAAGAAAAGTGATTCTTCACCCTTGTCAAATTTTTCGATGAGCTCTCTTTGCCCGACAATCATCAATTTATCAGAGCGAAGTGGAAGTTTGAGCACACCTTTTTGGGTGTAGCTACCTGACATAATTCCAAGATCAATTTGGTCATCCAAAAGTGCTTGAAAAATCTGATGGGAATTGCTGTAAGTTTGGACATTGAGTTTACGGTTTTCTGGCAAATATTTTTGAATGGCTGACAAATAAGTCTTGAGATAAGAAGTGTCAGAACCAAGAATGATACTTTGCTCAAAGGTAGAGTTCAGATTATCAAGTAGGCTGTTAAAAGCAAGTAATGTCTGATTAGCAAATTGATAAATGTCTTTTCCCTTAGGTGTCAGGGAGATTTTTTTATTTTTACGTAAGAAAACCTCACATAAATTGCTGTTGATTTCTTTTACACGCTTAGAAACAGCTGGTTGACTGATATTATTAAGCTTAGCAGCTTCAGAGAAACTCTGTGTTTCATAAATGTCTTTGATTAATTTGAAGTCAAAAATGGATAATTTATAACTAGATTTCATATTTCTGATTTTATCATAAATAAAAGTTATAAACAAGGATTCGAAAATAAAGAACATAATCACCAAAATCATAAAAAATAGAAAAAATCCATACATATGTCACAAAACCTCACATAAACTATTGAAATAAAATTCTGAAAATTATAAAATATTGACATCAATTAAGAAAGAGGTCTGCGGTATGGTTGCTTTGGAAGAGGAGTTGGCGACTTTCGATTTTACAGCGAAGTATATGATCGAAATGAAGGGTATTCGAAAAAGTTATGGTAAGCAAGAAGTTCTAAAAAACATCAATCTGTCTGTTAAAAAAGGTGAGGTTGTGGTTTTGATTGGACCATCTGGAAGTGGAAAATCAACCTTGATTCGAACGATTAATAAATTGGAAAAGGTTGACGGTGGTGAAATTGCGGTTATGGGGAAAAACATTTATGACATGAATATGAATGACAATTTGCTACGAGAACATGTCAATATGGTCTTTCAACACTTTAACCTTTTTAATAACATGACCATTGCTAAAAATATTGGTATTGGTCCAGAAAAATTACACCGGAAAAGCAGCGAAGAGGTGGATGAAATTGTTTTTCGCTTGCTGATGGCAGTTGGCTTGCTTGATAAGAAAGATGCTTATCCTGAAAATCTGTCTGGCGGTCAGAAACAACGTGTTGCTATAGCAAGAGCTTTGGCAATGCAACCTGACATTATTTTATTTGATGAGCCGACTTCAGCGCTTGATCCTGAGATGGTTGGTGAGGTTTTGCAGGTGATGAAAGCTATTGCTAAAAGTGGTACGACAATGATTATTGTGACACACGAGATTGGTTTTGCAAAAGAAGTGGCAGATCGTATTGTATTTCTTGAAAATGGTGAGTTAATCGCAGACATGCTACCTGAAGAGGTGAATCGTTCTTATCCAAATCAACGTGTGGCAAGTTTTTTGAAGCAAATTTTATAAGTTAGGTCTAGGAGAGAGTTATGTTTAGTGGGTTTCTGGAAAGTTATGGTGGATTTATTTTAGATGGTGCCCTGATGACAGTCTTTTTGTCGGTGGTTTCCATGGTTTTAGCCCTGATTTTAGGGGGTGTTGTCACCGCAGCTAGGATGAGTGACAATCTTTTGATTAGTGGATTGACAAAACTTTACATTGAAGTGATTCGTGGTTTGCCGATGCTAGTCATTTTGTCACTCTTCTTTTATGGTTTGCCCATGCTGGGGCTAAATATTCCTAAAAGTACGCTTTTTGGTGTTGATTTAGACCGTTTGATTGCAGCCTTAACGGGTTTAACGGTTGGGGAATCGGTCTTTGTTGCTGAGATTTATCGGTCTGGGATTCAAGCGGTAGATTCAGGACAATTTGAAGGAGCTAGAAGTATTGGCTTTAATAAATTTCAAGCTTATCGGTATGTGATTATCCCGCAGGCGTTTAAAAATATTTTGCCAACTTTGGGAAATGAATTTTCGAATAACATTAAGTCAAGTTCGCAAGCATCGGTAATTGGGGTTGCTGATTTGATGTTTACAGCAAGCACTATTCAGGGGATTTCTTATAAACCTTTTCAAGCGGTGATTGCTGTTGGTTTTGTTTATTTGGTTTTTACTTTTTCAACCACACGTATCGTTGCACATTATGAAAGAAAGATGAATCGCAGTGCAGAAGAATTAACTTTGCGTGATAAATGGGATGAACTGGTGCAAACTATTAAAGCTAGCTGGAAGAGTTTGCTAGTGACAGCAGCTTTTATAGTAATGATAATTGGTACTTTTGCTTTTAATCATAGGGAAACAAACACGGCTGCTGGAAGCATCGAGAAGATTCAGAATTCTGGACAGCTTGGTGTTGCAACTAACATTGGCTACGCTCCTTATGAGTTTTACGATTTGTCATCAGGTCACAAGAAAGCTGTTGGAGTTGACTTAGCTTTTGCCAAGCAATTAGCAAATAAATTGCAGGTGAAATTAGTGGTTAAAAATATGAATTTTGATTCGATTCTAGGAACTATCACGTCAGGAAATGCTGATATCGCCATTGCCGGGATGACAAAAACAAAAGAACGTGAAAAGTCGGTCGATTTCACACAAAACTACGTTAAGCAAATCAATAAAGTTGTTGTTCGTAAAGATTCAGCTCCTCAGTACACTGCGATTGCTGATTTAGCACAAAGTTCAATTGCAGTACAAAAATCAACTACGCAAGAAGATGTAGTCAAAGAGGACATCAAACCTAAGCAGATAGTTGCCTTATCAAGTTTGCCAGATGCGTTTTTGAATTTAGCACAAGGTAAAGTGGATGCTGTGGTTGCAGATGATACGGTAGCTGACCAATATATCGCAAGTAACAGTGAATTGACTTATGCTGACATTGATTTACCAGGGACAACTGAGACAGCTATGGCATTAACTAAAGGCAATCAATCGCTCAAGGCTTACGTGGATAAATTGATTGAGCAAGATAAAAAAGATGGTAGCTTTGATAAATGGATGAAAACCTATAGTGCTTTAGCACAAAAAAATACGGGAGAAAATGAGTAGGAGGAGATTCTTATGGCAGTAATTGATGGAACCAGTCGTTTACGAAAAGTGTTAATGTGCCGACCAGATTTTCTGGTAAGTGCGGCGCCGATTAATGTGATTTCAGAGCAGTACACTAAACCTTTGGACTACGACAAAATGATGCAAGAGTACGGCGCTGTGGTCAAAGCTTACCAGGATAATGGCGTGGAAGTGGTCCAGGTCACTTCTGGTAAAAAAATGCCAAATGCAGTTTTTGCTAGAGATTTTGGAGGTGATGTTAAGGAAGGATATATCTTAGGGCGTTTTAAAAAACCTATTCGTTTTGAGGAACGTCGTCATTACGAAGACATTATGTCGGGGCTTGGCATTCCAAAAATTGCTGAAGTTACTGAAGGTTACTTTGAAGGGGGTGATTTTGCATTTATTGATGAGAAGACATTAGCGATTGGGGTGATTGATCGCACCAATCTCACAGGTGTTGATGAAATTCGTAAGCAATTAGAACCATATGGTTACAAGGTCTATGCTGTTAAGGCAAATCCAGACTATCTTCATCTGGATATGTGCTTTAACTTAGTGGCACCGAAACTTGCTATTGCTTATGAAGCTGGATTGCCAGAAGATTTTGTTACCTTGGTCAAGGAAAAAGGCATTAAGATTATTTCTGGAACGCAAGACATGATTTTTAAGCATGGTTATAACGTTGAAGCTTTAGGAGATAATCGTGTGATGAGTTTAAAACAAAATACCTTTATTAACGAAGCACTTCGCAGTGAAGGTATGGAAGTCATAGAGGTCGATATGACGGAGTTATTGAAAGCAGGTGGTGGTGTGCATTGCATGACTTTCCCGCTTGAACGTTATTAATCACTTTTAATTATCATTTGTAGATGTGGATTGCCACGTAAAAAACAATTTAGAAAGTTTGTTATGTCAACATTTTTAGCTAAATCATTTGAAACTATTGTCGCTTACAAACCTGGTGAACAACTTGGAGATGATTATCTTAAATTAAATGCCAATGAAAGTTCACAAGAGCCTAGCCCTCGTGTTTTAGAGGTTTTGAAAAATGTTCAGAATTTAAATTATTACAACGATCCTTGTCAGCACAAATTACGTCAAAAATTGGCTAATTTGCATTCTTTGGATAAAACAAACATCATTGTTGGAACAGGAGCAGATGATGTTTTAGATTTAATCTTTAGAACATTTTTTGAACGAGGCGATAAACTTGCTTTTCCGAAAGTGACTTATCCGTTTTACAAAGGATATGCGGATACGTATGAATATGAAGCATTAGAAGTGCCTTTAACAAAAGATTTACGCGTTGATTTATCAGATTATGAAGATCTTCCACATGCCGTTTTAGTTGTTAATCCGGATGCACCAACAGGATTTTTAAAACCTTTATCAGCCATCAAGAAATTGGTTGCTTCGCATCCAGAGCGACTGGTTATTGTTGATGAGGCTTATATTGATTTTGGCGGAGCATCACAAACAGCTATTAAGTTGGTTGAAGAATTTTCAAATGTTATTGTTGTTCGTACTTTTTCAAAATCGCGTCAATTAGCTGGCGGTCGGATTGGTTACGCGGTTGCTTGTAAAGAACTCATCAAAGATATGGAAGATTTAAAAATGGCGGTTAATCCATTCAATGTGAGTTTGTTACAAGAAGAAGTGGCGATAGCAAGCTTAGAAGATGAATTTCATTTTGAAAGACATGTCAAGGAAATTATCGAAAATCGTGATTACTTGACATCTGCTCTTCGTATTTTAGGTTTTAAAGTTTTAAACAGTAAAACGAACTTTGTCTATGCGTCTTCACGTTTGATTTTAGGGGAGGAATTATATGAAAAATTACGTGAACGCCATATCTTGGTTCGTCACTACGAGACAGAAGAAGTCAAAGACTTTGTTCGTATCACCATTGGTACAAAACAAGAAATGCACCATTTAGTTAGTGAGGTAGATACTATTTTAAAGGAGAAAGACCATGTTAAAAGTGTTAATTTCTGATTATCCAAATGTTTTGGCGGAACGTGATTTGAGTATCGAAGTTAACCTTTTAAAGGAACTTTTACCTGCCGATAGTGAGATTACTGTTTATCCTTATGTCAATGAAGATGAGTTTATTGAAAGAATGTCTGGTGTGGACGTGCTTTTGACAGCTTTTCTGCCACTTAAGGAAGATATTTTGGGAAAATTTCCTGACTTAAAGGGGATTGCAGTTAATGCAACAGGGACTAATACTATTGATACTGACTATGCTGAAAAGTTGGGTGTTGCTGTTAGCAATTTAAGAGCTTATTCAACAGAAGATGTTGCCAATCATACGATAGCTCTCCTGCTTGCTTTAAATCAAAAACTCTTTATACATCGCAAATTCATAGTAGCAGGATTTTGGAGTTATCAAAAGGCTGGCGAAGTGAAGCGGCTTTCCTCGCAAACCTTGGCTATTTTCGGTCTTGGTCGAATCGGACAGGCAGTTGCTAAACGTGCAAAAAGTTTTGGAATGTCTGTGATAGCTTATGACCCTTTTATTCCTGAGGAAGTGGCAGACCAACTTGGTGTCAAATTGGTTTCAATTGAAACCATTCAAGCTGAGGCAGATGTCATCAGTTTGCATTTGTTTGCTAATTCGGCTAATGAGCATTTCTTTAATCGGGACTTCTTTAAGAAGTTGAAAAAACCAGTGATTTTTATCAATGTGGCGCGTGGTAGTCTTGTGGATGAAGTAGCACTGATTGAAGCGTTAGATGAAGGAAAAGTAATCGGTGCGGGATTGGATGTTTTAGAGAGTGAAAATCCAGACCTTTCAGATAATCCATTTCTTAAACGAGATAATGTTATCTTGACCCCTCATTCTGCCTTTTATAGTCAAGACAGTCTGAATACCTTGCAAGTTCAAACGGTTAAAAATGCAGTTGCTATTTTGAAGGAGTATCATCATGAAATTTGAAACCATTGAAGAATTGAGCACGCCAGAACGTATAGAATCCATTGCTAAATATTTGGTGTCCATTCTTTCAGTAAATGGTACAGCAGGAGAAGTCAATTTGGCTGATGCCATTTATGAATTGGTGCAATCAGCGCCGTATTTTACAGCTCACCCTGAGTGTGTTTGGCAACAAGTTTTAGAAGATGATTCTTTAAAACGTAAGAATAATTTTGCACTGCTAAAGAAAGCTGGGGTATCAAAGACAGTAATCCTGCATTCTCATATGGATACTGTTGGGGTTGAAGATTATGGTCCTATAAAAGGCATCGCCAATGATTCAGATGCGCTTCAAGCGTTCTTTAAAAACTATGACGAAGACCCACTTATTCAAGAACATGCTAAATCTGGTGACTGGTTGTTTGGCCGCGGAATGCTTGATATGAAATCAGGAGATGCAGTCAATATTGCGACACTTTTCTATTACATGGAACATCCAGATGAACTTCCTTGCAATTTACTTTTGATGACCAATTGTGTTGAGGAAAATGACCATACTGGTGCTATCCAGGCCTCAAGTGAACTGTTACGTCTTCGTCAAGCAGGTTATGAGTTTCAAGCAGCGGTTAATACGGATTTTATTTCTCCTTCATATGACGGTGATGAGAAGAAATATATTTACACGGGCGCTGCTGGGAAAATGCTGACATGTTTTTACATCAAAAGGAGAGAAACGCATGTTGGCAGTTGTTTGATGGGTATTGATGCCACAATGATTTCTAGTGCGATTAATCTTAAAATCAATACCAACCTTGATTTAGTTGAAAAAATTGACAATGAAGATATATTGCCAAGTTCTGTGCTTTTACAACGAGATTGCAAGGATTTTTATAATGTCCAAACAAACAAGCGTGCCAATCTTTACTTCAATACTTTCTTATATGAAAAAAGTGCAGATACCATTTTGCACACCTTAATGGAAGCTAGTCGTGAGGCTGTCCATGAGGTTTCAAGACATTATAAAGAACGATTTAAGATTTATTCGGAAAGAAGTCATATTCGTAGCCAGATTTCGCATGATATTACTGTGATGACTTTTTCGCAGTATCTAGATGTTTTGGAGAAAAAAGGTTTTGATAGCCAGGCCTTAATTAGGGAGTTCTTTGAAACTATCGGAGATTTTGACAAACGAGAAGTTGGTTTTGATTTAATTGACTACCTTGAGGCAAAAACACAGTCTGATGAAGCAAAAGTGATTGTCTTTTTAGCACCGCCGTTTTGTCCCCACAATTATACTGATAAAGACAGCGATGTTGACCAAGCGCTTGAAAAAATGATGGCAGAATTTCCTGAAGAACATTTTGTGAAACGACGATTTTTCCCATTTTTAAGTGATTCTAGCTATCTTGCGATGCGAGAAAGTCCAGAAGACATTGAAAAACTAAAAGCGAATTTTCCTCTGATGGATGCAATTTATCCATTGCCAGTTGATACCATCAGAAAGCTTGACATTCCAGCTCTCGACTTGGGCGTTTACGGTATTGGAGCTCATACTTGGAAAGAAAGACTCTACAAATCTTATTCTTATCACACTCTTCCAAAGGTTATTAGAAGTTTTATCAAGCATTTAAGCTAAAGTTTGAGCATAGCAAATAAGTGTTTTGAATAAAAATAAGAAAATTTCGAAAAGAACTTGAAATTTTCAGAATTTAGGTTATAATTATTAAAAAACACAGGGGGAAGCTAAGATATGAGCATGACACAAACTCTTACAAGTTGGCAAAGTTGGCGTATGTAAAAGTTGTGTTTATGTTGTTGCATAGATACGACTTTTGGAGTACTTCTAAAAAGTATCTATGCGCTAATCTTAGTTAAAAGATAAAAAAGCGTGTAGTAAGCAATTACTAGACGCTTTTCTTTTTAGTTGACTCATCAAATTGAAAATAAGGTATTAAATAAATTAGATTGTTCAACGGAGAAAAATATGAAAAATAAGGCACTTATTGGAACACTTATTGCCCTTGTCATTTTAGTAGCTGGTTCAATGATTTATGACCAGACTAAAAATGAGTCAGCAAAAAATGGAGATATTAAAATCGGTATTTTACAATATGTTACCCACGATGCTCTTGATGAAATTGAAAGAGGGATTGAAGATGGCTTAGCTGATGCTGGCTACGACAAAGCAAATGCTAAGATTACCGTTTTAAATGCCGAAGGTGACCAAAGTAAAATCCAAACCATGAGTAAACAATTGGTTCATGCTAAAAATGACGTGGTTATTGGGATTGCAACACCAGCTGCTCAAGGACTAGCTTCAGCAACCAAAGACATTCCAGTTGTGATGGGAGCTATTTCAGACCCAGTCGGAGCAAAATTGGTTAAGAATTTGAAAAAACCGGAAGGAAACGTTACAGGCGTTTCTAACCAAGTGCCGATTAAACAAACGGTTGAGATGATTCAAGAAATTACACCAAACACTAAAACAATCGGAGTTTTGTATGCTAGTAGCGAAGATAATTCCGTATCTCAAGTGGCTGAATTTAAAAAATACGCTAAAGCAGCTGGTATCAATGTAATTGAATACGCTGTTCCATCAACCAATGAAATTAAAACAACCATGTCTGTCATGACTGGTAAAGTCGATGCTGTTTTTGTCCCACAAGATAATACCATTGCCTCAGCTTTTTCAACTGTTGTTAACTCAGCAAACGCTGCTAAGATTCCAGTTTATTCATGTGTGGACACCATGGTTGAACAAGGAAGCATCGCTTCAGTCGCTCAAAGCCAATATGATTTAGGGGTTGAAACAGCAAAAATTGCTGTTAAATTACTTGCTGGTAAAAAAGTATCAGACGTCCCAGTTAACATCGTTAATACTGGTACCCCAACCCTTAACTTAAAAGAAGCTCAAGAACTTGGCATTACAATTCCAGATAGCATGTTGTCAAAAGCAACAGTAGCTGTTAAAGCAGATGAAAATTAGGAGAGAAGGAGAAAACATCATATGATTATTTCGTCAGTTTCACAAGGACTTTTGTGGGGAATTCTTGGTTTAGGAATTTACCTGACTTTCCGAATTCTTAATTTTCCAGATATGACGACTGAAGGGTCTTTCCCTCTTGGTGGAGCAGTGGCTGTTACTTTGATGAATCACGGGACACACCCTTTGTTAGCTACTTTGGCAGGTATGCTTGCGGGTTGTTTAGCTGGTCTTGTTACTGGTCTTCTTTATACTAAAGGAAAAATTCCAACGCTTTTAGCAGGGATTTTGGTAATGACGTCATGTAACTCCGTTATGCTTATGGTTATGAAACGTGCCAACCTAGGTTTGTTTAACATCAAACCTTTGCAAGCCTTGCTTCCATTTTCTGATAGTACAAATCTTTTGGTCATTGGTCTTTTAGCAGTGATTATCGTGATTTCAGCGCTTATCTTTTTCCTTTATACACGACTTGGTCAAGCTTACATCGCAACTGGTGATAACCTTGATATGGCAAAGAGTTTTGGAATCAATACTGACCGTATGGAAGTTATGGGACTTACCATTTCAAATGGTTTGATTGCTTTGTCAGGGGCTCTTGTCAGTCAACAAGACGGCTACGCTGATGTGTCAAAAGGGATTGGTGTTATTGTAATCGGTCTTGCAAGTATCATTATCGGTGAGGTGCTTTACTCAACTGGTTTGACACTACTTGAACGTTTGATTGCTATCGTGGTTGGGTCAATTTTGTACCAATTCTTAATCACAGGTGTGATTGCCCTTGGTTTCAATACCAACTACCTCAAATTATTCAGTGCCATTGTCTTAGCTATTTGTCTTATGGTTCCTGTTCTTAAAAATAAATTCTTTAAAGGAGTGACCTTATCACGATGAAAAAAATTGTAGAATTAAAAAATGCAACAGTTCAAGTTAATAATGGTCTTGATGAGGTCAAAACAATCCTTGATGATGTGAGCTTGACCATTTATGAGCATGATTTTTTGACGATTTTAGGTGGTAATGGTGCCGGTAAATCAACCCTCTTTAACGTGATTGCTGGGACTTTGATGTTAACTAGCGGAAGCATTTCAATCCTTGGAAAAGATGTGACGCATCTGCCTGCTGAAAAACGTGCTAATTACCTTGCGCGTGTCTTTCAAGACCCTAAAATGGGTACAGCACCTCGTATGACAGTGGCTGAAAATCTTCTTATTGCCAAATATCGTGGTGAAAAACGTGGACTTTTGCCACGAAAAATTCATGCGTTTACCGATGAATTTCAAGCGTTGGTTGCACGAACTGGTAATGGTCTTGAAAAACATTTGGATACGCCGACGGGTCTTTTGTCAGGTGGTCAACGTCAAGCGCTCAGCCTTTTGATGGCTACGCTGAAACGTCCAGAGTTGTTATTACTCGATGAACACACAGCAGCACTTGACCCTAAAACGAGTGTATTCTTGATGAATTTAACAGATGAATTTGTAACGGGTGACCACTTGACAGCACTCATGATTACACACCACATGGAAGATGCTCTGAAATATGGCAACCGTTTGATTGTTATGAAAGATGGGAAAATCATCAAAGACCTCAACCAAGATGAAAAAGCCCAACTGGCAATCGCTGATTACTATCAATTATTTGAATAAAATGAAACGCCATCGGGCGTTTTTTTGTGCCTTGAGTGACTTTTCCAAATCATAAAGAAGAAAATCTTCTGAAAATATGTTACAATTAAATTGCTGTAATTCGACTTGCTAACCTTTTTGGAGGCAAGGACCGTTAGTAAAGAAATAAGCAAACATGGTTTGCACGTATAAAAAAATAAAATGAGGAGAAAACATCGTCATGAGCGATATTAAAATTATTGCCCTAGGTGGGGTTCGTGAAAATGCGAAAAACCTCTATGTGGTAGAAGTTAATGACTCAATTTTCGTTTTGGATGCTGGACTGAAGTATCCTGAAAATGAGCAACTTGGTGTGGATGAAGTCATTCCAAACCTTGATTACCTAATTGAAAACAAAAAACGTGTGCAAGGGATTTTCTTGACACACGGGCACGCCGATGCTATCGGAGCTTTGCCTTATATTTTGCAAGAATTTAAAGCGCCAGTCTTTGGTTCACCACTTACTATTGAGTTAGCGAAGCTCTTTGTGAAGAAAAATAACAACGTTAAGAAATTCAATAATTTCCACGTTATCGACGCTGAAACTGAAATCGAATTTGCGGATGCGACGATTTCATTCTTCAAAACAACTCACTCAGTTCCTGAAAGTTTAGGGATTGTAGTTGGTACCGATGAAGGAAATATTGTCTATACTGGTGACTTTAAGTTTGACCAAGCTGCGCGTAAATATTACCGCACTGACTTGGGACGTTTGACTGAAATTGGACGTGAAGGAGTGCTTGCCCTTCTTTCTGATTCTGCAAATGCTACAAGCCAGGTCATGACAGCAAGCGAAGCAGAAGTTGCTGCTGAAATGGATAGCGCTATTGCTGACGCTGAAGGTCGCGTTATCATTGCTGCGGTAGCCTCAAACCTAGTGCGTATCCAACAAGTCTTTGACTCAGCTGCTGAATACGGTCGTCGTGTGGTCTTGACTGGTTTTGACGCTGAAAACATTGTTCGCACAGCGATTCGTATGAAGCGTCTTCGTTTGGTTGATGAAAAATTAATCATCAAACCAAAAGACATGCACAAATACGAAGACCATGAATTAATTATTCTTGAAGCTGGTCGCATGGGTGAGCCAATCAATGGTCTACATAAAATGGCACTTGGACGTCACCGTTATATTCAAATTAAAGATGGTGATTTGGTTTACATCGTTACAACACCAAGTCTTTCAAAAGAAGCAGCGGTTGCGCGTGTTGAAAACCTTATTTACAAAGCTGGTGGTACGGTTAACCTTATTACGAAGACACTTAATGTCTCAGGTCATGCCAATGGACGTGATTTGCAGTTGATGCTTAACCTTCTTCAACCGAAATACCTTTTCCCAGTTCAAGGTGAGTACCGTAATTTGGCAGCTCACGCTGAATTGGCACAAGAAGTGGGAATGTACCCTGAAAACATCTACATCGTTAAACGTGGTGATGTTATGGTTCTTGGTAAAAATGGTTTTAACCATGAAGGTAGCGTACCAGCAGGCGATGTCATGATTGATGGTAATGCTATCGGTGATGTTGGAAACATCGTTCTTCGTGACCGTAAAGTCTTGTCAGAAGATGGTATCTTCATCGTTGCCTTGACTGTTAATAAACGCGAGAAGAAAATTATTTCTAAAGCAAAAATTCACACACGCGGATTTGTTTACGTTAAGAAGAGCCGTGATATTCTTCGTGAATCGGCTGAATTGGTTAACCAAACCGTTGAAAACTACTTGAAACAAGATAGTTTTGACTGGGGTGAACTAAAAGGAGCTGTCCGCGATGAAGTGGCCAAATTCCTCTTTGACCAAACCAAACGCCGCCCAGCGATTTTACCAGTCGTTATGGAAGTGAGATAAAAATAATTTGAAGCTAGTTTTTTTACTAGCTTCTTTTTTGTTGTGTACCGAAATGTTTATTTTTTCTTGTTTTTTTAAGCTGGGCTTGTTATACTAAAGCCCGAGGTAATTTGTTAATGCTTAGAATTCTAGAAAGAAAGGGTACGTATGAGAACACTATTTAAGATTATCTTTTTTATTCCCAGCCTTATAATCAATATTATCTGGAATTTTTTCTGGGCAATTATTAAGACAATTGTTCTGATTGCCATTTTATGTTTTGGCCTTCTTTATTACGCCAATAACAGCAGTTCTCAGTTAGCAAATTCCATTTCAAATATTGCTAATAGTGTCGTTACGTACTTTGATGCTAATAAAGATGATATTGCTAATAATTTAAAAGACTTGTCAACAGATGATTTTACTCATTATTCTGGTGCTCGTTGGTCTAGCAATTCGGCTAATGTTTATATTAAAACAACTAATAAGACGCTAGTTAACGCTTATGAAGAAGCAATTAATGCTTGGAATGCCACTGGGGCATTTACCTTTACACTTGTTAGTGATGAGAGTTCAGCAGATATTGTTGCAACTGAATATTCAGATGCAAGTTCAAAAGCAGCTGGTTTAGCTGAAACAGAGACTAATGCGTTGACTAATCAGATTACGCATGTGGACGTTAAGTTAAATACCTATTACTTGCTTGATAATGATTATGGCTACACGCATAATCGTATTGTCTACACAGCAGAGCACGAATTGGGACACGCGATTGGGCTTGACCACGACGATAATGAAGAATCAGTCATGCAATCGTCAGGTTCATACTATGGCATTCAAGATGTCGATATCCAAAAAGTACAATCGATTTATAATCAATAGTAATGAAATCTGCTCATTTGAGCAGATTTTTTGATATTATCCTAGTTTAACGAGTGAGGATTTGTTAAAATAGACATATGATTATTTTACAAGGAAACAAAATTGAACGCTCATTTTCGGGCGATGTCTTATTTGACAATATTAATATTCAAGTTGATGAAAAAGACCGCATTGCGCTTGTTGGGCGAAATGGTGCTGGTAAATCAACTTTGCTTAAAATTTTAGTCGGTGAAGAAGCGCCAACATCAGGTGAAATCAATACAAAACGTGACTTAAGTTTGTCATATTTGGCGCAAGATAGCCGTTTTGAGTCAGAAAATACCATTTTTGATGAAATGTTGCACGTTTTTGATGATGTGCGTAGCATGGAATCTCGTCTTCGTAAGATGGAAATGCAAATGGCAGAGCTAACAGGTGATGCTTTTGATAAATTGATGTCGGATTACGACCGTTTATCAGAAGAATTTCGTGTTAAAGGTGGATTCACTTACGAGGCAGAAATTAAAGCCATTTTGAATGGGTTCAAATTTGATGAATCGATGTGGCAAATGAAGATTTCTGAGTTGTCTGGTGGGCAAAATACGCGCTTGGCTCTTGCTAAAATGTTGCTTGAAAAGCCTGAACTTCTTGTACTTGACGAACCAACCAACCACTTGGACATTGAAACCATTGCTTGGCTTGAAAATTACTTAGTCAACTATCAAGGCGCTTTGATTATTGTCAGTCACGACCGTTACTTCCTTGATAAAGTTGCAACAGTGACGCTTGATTTGACAAAACATTCGCTTGATCGATACGTTGGTAACTATTCTAAATTTATGGATTTGAAGGCTGAGAAATTAGCGCTCGAAGCCAAAAATTATGAAAAACAAGCGAAAGAAATTGCTAAGTTGGAAGACTTTGTGCAACGTAACCTTGTTCGTGCTTCAACGACAAAACGTGCTCAAGCCCGCCGCAAACAATTAGAAAAAATGGAACGCTTGGACAAGCCATTAGCTGGACAAAAATCAGCTAACATGACTTTCCATGCTGATAAAGTGTCAGGAAATGTTGTTTTAACAGTAACTGATGCGGCGATTGGTTACGATGATCAAATCTTGTCAGAGCCAATCAACATTGATGTCAAGAAATTTGATGCCATTGCCATCGTTGGACCAAATGGTATTGGAAAATCAACTTTGATTAAATCAATTGTGGGTCAGATTCCATTTATTAAAGGAACATCAACTTACGGTGCTAATGTCGAGGTTGGTTACTATGACCAAACGCAATCAAATTTGACACGTACCAATACCGTTCTTGATGAGTTGTGGAATGATTTCTCAACTACACCTGAAGTAGAAATCAGAAATCGTCTAGGAGCCTTCCTTTTCTCAGGTGATGACGTTAAAAAATCAGTCAGCATGCTTTCAGGTGGCGAACGAGCTCGTCTTTTGTTAGCAAAATTGTCAATGCAAAACAACAATTTCCTTATCCTTGATGAACCAACCAACCACTTGGATATTGACAGTAAGGAAGTTCTGGAAGATGCCTTGATTGATTTTGACGGCACGCTTTTATTTGTCAGCCACGACCGTTATTTCATTAACCGTGTAGCGACAAAAGTGCTTGAAATCTCCGAAGAAGGCTCAACCCTTTATCTTGGCGATTATGATTATTACCTTGAGAAAAAAGCAGAGCTGGAAGAATTGGCTCGCATGAAGGAAGAAGAAGCGCAAGAAAGAACAACTGTAGTCGATGAAAAAGTGCCAGCTAATGATTATCAAGCGCAAAAAGCCAATCAAAAAGAACTTCGCAAACTCACACGTCGCATCACTGAAATTGAAAATCAATTAGAAGAGATTGAAGCGCGTGAAGAGGAAATCAACCAAGTCATGCTTGCTACAAATGAAGCGAGCGAGCTAATTGATTTGCAAAAAGAACTCGATGAACTAACTGAACAACAAGAAACCCTCATGTTAGAATGGGAAGAACTCAGCGAAAAAGTTGAGGGGTAAATGTAAGATAGTCTGTTTTGAATCAAAACAGGCTTTTATTGATTTTTAAAAAAATTACAATAGCAGGCTATTGACTTTTTGACTCAAAGTTTTATAATAATTAATGGAATAAAATGGAATGTTTAGCAAACTTTAAAAAATAGTCTACAAATTCTGACGGATGTTTTTTAGGGACTTGCTTTTTTATTGTCGGAGGTAACTATGAATCCTAAAAATGCTCCATATGGTTGGCTTGTTAAGCGAATTGCGCATCGTTTGGAACAAAACATGAATAATTTCTTAAAGCCTTATAATATCACCATTATGCAATCTTGGGTGTTGTTGTATTTAAAAGATGATAAGGATTGTTGTACTTATAAGGAATTAGAGAGAGAATTTGAAGTGTCGCAACCAACCATGGCTGGGATTATCTCGCGTTTGGAACAAAAGGAATTAGTTATTACAGGTCAGAATGACAAGGACAAGCGTATCAAGAAAGTGCGCATTTCTGATAAGGGACTTGACTTGATTATTCTTGTGTGTGATCATTTGCAGGAATCAGAAGACGATATTATCAGAGGCTTTTTTGATAAAGAACAAGAAACATTTCATTCTTTGCTCGAACGAGCATATTATAATGTTGTAGAAAGAGGTGACGAGAATGATTAAAACTCTTTTAGCTCAAGTCAAGGAGTATAAGACACCATCTTTACTTGCTCCTTTGTGTGCAGCTTTAGAGGTTTTCTTCGATATGTCAATCCCTTTTGTCATTGCTAAGTTAATTGACCAAGGGGTACAAGCTGGGAACTTGGCTGTTGCCATGAAGTATGGAATCTTGATGTTGGTTCTTGCCACATGTGGTTTAATAACTGGTTTCTTGGCTGGTAAATTCGCTGCGCAAGCCTCAGCAGGATTTGCCGCTAATTTGCGTGAAGGAATGTATGATAATATTCAAACCTTTGCCTTTTCAAATATTGATAAATACAGTACAGCTGGTCTTGTCACTCGTATGACAACAGACGTTACAAATGTGCAAAATGCTTATCAAATGATTATTCGTATTGTTGTGCGTGCACCGCTGACAATCGTTGTTAGTATGATTATGTGTTTTGTGGTGGACCAACGTTTGAGTTTGATTTTCCTTGCGGCTGTCTTGATTTTAGGAGCATCGCTTCTATTTATCATGCGTAAGGCTATGACAAGTTTCAATTACGTTTTCCGTAAATACGATGATTTGAATTCCAGCGTTCAGGAAAATATTTCTGCCATTCGTGTGGTTAAAGCATTTGTACGTGAAAAATATGAAAATAAAAAATTTACGAAGGCTGCTGAAAATATTTACCGTTTATTTGTTAAAGCAGAAAAAATCATCATTTTCAACGTGCCAGTTATGATGTTTATCATCTTTGGTTGTATCATCTGTTTATCATGGTTTGGAGCACAATTCATCGTTGGTGGTACACTGACAACGGGTGAATTGACATCCCTGATGTCTTACATCTTTGCCATGATGATGTCTCTTATGATGTTGTCAATGATTATGGTTATGGTTTCAATGAGTACAGCCAGTGCCGAACGTATTGCAGAAGTGCTTAATGAAAAAGCTGATATCGTGAATCCTGAAAATCCATTGATGGAAGTTCCAAATGGAAACATTGAATTTAACCACGTGCATTTTTCATACAAACACGGTGGTGGAGAAGAAGTGTTATCTGACATTGACCTTAGTGTCAAATCTGGTGAAATCATCGGTGTTATTGGTGGTACTGGTTCTGGTAAGACATCATTTGCTAACTTGATTTCTCGTCTTTATGATGTGGATGCAGGGTCAGTTAAAGTTGGCGGACACGATGTTCGCGAATACGATTTGGAAGTTCTTCGTGACCAAGTTGCCGTAGTGCTTCAAAAAAATGTCCTTTTCTCAGGAACTATTCTTGATAACCTTCGTTGGGGAAATGAAAATGCGACTGACGAAGAATGTATGGAAGCTTGTCGCCAAGCTTGTGCAGACGAATTTATCGAACGTTTCCCTGACAAATACAATACATGGATTGAACAAGGCGGAAGCAACGTCTCTGGTGGTCAAAAGCAACGTCTTTGTATCGCTCGCGCATTGCTTAAAAAACCAAAAGTTTTGATTTTGGATGATTCAACAAGTGCCGTGGATACTGCCACAGATGCCAATATCCGTCGTTCATTTGAAGAAACAATTCCAGGAACAACAAAAATTATCATTGCACAACGTATTTCAAGTGTGCAACATGCTGATAAGATTTTGGTGCTTGATGATGGTAAAATCTCAGGCTTTGCTAGCCACGATGAATTATTACAAACAAACGCTATCTACCGTGAAATCAATGAGGTTCAACAACAAGGTAGGGGTGATTTTGATGAGGAAGGAGGTAATAACTAATGTCTCAACCTAAAAAAGAAGTGAACAAACAAGCCACACTAAAACGTGTTTTGGCTTATGTGATTAAGAATTATAAATGGCGTTTCATGGCTGTTTTCGTCTTGATTTTGATTGCTGCGCTTTGTATGGTTCGTTTTAGTTTGTTCATGCAAACCTTGATTGATAGTTATGTCACACCTCTTTTGGCTGCTAAAAATCCTGACTTTTCTGGTTTAGCGCATGCTATTTTCCAACTAATCATTATTGGGATTATTGGGGTAGCAAGTACTTACACTTATAACCGTTTGATGGTTTATGTGGGACAAGGAACAATGCGTCGTATTCGTATTGACCTCTTTACGCACATGGAAAGCTTACCAATCAAGTACTTTGATACGCATGCTCACGGGGACATCATGTCAATTTATACCAATGACGTTGATACTCTTCGTCAATTGATTGGACAAAGTATACCGCAAGTGGTCAACTCAAGCTTTTCGATTTTGACAACTTTTGTCAGCATGTTAGTTCTAAATGTGCCATTATCAGCCTTGTCAGTTTTCATGGTTATTGTTTTACTTTATGTAGCTCGTAAAATCGCTGCGCAATCATCAAAATATTTCCATGACCAACAAAATGACCTCGGTCGCGTTAATGGTTTCATCGAAGAAATGATGGATGGTCAAAAAGTCGTTAAAGTCTTTAACCACGAAGAACGTGCTAAAGAAGATTTCCGCAAACTCAACCAAGAACTCCGTCATTCGGCTACGAATGCCAATATTTTTGCCAATATCTTGATGCCAGTATCTGCTAACATTGGACACATTTCATATGTTCTTTGTGCTATGCTTGGTGCAGCTTTGGCACTTCATGGTTATGCTGGTTTGACTTTGGGAACTTTGGTTTCTTTTCTTGCATTGAACCGTGGATTTACTAACCCAATCACGCAAATCAGCCAACAAATTAACTCAGTAGTTATGGCGATGGCTGGTGCCAATCGTGTCTTTAAACTGCTTGATGCTGAAATAGAGGTTGATGAAGGTTATGTTGAATTGGTTAATGCTAAAGAAGATGCTGATGGAAATCTTCAAGAAGTTGAAGAAGCAACTGGTACATGGGCATGGAAACATCCACATGAAGATGGTACAGTGACTTATCACAAGCAAGAAGGTCGCGTGACTTTCACAGACGTTACCTTTGGATACAATGATGATAAGATGGTGCTTCATGACATCAATCTTTTTGCAGAACCTGGCCAAAAGATTGCCTTTGTCGGTTCAACTGGTGCTGGTAAAACAACCATTACGAACTTGATTAACCGTTTCTACGATATCCAAGAAGGTAAGATTCATTACGATGGAATCAATATCCGTAAAATTAAAAAAGCAGATCTTCGTCGTAGTTTAGGGATTGTATTGCAAGATACCCACCTTTTCACTGGTACAGTTATGGATAACATCCGTTACGGACGTTTAAATGCGACTGATGACGAATGTATCGATGCCGCAAAATTGGCAAATGCGCATGATTTCATTAAACGCTTGCCTGAAGGTTACGATACTGTTTTGACAGGTGACGGAAGTAATCTTTCTCAAGGACAACGTCAATTGCTTGCGATTGCGCGTGCGGCTGTGGCTAATCCACCAGCTTTGATTCTTGACGAAGCAACTTCATCAATCGATACACGTACCGAAGTTCACGTTCAAGAAGGTATGGATGCTCTTATGAAAGGTCGTACAACCTTTGTCATTGCCCACCGCTTATCAACGGTTCGCAATGCGGATTGTATCATGGTACTTGAACAAGGACACATCATCGAACGTGGTAATCACGACGAATTAATTGCCCAAAAAGGACGTTACTACCAACTCTACACAGGTAACGCTATTAGTGAATAACATATTAAAACACTTTTTTGTAAGATGGCTCAGCCCTTTTGCAGGAGGTGTTTTTGTTAGTTTTTTTAGATTGATTTTTCAGGTAAAACGTTTAATTTTATTTTATGGCAAAAATCACTTACGAAGAAAATTTTTTAAGGTAGACTGAATCCTGTTGACTGTAAACTGGAGTTGATTGGAGAAGTGTTGGAGTAAAAAATCCATTCAGGCACTATCCTAGCGGAGGACATATTGTTGTACGCCGACCTAGGTTGAGGGTTGATAAAAAATGAGATGAATGGAGAATAAAATGCCTCGTAATTTTAAAGAAGCAATGGTATTTACGTGTTTGATGTGTGGAATGATGGTTTTTGGAATGAGTATGTGGAACTTGTTCGTTGCAGGAGCTTTTTCTTGGAAACATGTCTTTTTGGGATTCATTCCAGGGTTTATCGTTGCTTTCATTTTAGATACTTTAATCGTTGGTCCAATTGCGCGTTTCTTTCTCGGAGAAATTCAAAAACAAGGAATTTTAGCAGAAGTGCCTGTCGAAGTAAAAGAATAAAGTAAAAGCTGGAAGGTATCTTCCAGCTTTTTTTGAATTATAAGTTATTAATCAAATTTGTTAACGAATATTTCTCAAGGGTTTCATGATTTAAACGAACAAATTTATTTTGTCCAGCTTTTCGAGTGATAGTAAGTCCAGCTTCGCGAAGAGTTTTAAAGTGATAAGAGACAGCAGACTTGCTCATACCAAGCAATTCACCAACTTCTCCACACCCAAGCTCACTTTCTCTCTTCGATAAGATACGAAGAATATTTAATCTGACTGGATCAGCTAAGGCTTTAAAAATTTTGATTAAATCTTCATCATTATAGTTAGAATATTGTTCAATAGTCATACGAAAATTGTACTATCGGAAGTTTTATTTGTCAATTTATTAAGTGTTTTTTTAATTTTCTGAAAATAAATCTTGACAGTATTTCCTTTGAGTAGTAATATATTACATAATATTTCAAAAGTCTTTGAACTATTGAATTATAGCGAGAGGAGATTGCAAATTTTTGATTGCTGGGTGATGCTGATAATATCAGCTTGTTTTTCAATTAATAGAAAGTGTGATTTAAAAAATGAAAAAATATGCTTCCATGTTCTTTTTAACAATGTTCATCATTGGAACAGATACGTTTTTGATTTCTCCATTGTTAACGACTTTATCTAGTCTTTATCATATTGATACGTCAATTTCTGGCTGGATGGTTAGTGCGTATGCTATTGGTTATGCTCTATTTGCTTTGGTTTCAGGCCCAATTTCAGATGGAAGAGATCGAAAAAAAGTGATGGTCTATTAGCCTTTACGATTTCAACTTTTTTGTGTGGCTTTGCCAATTCATTTACTTTGATACTTTTGTTTCGTTTTTTGGCTGGGATTAGTGCCTCTTTTGTG
The DNA here is from genome assembly GCF_000154985.1 of Streptococcus infantarius subsp. infantarius ATCC BAA-102. GTDB lineage: Bacteria > Bacillota > Bacilli > Lactobacillales > Streptococcaceae > Streptococcus > Streptococcus infantarius. The sequence goes on from NZ_DS572693.1 coordinate 174,089, forward strand.
ACACCTCAAGTTTGGGCATTGATTCCAGTGGTGGTTGATAAAAAACACATTGTTCAGGTTATGGGTTATGCAACTGCTGGTTTATCTGTTTTTCAAATGACGGGTGTTCCAATCGGTGGTTATCTGGCGGGAATTTCATGGCGTGCACCATTCATTACCATTTCAGCGGCTTCTTTGGTCTTATTACTTCTTATCAATTTTTGTATGCCAAAATTGGAAATTGGAACGTGACATAGAATTTCCTTTACAGTAGCTTATAAAAATGTTTTAACGAATAAAAAATCCGTGTCTTATCTTCTAGCTTATTTTGTGTTTCAGACGGGCTCATTTACAGCAATCACTTTTATTGCGACTTAGTTTAATCATAGCTTTGGTTTGTCTTTAGCTAATATTAGTACAGCAATTATTGCTATTGGTGCTGGTAATCTTGCTGGATCACTTTTGGGTAGTTATATTGTTAAACGTTTTGGCTTACAAAAGACATTTAAAACAGAACTGATGATACTTGTTATTCTTTACGTGGCGCTGTTATTTGTTCATCATTTTTGGATGGTAGAAGTATTATTGACTATTATTTACGTGAACAATGGATTTATTTTCTCATTATTTATGACGATATTGCAAAGTACTGTTGAAAATGCTCGAAGTACTATTTCGTCATTATCAAATGCCGTGATGTATTTGGGTGAAACCATTGCAGGGATTGTTGGTGGTATCTTATTTGAACAATTTACAGGATTTTCAGGAATTGCTGTTTTTGCAGCAGTAATGATTGCTCTTTCGTTGCTATTGTATTATCAAGCAGGAGCTTTTAAGAAGGTTGATAATTAATGGTTCTTTGTTGTAACAAGGTGGGCAAATGAAAAGAAATTTGAAAAAGGTTCTTAGTGATATTTTATTTCAAAATACTGGCTCGACTACTTCAATTTTAGAAGCAATAACAAATAAAAAGAATAAAAAGGTTGAAGTAGAAATAATTCAAGAACGTATTATTTGTGATAGAGACTATTCTATTCGGTATAATTGGGGAGATTCTTTGATTTTGCAAGCTACAACATTAAAAGCTGGTGGTATTGTTATTTCAAATAATATTGTTATTTATGATGCTGATAAAGTAAATCAATTGGATGATTTTCATGTTCAGAATTGTTCAATACCGATTGGTAAAATTTTAGAAAAAATTGATAACAGGAGAGTAATAATTTTTTCTGGCCTAAAAAAACCGGCTTATATAAGCAAATACTGTAACTTTTTTAATCTAACAACTACAGAGTATCCAGTAAAAGAGTACCAAATTATACATGATGGTGAAGTTTATTTTCATATCATTGAGTTATATTTAGAAGAAAATTTACTTGATCTTTTGAATGATACGTTAATAATTTAGAGTATGTTTTTGTACACATATGAAATGTCTGTTGAAAATGCTTTGAAAAGCTGACTTCATTTATCTCTTTATTTTTAAAAAGTAGTATAATGGCTTTAAGGAAGTGAAACCGTTTTTAGAAATCGAGGAACAAGTTATGAGTGATAGAACAAATGAAAAAACTGTTCAACTTGACCTTGAAACTTACGCAGCAAAGGATGTTTATCAAGCCGCTGCTACGCAACAATCTGGGCTCAGGCACGAACAAGTCAAAGAACGTCAAAAACAATATGGTTCCAATCGGCTAAAAGAGGCAGAAAAAGAACCCGTAATTGTGACTTTTATCAAGAATTTCACCAGTCTCATGGCGATTTTACTTTGGGTTGGTGGTGCTGTGGCGATTTTGTCTCACAGCGTGGAACTCGGTCTTGCCATTTGGTTTGTCAATATTGTCAATGGTGTTTTTAGTTTTGTTCAAGAATACCGTGCTAGCCAAGCAACCGAAGCTCTTAAAAAGATGCTTCCTTCTTATGCACGTGTTATTCGTGATGGACAAGAAGAAAAGGTACCTGCTGAAGAGTTGGTGCCTGGCGATCTTGTTTTGATTGAAGAAGGTGACCGTATCTCTGCAGATGGTCGTGTTATTTTTGCAACAGATTTGCAGGTCAATCAATCCGCCCTAACAGGTGAATCAAATCCTGTCTGCAAAAATAGTGATGCTGACACAGATGCTCAAAAAACAGCTCTTGAATACGACAATATGGTCTTTGCAGGAACGACCGTTTCCTCAGGTTCGGCTAAGATGATTGTCTCAGCAACTGGTATGGCAACCCAATTTGGACAAATCGCTCACTTGACAGAAAATATGGCTGATGATAAGAGCCCACTTCAAAAAGAATTGGACCACTTGACCAAACAAATTTCAGTTATTGCCATTACGGTTGGTGTTATTTTCTTCATCGCAGCGACACTTTTTGTTCATCAACCATTTGCAAAAGCCTTTATTTTCGCACTTGGTATGATCGTCGCTTTTATCCCAGAAGGATTGCTTCCGACAGTTACCCTTTCTTTGGCAATGGCGGTGCAACGCATGGCTAAGTCCAATGCTTTGGTTAAAAAATTATCATCCGTTGAAACCTTGGGAGCAACCTCAGTCATTTGCTCGGATAAAACCGGGACATTGACTCAAAATGCTATGACAGTCAATCACCTTTGGCAAGTGTCTGGTCAATATGAGGTGACTGGTCTTGGTTATGCAGCTGAAGGTGATATCAGCAACAGCAATGGCAAGAAAGCTGCGCTTATCGAAAGCCAACCGCTTGAACACCTTGTCCGCTTTGCTCACCTCTGCAGTAATGCTCAAGTCTTGCCACCGAGTGAGGAAAATGCTTCCTACACAGTTCTTGGTGACCCAACCGAAGCTTGCTTGAATGTCTTAGCTGAAAAAGCAGGTCTAACCCTTGAGAAAAATAAATCTTGGGGACCACGTTTGAAAGAATTGCCTTTTGATTCTGTGCGCAAGCGCATGACAACTATCAATCGAGTAGATAGTCTAGTTGACGGCAGCTCTTTGGTGTCAATCACTAAAGGTGCACCAAAAGAAATGGTAGAGCTCTGCCATTTTTACAAAGATCAAAAAGGTATTCATGAAATGACGGCAGACGTTCAAGCGAGAATCTTAGCTGCCAATGATGTATTTGCTAAGGATGGTTTGCGGGTTTTGGCACTTGCCTATCGAACTTTGGAAAGCGACCGATTGACTCAAGAAGAACAATGGACGCAAGAAACTCTAGAACACAATATGGTCTTTCTTGGCTTACTTGCTATGAGTGACCCTCCTCGTGAAGGGGTGCGTGAGGCAGTTGAAAAATGTCATCGCGCAAGTATTCGTATTATCATGGTGACAGGTGACTATGGTTTGACAGCGCTCAGTATTGCTAAGAAAATCGGTATTGTCCGTGGCGACAATGCGCGTGTCGTGACTGGCTTAGAGTTGGAAAAGATGTCTGATGAAGCCTTAAAAGAAGCGCTCAAGGGCGAAATTGTCTTTGCGCGTGTGGCACCTGAGCAAAAATATCGAGTTGTATCAGCTCTTCAAGAATTGGGTGAAGTCGTTGCTGTCACTGGTGATGGTGTCAATGATGCGCCAGCTCTTAAAAAAGCTAATATCGGTGTGGCAATGGGACTCACGGGTACTGATGTCGCCAAGGAATCAGCAGATATGATTTTGACGGATGACCATTTTGCATCCATCGTTAAAGCGGTTGAAGAAGGTCGTGCAGTTTATCATAATATCAAGAAATTCTTGACTTATATCTTTAACTCAAATACTCCAGAAGCCGTACCGTCAGCATTCTTCCTTTTATCAAGAGGTTTTGTCCCACTTCCGTTGACGATTATGCAAATTCTAGCTGTCGATTTGGGAACTGATATGATTCCAGCACTTGGGTTGGGAGTTGAACCTCCAGAACCAGGTGTGATGAACCAACCACCTCGTAAATTGACTGACCGTTTGCTGGATAAGAAATTGCTGATAAAAGCTTTTTTATGGTATGGTTTGATCGAATCAGTTCTTGCCATGGGTGCATTCTTCATCACTTATCTACTTCATAATGGAAACTTAGCGGTGCTTGCAGGTTCAGGTCAATTGTACCAAGAAGCGACAACCATGACCTTGGGTGCTATTATCTTTTGTCAAATCGGTATGGTCATGAACAGCAGAACCTCTGACCAATCCATTCGCAAGTTGCAATTATTTGGTAATCCTTTGATTAATATCGGTTTAGTTGTTGAATTGATTATTTTTGTGACTCTGGTATATTTGCCTGTTTTTCATGATTTGTTCAACACAGCAAGTCTTGGTGTATGGCACTGGCTTTACCTTATGCTCTGCCCATTCGTCATCGTAGGACTTGAAGAATGGCGTAAGAGACTTATGCGAAAGTAAGCTTATTTGGGGTGTCTGTCTTTTCCGTGACACTTTCTGAAAATCTCTGTAAAATTCAAGAGAGTTAGGGGAGAATAATGGCGACAATTAATGGCTATTTAGATTACAACAAAAATCGTTCTTTCAAAGATTTTGCCTTTAATGAAGCAGATATTCTATGCTTAAATGAGCTTGGTTATTTCTGTTTTGAGGAGTTAGATGCATCGATTGATTTTTCAAAAGAAGTGAATCTTCACGAGGTCTTAATGCCTTACGTAACAGGTGAAAAACCCTTTAATCATAGTTTTTTAGTGACTGAAGAGCGCGTTAAGCTTTTGCAAAAAGTTGTGGCTTCAAAACGTTTTGTGAATTTGAATTTGTCTGATTATGTCAATGACGTTGATGCGGAATATGAAAGACAGTTTTCAGCTATGGTCTTTACTTTACCTGAAATTAATCATCATCAGCTGGTTTTTCGTGGGACAGATGATACCATGATTGGCTGGAAAGAGGATTTTAAACTGACCTATGTTCAAGAAATTCCTGCTCATCGTGCAGCTGTGGCTTATCTTGAAGCTTATCTTGAAAAATACTCTGGTAAGGTGACCGTTAGCGGGCATTCTAAAGGTGGAAATTTGGCCCTTTATGCAGTAGCCCATGTTAATGACCTGCTTCGTGAACAAATCGAAAAAATCTATATGCTTGATGCGCCAGGTTTGCAAGAAAAAGGTCTTGAAAGTGATGGCTATAAGGCGATTCGCGAGCGCGTGACGGTGATTCGACCAGAAGAATCTATCGTTGGCATTATGCTTTACAACGACATTGAGCCGATTGTGGTTAAGAGTAATGCTTCAGGCATCATGCAGCATGCCGTTACGTCGTGGCAATTTAATGAAGAAACAGGTGAGCTAATCTTAGCTGAGCGCCAAACTGATTTAAGCCAAAATCTTGAGAAGACTTTCAAGCAATGGATGAAGGAATTGTCTAGTCAAGAATTGAAAATACTTTTTGACATTCTCTTTGATACCTTGATGTCAAGCGGCATTCATAGCATCAATGACGTCACAATCGACCGAGAATTTGGTGCCAGATTAGCTACAAGCATTGCTTCCTTTTATTCTATCGGAACGGAGAAAAAGCTCTTGCTAGCAAAATCAGCTAAATTATTTTTGCAAGCTTTTGTTGGACACAGTCGCTTGGGCAACTTTAGTAGAGATAAGATAAATTTATCGTTACCTGATTTCAATAGTCTTTTGTCACGTTTAGATAAGAAGAAATAAGAGTAAAAAACTTGGGCTTTCTCAAGTTTTTTGTGCGATTTACTTGATTTGGAGTTCACTCTAAGGTATATACTGTGTTAGAAAGCTGAGAGGAGATGAGTTATGAATATCAAAAAAGTCAATGAGCAAACGGGCATTTCAGCAGATACTATCCACTAATATGAGCGTATTGGATTATTGCCTCGAGTGCGTCGAAATAAATCTGGTATCAGGGATTTTTCTGAACAAGATATTGCTGCTCTTGAGTTTATTCGTTGTTTTAGAAGTGCTGGCATAAGCGTGGAATCTTTGATTGAATACATGAGTTTGGTTGAAGAAGGTGAAGGCACGGAAAAAGCACGAATGAAAATTTTAGAAGAACAACGCGAAAAATTAATTTCTCGTATTGCTGAACTGCAAGCTGCCAAAGAACAACTAGATTATAAAATTGAGAATTATAAAAAGTTGATCCTTAAAAAGTAGTCAGTATTATACCCATCGTGACAATTTCTTTTGACCATGTTAAACTAGAAATCATGATACAAATGAAACACACGAGATTGGTTCGGGCTGGCAAGTTTTTAAAACTCTTTAAAAAAGATACTCAATACGCCACACCGATTTTTAGAATAGACCAGAAACGAAAAAATTTACAATTTGTTATTGTCTTCAAGCTAGAAGATGATGATTTTTATGTCCTTAATCGCTCGGAAAAAGGTTATAGCAAGGAATTAAAACGTATCAAGGTGTTTACGACATCGATGCTTTATAATGCCATGATGTCTATTCCGATTAAGGCGCGTGAGACGATTCAGATTTTGCAGGTACCAAGTGATAAAAAGTTGCTGAAGGCTTACGTGACCTATTACGATAAGGCAAGCATTGATTGGTTGTGCTTTAGCAAGAAAGACAACCTAGATGATGTTTATGATCCCTTTCGTGATGCGCATTCGGCGCTTTTTCACTCAGATGATTCTGACAATGCCATCTCTTACGATGATTATCAGGGTATTCAGGATTTCCATCCTTTTTCTCTTTTAGATAATCAATCCGTTGCTCTGCTGTGCTTTTACCAAGACCCGATAAAAAACAAGCAAATAGCTCTGCAATTGATGGGCTGGTATTTTCTTGGGCAGCAGCTCAAAATCAGCTGGAAACCCGACAATCAGATCAATGCACGTTGGCGCTCGTCGGTTGTGGCGATTGACCGAAAGACTCGCCGTTATTTTTTTCAAGGAAATATTTATCAAGAAAAAGGAACTGACCCCGTCTTTTTAGAGAATCTTTCATTTGATTGTGATTTGAAAAATAGCAGAGCAGTAAAAGCAGAATTTGACAGATTTATTCAAGAGATAAAAGAACAAGAGCGCGTGGCTTTGCTAAAGCTGCGCTGACAATCAAAGAGGTTTTTGAGTCCGCTTTTTATTTGTGCTATAATATTTTCTGACTGAAAACAATATTAGAAAGTATGAAAATGACAGATATTGATATTGAACGTTATCACGAATTAGCACAACAAAAACAAAAAGAACATCGTAAATTTTTGGCAACCCTTAAGAAAAAAGCACCTAAAAACCTTGATAAAATCACTCAAGAAATTCACACAGAAGTTTTCAATGAGATTGATTGCACAAAATGTGCTAACTGCTGTAAAAGCTTAGGTCCTCTGTTTACAGAAGCAGATATCACACGCATTTCAAAAGTCTTTCGCATGAAGCTTGGCGTATTTGAAGAGATGTACCTTCGTGTCGATGAAGACGGCGACAAAGTCTTTCAATCAATGCCTTGTCCATTTTTAGGCAATGACAACCTTTGCACCATTTACGACGTCCGACCAAAAGCATGCCGTGAATTCCCACACACAGACCGCAAAAAAATCTACCAAATCAATAATCTAACCATTAAAAACACCCTTTTCTGCCCCGCAGCCTACCTCTTTGTCGAAAAACTCAAAGAACGATTGGAAGGGAAATAAAGATTTAGAAAACATCTCATTTTGAGGTGCTTTTTTCCAAACCCTTGCTGTGTCTGGGTTTTCATGAAAACGGTAAAATTTGTAATCAAATTAATGTACTTTACCTGAAAATCAAAGTAAGCTTACAGTATTCGAAATAGAGGAGGAAAGTTATGTTTTTAGCATGGAATGAAATGAAACACTCGAAGCTGCGTTATGGATTAGTGGTTGGAGTGATTTTCTTGATTGCTTACTTGGTCTTTTTCCTGACGGGTTTGGCTAATGGTTTAGCCCAGACCAATCGCTCAGCGGTTGATTCTTGGAAATCTGATTCTGTCATTTTAAATGAGCAAGCTAATAAAAATCTGCGCATGTCACGCTTTTCAGTCGACTTAAAAAATGATGTTAACGCTGATAAAATGGCAGAATTGACACAAGCTTCTACGACAATTAAAGACAAGGAAAAAAATAAAATTAATGTCAATTTATTCGCGATTAAGCAGGATGAATTTCTACGTCCGAAGTTGAGTGAAGGAAGGCATTTCTCAAAAACAGGAGAAGTCGTCGCTGATAGTAGCTTAAAAAAATCATATCAATTAAAAATTGGTGACAAAATTACTCTTGGAGATAGTACTAAAAAGCTAACTGTTACTGGTTTTACAGATAATGCTAGCTTTAATGTTCAGCCAGTCCTTTACATGACAAAAGAAACACTGACAAGCATTCTCGGTGATAATAGCCAAGCTGCTACCATCAGTGCCCTTGTGGTTCGTGGCAAGGTTAATCAAGTTCCAAAAGGGCTTGAAAGCATGACCACAGCAAGCTTCATCGAGAATCTTCCAGGTTATAAAGCTCAAAATCTGACCTTTTCTTTCATGATTGGCTTTTTAATCGTCATCGCTGCTATCGTGATTGGAATTTTTATCTACATTTTGACCCTTCAGAAGAAAGAAATTTTTGGTGTCTTAAAAGCTCAAGGCATTTCTAACGGCTACCTGTCACGAATGGTTTTCGCACAGACTTTCATTCTGGCACTTTTGGCAGTTGGGTTAGGGCTTTTGGTGACAATGGCTAGCGCTTTAGTGTTGCCAACTAGTGTGCCTTTCCAGATTAATCCTCTTTTCTTTGCAGGCATCAGCGTGCTGATGATTCTTATCGCTGTGTTTGGTGCCCTTTTCTCAGTGGTAAGCATTGTCAAAGTTGACCCTTTAAAGGCAATCGGTTAGGAGATAATTATGACAGCAATTGAATTAATCAATATCAAAAAATATTTCAAAGATGGCCCAGATAAGATTGAAGCTCTGAAAGAGACAAATTTGACGATTAACAAAGGTGAATTTGTCGCAGTGATTGGCCCATCAGGTTCTGGAAAAAGTACTTTTTTGACCATTATCGGTGGGCTGCAATCACCGTCACAAGGTGAAGTGAGATTGAACGGCCAAGCTTTTAGCCAGAAAAAGGAAAAAGCGCGTGCTAAGATGCGTTTTGACCAGATTGGATTTATTCTGCAAGCTTCCAACCTAGTACCCTTTTTAAAAATCAAAGACCAGCTACGTTTGGTTGATAAGGTGGATAAGGAAAAGCAACGTGAGTCGATTGATAGTCTTTTTGCTCAGCTTGGCATCACTGATATCGCAAACAAGTACCCTGAGGAAATTTCAGGCGGGCAAAGGCAACGAGTGGCTATTGCCAGAGCTTTGTACAATGATCCGACTATTATTTTGGCTGACGAACCAACAGCGAGTTTAGACACCGAAAAAGCTATGGAAGTTGTCAAAATATTAGCCAATGAAGCCAAAGAAAAGAATAAAGCAGTCTTAATGGTTACACACGACAGACGCTTGGTTACTTATTGTGACCGATTGTTGGTCATGGAAGACGGCGTTTTACGAGAAGAAGAGATTGCTGCTTATCAGTAGTAATTTGTCTTGAGATGCGATATGTGATATAATGAAGTCAAATTTTACTGACTTAAAAAGGGTCGTTAGTAAAGGAGACGTCATGATTACTTTTTTCTTACAAATGCGTCGGACATTGCGTGTCTTGTGGTCAATCTTTAAGGATGATGAAACCAGAGGAATTGCAGGTGTCACTGCTGTTTTATTGCTCAGTGGGACACTTTTTTATGCAAATGTAGAACATTTTACTTATTTGGATGCCCTTTATTTTTCATTTACAACTTTAACAACGATTGGCTACGGGGATATTTATCCCGTTACAGCAGCTGGAAAGATTTTTACCATGATGTATTCAGTTGTCGGATTAGGGGTTATGGGGAGCTTTCTAGCTGTTGTGGTTAAAAAATTGGGTCAATTGGATAAAAAAAAGTGAGAGAAGACTTGTGATTTATCGTGATTTATTGTTTGATTTGGACCATACTTTACTTGATTTTAACGCGGCAGAAGATGTTGCTCTGACAGAACTTTTGACAGAGGCGCACGTGGATGATGTTGAAACTTACAAAGAAGTTTATATTCCCATGAATCGTAAACTTTGGAATGATTTAAGTTTGAAAAAGATTACCAAAAAAGAATTGGTTGACACCCGTTTTTCTCGTTTATTTGCGCATTTTGGACATGAGGTTGATGGACATGCCTTTGCTATGCGCTATCAAGATTTTCTTAGCCAACAAGGTCAGATTCTTCCAGGTGCAGATAAGCTTTTAGATCAGCTAAATCAGGAAGGTTACCGCATTTTTGGTGCAACAAATGGCATTACCAAGATTCAAACTGGTCGTATGGCCAATTCAGGAATTAAAGATTATTTTGAACACGTCTTTATCTCTGATGAAGTTGGTTTTCAAAAGCCAGATAAAGGTTTTTATGATGCGATTTCTGGAGCCATTTCACGATTTAATCAGGAAAAAGCTTTGATGATTGGTGATAATTTGCTGGCGGATATTCAAGGTGGCAATAATGCTGGCATCGATACTGTCTGGTATAACCCAGATAAAAAAATCAATCACACCGCTGCTAACCCAAGCTACACCGTCCATAACTATCAAGAATTGCTAAAATTATTACGATAAAAACCAAAGCTAGAAGTTTTAACTTCTAGCTTTTATTTTTAATAATCAATTTTACGTTCTTCTGTGATAAGTTTAGCCATTTGTTCGGGGTTAATAATTTGAATCTGATGGCCAGTTTTTTCAATCATTTCTTCAGCGCGAAGTGCTTTTACCATTCGTGTAATAGTCACTGAGTGCATGCCTAGGTAGCAGGAGATTTCTTGATAGGTAAAGAAGGTATTTAAAGCTAAATGACCTGATTCACATGGCTCAGCTTGGTCAAGTAAGAAGCGGCAGAATTGGACCAAAGCAGGTTCATTTTTACTGCTGTGAAAATGTTCCATAAGATAGATATGATTTTCAGTTAGTGTGTTTAGCATCAAGCTAACCACGGATGGAAAAACAAGCAATTCTTGAAATTGACGACTAGAAATGCGGTAAGCCACGCAAGGCGTTTTGGCAACAATTGAAAATGATTTTTTCCCATAGTAGTTCAAGTGAACAGTATTCATAAGTGGCACAAAACCAACAAATTGTTGCTTTTTAAAATAAAGGTAAGTAGTTTCTTTGCCATCGCAAGAAATAGATGAAAGAGCACAGATGCCTGAGGATAGGATATAAATATCACCGCTTGTTTCTCCAGAGACGGACTGTGCAAGGTTTTCTCCTTTTTTAAAAGACACACGTTCGCCGTATTGATAAAGTTCTGTAATATCCAGTTTAGATTGCATAATTGCCCTTTCTAAAATTAACATAGGCTATATAACTATATAGTTTACGTTAAAAAAGCGTTTTTATCAAGTTAAAATTTTAGAAAAAGAGTTGGAAAATATCTTGATAGTGATTTTTGAAGTGGCTGTTTTTCCGCCAAATAAAGGTAAAATCGTGACTCATGGCAGGAATAGTGAGATTAATTTTTTTAAGATTTCCAGCAGAAATTTCTTTTTGAACCACGCTTTGGTAGACAAAAGTAATCCCAAGATTTTTTCTAACCAACTCACAGATGGTATTAAGACTCCCAATTTCGGTAATTTTACTGAAATCAGAAATGGTGAGATTAGCTTCCTTTAATGTGATTTCAAGCATTTCACGTGTACCAGAGCCTTGTTCGCGAACGATAATTGGATAATTGAGGAGTTCTTCCAGAGAATTGCTACCGCTTGCTAGAGGAGAGTCGGGTGAGGTAACAGCGATGAAAGGTTCTGTTCGATAAGGGAGAAAATCGTATTTTTCTTTTGAAAAGAAACCTTCAATCAAGGCAAAATCAATCTCGCCCTTATCAATGGCTTTTAATAGTGTTTCGGTATTATCCACCAGCATTTTGACTTGGAAATTCGGGTGATTTGCCAAAATATCCACTAAAGAATCGGTCAAAACATACTCGCCAATGGTCAAAGTCGCCCCAAAATTTAGTGGTTGCAAATCTTGCTTGAGCTGTGTCTTGAAATGCTTAATATCTGTATCCATAGTCGTCAGCAAATCAAGCAATTCTTTACCAATTTGAGTCAGTTGACAATATTTGCCAGAAAACGTGAAGAGTTTGGTTTGATATTCTGTTTCCAAAGCTTTGATATGCTTAGTGACAGCAGGCTGAGTGATATGCAGTTCTTCTGCGGCTTGGGTGAAATTAAGCGTTTCGCAGACTTTTATAAAAGTAAACACACGATAATCAAGCATGACAAATCTCCTTTGCAATTATTATTTGTTATTGTATCATAATAAATCATAATTTTACATTATAGATTAGACGCGCTATAATGAGTGACGTGAAAAGGAGTTCATTATGTTAACAATTCAGAAAAAAGCGCCAGGAGTGATTCTTTGCGCGATTTTAGCTGTGCCAGCTTGGTTCTTAGGGCAAGTCTTTCCTTTGGTCGGTGCTCCAGTCTTTGCGATTTTGCTTGGCATGTTTGTGGGAACTTTTTATCATAATCGCAAACAAACCGCCCAAGGCATTGGTTTTACCTCAAAATACATTTTACAGACAGCTGTGGTTTTATTAGGTTTTGGTCTTAATTTAGGTCAAGTCTTAAAAGTTGGTGCTCAGTCGCTACCAATCATTATTTCAACCATCGCAACGTCTTTAATCGTGGCGTTTCTCTTACAAAAATGGTTGAAGCTGGACGTTAATACAGCGACTTTGGTCGGCGTTGGGTCATCTATCTGTGGTGGTTCAGCTATTGCAGCGACAGCACCAGTTATCAAGGCAAAAGATGAAGAGGTGGCTAAGAGTATTTCAGTTATTTTTCTCTTTAACATTCTCGCAGCGTTGATTTTTCCAACTTTAGGAGATTTGATTGGTTTGTCAAATCATGGCTTTGCCCTATTTGCAGGAACGGCTGTTAATGACACATCATCTGTTACAGCGACAGCAGCAGCTTGGGATGCTATTCACCAGTCAAGTACTCTGGACGGTGCAACTATCGTTAAGTTAACTCGTACTTTGGCTATTATTCCTATTACACTTGGCTTGTCATTTTATAAGGCTTATAAAGAATCTAAAAATGGTGGAGCTTCTGAGAAGACTTTTAGTTTTAAAAAGGCTTTTCCGATGTTTGTCTTGTATTTCTTACTAGCTTCAATTGTGACAACACTTGCGAGTGCACTTGGCTTTGATACAATGTCTTTTTGATAATCTTAAAGTGCTATCAAAATTCTTTATCGTCATGGCTATGGGGGCTATTGGACTTAATACAAATCCAGTCAAATTAGTAAAAACAGGTGGTCAAGCTATCGGTGTAGGTGCTGCTTGTTGGATTGCCATTACTTGTGTCAGTCTTTTGATGCAGCATATTTTAGGTATTTGGTAACAGAGAAGAAGTTGAGCAGAGGTGCTCGACTTCTTTTTTGTTAGAAACCATGCTTAATTCTTGAAAACGTTTCCTATAGTGCTATAATGGACACATATGGACTTGCTTTTAGCGTAAGCTATTGATTCAAGCAAGAGGAAAAGGAGATATTATGGCATACAAAACAACTTACCCTTACACAAATGAAGTTCTAAAAACTTTTGATAACGCGACAGATGTGGATTTAGAAGCTGCTTTGGCAAATGGTCATGCGCTTTATAAAAAATGGCGTGCTGAAGGTGGATTGGACGACAGAAAAGTTCAATTACATAAAATTGCGGAGCTTTTACGTCGTGACGTTGATAAATACGCTGAAGTGATGACAAAAGATATGGGAAAACTTTTCACGGAAGCAAAAGGTGAAGTAGAACTTTGTGCAGAAATTGCGGATTACTACGCTGATAAAGCAGAGGAATTCCTCAAACCACGTCCGCTAGAAAATATCAATGGTGAAGCTTATTATATCAAGCAAGCCACGGGTGTATTGGTAGCTGTTGAGCCATGGAATTTCCCATTCTATCAAATCATGCGAGTCTTTGCTCCAAATTTCATGATTGGAAATCCAATGATCTTGAAACATGCTTCTATTTGTCCAGCGTCAGCTCAAGCTTTTGATGATTTAGTCTTGGAAGTAGGAGCTCCAGTTGGGGCTTTCAAGAATCTTTTCTTGTCTTACGACCAAGTTTCAAAAGCTATTGCAGACTCACGTGTGGTTGGCGTTTGCTTGACAGGTTCTGAACGTGGAGGTGCCTCAATTGCGGCAGAAGCAGGGGCTAATCTCAAAAAATCATCAATGGAACTTGGTGGTAATGATGCCTTTATTATCCTAGAAGATGCTGACTTTGACTTGCTTGATAAGACAGTCTTCTTTGCTCGTCTTTACAATGCTGGTCAAGTTTGTACGTCATCAAAACGCTTTATCGTTGTTGGGCAAGAAAATTATGATAGGTTCGTTGATATGGTGGTTAAACACTTTAAGTCAGCGAAATGGGGTGACCCAATGGACCCAGCGACAACTTTAGCCCCATTGTCATCAGCAGCTGCCAAAGAAGAAGTTCTTGATCAAATCAAGCTAGCTAAAGAAAACGGTGCGACAGTGGTTTATGGTGATGAACCTATTGATCATCCAGGAAACTTTGTCATGCCAACAGTTTTGACAAACATTACCAAAGAAAATCCAATTTTCAATCAAGAAATCTTTGGTCCAGTAGCTTCTATTTACAAAGTTGATACTGAAACAGAAGCTATTGAATTGGCTAATGATTCAAGTTATGGTCTTGGTGGTACTGTCTTTTCTAAAAATCTTGACCATGCTAAAGAAGTGGCAGCCAAGATTGAAACTGGTATGTCCTTCATCAATTCAGGATGGACATCACACCCAGAAATCCCATTTGGTGGCATTAAAAACTCAGGCTACGGTCGCGAATTAAGCGAACTTGGCTTTGATGCTTTTGTCAACGAACACCTGGTTTTTGTCCCAAATGATTAACCAGCTCTCCTTTTATTAAATCCCATACACGAAAACTACTTCCTGAGCCTCGGGAGTGGTTTTTCTTTTCCTAAATGTCCTAACAAGCAATGCCGCAGCCTTTTTGCTATAATAAAACCATGAATGAACTGATTAAACATAAATTGGAATTACTGCCAGATAGCCCTGGTTGTTATATCCATAAAGATAAAAACGGCAAGATTATCTATGTTGGAAAAGCTAAGAATCTGAAAAATCGTGTGCGCAGCTATTTTCATGGTAGCCACAATACCAAGACTGAACTCTTGGTTTCTGAAATTGAAGATTTTGAATACATTGTCACAGGGTCAAATACAGAAGCCCTTCTTCTTGAAATCAATCTGATTCAAGAAAACATGCCAAAGTATAACATCAAGCTTAAAGATGATAAATCTTATCCATTTATCAAAATTACGGTGAATGAGCAGTACCCACGCTTGATGATTACCCGTCAAATCAAAAAAGATGGTGCCATGTACTTTGGCCCTTACCCTGATTCAGGGGCAGCGACAGAGATTAAACGACTTTTGGATCGCATTTTTCCCTTTAAAAAATGTACCAATCCTGCTAACAAGGTTTGTTTTTATTACCATTTAGGTCAATGTAAAGCTCATACCATCTGTCATGTGGACCATGATTATTTTGTTGAAATGGCGCAAGACGTCAAGAATTTTCTTGATGGCAAAGACAATAAAATCGTCGATGGCTTGAAAGACAAAATGCAAAAAGCGTCAGACATGATGGAATTTGAACGCGCAGCTGAATACCGTGATTTGCTGCAAGCCATCTCAACTCTTCGTACTAAACAACGTGTCATGAACCAAGATATGATGGACCGTGATATTTTTGGTTATTATGTCGACAAAGGTTGGATGTGTGTTCAGGTTTTCTTTGTTCGCCAAGGAAAACTCATTCAACGTGATGTCAACATGTTTCCTTACTACAATGACCCAGAGGAAGATTTCTTAACCTATGTCGGACAATTTTACCGCGACAGCAAGCATTTTATTCCAAAAGAAATCTTTATTCCTCAGGACATTGACGAAGAATTAGTTAAAGCAGTGGTAGATACTAAGGTCATTAAACCGCAACGCGGTGAGAAGAAACAGCTGGTCAATCTAGCCATAAAAAATGCGCGTGTCAGCCTGCAACAAAAATTTGACTTGCTAGAGAAAGATATCCGCAAAACACATGGCGCTATTGAAAATATCGGTGAATTGCTCAATATTCCAAAACCTGTGCGCATTGAAGCTTTTGATAACTCAAATATTCAAGGAACAAGCCCAGTTGCTGGGATGGTTGTTTTTGTTAATGGAAAACCAAGTAAGAAAAATTACCGCAAATTTAAGATTAAAACTGTGGTTGGACCAGATGACTATGCCAGCATGCGCGAGGTCATTTATCGTAGATACAGTCGTGTCATGAAAGACGGGCTGACACCACCAGATTTGATTATCATCGATGGTGGTCAAGGTCAGGTTAATGTTGCACGTGATGTCATTGAAAATAAACTTGGACTCGATATTCCAATCGCTGGTCTGCAAAAAAATGACAAGCACCAAACGCATGAATTACTCTTTGGTGACCCATTAGAAGTTGTCGAATTGCCACGAAATTCTGAAGAATTCTTCTTGCTTCAACGTATCCAAGATGAGGTTCACCGATTTGCCATTACCTTCCACCGTCAACTACGTTCCAAAAATTCATTCTCATCAAAACTCGATGGTATTGCTGGCTTGGGACCAAAACGCAAGCAATTACTCATGAAACACTTTAAGAGCTTGCCAAATGTCCAAAAAGCCGATGTTGAGGATATCATCAATTGTGGCATTCCACGAAATGTTGCCGTAGTTGTTAAGGAAAAATTGGCTGAAGAGAAAGCGGATGTTAACCATTAAACCGATTACTGAAGAATTTGCTGTTTGCCAAGTTGAGGATTATTCACAAGTCAATCTGGAAAATCCTGGGGCAACAGATGACGAAAAATCACTTGTTTGTCCGATTGCACTTGTCCCTGAAAATGCTTTGACTGTTGATAAGACTTGGTCAGTTTTTCGAATCGAGGGTGTTTTAGACTTTTCTTTGATTGGCATTTTATCAAAAATTTCAAGCCTTTTAGCAGAAAATAATATTGGTATTTTCGCTATTTCAACTTATGACACAGACTACATTTTAACGAAAACAGCGGATTTTCAAAGAGCGTTGCAAGTGTTAAAAGAGGCAACATACACGATTTTAGAGTTATAAATAGGGAATTTAAGGAGAGAAAAAATAAAAATTTTAGTTGTCGGTTTGGGAGTGATTGGGACAACGTATGCTTATCTTTTTGAGAAAGCTGGCCATGAAGTAGAACATTTTATCCGAGAAGATAGTGATAAGAATAGTATTGAAATGTTAGAGGTTGACTTACTTGACGGACGAACGGATAAGTACGGAAATCAAGTTAGAGATACTTATGATGTCAAGCATTGTTCTCAAAAGGTTTATGATTTTATTTTTGTTAGTGTACCATCTGGTAGGATAGAGGATATTATTGAAAGCCTTGATAATTCACAGATTAGAGGGACAATTATTCTTGCCTGTGGTGTTTGGGAAAATAGAGAATCACTTGACACTCTTATGAGCGGACATGATTACCTGTTAGGTTATCCTGTTGCTGGTGGTAAGTGTTCTTCGACACATTTAGAAGCTTGTGTTTTTGACCATTTTATGATTGAAAAAGAGGAAAAAACTGAAATTCCGAATTATTCAGATATTGAAACATTATTTTCAGATTGTCAGATTTCATTAGAAAAGCCATATGATATGTTGGAATGGATTTGGCTTCACATGGCAATTAAGGCAGCTGTAGTTTCTGTTGCAGGAAAATATGGAAATATTAATCAGCCAAGTGCTTCTGCGGAAAATTTAATGAATTCATCTACTATTTTGAAACAAGCAGTGGTGGCTATTCGTGAAACTTCAGGCATTATTGCTGCACGTGGAGTTGCTTTAAAATACTATCGAAATGAATTATTAGCCTATTGGTTTCCGACCTTTATCTCTGTTCCTTTAATGAAAAAATGTTTGCCAAGAATGTTTTAACACGCAAAATAATGACACTACATGGAAATACAGAGGATTTATTATTTGTCTGTAAATCTGTTTATGATTGTGGACAAATAAGTCATGTAGAAGCTCCTATATTCTACGACTGTTATAATATATTGTTACCAAAAATAGATTAATTAGTAATTAAATCGCAAATGCATGAACTGAAAACTTTCATGAAACTTTCTTTTTCTGATTGTAATCTATTTTAAACTGTGCTAACATGGATAGGGATTTTTAAGGAGATACGCATGTTTAAAAAAATGAAGCAAGGCCTCTCTCAGTTAAGTCAAAAGAGCACTTGGCTTCCAAGCATTGTGATTGTTTTGGTCGCCGTGTTACTCTTGCTTCCCCAATTAACGTCTCGTGGTGTTATTGCGGGTAGTGATTTTCTCTTTCACTACAATCGTTTTTATGAGACGGCTATGCAAATTAAGACAGGTAACTTTAGTTATTTTATGTCACTGTATGGCTTTTACAGTTCAGGTCGAATTGTTAATGCTTTATATGGCCCGTATTTTGCTTATTTTCAAGGGATTTTGGTACTCATCAGCAAAAACTGGTATACCTATCAGCTTTTGTCACGTTTCTTGTTGAGTGTGATTACTGGCTTTTCGATGTATCGTTTGAATCGCAGAGCTTCTGTCAAACCCAAAATAGCCCTTGGAGTAGCAGCCTTTTACATGATGACGTTTTCGGTTCAGTACTGGACCTTTAGACAAGGTTTCTCAAGTTGGGGCGCAGCTTTTATGCCATGGTGTTTAATCCCAGCTGTTGACTTTATCAGAACGAAAAAAGTAGGTGTGCTGCGCTTGGCAGTAGCAGTGGCAGTTATGATGCAAGTCCACATGCTTAGCTGTTTCTTGTTAATCTTGGCTTACTTGCCATTTTACTTGTACGGATTTTTCAAATCTGACAAGAAAAAAGAAGTCTTTATTAAGGGCGTTCAAGCTGTTTTGCTTAGCCTTTTACTAACGGCAAATGTCTGGGCAGCTTTGATTGATGTTGGACGTAGCAACAATTTGGTTGAGCCATTCATCAATTCAAAATTGTACATTATGACCGTCAACCAACGCAGTATCGAGTGGTTGTTAACGCCTAAGGCGCTTGTTTTGGTACTTTTGTATCAACTGTACTTTTCATTTAGACACTGGCGTCATTTTGATCAATTGCTGCGCGTGGTGACAGGGGCCTTTTTCCTTTTTTTGGTGCTATCAAGCAGTATTTTCCCTTGGTATACGGTCAACCAATTGAATCTTCCGCTGGTTAATCTGATTCAATTTCCATTTCGTTTCTTTGTGCCAGCCACTGTCTTGTTGCTTTTAGCAGCGGCTATGGTTTTGGATCGTTATTTTGATAAAAAATGGTCAAAAATCGTTACTGTCGGATTAATTGTCATCAATGTTTTAAGCCTAGCACAGTTATCACAATTGCAGAGCGAAAAGATTGATGAGTATTACAATACTAAATACCCAATTCAACGTAAGAAGCACACCTTTATCTGGGGAAATCCTGCCGATGTGCGAGCAAGCTTTTACGACTCAGATAAATTTAAACTGCTGGATATTGTGTCAAAATCAACGCCAGATTACTTGCCGGCTGACAAATCAAACAAAGAAAACAAGTATGTCTTGTATGAAGAATTTGTCTTAGGGCATACCGATTTATTCAAAAAAACACAAGGAGATAATGAGCTAACCTTCACTTGGTATGCAGATACCAGCGATTGGGCGATTATCCCAGCTGTTAAGTATAAGGATACTGAGTTGACACTTAACGGCAAAAAACTGAACGATAAGGATTATTCTTTGTCTGGTATTGGCACACCAACCGTGATGCAAAAAGCAGGAAAAAACACGCTAACCATTACCTACCACATCAGCACTTGGTTTAAGGCATTGATTGTCGTGAACATCCTCTCATGGCTAGCAACCCTAGCTTACCTCATTAAGAAAAAAACGATGAAATAATAACTGATAACCAGAACGCAAGTTCTGGTCTTTCTTTTTAAGTCGACTTAATTTTTGGATCAGCAGCCGTGCAAAATAGCTGTAAACTCTTCCAAAAAATGATAAAATAAAAGAGCATATAATTAAAAAAGGAGGGTCGCTTATGAAATTTCTAGAATTGAATAAAAAGCGCCATGCCATCAAAACTTTCAATGACAAACCCGTAGACTATAAAGATTTGCGTACTGCTATTGAAATTGCCACCTTAGCACCTAGTGCTAATAACATTCAACCATGGAAATTTGTGATTGTTGAAGAGAAAAAAGCAGAACTGGCTGAACATCTCCCAGATATTAACAAAAAACAAGTTAAAGAAGCTCAATATGTTGTGGCACTCTTTACAGATACTGATTTAGTGCAACGCTCTCGCAAGATTGCTCGCATTGGTGTCAAATCATTGGACAATGCCAAGCTAGAATATTATATGGAAACTTTGCCAGCACGTTATGCAGAATATGATGACAAACGTAAAGGCGAATACCTAGCACTCAATGCTGGTATTGTTGCGATGAATCTGGTTCTAGCATTGACTGACCAAGATATCTCATCAAATATTATTCTTGGTTTTGATAAATCTCTGCCAAATGATATTCTAGAAATTGACAAACGTTTCCGTCCAGAACTTTTGATAACAGTTGGTTACAGCGATGATAAACCAGAATCAAGTTATCGTTTGCCAGTGGATGAAATCATCGAACGTCGATAAGCAGAACTTTTTAAGCTTTATGCATAAAACTTAGTGAAGAATTTACCAAACTAGGTTTACAAATCTTAAAATATGAGTTACTATTGGTAAGTTGGCTCAAAAGATAAAATGACGTAGATTTTCTGTGAAAGAGAAGCTACATTTATGGAGGAGTTATAAGAAATGACAGTAGACTTTAAAGCAGAAGTTGAAAAACGTAAAGATGCCATGATGGAAGACCTCTTTGCACTTTTGCGCATCAACTCTGAACGTGATGACAGCAAAGCTGATAAAGAGCACCCATTCGGACCTGGTCCAGCAAAAGCTTTGGAACACTTCCTTGCAATGGCTGAACGCGATGGTTACAAAACTCGTAATATCGACAACTACGCTGGTGACTTTGAATTTGGTGAAGGTGACGAAGTACTTGGTATCTTTGCTCACTTAGACGTTGTGCCAGCAGGTAGCGGTTGGGATACAGATCCCTACGAACCAGTTATCAAAGACGGACGTCTTTATGCGCGTGGATCATCAGATGATAAAGGTCCTACAATGGCATGTTACTATGCCCTAAAAATCATCAAAGATCTTGGTCTTCCAGTATCTAAACGTGTTCGTTTCATCGTTGGTACTGACGAAGAATCAGGTTGGGGCGATATGGAATACTATTTCGCACATAACGGTTTGAAAGATCCTGATTTTGGATTCTCTCCAGATGCTGAATTCCCAATCATCAACGGTGAAAAAGGTAACATTACTGAATACCTTCACTTCGCAGGTGAAAACAACGGTGCTTTCACTTTGAATACTTTTGAAGCTGGTCTTCGTGACAACATGGTTCCAGAATCAGCAACAGCAGTATTTACAGCAGACAGCACTTTAGCTGAACTTCAAGAAAAACTTGCTGCTTTTACGGCTGCTGAAAATCTTAAAGCTGAGCTTGTTCAAGAAGGTGACGCTTTCCGCGTTACAGTAATCGGTAAATCAGCTCACGGTTCAACTCCAGAACTTGGTCTTAACGCAGCAACTTACCTTGCTAAATTCTTGGATCAGTTTGCCTTTAACGGTGCTGCTAAAGTTTACCTTGACACAACAGCTAACGTGCTTCACCAAGACTTTGCTGGTGAAAACCTTGGTGTTGCTTACACAGACGCTAAAATGGGTGCCCTTAGCATGAACGCTGGTATCTTCAAATTTGACCGCAACTCAGATGACAACACAATCACACTTAACTTCCGTTACCCACAAGGTACTGATGCTCAAACAATCAAAGCTGAGCTTGAAAAACTTGATGGTGTGACAGCAGTGACATTGTCAGAGCACGAACACACTCCACACTATGTTCCAGCTGATGATCCATTGGTTTCAACACTTCTTTCAGTTTACGAAAAACAAACTGGCTTGAAAGGTTACGAACAAGTTATCGGTGGTGGTACTTTTGGTCGTCTTCTTAAACGCGGTGTTGCCTTCGGTGCTATGTTCCCAGACTACGTGAACACAATGCACCAAGCAAACGAATTCGCAGATGTTGAAGATCTTTATCGTGCAGCTGCTATCTACGCTGAAGCACTTTACGAATTGATCAAATAATACAGAAAAAAGAAGAGGGTTTTTGCGTTAGCAAAAGACTCTTCTTTATTTTTAGAAAGAAGTGATTGTATGGATAGACTTGAACAATTAGTGGCTGATATTATGGCTGATGAGCAAAATGCCTCATACACCGAGCAAGGTATTAAGCCACTTTTTACTGTTCCAAAAACCGCTCGTATCAATATTGTTGGGCAAGCTCCTGGTATTCGAGCGCAAGAATCGGGACTTTATTGGAATGACCCGAGTGGGGATAATTTACGAAAATGGTTAGGCGTTGACCGTGAGACTTTCTATAATTCAGGACTTTTTGCGGTGGTACCAATGGATTATTATTTCCCAGGTAAGGGAAAATCAGGTGATTTAGCGCCGCGAAAAGGTTTTGCAGATAAATGGCACAAGCGTACCCTAGCTTTAGCACCCAATATTGAGTTGCATATTTTAGTTGGTTCTTATGCGCAACGCTATTATTTGAAGCAAAAATCCTCAGCTAAGCTTACGGATACCGTCAAACACTATAAAGACTATTTGCCAGAATTTTTCCCATTGGTGCACCCATCGCCACGAAATAACATTTGGCAGCGCAAGAATCCATGGTTTGAAGAAGAAGTTATCCCAGACCTTCAAAAGCGTGTCAAAGCTATTTTAGAAAAATAGGTATTAAAAAACTCGCCATCGTCTGGCGAGTTTTTCTTATTTTCCAAGACAGAATTGTGTGAAGAGTTTTGTGATGAGCTCGTCTGGTGCGGCTTCACCAGTGATTTCTCCAAGAATTTCCCAACAACGTGTCAAGTCAATTTGTAGAAGGTCAACTGGCATACCAGCTTTAAGTCCTTCGTTGACTGATTGCAAGCTTTGTACAGCTTTTTCAATCAAACCGATGTGGCGAGCATTTGAAAGGTATGTTGCATCTTTTTCAACGATACCAGCGTTGTCAAAGAAGAGTTGGTTGATACGTTCTTCAATCAAATCAATGTTTTGATTTTTAAGAACTGAAATGCGAATCACATCATCAGGCAATTCATCAGCTTCAATTTTTTCTGGTAAATCAGTTTTATTAAGCAAGATAATGCGGTTGCTATCCTTGCTAAGTTCAAGAAGAGCACGGTCTTGGTCGGTTAGTGGTTCAGAGCTGTTAAGGACAAGAAGGACCAAATCAGCCTCCTCAAGAGCTTTTTTAGAACGTTCCACACCGATTTTTTCAACTACGTCATCTGTTTCGCGAATACCAGCGGTATCAACCAATTTCAAAGGCACACCTTTGATGTTGACGTATTCTTCAATCACGTCACGAGTTGTTCCTTCGATGTCAGTAACGATAGCTTTGTCTTCACGAAGCAGATTGTTCAAAAGACTTGATTTCCCAACGTTTGGACGACCGATGATAGCAGTTGACAAACCTTCGCGAAGGATTTTACCACGTTTTGCAGTAGCCAAGAGATTTTCCAAAAGAGTTTGGAATTCTTGTGTTTTTTCACGAATAAGAGCTGTTGTCATTTCTTCTACGTCGTCGTACTCAGGGTAATCAATGTTTACTTCAACTTGAGCTAATGTATTAAGGATTTCTTGACGCGTATCGTTGATGAGCTTTGAAAGCGAACCATCTAGCTGTTTGACAGCAATATTCATAGCTTTGTCAGTCTTAGCACGGATAATATCCATAATGGCTTCCGCTTGAGTCAAGTCCACACGACCATTCAAGAAAGCACGTTTGGTAAATTCACCAGGTTCAGCCAGACGAGCGCCTTGACGAAGAAGGAGTTGCAAGATTTCGTTAGTAACAGCAACTCCACCGTGCGTATTAATCTCAATGACATTTTCACGTGTGAACGTTTTTGGTGCCAACATGACAGAGACCATAACCTCATCAAGAATTTCATCATTATCAGGATCAACAATGTGCCCGTAATTAATCGTATGTGAGGCAACTTTTGACAAATCTTTACCACGATAAACTTTTTGGGCAATAGCTAGCGCGTCAGTCCCAGAAAGTCGGACAATTCCGATAGCCCCTTCCCCTAAAGGTGTTGAAATCGCAGCAATTGTGTCGAATTCTTTTGTAATCATTTATGTCATTCCAATCTAGTTTTTCAAAAAATATCATATTTAATTGTAACGCAAAAAATTTTTTCAAGCAATAGAAGAGGGCTGGAAGTAAAGGAGCATAAAAGCGATTTTTATTATAGAATAACACAGAAAAAACCGGCACCATGTGCCGGCTTTTTATAAACTCAAACGAGCCAAGGGCAAACCTTGTTTCCTTAACAATAATTCTATTATTTACTATCTAAAAAGTCAACACAAAAGGTCATGAAACGAAAGAATTTTTGAAGCTTAGGTGCAGAAGAATAAAGGTAATCTTCTTTTTTCATTCGATTAAGTAAAACTAAACATTCATTGTACCGATGCTTATTTAATTCTTTAGAGCATAGTTTTTTATTGTAAAAAAAAAGATTAATGAGGTCGTGAGTTTTGTAATAATAGACCAATCCCTTTGGAATTTTCATAACTTGAGCATATGATTTTGTTTGGCTATCTGGATGCTTAATATGTGAATTGCGATCAAATAAATTAATAATAAAGACATTATTATGAGCAGAAGCATTTCTTAAATTTTTAATGTATTTCAATTGTTTTGAAAAGATGATTTTTTGAATATCTGAGTTAGTGTTGGCGTATAACTCACTAATCATTGTGAAGGTACCAAAATCTGTTATTTCCATTAAAACCCAAATAGGTAAAACTTGTCGTTTTTCAAACATGTCTTTTTTGTATTCAGTGTAGCTGAATTGTTGATACATTTTATTATATTTTTGGGGGTAATGGTACTTAAAATCGTTGACAATATGATAACCATCTTCATTATCATTATAGGTTATATCGGTCATTACTTTAGTTTTAACCATGTGTTCGATATCAAGAGACATATCTAGTATGATTTCTCTGAAGTAGGTATCAATTGATGCTAAGTCAACTAAAGCTTTAAAATCAAGATTTATATATTTTTTATCAGGGGTTTTCGGGAAATTTTTTCGATAGCTAGATAGTTTATAATAGTAAGTCTTATTTTCGAGAACATCAATGATTTCTTCTTTGGAGTGATACTTAAAAGATATCCCCTTATCAGATAAGTGTTTAATAAGATTATTAATACTTAATTTAGGTTTCTTATCCAAACTGTCTCCTTGTTTAATTTACTGATAATTTAATGATATTCTACTTAAAAAACAAGAAAAATGCAATATAAAATCATCAGGTAATTTCTTTAGTAATCCATTGTAGCGAAAACACCCTAAATCATGATATAATAGTTAGTTAGAAATAGGTAATTTTTGTTTTACATATAAATTTAGGTGAGGTTGTTATGGAAAAACTTAAAAAAAATGGCTGGTGTTACAGCTGCTCAGTATGTGAAAGACGGCATGGTCGTTGGACTTGGAACTGGTTCAACAGCATATTTCTTCGTTGAAGAAATCGGTCGTCGTATGAAAGAAGAAGGCCTTAAAGTTGTCGGTGTGACAACTTCAAGCCAAACAACAGCTCAAGCAGAAGGCCTTGGTATTCCTTTGAAAGCTGTTGATGATATCGATGTTATCGATGTAACTGTCGACGGTGCTGATGAAGTAGATAAAAACTTCAACGGTATCAAAGGTGGCGGCGGTGCTCTTCTTATGGAAAAAATCGTTGCTACACCAAGTAAAGAATACATCTGGGTTGTTGACGAATCTAAAATGGTCGACACACTCGGTGCTTTCAAATTGCCAGTTGAAGTTGTGCAATATGGTGCTGACCGCATTTTCCGTGAATTCGAGAAAAAAGGTTACAAACCATCATACCGCATGGCAAACGGCGAACGCTTTGTCACTGATATGAAAAACTATATCATCGACCTTGACCTTGGTGCTATTAAAAATCCAGTTGAACTTGGTAAAGAATTGAAAGCCATGGTCGGTGTTGTTGAAGACGGTCTCTTCAATGGTATGGTTAACAAAGTTATCGTTGCTGGTAAAGACGGCGTTAAAATTTTAGAAGCTAAATAAAGAAAGTTTACAGGAGATGGTTTGACTAAGAATAGCCGATAGTCTCCTGTTTACTATGTTATCGCAAAAAATCAAATTATTATTTCTAATCCTGCATACCTTGCAGTTGATTAGGAGGTTTTGGGTGCCAACCGTAACCACCCTAGATTAGGAAAACTATGTCAACTTTTAATCGTATTCACCTTGTTGTGCTTGATTCAGTTGGAATTGGTGCAGCACCAGATGCCAATAACTTTGTCAATGCTGGTGTTCCTGATGGTGCGTCAGACACACTTGGTCACATTTCAAAAACAGTCGGACTTAATGTTCCAAACATGGCTAAAATCGGTCTTGGAAATATTCCTCGTGAAACTCCTCTAAAAACTGTTCCAGCTGAAGTTCAACCAACTGGTTATGCGACTAAACTAGAAGAAGTTTCTCTTGGTAAAGACACAATGACAGGCCACTGGGAAATCATGGGTCTTAACATTACAGAACCATTTGATACATTCCTTGATGGCTTCCCTGAAGAAATCTTGACAAAAATCGAAGAATTTTCAGGATGTAAAGTCATTCGTGAAGCTAACAAACCATACTCAGGAACAGCGGTTATCGATGATTTCGGTCCACGTCAAATGGAAACAGGTGAGTTAATCATCTATACATCAGCTGACCCTGTTCTTCAAATTGCTGCGCATGAAGATGTTATTCCAGTTGAAGAACTTTACAAAATCTGTGAATTTGCTCGTTCAATCACACTAGAACGTCCAGCACTTTTAGGTCGTATCATTGCACGTCCATACGTTGGAGAACCTGGAAACTTCACACGTACAGCTAACCGTCGTGACTATGCATTGTCACCATTTGCACCAACTGTTCTTAACAAGTTAGCTGATGCTGGTATTTCAACTTACGGTGTTGGTAAAATCAATGATATCTTTAATGGCTCAGGTATCACAAACGATATGGGACATAACAAATCAAACATGCACGGTGTTGATACTCTTCTTAAAACAATGCAGTTGCCTGAATTCACAAAAGGTTTGTCATTTACAAACCTAGTGGACTTCGACGCGATGTATGGTCACCGTCGTAACGCTGCTGGTTACCGTGACTGTCTTGAAGATTTCGACAAACGCATGCCTGAAATCTTGGAAAACATGAAAGAAGATGACCTTCTTTTGATTACGGCAGACCACGGTAATGACCCAACTTACACAGGTACAGACCACACACGTGAATATGTCCCATTGTTAGCTTACAGTCCAGCCTTCAAAGGCAATGGTATCTTGCCAGTCGGACACTTCGCTGATATCTCAGCAACAATCGCCGAAAACTTTGGCGTTGAAAAAGCGATGATTGGTCAATCATTCTTAGATAAATTAGTATAAGAGGTAATACATGTCTACAATTATTGAAAAAATTGAAGAAGCACGTCAGTTTTTAGTCTCACAAGCTTGTGATGCTCCAGAAATCGGACTTATCCTAGGTTCAGGTCTTGGTGAACTTGCCGAAGAAATCGATAATGCAGTTGTCATCCCTTACGAAAAAATCCCAAATTGGGGTAAATCAACAGTAGCAGGTCACGCAGGTCAATTGGTTTACGGTGATCTTGGTGGTCACAAAGTCCTTGCTCTTCAAGGCCGTTTCCACTTCTACGAAGGGAACCCAATGGAATTGGTAACTTTCCCAGTACGCGTGATGAAAGCCCTTGGTTGTAAAGGTCTTATCGTAACAAACGCTGCGGGTGGTATCGGCTTTGGTCCCGGTACTTTGATGGCTATTTCAGATCATATCAACATGACAGGTCAAAACCCATTGATTGGGGCTAACCTTGATGACTTCGGACCACGTTTCCCAGATATGTCAGATGCTTATACAGCAGACTACCGTGCCATTGCTCACAAAGTTGCTGAAAAAATCGGTATCAAACTTGACGAAGGGGTTTACCTTGGTGTGTCAGGTCCTTGTTATGAAACACCTGCAGAAATCCGCGCTTTCCAAACACTTGGTGCAGACGCTGTTGGTATGTCAACAGTTCCTGAAGTTATCGTTGCCGCTCACTCAGGTTTGAAAGTCTTGGGAATTTCTGCTATTACAAACCATGCAGCTGGTTTCCAAAGTTCACTTAACCACGAAGAAGTGGTTGCTGTAACACAACAAATTAAAGAAGATTTCAAAACACTTGTTAAAGCTGTTTTGGCAGAACTTTAATTTACAATCTTTAGTCTTTGGATAAAAGGAGTGTGCTGTGCGAGTTCATTTTGTTATTCACGAAGCTTTTGAAGCACCTGGAGCTTATTACGATTGGGCGATTAAGCGAGGTCATGAGGTTAGCCTAACAAAGCTTTATCAAGGAGAGAAGTTACCAGTTGACAGCTCTAAAATTGATTTACTCATAGTCATGGGGGGACCGCAGAGCCCTCGTACGACAGTAGAAGAATGCCCGCATTTTGATGCTCAAGCTGAAATAGCTTTGATTAAAGATGCTATCGCACATGATAAACGCATCATTGGTGTTTGTCTTGGCGCACAGTTACTGGGTGAAGCTTATGGCGCACCAGTTGAACATAGTCCTGAGAAGGAGATCGGAAATTTTCCAATTTCCTTGACTCAGGCTGGTAAAACTGATAAACGTTTGACATATTTTGGTAAGACGGTGACTGTTGGTCATTGGCACGGTGATATGCCAGGCATGACAGAAGGGGCGCAAATTCTTGCCGCTAGTCAAGCTTGCCCACGACAAATCACCAAGTATAGTGACAAGCATTACGCTTTTCAATGTCATTTGGAATTTTCAAAAGACATGGTTCAGGATTTACTGGCTCAAGAAGTTGATTATGATGAACAAGTTGCCACACACCCTTATATCCAGACAAAACAAGAAATTTTAACTTATGATTATTCTCAGATGAATCATTTGTTAGAACAATTTTTAGATGCTTATACAAAATAATCGATTTCAAAATTTCAGCTATTGTTTACGTTTTGGAGTAGTTTTACTGGCAACTAGTGTGGTGGCTGGTTTAGGTGGTATCTTACTTCATGAATTTTTAGAAATGGTCGAGAAGATTGTTTTAGGACATAGTGAAGAGACAAAAGTGCTAGCTATTTCCCAAAGACAATTCTTGATGATTGTGATTGCAGGGATGGTCTCTGCGCTTATCTGGTATGTGCTTCAACGAAAAAATCGTCGTCTTATCTCAGTTGAATCTCAGATGAAGGCTGATAATCCTTGCTCTGAACGCCCAGCTTTAGGGATTCACTTGATGAATATTTTCTTACAGGTAGCTTCGGTTGGTGCGGGATCTCCGATTGGAAAAGAAGGAGCGCCACGAGAGCTTGGGGCTCTTGGAGCAGGTCGTATCTCTGATTATATGCATTTGAACTTGCCTGATAGACGCCTTGCAATTGCTTGTGGGGCCTCAGCTGGTCTCTCAGCAGTTTATCAAGTACCAATTGCTAGCATCTTTTTTGCTTTTGAGACTTTAGGTGTTGGGCTCTCATTGATGAATGTTATGGCTGTGTCTCTGACAAGTATTTTTGCTAGCCTTATTGCAGGACTTGTTATATCAGATGCACCACTTTATCATGGAGGTCAAATTTCGCTCAATCTTGCCACTTGTCTGCTGGCAGTGTTAGTAGCTGTGTTGATTACCCCTCTTGCAGAAGTTTTTCGACGTCTAACCCAAAAAGCTCAAGTTGGCAAAGAGACTCATGAAGCCATCTTATGGAAGTTACCTTTAACTTTCTTACTTTTAGCCAGTGTTGCCCTCTATTTTCCAGAGATTTTGGGGAATGGCGGAGCTTTGGCACAAGCTGTTTTTGATGGCATGACTTTATCTTATGCTATTCCTATTCTTATCATCAAAGCTTGTCTTGTCTTATTGACGCTAAAAAATGGCGCATACGGAGGTACCTTAACACCATCGTTTTCAATGGGGGTAGTTTTAGGATTTCTATTTGCTGTGCTTTGTCAGTTAGCTTTTCCAGATATTTCGATGAACTCAGCCATGTTAATTGGGTCAAGTGTCTTCTTGGCCATTACTATGAATGCCCCTTTGACAGCAGTTGGACTAGTTGTCTCATTTACAGGACAAAATTTACAAGCCTTGCCAGTTTTACTCATTGCAGTAGCGGTAGCTGTTTGTATAAATAGTATTTTTAAACGTATTGAAAGGAAAATTTATGTCAATCCATATCGAAGCCAAACAAGGCCAAATCGCAGATAAAATCTTACTTCCAGGAGACCCACTCCGTGCAAAATTTATCGCAGAAAACTTCCTAGAAGATGCTGTTTGCTTTAACAACGTCCGTGGTATGCTTGGTTTCACAGGGACTTACAAAGGTGAACGTGTCAGCGTTATGGGAACAGGTATGGGAATGCCTTCAATCTCAATCTATGCGACTGAACTGATTCAATCATACGGTGTTAAAAAATTAATCCGTGTCGGAACAGCAGGTTCACTTAATAAAGATGTTCACGTGCGTGAACTTGTCCTTGCGCAAGCAGCCGCAACAACATCAAGCATGATTAAAAACGAATGGCCACAATACGATTTCCCACAAATCGCAGACTTCACATTGCTTGATAAAGCTTACCACATCGCTAAAGACCTTGGTATGACAACACATGTTGGTAGTGTTTTGTCAGTTGATGCCTTTTACTCTGATTTCGCAGAAAACAACATCAAACTTGGTCAACTTGGCGTGAAAGCCGTTGAGATGGAAGCAGCTGCACTTTACTATCTCGCTGCCAAACACGGTGTTCAAGCACTTGGTATCATGACAATCTCTGATAGCTTGGTTGCTGACGAAGACACAACAGCTCAAGAACGCCAAACAACTTTCACAGACATGATGAAAGTCGGTCTTGAAACTCTTATTGCAGATTAATGCAAGAAATATATGAAACAATAGACATTCTTTCGGATGTCTATGCTTATAATCACGCTTGGAAAATAGCAGAGCAGCACAGCGATTTTCCAGCGCAAAGTCACTATCTTTTAGAAATGTTAAAAGAGCGTAGGGAACTTAACGTTGACTTTGCTTTTTCACATCCAGCAGAAAATCAAGCAATTTTAGCCAATTATGGCGTTTCACTCATTAGCAATGCGTATGAGGAAGAACAATTAGCAAATTATATTATGGATTTGGAAGCTAAGGTGAAAAATGGTAATATCATTGATTTTGTCCGCTCAGTTAGTCCTATTCTATACAGACTTTTTTATCGCTTAGCAAAGCGTGAGATTCCTAATCTAGAAGAGTTTATCCATGATGCTAAAAATGATCAGTATGATACTTGGCTTTTTACAGAAATGAAGCAGAGCGACTATCCTATTTTTCATAAGTATTTGGTGATTCGCCGTGATGCAAAGGTGACGTCTCGTAGTTTAGCAGAGCTCTTGCAATACAGTCAGTTGCCAGATCATATTAAAAACTTAATCACAGAGCTTCGTCAATTTGAGAAATCTGTCCGAAACCCTCTTGCTCATCTGATTAAATCATTTGATGAAGAAGAACTTCATCGCACAACGAATTTCTCATCGCAAGCCTTTCTAGATAAAATCATTGATTTAGCCATTTATGCAGGCGTTAAATATGACACAAAGGCCTTCTATTTTGACAAAATCAATGAGATAATAAAGCATGAATTAAGACAATGAAATATAAAAAGTTCTTGGACTCTGTCCAAGAACTTTTTATTTATCAAATTGTACTTCTTCAAGTAGATAATCGATAAAACGTTCACCCATTTTTGAAAAATTAGCCTTTTCGTGGCGAATGTAGACAATATCAATCATATCTTCAACCTCAAGCGGAATTGATACGATGTCATTGCCATTAAGGTTGCTATTTAAGATACCTGTAGCGATAGTGTAGCCGTCAAGACCAATCAAGAGATTGAAAAGCGTCGCACGGTCACTGACAACGATTGATTTTTTATGTGGAATTTGTGATAAGATTTCTTCAGAGAAGTAAAAAGAGTTGTGAATTCCTTGATCGTAGCTAAGGTAAGGAAATTCTTCCAAATCTTCCATAGTCACCAGTGTCTTTTCAGCTAGCGGATTATTTTTGCTGACAAAAATGTGCGGACGAGTTTTGAAAAGACTGGTATAAGTCAAATGATTGTCATCAAACATCTTTGTCAAGACATCACGGTTGTAGCTGTTTAGAAAAAGCACCCCGATTTCAGAACGAAAATTTTTGACGTCATCAATGATTTCGTATGTTCGGGTTTCACGAAGAAAAAGCTCATAGCGTGTCATGTCTGTCTTTTTCAGAAGTGAAACAAAAGCATTCACCACAAAAGCATAGTGCTGCGCAGAGACGCTAAAGAGCTCACGGTTGGTGTTTTTGCTCTTGTAACGTTCCTCTAAAAGCGCCGTCTGCTCAAGTATTTGGCGCGCATAAGAAAGAAACTCAACCCCGTCTTTTGTCAGAGTGATTCCCTTAGGATTACGAATAAAAATCTCAATCCCCATCTCGTGTTCCAGGTCACGAACGGCATTTGACAAACTTGGCTGAGTGATGAAGAGTTGTTTTGCAGCCTCGTTCATACTGCCCGTTTCCACGATTTTAACGATGTAGTGTAATTGTTGTATTCTCATAGCCTTAGTTTAGCTCAAAATCGCAAATCCCGCAAGTAGTGGAAATGTAGTAGATGTGAAAGCGATAAAAAAACGAACTTTTCAATTAAAAGTTTAGACAAAAATAGAATGATTTTTTCTAATGATTGCGCTTGCCGTTTTAATAGTGGGAATAATGTTTGGTTTGGAAATATTCTCTAAAAATGGACAAAATTTTAAAAATGTACAAAAAGAAGTATCTAAAACCGAATAATTACATAAAGATGACTTTTTTTCGAAAATGTAACCAAAACGTAACAAGTGCATAAAACGGTATTTTTAAAGGCGGTAAAACGTTGTTAAAACTAATATTTATTAAAAGTATACGAATTATCATGTAAAATTTCAGATTTTTTTGAAATTGCAATAACTCTTATAAAGTGCTAAAATAAGAACGTTAACAATTAATTAGGAAGCGGAGATTTATTAAAATGCCGACTCACTCACATCATCATAATAGTTACCATGGTCACCATCACAGTAGTCATCATAAGCACCATAAGAGCTCACGGCGGCGCTCTAGGTTTGCTGATTTGAAGATTGTGAATGCGGCGCTTTTAGTCTTGTATGCTGTGCTTGCTGGTCTTGCCACTTATATGATGTATGCGCATCATATCTTGGCATTTAGACATCTTAACGTTGTTTATACTATTATATTAGTAGCTGTTTTTGCTTTGTGTTTAACATTAAGTATTCTTAAAAAGAGCAGAGTTCTAACAACAGTCCTTTTGGTTGTCTTTTCAATCATTGCTGCAGTATCCCTCTTTGCCTTTAAGTCATTGGTCGATGTAGCACATAATATGAATGAAACGGCTTCTTACTCAGAAATTGAGATGAGTGTGGTTGTTCCAAGTAATAGCTCAGTTAATGATGTATCTGACCTCACAAGTGTTCAAGCACCGACAGATGCTGACGGTAGCAATATCAATGAACTCTTGTCTCACATTAAGTCAGAAAAAGGAGTAGACTTAGCGACAGAAAAAGTTGATTCTTATCAAGCTGCTTATGAGAACTTAGTTAACGGATCAAGTCAAGCTATGGTCTTTAACAGTGCTTATTCAAGCTTGCTTGAAATGTCTTACGAGAATTTCCAATCAAATCTTAAAACTATCTATTCTTATAAGATTAAGACAAGTATCAAAGACGAAGCCAAAGCACATGATTCAAATGTCTTTAACATTTACATTAGTGGTATTGATACATATGGTTCTATCTCAACCGTATCGCGTTCAGATGTCAACCTAATCTTAACAGTCAATATGAATACTCATAAGATTTTGATGACGGAAACGCCTCGTGATGCTTATGTTAAGATTCCAGATGGTGGCGCTGATCAATATGATAAATTAACCCACGCTGGTATCTATGGTGTTGAAACCTCAGAGAAGACTCTTGAGAATCTCTATGGTATCACCATTGACTACTATGCTCGCCTAAACTTTGATTCGTTTATGAATTTGATTAATTCCCTTGGAGGAGTAACGGTTTATAATGACCAAGAATTTACAATTAATTTAGATACAGGAAATACTTATTCATTCCCTGTTGGTAATGTTGATTTAACATCTGGTGAGCAAGCTCTTGCCTTTGTTCGTGAGCGTTATGATCTTAAAGGTGGTGATTATGACCGCGGTAATAATCAAATGAAGGTCATCCAAGCTATCCTTAACAAATTGACTTCATTAAACTCAGTTTCTAATTACTCAACGATTATTTCGAATGTTCAAGATTCTATCCAGACTGATATGAAATTAGATACCATGATGAAGTTAGTCAATACTCAATTGGACTCAGGTAAGAAATTTACTGTAACCTCACAAGAAGTAACAGGTACGGGTTCAACTGGTGAGTTGACTTCGTATGCGATGCCATCATCAAGTCTTTATATGATTAAGCTAGATGATGCTAGTGTGGCAAAAGCTTCGCAAGCAATCAAGGATGTCATGGAAGGTAAGTAAGTTAGATGATAGATATTCACTCGCATATTGTTTTTGATGTAGACGATGGACCATCTACTATAGAAGAAAGTTTAGCTCTGATTGGCGAAAGTTATCGCCAAGGGGTAAGAACTATTGTTTCAACCTCTCACAGAAGACCTGACTTGTTTAAAACACCAGAAGAGAAGATTTGGACAAACTTTAAGCAGGTTAAAGAGGCCGCAGAAGCTAAGTTTAAGGATTTAGAAATCTTATATGGTGGAGAACTCTACTATAATAATGCGCTGCTTGAAAAACTAGATGGGCATAAAGTTCCTCGCATGAATGATACGCAGTTTGCTTTAATAGAGTTTAGTATGACAACTCCATGGAAGGAAATCCATACAGGACTTAGTAAAGTTCTTATGCATGGAGTTACTCCAATTATCGCTCACATCGAACGTTACAATGCTCTTGAAAATAACGAGGAGCGCGTGCGAGAGTTGATTAATATGGGCTGCTATACTCAGATTAACAGCGCCCATGTCTTAAAACCAAAGCTTTTTGGAGATAAATACCGTGTCTTTAAAAAACGTGCACGCTATTTCTTAGATAAGAACTTAGTTCATATCGTTTCTAGTGACATGCATAATCTAAATGCTCGTCCGCCTTATATGGATCAGGCACGAGAAATCATCATGAAAGATTTTGGAAGCAAGCGAGCTTATAACCTTTTTGAAGGAAATGCGAAAACCTTATTAGAAAACAAAGATTTATAGGAGTATATATGAACACAAATGATAATGCAAGTATCGAAATTGACGTTCTCTACTTGCTAAGAAAGTTATGGAGTAAAAAATTCTTTATCGTATTTGTTGGTCTTCTTGTTGGGACAATTGCTTTATTAGGTAGTGTTTTCTTCATTAAACCAAAATATACTTCGACAACACGTATCTACGTTGTTAGCCGAAGTAGTGATGCAACTCTTACGAACCAAGACCTTCAAGCTGGTTCTTACTTGGTTAATGATTACAAGGAAGTTATTACGTCAAGTGAAGTTTTGTCATCAGTTATTGATCAAGAAAAGCTCTCAATGTCTGCTGGTGAACTTTCTAAAGAGATTGCAGTAACTATCCCAACAGATACTCGTGTTATTTCAATTTCTGTGACTGATACGGATGCACAAAGAGCTTGTGATATTGCAAATACTGTTCGTGAAGTTGCGGCTGAAAAGATCAAAGCTGTTACAAAAGTTGATGACGTGACAACCCTTGAATCTGCGACAAAACCAAGCCACCCATCATCACCAAATGTTAAGAAAAATGCTGTTATTGGTGCTTTAGCTGGAGTTTTCTTAGCTATCGTAGGAATCTTGGTAGCAGAAGTACTTGATGATCGTGTACGTCGTCCAGAAGATATCGAAGAAACACTTGGTATGACACTTTTAGGAGTTGTACCAGATATTGATAAATTATAAGGAGAAAAATTGTAATGCCACAGTTAGAATTAGTGAGAGCTAAAGCTCAAATGGTTAAGTCTATGGAGGAATATTACAATTCTATCCGTACCAATATTCAATTTAGCGGACGTGATTTAAAAGTCATTACGTTGACTTCAGCTCAATCTGGCGAAGGAAAATCAACAACGTCTGTTAACCTTGCAATTTCTTTTGCGCGTGCAGGTTTCCGTACACTTTTGATTGATGCGGATACACGTAATTCAGTCATGTCAGGAACGTTTAAATCTAATGAACGTTATCAGGGGTTGACAAGTTTCTTGTCTGGAAATGCAGAGTTGTCAGATGTTATTTGTGACACAAGTATTGATAATTTGATGATTCTTCCTGCTGGGCAAGTTCCACCAAATCCAACATCATTGATTCAAAATGATAACTTCAAATCGATGATTGAAACTGTTCGTGGACTTTACGACTATGTTATCATTGATACACCACCGCTTGGTTTGGTTATTGATGCTGCTATCCTAGCACACCATTCAGATGCTAGCTTGCTTGTAGTAAAAGCGGGAGCTGATAAACGCCGTACGATTACGAAACTAAAAGAACAACTAGAACAAAGTGGTTCAGTTTTCCTTGGCGTTATTTTGAATAAATATGATATTCACTTAGATAAGTATGGTTCATATGGTAGTTACGGTGGGTACGGTAGTTATGGCAATTACGGAAAGAGTGACGAAAAATCAAAAAATGGTAGAGGTAAACGAAAAAAATAGCTGATACTTTTACCTTAGAGTAGGGAACAGGGGGTTATATGTATAGCGAAGATTCGAAAAAGAAAGTTTATTACCTTTTGTCAGATATTATAGCTTTAGTGGTAAGTTACCTCATCTTAGCACAATTTTATCCTTATCATTTTTTTGATAGTAAATTCTTTGCAGTTGTTTTTGGGATTTTAATTGTGATTGTTGGTGTTTTGAGCGATGAATACTCTTCAATTACAAATCGTGGTTATTTAAAAGAATTAAAAGCATCTGTGATTTATGGTATGAAAGTTTTAGTTTTATTTACTTTTGTACTGATACTTGGAAAAATTCGTTTTATCCATGACATTTCACAGATGTCTTATTTCTTCTTGGGGCAAATTTTTATTTTAGTAGCGCTGTTTGTATTTATTGGACGAATTATAGCAAAAAATCTTTTTAGAAGCCATACACCTATTACTAAAGAGATTCTCTTTGTTACAGATTTTAAAAATGACAAGGAGGTCACTAAAGACCTTAACAATTCCAATTACCATATTGCTGCTTATATCAGTCGTCGTGATAATCCTGACATTTCACAGCCTACCTTAAAAAGTACTAAAGAAATTAGAGATTTTGTGGCAAATCACCAAGTTGACGAGATATTTGTTGCCAAAAATCACCAAGATGATTTTATAGAATTTGCTCATTGCTTAAAATTGTTAGGAATTCCAACGACAGTAGCTGTTGGGAATTATTCGGACTTCTATGTTGGAAATAGTGTTCTAAAAAAATTAGGTGATACGACCTTCATAACGACAGCATTCAATATTGTAAAATTCCGTCAAATTGCTTTAAAACGTCTTATGGATATTGCAATGGCTTTAGTTGGCTTAGTGATTACTGGGATTGTAGCTATTATTATTGCACCGATAGTCAAGAAACAATCACCAGGACCTCTAATCTTTAAACAAAAACGTGTTGGTAAAAACGGTAAAGTTTTTGAAATTTACAAATTTAGAAGCATGTACACCGATGCCGAAGAACGCAAAAAAGAATTATTAGCACAAAATGATTTGGATACTGACTTAATGTTTAAGATGGAAGATGACCCTCGTATCTTCCCATTTGGACATAAGTTACGTGATTGGTCACTTGATGAATTACCACAATTTATCAATGTCCTAAAAGGTGAAATGTCTGTTGTGGGCACGCGTCCACCAACGCTTGATGAGTATCATCACTATGAGTTACATCATTTCAAACGCTTAACAACCAAACCAGGAATCACTGGCTTATGGCAAGTTAGCGGTCGTAGTGACATTACCGACTTTGAAGAAGTCGTGGCACTTGATATGAAGTATATCCAAAATTGGAGCATCAGTGAAGATATTAAAATTATTGCCAAAACATTTGGAGTCGTACTAAAAAGAGAGGGAAGTAGGTAGGGTCCCTCTTCATTCTTGTATTGGGAGAAAAAATGAAAAGTGTCTATATTATAGGTTCAAAAGGAATACCAGCAAATTATGGTGGGTTTGAAACCTTTGTAGAAAAACTAACTGAAAATCAAAAAAATAAAAATATTAAGTATTTCGTGGCTTGTACAAGGGAAAATTCAAAGAAATCTAATATTAGTGAAGATTTTTTTGAATATAATGGTGCAACTTGTTTCAGCATAGATGTTCCAAATATTGGTCCAGCTAAAGCAATTGCATATGATATTGCTGCATTAAAAAAAGCAATTGAGATTGCAAAAGAAAATCGTGATAAAGAACCTATTTTTTATATTCTAGCTTGTCGTATTGGTCCATTTATTGGTCACTATAAAGTGTATGGTCCTGCAGGTCGTCCGGACATGGCCTACTTCGGATTCACCAACAAGCTGGTGAAGGGCGAAACCATCAAGATTTTCAACTATGGCAACTGCAAGCGTGATTTTACTTATGTGGATGACATCGTTGAGAGTGTTGTCCGTGTGATGAAGAAAGCACCGGACAAGAAAAATGGTGAAGATGGTTTGCCGATTCCGCCGTATGCAGTTTACAACATTGGTAATCAGAACCCTGAGAACCTGCTAGATTTCGTGCAGATTCTGAGTGAGGAGTTAGTAAGAGCGAAAGTTCTGCCGGAAGATTATGACTTCGAGGCACACAAGGAACTTTTTCCGATGCAGCCGGGTGATGTGCCTGTGACCTATGCAGATACCAGCGCACTGGAGCGTGACTTCGGATACAAGCCGAGCACAAGTCTGCGGACTGGATTAAGAAATTTCGCTGAGTGGTACGCTGAGTTTTATAAATAAAAGAATTAGAGGGATAGAGAAATGAGAGAGTTTAAAGATTTAAAGATTGCTGTGGCTGGTACTGGTTATGTTGGTCTTTCTATTGCTACGTTGCTGTCTCAGCATCACAAGGTGACGGCAGTAGATATCATTCCTGAGAAAGTAGAGCTGATCAATAACAAGAAGTCTCCGATTCAGGATGAGTACATTGAAAAGTATCTGGCAGAAAAGGAGCTGGATCTGACTGCAACGTTGGATGCGAAGGAAGCATACAGTGATGCTGATTTTTTCGTAATCGCTGCACCGACAAATGTCTACTCAACAAACCGTATTGACGTTACATCGTCAAAAAGAGCCTGTTTTGTACACTATATAGGGTGCTGAAATTGGTTATATTTCACAGCTATATGAACTGTAAATGCAAGATATTTATACAAAACGCTGAACTTTTGACCCCTGTGGCACAAAATAGGCACAACTTTTTCAGATGTTATGAGGGAATGGCGAAAAACAGGAGAAAACAACAAAAATCCATGAGTTTATCATTAATGTCTGAAACTGCTGTTGAGTACACTATCTGACTCGCTAATGACACCAACATCATAACGGTTTGTTGAGTCATGAAAAATAGAGAAAAACAGATGATTTCTACTTCAAAAAACAGCTGTTGAGTAGAGCATGAATGGTGATGATAATTACATGTTTTGAGTGGTTAAAGTGAATGATTTGTTCATAACGAACAATGAATGGTGAGAATTGGACTGGATGATATATACAGTTTTAACAAAACTCATGCCCCGACAGGGTTCGATTCAACAATCCAACACTTAGAAAAACGTCATTGCAGGGTATACGGGGTTCGACTGTATAAATCAACACTTCGGTTATAGAGGAATAGAGACGAGTGTACTCAACGGATGTTTTATGAAGTAGAAACATGATTGCGGGGGTAATTGGATACGACAGTATAAGAAAACACTTAGCCGTGTGAGTGGCAAGAGGAAAAAGAGATACTATCTGTGAAGAACAGATGTGTACATAGATAAAAATTTGAGGGATCAGTGGAGGAAGAAATCTATGGCGGAGAAAAAGAAAATACTGTACATAGTCGAAGCTATGGGCGGAGGCGTTTTTACTTACATAGTTGATTTGGCAAATGAGCTGGTCAATTCCTATGATATGTACATTGCTTACGCGGTGCGAAAGCAAACGCCGGAAAATTATAAGGATTACTTTGACAAGCGAATTCATTTGATTGAAGTCAAAAACTTTGGACGTGCAATTGATCCGGCGAAAGATATCGCCGCATTTTTTGAAGTTAAAAAAATAGCGGCAAAAATCAAGCCTGATGTAATCCATCTACATAGTAGTAAAGCTGGTGCAATTGGTCGGGTTGCGTTCAATGGAAAAATCCCAATGTTCTATACCCCGCACGGTTATAGTTTTCTGATGGAAAATTATAAGCCGATGAAGCGTAGAATGTTTAAGGTGATTGAATCGGTGTGTGCAAAGCGAAATTGTACTACCATCAGTTGCAGCGTGGGTGAGCATCAAGAATCTTTGAAACTTACTAGGCGTTCTACTTATGTGAACAATGGCATCAACATGGCAGAACTTCAGGAGATTATTGATAAGACGGAAAAAGTAGAGCACTCATTCACAGTTTACACACTGGGAAGAATCTGCTATCAGAAAAATCCCACACTGTTTAATAAGATAGCCGAATCACTTCCAGATGTGAAATTTGTCTGGATTGGTGATGGTGAACTTCGAGACCAACTTACAAGCGAGAATATCGAAATCACAGGATGGGCTGACCGAAGCACTGCAATTAGATATGCAGTTAATGCAGATGTTTTTCTTTTACCAAGCAGATGGGAAGGACTTCCAATTTCTCTACTTGAATCCATGTATATGAAGAAAGCATGTGTGGTAAGTAATGTAATTGGTAATTGGGATGTTATCCATAATGGTGAGAATGGCTTTGTGTGTACGAAAGTGGAAGACTTCGTAAAGGCTATCGAAGAATGTCAGGTTGAAGCTGAAAAACTAACAGAACATGCATATCAGGATATTCTAAAGATGTATAACACAAAAGTAATGGCGCAAATGTACATCAAAAAGTACGAAAATGCTCTGAATGAACGGGGGGGTACAGCATGACTTAATTCGTTTTATTGCGGTTATCAGGCCGTACACCCTTGCATACTCTGTTAGCATTGAGCCAGATAGTTATGGCACTGCAAAGGCGGTGGCATGATGAAAAAGATAAGGATTTTACATGTAGCGCAAGCTGCTGGCGGCGTGGATCGCTACATCCGAATGCTTCTCAAGTATTTGGATAAGGAAAAATTTGAGAATATACTGGTTTGCTCACAGGATTTCCTTGAGGAAGATTATAGAGGACTGAAGGGCGAGTATAAGGGCAGCGCAAGTGCTGAAGGCTACACGCTGAAAGATGGTACTGCATTGAACTTGAGCGATAAGGACCAGAAGTGGCTGGGACTGAAAGATACTTTAAAATTTTAAGGATAAGGAATAATCGATGAAGATATGTTCAATAGTGGTTCTATATGAGCCTAATAACAAAGAAATAGAAAATATTCTGGATTATTATGACAGCGTTGATAAAGTATATATTTTAGACAACTCAGTTGAAAGCAGAGAAGCAATTGTAAATGATGTTTTATCGAAGCGTAGTGGGCATGTCAAAGAAAAAGCGGAGTACATCCATTTCCATAAAAACATTGGTTTATGTAAAGCATTAAACCATGGAATGAAACTGGCGGCAGATGAAGGCTTTGAATGGGCTCTTATTATGGATGCCGATAGTACCTTCAATACTAATGTTGTGAAAGTATATAAAGATTATATCCAAAAGAATAACTGCAGTAAAATAGGTGTCCTTGCGCCAGTACATCTTCATGATAGAAACCTTGAGAGTAAATTTGAAGGACAAAGAGATGTGTCTTGGGCGATGACATCTGGATGCTTTTATAATATCAGCGTGTTTGAAACTGCTAATGGGTTTAAAGAGGAACTTTTTGTAGACGGTTTGGATATAGATTATTGCTATAAAATGCATAGATATGGGTATCGCGTAGTAGAACTTGCGGATGCCCGAATTAATCATTTGCCAGCTGAAACTCGCATGTTTAATCTTGGTGGATTTAAAGTAAAATATGGTGTGGCTTCACCGTGGCGGTATTACATGCAAGCTAGAGCAATAGTTTGGTTGGCACTGGAGTATAAGTCGCTAAGGGAGGTAGCTCGATACTGCGTGAAATGGGGAAAGGTACTTCTCTTGTTTGATAATAAGACGGATTACATAAAACAACTTATGCATGGAACTAAAGATGGGATAAAACTATGGAGAAGTATTCACTGAGTGGAATAGTTTTATGACGTTTTATTATGATTTAGACATAGTTATTATCAGAAATAGATAAAATACCGTATCAATTCAATGGAGGATATATTACACATGGACATATCAGCGGGCATTGTCCTTTTCAACCCAGACATTAAAAGATTAAAAGAGAACATAGATGCTGTTATTGTTCAGTGTACTCATGTGTATCTGGTGGATAATGGGTCAAAGAATATTAGTGAAGTGATTGAAATGTTGAATGGATTTAATTCTTCGCAGTTTTCTGTAATTCTCAATTTAGAGAATCAAGGAATTGCAAAAGCACTTAATCAGCTTACAATTGCTGCGCAGAAGGATGGATATGAGTGGATTCTCACATTAGATCAAGATTCAGTTTCTCCATCAAATATCATAGATGAGTTTGAAAATTACACGGCATATCAGAATGTTGGAATGCTATGTCCGGTTATTTACGATAGAAATAAAGGCGAAGAAATAAAAGCCAAGGAAGGCTGTACAGAGATTGATGAATGTATTACGTCTGGATCACTTTTAAATATTGAAGCATGGAATAACATTGGTGGCTTTGATGAGAATATGTTTATTGATGGTGTCGATTTTGATATTTGTTATCGATTAAGACAAAGTGGATATAAAATTTTGTGCATTCAGAGCGTTATACTTCTGCACGAATTAGGACGAATCGAATATCATCGTTTTCTCTTTTGGAGAGTTCTTGTGAAAAATCACTCAGCGTTTCGCAAA
The DNA here is from genome assembly GCF_000154985.1 of Streptococcus infantarius subsp. infantarius ATCC BAA-102. Classification (GTDB taxonomy): domain Bacteria; phylum Bacillota; class Bacilli; order Lactobacillales; family Streptococcaceae; genus Streptococcus; species Streptococcus infantarius. The sequence goes on from NZ_DS572693.1 coordinate 217,507, forward strand.
TATTATATAGCTAGAAATATTATTTATACTGCCAAGAAAAGAAGAAGTACGCTGCTGGTTGTAAAAGGACTATTGCAAGAAATTAAAATGATTGGCATTGTAATTTTTTATGAAGAAGACAAGTTAAATAAAAGCAGGTGCATCTGTAGAGGAATATATGACGGCTTTAAGGGAAAGGTTGGTGAATGATTATGGTTGCATTAGAAGGCTTTATTGTAGCATATTCGTTCATTAATCTCATATTAATGATTAAAAAGTACAAAAGATTTCATAGTATATATCCGGTTATAGCTGTTTTTGACTTAGTTATGGTAGTTCCACTTTTTCTAGAGATGTATTTTGGCATCCCAGATATACCAAGGGATGTATATATGAATTTTGTTCGAGCTATGGAGGATCAAACTACATTACTAATATACTGCTTATTTGTTCTTCTGGCTCAGTTGATGTTTACATATGAATTAAGAAGAATCAAGAGATTAGATCGAAGCGTAACAAGAACTAACGATATACAAGAGTTTCTGCTGTTTATTCAAGATTTCAAATATCGTAAGATAGTTGTAGGAATATGTTACATTATTGTTGCAGCAAGTGTATTTTCTGTTATAGTTGCACCTAATCCAATGTACTATTTGACATTCCGAAATGTTCATATTCAGGTATCAGATTCAATTGCTAGATACTCGGAGCATGTTATTGGGCCATTATTTAATTTACTTGTTGGTGCGATAATCGCCTTGAAGTTATTTGATTCTAAAAATAAAATTGGTGGAGTTATTTTTAGGATAGTCTTAATAGTTTTTTTTACAGTGGTAAATGGAAAACGAACATATCTGATGATAATAATTGGGGTGTTCTTTTTGATTGATCTTCTTAAGGAAGGTTCACTAAAAAAGATTGCTCCAAAATATGTGTTTTTATTTGGTATGGTTGCGGTTTATTTTTATGCATATATGTACATAACAGATAAAATTAGTTTTAATAGTGATTGGTATTACGAGATGCAGGAGTATATTTTCCGCTCAATGCATGTCAGATTCTCTATATATGCAACGCTTCATCCTGAAAAGCTTCATATTTTGGATTATCCGGGACAATCGATGTTATATAGTTTGTTTTTCTTTATCCCAAGAGCAATATGGATAAGTAAGCCGAGACCATACATTGATTATTATATGCGTGGAGTATTGGGGTCATCTTCATTAAGCGATGTGACATATCATATGCCAGCTTCTTATTATCCAGAGTTTGTTTCAAACTTTGGAATTTTGGGTCTGGCTCTTTCTTTAATATTTACAATATGGATTATGAGATATTTTGATAAAAGAAAAACAGCATGCAAACTATTGGGAACTGGATTGATAGCATTACTTAATGTCTATTATTACAATGATTTGCTTAAGATTGTGGCAATGTTTATTCTCTATTTATGTATCACTGAAAAGTATAGATTTGTGATAGGAAGGAGATGATTTGGAATGAAGTATAAATACAAAAAACAACTGACCAAAATTAAGCGGATATTTCAGAACCCAGGGGACTTTAAATATCTTAACGTGAACAAAAAGGTTAAGCAATCTGGAATGCTCCTTGTTATTCATGAATCACAAGAATTAGGTGCAAGTATTTTAGCATTGCATATTGCTGAGGAACTTAAGCATCAGGGAGTAGATGTCTATATTGTCTCAAGGCAATTTGGCGTGATGAATGAAAAATATAATAAAGTTGCACCCCTTCAGATTGCACTGAACACAAAATCATATGAGGTAATATGCCGTAATCTTTATAAAAAAGGCTATAGAAAAGCATTAATCATTACAGCTTCAAATGGAGATCTAGTGGAAATTACAAAAAAATGTGGTTTTAAAGTGATATCTATGATTCATGAATTAGAGCAAGTTATTAAGATGCTTCATTTGGAAGATGCAACAAGAGATATGCTGGTGTACTCTGATAAAATTTTGTTTTCAACTACAATTGCAAAAAATCAGATTTTAAGTCTCTGTAAAGTTTGTGACAGTCAGAAGATATCTATAAAGCCGCAAGGAACGTATTTGAAAAAGCCCTCATCGGAAGAGATAAAAAGACAAAGAGAGAAGATTGCAGAAGCTTATCCCGTTTTAGACTGTGGCAAAAAAGTGATAGCAGGCGTAGGCAACACAACGGAGAGAAAGGGATTCGACATTTTCCTTCAGACAGCAGCATTAATACCGGAATGTGAATTTATTTGGGCTGGAAAGAAGGAAAATTACTACGATGAGGCAATTGAGAAAAACGGAAATCCATCCAATTTTATTTTTCTTGGTTCACTTAATGCCGAGCAATTGTCTGGGGTATATTCTCTTGCTGATATATACTTAATGTGTTCGCGATTTGATACGTTGCCATCAACTATTTTAGAAGCGTTACTGTTTGGTACTCCTGTTATAGGGGCAAAAAATTCAGGTGGAATTGTGGACATTATAGATTCAGATAATGGATTTTTAACAGAAACGGCTGATAGTAAGCAGTTTGCAGAGGCTATAAAGGTAGGCCTTACTAGGAATTATAAAATTGAAGAGATAGACGGATCATTTGCAGAATATGTGGCATATGTGCTTTCGTTATATGAGGATGAATAATGCTGATAACAGAAGATAAATATTTTATTTTTGATAAACCAAGAAATGAAAATTTTGTATACAAGACAAAATATTGCATAACAGTTATGCAATGCATTGGATATAAAGTGTTGAAGACTATTTTTCGTAAAAAAGCGAGCGATGATAAAAAATATTATGTTTCAATTTGTGGTATTTTTAAAGATGAAGCTTTCTATTTGAAAGAATGGATAGAGTACCATAAAAAGGCTGGAGTAGATCATATTTATCTTTATAATAATAACTCGACGGATAATTATCTGACGATCATTAAGCCATACTTGGAGGAAAGATATATTGATTTAATTGATTGGCCGAAAAGTCAAGCCCAAATGGAAGCCTATCATGATTGTTTTAATCGATTCAGAAATGAAACTAGTTGGCTGGGGTTTATTGATATTGATGAATTTATTGTACCGATTGAAAATAAAAGTGTAAAAGAATATTTCAAAGAGCATGCTTATGAGCAGTCTATTTTAATATATTGGAAGATGTTTGGATCAAATGGTCTTATTCACAGGGATACAAAAAGACCAGTGACAAAAGACTTTACTTCCTGTTGGTATAAATATGATGACATAGGAAAGTGCTTTATTAATACTGAATTTGAAATTTCGGATAAACAACCAATTTTACACCATATGTTATGGACAAAAAGAGGGGTGTTTAATATGCCTCCAGTAAACTGCTGTGGAAAAATTTGTCCAAGAGACTGGTATAATCCAGCTGATAGAGATGTCTTTCCGATTCAAATAAATCATTATGTGCTCAAATCATATGATGAATATATGAGTAAGGTGAATAAGAGTGATGTTATGTTCACTCAAAATCCAAAAGGAGAAGAGCACTTTAGAAGACATGATAGGCCATCGACGAGTACAGACTTTACAATTTCAAAATTTTTAGAAAAATGAGTTATACAAGGGAAAGTTTATATATGGAGAAAAAAGTTTATGCACCGATGTTAATACCAACGCTTTGTAGAGACCAACACTTTATGCGGTGCATAGAAAGTTTAAAGAAGAATACTTGGGCTAAATATACAGATGTCTATATTTGGCTTGATTATCCGCTCTTGGCAACAAAAAATGGCGGTTCGGAAGAGATTTTGGAAGATGGTCGTTTCGGTGAATTGATTGAAAATACGGGGGATGTGTCTACGTTGTCTGCTAATGTATTGGGTGCTGTAAACAACGTGAAAGATTTAAAAAGCAAAGCACTATCCGCACAGAGTCATTTTTCAATGGCGAAAGTTTTGAGTGAATATACTCGATTAATTGATAAAGTTTCGGTAGATAGGAATACGTTAAAAAATGAATAGAACTAAGCGAGCAAAATTAAATGTAATGGTTACGTTAATAACTTATTTTGTACAGTTGTTTCTTATGATGATTGTACGTGTGGTGTTCATTCAAAAGTTAGGTAACGATTACCTAGGATTAAATGGCGTATTAACAAGCACTTTGTCAATGTTGTCACTAGTTGATTTAGGATTGGATTCTGTCTTTGTGTACACTCTTTTTCAGCCATTAAAAGAAAAAGATGCAAAAAAAATCACAGCGGTCATGCGACTTTACAGGAATACCTTTAGATGGATTGCAATTATTGTAACTGTTTTAGGAGTAATTTTAGTAGCGTTTTTGCCTGAAATAATAGGGAATGCAGGCATGAAATTACCGGATGTTTATACCATTTACTTTTTATTTCTAGCGAATACAGTTTCAAGTTATTTGCTTGGTTATAATCGATCTGTATTAAATGCAAACCAGCAAGGGTATATTGTGAATGGAGTAACTTCGCTTAGCTTTGTAGTTGTAAATCTGGCTCAGCTGATTAGCTTAATGATTTTTAAAAATCCGGTTTTGTATGTGTCTATACAACTAATGGGAACTATTGTTTCGAATGTAATTATTACTGTAATTGCGCGGCATGAGTTTCCTTTTTTGAAGGTTACTGACCGAGTTCTTCTTGATTCTTCAGAAAAATCCAAAATTTTTAAAAATGCGGTTGGTGGGTTTTCAAGTAAAATAGGGAGCTTGATCGTTTTTGGTAGTGATAATATTATTTTGTCGCTATTTACTAATCTAGCCACTGTTGGTATCTATTCAAATTATTCAGTAATAACGAATGCTATACAGACAATTCTGCAAAAAGTTTCCAGCGCGTTAGCCCCGAGTGTTGGACATTTAGGTGTTGAAAGAGATTCTGAAAAAAATAGAATTGTATTAACAGAAATAATTTTTATTTTCTATACATTAATCGCGGGTGGATATGCAATTTATTTAGTTGTACTTTCGCCATTTATGCGCATGTGGGTAGGAGAAAAATTTGTATTTTCTGTTCACACGGAAACTTTGATTTCTATTGTACTTATTTTGCAGTTAGTTCGTGTGCCATTTTGGATATACATTGATGCTTTTGGATTACAATGGGTTCAGAGGTGGAAGTCGATCATAGAGTCTTTTGTAAATATCTTCTTAACGTTGCTGTTCGTTGGTCCATTTAAGCTGGGGGTGAATGGGGTATTGCTAGGAACGATACTGTCCACAGCAATGACCGTATCATGGATAGAACCATTCGTTATTTACAAGTATCCTTTGAAAGGAAATTTTCAAGGTGTGTCAGAACTATTGTGTAAGTTTGGATTGCTATTCGGTATTCAAACTTTCCTTGGTTATTTAGGCAAGGCGTACTTGGGTGGTAATTCATTAATTTCAATAATGGGAAAAGTTGCCACGATGCTTTTGGTAAGCGCTGCAATGATTATCATAATGTTTGGCCGAAGCAACTATTTTTGGGCATTAAAAAAGCGTCTGTTCAATTAAACGTATTACTTTTTAGGGTACGGATTGATTACGAACGTAAAAAAAGGTATCGCACAAGCCGACTTTTGGGTTAGTTTGTGCGATGCCTTTTTATTGGTGATAAATTAGGGCTCTTTGTCAACTGTAGTGGGTGACTTATAGCTAAGCACGAGAGGAGACGAAATGCGTCTTCTCTTTTTGCATGTTTAAAGCGATAAAGATACGTTTTTTAAAATTGTCAAAGTTCCTGAATCCAAAGGCATTACGCTTGATGTCTTTGATGAGTTTGTTGGTTGCCTCCAGTTTGGCATTAGAATAGGGAAGTTCAATGGCATTGGTAATGTATTTCTTATACCAAACGAAAGTTGTTAGAGTTGTTTTTAATGAGCGATTGAGTTGATGTAAAACTTCCTGAATTAATCCAAAAAATTATTCGGTATGCTGTTCTTGTAAGTGAAAAAGAAGTAATTGATAAAGGTTGTAGTATTTTTTAAGTTGCGGAACGTGTTTAAAAATCTTGTCTAAACACTCTCTAGGCGTTAACGTTTCTCTGAAAGTCCTTGAATAAAAAGCATTAGGCGATAGTTTTCGACGATACTTTTGATGAGTTAGAACGCTGTAATGGATATTTGGATGTTTTAGAACATGTGCTTGATGTAGCTTCTTTTTGATATAAGGTCGAAAAAAGAATTGTTAAAGCTTGGAATAGTAAGCATCTTTGTTAAATTTTTAGAATTATTTCTAGGAATTTCTGCTCCTTACTGCTTTTTCTGTAAAAATAGTGTAAAATAGTAGGGAATGATTTAAAAGGTTTACAGGCCTTTAGATATGATAAAAGGAGTGCTAAAATGATTTTAGTTACAGGTGCCAATGGGCAATTAGGAACAGAGTTACGTTATCTTTTGGATGAACGTGGTGAGGAGTATGTAGCGGTTGACGTTGCAGAAATGGACATCACTAATGCTGAAAAAGTTGATGAAGTATTTGCACAAGTAAAACCAACACTTGTTTACCACTGTGCGGCATACACTGCGGTTGATGCGGCTGAAGATGAAGGTAAAGAACTTGACTACGCCATCAACGTGACAGGTACTGAAATCGTAGCTAAAGCTGCAGCAAAATATGGTGCAACTCTTGTTTACATTTCAACTGACTATGTTTTTGATGGTAAAAAACCAGTTGGTCAAGAATGGGAAGTTGATGATACTCCAGATCCTCAAACTGAGTACGGTCGTACAAAACGTTTGGGTGAAGAAGCAGTTGAAAAATACGCTGAAAAATTCTACATCATCCGTACAGCTTGGGTATTTGGTAACTATGGTAAAAACTTTGTTTTCACAATGCAAAACCTTGCCAAAACTCATGACACATTGACTGTTGTTAATGACCAACACGGTCGTCCAACTTGGACTCGTACGTTGGCAGAATTCATGACTTACTTGACAGAAAACCAAAAAGAATTTGGTTACTACCACTTGTCAAATGATGCTGATGAAGATACAACTTGGTATGACTTCGCGGTTGAAATCTTGAAAGATACTGATGTTGTCGTTAAACCAGTTGATTCAAGCCAATTCCCAGCAAAAGCAAAACGTCCACTTAACTCAACAATGAGTCTTAAAAAAGCAAAAGCTACAGGTTTTGTCATTCCAACTTGGCAAGAAGCTTTGCAAGAATTCTACAAACAAGACGTTAAAAAATAATCTTGATAAATAGAAGAAACTGAATTACGACTCGGTTTCTTTTTTTGTTTAAACATATCGTTCGGTTTTTTTATTTTCAGTCTTCTTATCTTTTTTCATTGTCCTTTTACCTATTATGTGATATATTAGTAGTAACGTACTGTAATAGAAATGTAATATAAGTTATAAGGTGAGTGTGGTGGTAGCGATGAAAGATACAAACTCAAATGGGCATCGTTTATTAATTCAAAAATTACTTGTCAGCATTCATTACCTAACACTTTTCAGAGATGAAATTGTTTTGGTTGAGAAGACCCCATCTTTATTGGGGGCTTCTTTTTCGCCAAATATTGTGCAATCAGAGTTATGTGAAATTTTGGCAGCAGTGGATGCGCTTTCTAAGCAAGAAAAGTTGATTAAGTCAACTTTTTGGTATGATGAAGCGTCATTCAGATTGATGAATCACTCTTTGGATATTGTCGGTACTTGGGTTCGTGGGATTGATAACGTCTTGGAAATTTGTGAGTCTAAGTCTGTTTTCCATGCGATTTTGGGTGATAATCGTCAACGCGTTTTTGGTGTTTTGATTGATGTCTTTACCTCTCTTCGTGTAACAAATTTATCAATCAAAGAAGAATCTGAATACCCTCTTTTGGTTGATCCGTTACAAGTTGTGGAATACAAGAAAAGAGAAGTCAAAAAAGTAGAGCTAATGGCTAAGATTGATGCTTTGACACCGAGAAAATCTGAAGAAGTTTATGATGACAGTGAAGACGAAAAAGTTGACTCTATTCCAGAATTAGTAGAAAAAGAATTAGCTAAAGAAAAAGCAGCTAAGTCCGAAAAAGTCCTTGGACCAGGTGAATTAAAAGAAGTTGTTAAAGGAAATGACGAAGTAGCCGATAACAAAGGAGACGCTGAGGAAGTCCTTGAACCTGTCGTTGCTGACGAAGCAGAAACTGTTGAAACTACTGATGCTGAAGAAGATGCTCCTCAAACTGAAGTAAGCCCAGAAGAAGTAAGTGAATCAGTTGATGAAGAACCAGTTGTTGAGGTAGAGGTGGAAAATTCTGACGAAGACAGCGAAGAGCAAATTCAAGAAGAAGTGACTCAATCTCCTGAAGAAGAAACTGAACAAGAAGTCTCAGAAGAAGCTGAGCTTGAGGAAGCTTCTGATGAAAATGAAGAAATTGAAGAAACTGCAGAACTAGAAGTTGAAGACGACCTTGTCGAGGCAGAAGAGCCTGAGACAGTTGAGTTGGAAGAACCAGCTGATGAAGTTGCCACGAGCGATGAAAAACAAGTTAGCGATAACGAAGTGGTTGAGAAAGTCCTTCTTGACGAAGAATCTGAGAAAGAAGAAGTCAAAGAGTCTGATTTTCCAGTAATCAGTCGTGATGAGGCTGTTAAGCAGTTCCGTCACTTCCTTTTCGACCATAAAGGCTTGGTATGTGTCTTGGATGCTGGAGATGATTTGAAGCGCGAGATTAACTTCTACAATGCGTTTGATCGTTTTTATGGTGCAGTAGATAATATCTCAGATTGCTTGGTTATCCTTGAAAATGTTTTGGATGAATTACGCCGCCGTAAAAAAGAAGTCTTTGATGCAGAAGGAAACTTGATTAGCGAACCGACTGAACCAATTAATCTATTGATTTATGGTCAAAATATCTTGCTAAAAGATAGTCGCTTTGAAACCTTGATGTCAGAAATCGCCCCATTTACCGGACGCTCTGATTTAAACATCTATTCTTATGCAGCATATCTAGATTAAAAAAACAGTCCAGTGGACTGTTTTTTCATGAGCCTGAAAACAGAAAAGCGAATAAGTCCAGTGGACTGTTTTTTCATGAGCCTGAAAACAGAAAAGCGAATAAGTCTAGTGGACTGTTTTTTCATGAGCCTGAAAACAGAAAAGCGAATAAGTCCAGTGGACTGTTTTTTCATGAGCCTGAAAATAGAAGAGCGAGCTAAGTCCATCAGAAACTTACAAAAATAATTGACAAGCAAATGAAAACGCGTTATAATAGTAAAAATTTGAAAACCTTTAATTAAGTCCAGAGAGACTTTCAAGGTTACTGTAAAAAAGAGTGTTATCTCTGATAAAGGGTATGAGTGTACTTTGGTGTGCTCTGCTTATTTTGCTGTAACCTTGCCTTCTGGCGAGGTTTTTTTGTGTGAAAGGAACACTATGAATTCAAGTTGTAAAGACAAAACTTCTGTGTTAAAAGAAGATTTACTGATTGTTAGTCAACGTGAGATTGCCCCACGCATTTTTGAGATGAAGCTTTCTGGTGAGATGGTCTTGGACATGGCACCTGGTCAATTTTTGCACTTGCGTGTGCCGGACCCTAGCAAACTTTTACGACGTCCGATTTCGATTTGTCAGATTGATAAGGTCAATAAAGTGGCAACGATTGTTTACCGAGTAGAACGCGCTGGGACAGCTATTTTATCTCAGCTAAATGCTGGTGATCGCGTTGATACCATGGGACCTCAGGGTAATAGCTTTGATTTATCAGTCATCTCAGCTGGTCAAACAGCTCTTCTCATTGGTGGGGGTATTGGTGTTCCGCCTTTGGTTGAAACAGCTAAGCAGCTTGCTGCTAAGGGTGTTGAAGTCGTTTCTGTGCTTGGCTTTGCGACTAAAGATGCTGTAATTCTAGAAGAGGAATTGTCAGCTTACGGTAAGGTTTATGTGACAACAGATGATGGATCATATGGAACTAAAGGATATGTATCAACGGTTGTTGATGATTTGGTTGAAAAGCAGTCGTTTGATGCCATTTATTCATGTGGTGCGCCTGGCATGCTAAAATATGTGGATAAGAAATTTGAAAATCACCCACATGCTTATTTGTCAATGGAATCACGTATGGCTTGTGGCATGGGAGCTTGCTACGCTTGCGTAGTACATTTGCGAAATGCTAAAGAAGCAGCCAACAAGCGCGTGTGTGAAGATGGTCCAGTCTTTGAAACTGGTCAAATCATTTTGTAAGGAGGCAAAATCATGTCAGAAAATCGTTTAGCGGTCAAACTTCCAGGGCTTGATTTAAAAAATCCGATTATCCCAGCGTCAGGATGTTTTGGTTTTGGACAAGAATATGCCAAATACTATGATTTGGATAAACTTGGCTCAATCATGATTAAGGCAACGACCAAGGATGCGCGTTTTGGTAATCCGACACCTCGTGTGGCAGAAACACCATCAGGCATGCTAAATGCCATTGGTCTGCAAAATCCTGGTGTTGACGTGGTCTTGTCAGAAAAACTTCCTTGGTTAGCTGAGCATTTCCCAGAATTGCCAATCATTGCTAATGTTGCAGGATTCTCAAATGACGAATACGCTTATGTGTCAGAAAAGATTTCAAAAGCACCAAATGTCAAAGCAATTGAGCTTAACATCTCTTGTCCGAATGTTGACCACGGTAATCATGGCCTTTTGATTGGTCAGGTACCAGAATTGGCTTACGCTGCTGTTAAAGCCAGTGTAGAGAACTCAGATGTGCCAGTCTATGTCAAGTTAACACCAAGCGTCACTGACATTACGACAGTTGCTAAGGCTGTTGAAGAAGCCGGTGCGACAGGATTTACCATGATTAATACCTTGGTTGGTATGCGATTTGATTTGAAAACACGTAAACCAATCATTGCCAATGGTACTGGAGGCATGAGCGGTCCAGCGGTCTTTCCAGTAGCTCTTAAGCTTATTCGTCAAGTAGCGCAAAGTTCTGATTTGCCAATTATTGGTATGGGTGGTGTTGATTCGGCAGAAGCGGCTATTGAGATGATGATCGCTGGTGCGTCAGCTATCGGTGTTGGAACAGCAAACTTTGCAGATCCTTACGCTTGTCCAAATATCATCGATCGTTTGCCAGAAGTCATGGACCAATATAGCATCACAGATCTCGAGACTTTACGTCGCGAAGTTCGTCAAGAATTACGTGGCAAATAAGCTCTGCTATTTGATTAAAAAGTCAGTAAATTTTTGACTTTGATTGTAAAAAAAGATATACTATTAACAACTGAATAACCTTTAATTGAGTCCAGAGAGGCGAGAAAGGTTCGTGAAAAAAAGAAGATATAATCTTTGATAATGGGGTGTTTGCTACCCTGCTTTTCGTGTAACCTCGCCCTCGGGCGGGGTTTTCTTTATAGAAAAAGGAGAAAAAATGCACGAAAGTCGTCCGATTATTGCTCTTGATTTTCCATCATTTGATGATGTAAAATCATTTCTTGCTTTGTTTCCTGCAGATGAGAAGCTCTATGTCAAGATTGGTATGGAACTTTATTATGCTGAAGGGCCAGAGATTGTTCGTTATGTGAAATCTCTTGGACACTCAGTCTTCCTAGATTTGAAATTGCATGACATTCCGAATACGGTTAAATCTGCAATGCGTGTGCTTTCAAATCTTGGTGTTGACATGACTAATGTTCACGCAGCTGGTGGTGTTGAGATGATGAAAGCGGCGCGTGAAGGGCTTGGACAAGGTCCAAAATTAATTGCGGTAACACAGTTAACATCAACATCAGAAGAGCAAATGAAAGAAGATCAAAATATCCAGACAAGTTTGGTTGATTCTGTGCTTCATTATGCGAAAAAAGCTGAAGAAGCTGGTCTTGATGGCGTTGTCTGCTCGGCTTGCGAGGTTGCTGTTATCAAAGAGGCAACGTCAGATGATTTTGTTTGTTTGACACCAGGTATTCGCCCAGCAGGAGCTTCGGTTGGTGACCAAAAACGCGTCATGACGCCAAGTCAAGCATCAGCTATCGGATCAAGTTATATCGTTGTTGGACGACCAATTACTAAAGCTGAAGATCCAGTGGCAGCTTACAAAGCGATTTACGGCGAATGGAACGCTTAGTATTTTAATACTAAAGTGAAAATTGATTTTTGAGTTTAGAAAAGAGGAATAAAATGACTTTAGCATCACAAATTGCATCAGATTTGCTTGATATTCAAGCAGTTTACTTAAAACCAAATGATCCATTTACATGGGCATCTGGAATCAAATCACCAATCTACACAGATAACCGTGTGACTTTGTCTTACCCAGAAACACGTACTTTGATTGAAAATGGGTTTGTTGACAAAATCAAAGAAGAATTTCCAGAAGTTGAAGTGATTGCCGGAACTGCAACAGCTGGTATCCCACATGGTGCTATTATCGCTGACAAGATGAATCTTCCATTTGCTTACATTCGTAGCAAACCAAAAGATCACGGTGCTGGAAATCAAATCGAAGGTCGTGTAAGAAAAGGTCAAAAAATGGTTGTCGTTGAAGACCTTATCTCTACTGGCGGTTCAGTCCTTGAAGCTGTTGCGGCTGCAGAACGTGAAGGTGCTGATGTTATCGGTGTGGTAGCCATCTTCACTTATGAATTGCCAAAAGCAACTGAAAACTTTGAAAAAGCAGGTGTAAAACTTGTAACACTTTCTAACTACACAGAGCTTATCAAAGTGGCTAAAGTGCAAGGTTACATCACTGCTGATGATTTGACATTGTTACGTAAGTTCAAAGAAAATCAAGAAACTTGGCGTGACTAATTGAGTTAGTATTTGGCTACTAAGGTGAAAAAACTTTGGTGGCCTTCTTGGTTTAAACATGGAAAGGGGTTATAATGAAACTATCATCACCATTTAAAGATAATGTTTTACCAGATACCTATGCTAAAGGGGCTAGTGTTCAAGTGAGAGGAAACGCTGTGATTTCTTTTCCTTTTACGATTGAGGATGCTCCCAAAGGAACAAAGACATTTGCTTGGACCTTTGTCGACTATGATTCTATCCCAGTTTGTGGCTTTGCTTACATTCACTGGGTAGTGGCTAATGTGCCAGCAGATATAACAGCTGTTCCTGAAGATTTCTCTCGTTTGGATGTTAAACATACACATGGTAAAAATAGCTTGGTTAGCAAGTTTTTAAATGAGGATAACTCAGATATTTATGATGGTTATATGGGACCATATCCACCGGATAAAGACCATGTTTATACCCTTACGGTCTATGCTTTGGATTGTGAATTGCCACTTGAAAATGGTTTTTACATGAATGATTTGCGACATGCGATAGAAGGACATGTCTTGGCAAAAGAGGTGCTAGATTTAGTAGGGAAATACTAAAACTAACGAGGAGTGAACATGCAACATTCAACTTGGCATGAATTAATTAAAAAGGAATTACCAGAGCATTATTTTGGGCAAATCAATCAGTTTATGGACTTCGTCTATCAACAAGAATTGGTTTACCCACCACGTGAAAAAGTCTTTAACGCGATTCAGACAACAGCACTAGAAAATGTAAAAGTTGTCATCATTGGTCAGGATCCTTACCATGGTCCGAATCAAGCACAAGGCTTGTCATTTTCAGTACCAGAAGACATTCCAGCTCCGCCATCTTTGCAAAATATTTTGAAAGAATTGGCAGATGATTTGGGGCAACGTGATCACCACGATTTAACACCGTGGGCACAGCAAGGAGTGCTTCTTTTAAATGCCTGTCTGACGGTTCCAGCTGGTCGTGCAAATGGTCACGCGGGGCAAATCTGGGAACCTTTCACAGATGCAATTATCAAGGCGGTTAACCAAAAAGAAACACCTGTTGTCTTCATCTTGTGGGGCGGCTTTGCACGTAAGAAAAAAGCTCTCATTACCAATCCTATCCATCATGTCATTGAAAGTGCACATCCAAGTCCACTCTCAGCTTATCGAGGATTTTTTGGCAGCCACCCTTTCTCAAAAACTAACGCTTATTTGACAGAGGATGGCCTCGAACCAATTGATTGGTTGAAATAATTTTTAAGATGATTTATTTTTTGGCGAGTAAGCCCTTGGATTATAAAACGAAGCGCCTAAATCCTGCTAATGGTTTTATTAATCTCTTGAAACAACATCTTTCTAGTGAAGTTAGAGCGCTGTTTATTTGTGCTGATCCACAAGCGTATGATTTCAATGACTGTTATGCTGCAGATGTAAAGGAAGCATTTGAAGTAGAAGGAATCATTTTTTCATCATGTGGGGTTTTAGATAATCGATCAGCATATCAAGCAGGGAGATTAGTTGAAAGAGCTGACCTCATTTTCTTAGCAGGTGGTCATGTTCCAACACAAAATGCATTTTTGAATTCTATTGATTTAGCTAATCTTTTAAAGAATAGCCAACAGGTTTTAGTTGGAACAAGTGCTGGCTCAATGAATGCTGCTGAATGCGTTTATGCTCAACCAGAAGAACCTGGTGAAGGTATTTCAAAAGATTATAGGCGTTTCTTAAACGGTCTAGGTATAACGAAAATTCAATTAATTCCCCATTATCAAGACACAAAAGATTATCTACTTGACGGTCTTCGTCTATTTGAAGATATTACTTATCCGGATAGTATCGGACACAACTTTTATGCTATTTGTGATGGTAGTTACCTCTATGGTAATGGTAGTGAGGAAAAAGTATTTGGCGAGGTATTTCGTATTAAGGACGGTGTTTTGTCGCACATAAGTAGCGATAATTGTATTTATCAATTTAGAAAGTGAGTTTAACATGTTACTTATTAAAAATGGTCGTGTTGTTGATCCGAAATCTGGTTTTGATCAGGTAGCGGATGTACTTGTCGATGGTAAAAAAGTTGTTAAGATTGCGGATGCAATTGAAGAAGCTGGCGCTGAAGTGATTGACGCTACTGGTCTTGTTGTGGCACCTGGCTTGGTGGACATTCACGTACACTTCCGTGAACCAGGTCAAACGCATAAAGAAGACATTCACACAGGTGCATTAGCAGCGGCAGCTGGTGGCTTCACATCAGTTGTGATGATGGCAAATACCAACCCTACCATTTCTGACGTTGAGACTTTGAAAGAAGTTTTAGCCAGTGCAGCTAAGGAGAACGTTCACGTTTACACTAATGCAACCGTAACGAAAAACTTTGACGGCAAGACTTTGACTGATTTTAAGGCTTTGCTTGAAAATGGTGCTCTTAGCTTTTCTGACGATGGTATTCCGCTTCAAAGCACAAAAGTGTTAAAAGAAGCCTTGGATTTGGCTAAAGCAAACAACACATTTGTGGCTGTGCACGAAGAAGACCCAGAATTAAACGGCATCCTTGGATTTAACGAAGGTATCGCACGTGATAAATTCCATTTCTGCGGAGCAACAGGTGTGGCAGAATACAGCATGATTGCGCGTGATGTTATGATTGCCTATGACCGTAGAGCTCATTTGCATATCCAACACTTGTCAAAAGCTGAATCAGTGAAAGTGGTTGAATTTGCTCAACAATTGGGAGCAAACGTCACTGCAGAAGCAGCACCGCAACATTTCTCAAAAACAGAGGATTTGCTTTTGATCAAAGGCTCTGCAGCCAAGATGAATCCACCTCTTCGTACTGAAAAAGACCGTTTGGCGGTTATTGAAGGCTTGAAATCTGGTGTCATTTCAGTGATTGCGACTGACCACGCGCCACACCATGCCGACGAAAAGAATGTCGATGACATCACAAAAGCCCCATCAGGTATGACAGGGCTTGAAACGTCGTTATCACTTGGTTTGACAAACTTGGTTGCGACAGGCGACTTGACGCTTTCAGAATTGCTTGCTAAGATGACCATTAATCCATCATCTATGTATGATTTCGATGCAGGTTATTTGGCTGAAAATGGCCCTGCAGACATCGTCATCTTTACTGACAAAGAAGAACGTGTCGTGTCTGACCACTTTGCTTCTAAAGCTTCAAATTCACCATTTATCGGTGAAAAACTTCAAGGTGTTGTCAAATACACTATCTGCGATGGTAACATTGTAT
>NZ_DS572692.1 GCF_000154985.1 Streptococcus infantarius subsp. infantarius ATCC BAA-102
ATTCCCCAAGGAACGAGGTTTTCTTGGTGATTTTTAATACGAGTAATGTTGTCTCTGTGTCGTACAATGATAATGCCTGCAATAATGATAATGAGTAATGTAAAGAGCAAATCATAGTGAGTAAGTAAGAAGCCAAATGCTGGAAAGACAAGAACGCTCACCACAGCTGCGCTTGCAGCAACAACACTAGACAATGAAATCATGCTATAAAGGTAAAGGGTGATGACAAAGATAACGGCAAGAAAGAGAAGAAATAGTGGTGCATATCCAAGAAGAACACCAGCACTTGTCGCAACTGCCTTTCCACCTTTAAACCGTGCAAATAGTGGGAAGGTATGACCAATAATGGCAAACAAACCGATAAGAACAGGTGACACACCACTAACACCAAAGATAAGTGGAAGAAGTGCTGCCAGAGTTCCTTTTAGCATGTCAATCACAAATGTGACAATTCCTGCTTTGACACCTAAAACTCGAAAAGTATTGGTTGTCCCAGTATTACCGCTACCATGTTCTCTAAGATTTGTGTGGTAGAAGAATTTTCCAATCCAAAGTCCAGTTGGGATTGACCCCAACAAGTAAGCAATCAGAATCATAACTAAAATTTTCATGTTTCCATTATAACACAATCGCTTATTAAGAAAAGGAGAAATTTGAAGAATAAATGACTTGAAGAATCAAGCTAAAATTGTGATAACGCTTTAAATTTGATATACTATTTCATAAAAAAATTGGTGATTTTCCTTGTAAAATCGATATTAACTTTGATTTTTTTTTTGCAAAATACTGAAAAAACTTGTAAGATAAAAAAGATGAATTATTTGGAGGTCGCTTTTGGCTAAAAAAGAAATTAATGTAAATAATTATAATGACGATGCCATTCAAGTATTAGAAGGATTGGACGCTGTTCGTAAACGTCCCGGAATGTACATCGGTTCAACAGATGCGACAGGACTACATCATTTAGTTTGGGAGATTGTTGACAATGCCGTCGATGAAGCTCTTTCTGGCTTTGGTACTCAGATTGATGTTATTCTTAATCAAGATGGTAGTGTGACCGTAAAAGACCAAGGACGTGGGATGCCAACTGGTAAGCACGCTATGGGGATTCCAACTGTAGAAGTTATCTTCACTGTGCTTCACGCAGGTGGTAAATTTGGTCAAGGTGGTTATAAAACATCTGGTGGGCTTCACGGTGTGGGGTCTTCAGTTGTTAATGCCCTCTCAAGATGGCTTGAAGTCGAAATTACTCGTGACGGTGCGGTTTACAAACAACGTTTTGAAAATGGTGGTAAACCCGTGACAACCCTTAAAAAGATTGGAACAGCACCAAAATCTAAGTCAGGTACTATGGTAACATTCATGCCTGATGATACGATTTTCTCAACGACTGACTTTAAATTTAACACCATTGCTGAGCGCTTAAAAGAATCTGCCTTTTTGCTTAAGAATGTCACATTGACGTTGACGGATAATCGTCCAGAAGAAGCAGAACATCTAGAATTCCATTATGAAAATGGAGTGCAGGACTTTGTTGAATACCTTAACGAAGACAAAGAAACATTAACGCCTGTGATTTGGGTGACTGGTGAAGACCAAGGTTTCCAAGTTGAAGTTGCACTTCAATACAATGATGGATTCTCAGATAATATCCTTTCTTTTGTTAACAATGTTCGTACTAAAGATGGTGGAACACACGAGACAGGATTGAAATCTGCCATTACTAAGGCGATGAATGACTACGCTCGCAAGTCAGGCCTTTTGAAAGAAAAAGATAAGAACCTTGAAGGGTCAGATTACCGTGAAGGGCTATCTGCAGTGCTTTCAATCTTGGTTCCAGAAGAACATTTGCAATTCGAAGGACAAACTAAAGATAAACTCGGTAGTCCTCTAGCGCGTCCGATTGTAGACAGTATTGTCTCTGAAAAACTCACTTTCTTCCTTTTGGAAAATGGTGAAGTAGCGTCTAACCTTGTTCGTAAGGCGATTAAAGCGCGTGATGCCAGAGAAGCAGCTCGTAAAGCGCGTGATGAATCTCGTAATGGTAAGAAGAACAAGAAAGACAAAGGACTCCTTTCTGGTAAATTGACACCAGCACAATCTAAGAACCCTAAGAAAAATGAACTTTATCTGGTCGAAGGGGATTCTGCCGGCGGTTCAGCCAAGCAAGGTCGTGACCGTAAATTCCAAGCTATTTTGCCATTGCGTGGTAAAGTCTTAAATACAGCAAAAGCTAAGATGTCTGACATTTTGAAAAACGAAGAAATCAATACCATGATTTACACAATTGGTGCAGGCGTCGGTGCAGATTTTAAAGTTGAAAATTCAAACTACGATAAGATTATTATAATGACAGATGCGGATACCGATGGTGCTCACATTCAGACATTGTTACTAACTTTCTTTTACCGTTACATGCGTCCGCTTGTTGAAACAGGTCATGTCTATATCGCTTTGCCACCTTTGTATAAAATGTCTAAAGGTAAAGGCAAGAAAGAGCAAGTTGAGTACGCTTGGACAGATGGTGAGTTAGAAGAATTGCGTCAAAAATTTGGTAAAGGAGCTCAACTCCAACGTTACAAAGGTCTTGGTGAAATGAACGCTGACCAATTGTGGGAAACAACGATGAACCCAGAAACACGTACGCTTATTCGTGTGACTATTGATGACTTGGCGCGTGCCGAACGCCGTGTCAGTGTCCTTATGGGTGACAAAGTTGAACCACGCCGCAAATGGATTGAAGACAACGTTAAATTCACTTTGGAAGAAAATACAGTGTTTTAATGGTCTGTGATAAATCCACAAAATTTTTGACGTGAAAAGTAAAGGATAATAATTATGTCAAATGTACAAAATATGTCTCTCGAAGACATTATGGGGGATCGTTTTGGGCGATACTCCAAATATATTATTCAAGAGCGGGCTTTGCCAGATATTCGTGATGGTTTGAAGCCTGTTCAACGTCGTATACTTTATTCAATGAATAAGGACGGCAATACTTTTGATAAAGGTTTCCGTAAATCGGCTAAATCAGTCGGTAACGTTATGGGTAATTTCCACCCACACGGTGATTCCTCTATTTATGACGCTATGGTGCGCATGAGTCAGGACTGGAAAAACCGTGAAACCTTGATTGAAATGCATGGTAACAACGGTTCTATGGATGGTGATCCACCGGCCGCCATGCGTTATACCGAAGCGCGCTTGTCAGAAATTGCAGGGTATTTGCTTCGTGATATTGATAAAGATACTGTTCCATTTGCTTGGAACTTTGATGATACCGAAAAAGAACCAACTGTTTTACCAGCTGCCTTTCCTAACCTTTTAGTGAATGGTGCGACAGGTATTTCAGCAGGTTATGCAACTGATATTCCGCCACACAACTTGGCAGAAGTGATTGATGCGGTGGTTTACCTTATTGATCATCCAAATGCTAAATTAGACAAATTAATGGAATTCTTGCCTGGGCCTGATTTCCCAACAGGAGCAATCATCCAAGGTAAAGATGGTATTCGTAAGGCTTATGAGACTGGTAAAGGTCGTGTTGTGGTTCGCTCACGCACTGACATTGAGACCCTTCGTGGCGGTAAAAAACAAATCGTCGTTACTGAAATTCCTTATGAAGTCAATAAAGCCGTACTTGTTAAGAAAATTGACGATGTTCGTGTCAACAATAAAGTCCCTGGCATTGCAGAAGTTCGTGATGAGTCAGACCGTGATGGACTTCGTATTGCTATCGAACTTAAAAAAGATGCTGATGAGCAAACGATTCTCAACTATTTGTTGAAATACACTGATTTGCAAGTGAACTATAACTTCAACATGGTTGCTATTGACAACTATACACCACGCCAAGTGGGTATCATTCCGATGTTGACAAGTTACATTGCTCACCGTAAGGACATCATCGTTGCCCGTTCAAAATTTGACAAGGAAAAAGCTGAAAAACGTCTTCACATCGTGGAAGGCTTGATTCGTGTTGTTTCAATTCTGGATGAGGTTATTGCGCTTATTCGTGCGTCTGAAAATAAAGCTGACGCCAAAGAAAACCTCAAAGTCAGCTATGAATTTTCAGAAGAACAAGCCGAAGCCATTGTGACTTTACAATTGTACCGTTTGACAAATACCGATATCGTGACGCTTGAAAATGAAGAAGCAGAGCTTCGTGAACGCATCACTATGCTTAAAGCAATTATCGGTGACGAACGTACCATGTACAATGTCATGAAACGTGAACTACGTGAAGTTAAGAAAAAATTTGCTAACCCACGTTTGACAGAATTGCAAGCCGAAGCACAAACAATTGAAATCGATGTAGCAAGCTTGATTGTCGAAGAAGATACTTATGTTAGCGTGACAAAAGGTGGTTACATCAAACGTACAAGTCCGCGTTCTTATAATGCTTCTACGGTTGAAGAAATTGGTAAACGTGATGATGATGAACTGGTCTTCGTCTCACAAGCTAAGACAACTCAACATTTGTTGATTTTCACAAATCTTGGCAATGTAATCTATCGTCCAGTTCATGAATTGACAGATATTCGCTGGAAAGACATTGGGGAACATTTATCACAAACCATCACTAATTTTGCAACAGACGAGTATGTCTTGTATGCTGAAATTGTCGATGAGTTTGGTCCGCAAACTTATTTTGCAGCCACAAAATATGGTCAAATCAAACGCTTTGAACGCAAAGAATTCACGCCATGGCGCACTTACAAATCAAAAGCTGTTAAGTACGCTAAGTTGAAAAAAGACGATGATATTGTTGTGACTATTGCGCCAATTGCACTTGATGATGTCATGGTCATTACGCATAATGGCTATGCTTTGCATTTCAATATTGACGAAGTACCAGTAGTCGGTGCCAAAGCGGCTGGGGTTAAATCAATCAATCTTAAGGATGATGATTTTGTCGTGTCAGCCTTTATCGCCAATACAGAAAGCTTCTTTATCTTGACTCAACGTGGTAGCCTTAAACGTATGGCGACTGAGCTAATTCCAGCAGCAAGTCGTGCTAATCGAGGCTTGCAAGTCCTTCGTGAACTCAAATCAAAACCACATCGCGTCTTTATGGCAGGACCAGTACACGCTTCAAAGGATGTCCAAAATATTGATTTGTTCATCATTGAGCCACTTGATTCTGATAAGATTGAAACCTTGGAAGTTTACTCAAATAAGGGCAATCATTATCAAGCCATTCTTGAAGATTTGACCTTGTCAGAACGCACAAGTAATGGTTCCTTTATTTCAGATAAAATTTCAGATGAAGGTGTCTTTAGCGCAAGAATTAAATAGCGATAATAAGTCGGAGATTTTCTCCGATTTATTTTTTGAACAAATTTTCAGAATTTTATGAAAAAGTACTTGAAAAAAGATTTAAAAAGCGTACAATAGGATAAAAATAAAGAAAGAGGAATAGTTATGACAGTAGATTTAGACTGGGAAAATCTAGGCTTTGCCTATCGTAAATTACCATTTCGTTACATCTCTTACTACAAAGATGGTAAATGGGATGAAGGAAAATTAACAGAAGATTCAATGCTTCACATTTCTGAAGCATCACCAGCTTTGCACTATGGCCAACAAGCCTTTGAAGGGTTGAAAGCCTATCGTACAAAAGATGGTTCAGTACAATTGTTCCGCCCAAATATGAACGCTGAACGTTTGCAACGCACTGCAGATCGTCTTCTTATGCCACAAGTGCCTACAGAAAAATTTATTGATGCTGCAAAACAAGTCGTTCGTGCTAACGAAGAATTTGTACCACCATATGGCACTGGTGCAACACTTTACCTACGTCCTCTTTTGATTGGTATCGGTGACATTATTGGTGTTCACCCTGCAGATGAATACATTTTCACTATTTTCGCAATGCCTGTTGGTAACTACTTCAAAGGTGGTTTGGTACCAACTAACTTCTTGATTCAAGACGAATATGACCGTGCTGCTCCGCATGGTACAGGAGCTGCAAAAGTAGGTGGTAACTATGCTTCAAGTCTCCTTCCAGGTAAAATGGCGCATGACCGTAAGTTCTCTGATGTTATTTACCTAGATCCTGCGACACACACTAAGATTGAAGAAGTCGGCTCTGCAAACTTCTTTGGTATTACGGCTGATAATGAATTTATTACACCACTTAGCCCATCAATCTTGCCATCTATTACAAAATACTCACTCCTTTATTTGGCAGAACACCGTTTTGGCATGAAAGCTATCCAAGGAGATGTTAAAATTGATGAATTGGATAAATTTGTTGAGGCAGGTGCCTGTGGTACAGCAGCCGTCATTTCACCAATTGGTGGTGTTCAACACGGTGATGATTTCCATGTCTTCTACAGTGAAACAGAAGTAGGACCTGTTACTCGCAAATTGTATGACGAACTTGTCGGCATCCAATTTGGTGACATTGAAGCTCCAGAAGGCTGGATTTACAAAGTTGACTAATAAATTAAAGCTTGCTCTTGCAAGCTTTTTTGTTTTTCGGTAAAATGAATAGCGTGAGGTGGAAAAATGAGCAAAAAAGATAAAAAAATCGAAATTCAACTTGCTGACGCCAAAGTTACCATCAATAATGCTAATGTCGATGGTTATAATTTGACTGCTGGAAAAAAAGTTATCGGTGAAATTGCTGAGCTTGATAACAAATTTGCTGTTGTCAAAAATGGAGAAGTGGAAGCGCTTTTCAAAACTTTAGAGCAAGCAATTGAAAGTATTATTGAAAATTACAACTTAAATCGCTAAAAAATAGCGAAAAGTACTTGTCAGAGAACAAAAACTATGCTAGAATAGTTTTTGTCGTAACGGAAGGGTAGCGAAGAGGCTAAACGCGGCGGACTGTAAATCCGCTCCTTCGGGTTCGGGGGTTCGAATCCCTCCCCTTCCATTTCTAAGATTTTATCTTAGAATTAATTGAACCTTATTTTTGGGGTATAGCCAAGCGGTAAGGCAAGGGACTTTGACTCCCTCATGCGTTGGTTCGAATCCAGCTACCCCAGTCAAAGGTATCGAGTTTCGGCTTGACACCGTCAAAGATAAAAGTTGTTGTCGTTGCGGGTTACCTTGAGAAATATTATTGTTGTCAAAAGCTAGCTTAAGCTAGCTTTTATTGGAGGATTTTTTAGAATGAATGAATTTGAAGATTTGCTAAACAGTGTTAGCGAAGTAAACCCTGGTGATGTTGTCACTGCGGAAGTTTTAACTGTTGATAATGATCAAGCAAACGTTGTTATCGAAGGAACAGGTGTTGAAGGTGTTCTTACACTTCGTGAATTGACTAACGATCGCGATGCTGATATTAACGATTTCGTTAAAACTGGCGACACAGTTGAAGTACTTGTTCTTCGTCAAGTAGTAGGTAAAGATACTGATACAGTTACTTTCCTTGTCTCTAAAAAACGCTTGGAAGCTCGCAAAGCTTGGGATAAACTTGTTGGTCGCGAAGGCGAAGTTGTTACTGTTAAAGGTACACGCGCTGTTAAAGGTGGTCTTTCAGTTGAATTTGAAGGACTTCGCGGATTCACCCCTGCTTCAATGATCGATACACGTTTCGTACGTAACACTGAAAAATTCGTTGGTCAAGAATTTGAAGCTAAAATCAAAGAAGTTGTTCCAGCTGAAAACCGCTTCATCCTTTCACGTCGTGAAGTTATTGAAGAAAAAGCTGCTGCAGCTCGTAAAGAAGTCTTCTCTAAACTTGAAGAAGGTGCAATCGTTAAAGGTAAGGTTGCTCGCTTGACAAGCTTCGGTGCTTTCATCGATCTTGGTGGTGTTGACGGACTTGTTCACGTAACTGAATTGTCACACGAACGCAACGTTTCACCTAAATCAGTTGTTTCTGTTGGTGAAGAAGTTGAAGTTAAAGTTCTTTCAATCGACGAAGAAGCAGGTCGTGTATCACTTTCACTTAAAGCTACAACACCTGGACCATGGGATGGTGTAGAACAAAAACTTGCTGCTCGTGATGTTGTTGAAGGTAAAGTTAAACGTTTGACTGACTTCGGTGCTTTCGTTGAAGTGTTGCCTGGTATCGATGGACTTGTTCACATCTCACAAATCTCACACAAACGTGTTGAAAATCCAAAAGATGTTCTTTCAGTAGGTCAAGAAGTTAACGTTAAAGTTCTTGAAGTTAACGCTGCTGCAGAACGTGTATCACTTTCAATCAAAGCTCTTGAAGAACGTCCAGCACAAGCTGAAAACGAAGAAAAACGTCAATCACGTCCACGTCGTCCAAAACGTGAAGCTAAGCGTGATTACGAACTTCCAGAAACTCAAACTGGATTCTCAATGGCTGACTTGTTTGGCGACATTGAATTATAATTATAAATGAGTAAAGACTTGATTTCCAAGTCTTTTCTTTTTGTTTCGATGTGGTATAATATAGTAGTTGCCACTCTTAGTGTAATGGATATCACGCAAGATTCCGGTTCTTGAAATAGGGGTTCGATTCCCTTAGAGTGGAGTATTATACCAATTAGAAAAAGCCAATAACTGGCTTTTTCTTTTTATATATGCCCATAAAAGCCGTGTTGTGAAGCTTGTAGAAGAATTTAAGGAAAGTTGTCGCAAGTTAATATTGGATGGCATTACGAGCAGTTTAAGGACAAATAAAAGGCCTGTGATTTTCACCACAGGCACTTATAAAAGCTTATTTTAAAATAATTTGAGCTACGATTGGACTGATAATAACATAAACAATTCCGGTAACTCCGATAGCAAGTCCGCCCATCGCACCTTCAACGAGACCGTATTTTAGAGCTGTCCCAGTACCGATTGCGTGCCCTGTTCCTCCAAGGCTAAGCCCGATAGCAACAGGATCTTCGATTCGTAAGAGTTTTAAAAAAACGGGTCCAAGAACACTTGTTAAAATTCCTGTAATAACAACGACAACAAGTGTTACAGTTGTAATTCCTCCCATTTTTTCAGTGATACCAACAGCCATTGCAGTTGTTACTGATTTAGGGAATAATGAAATAGCTAGCAAATATTTAATACCAAATGTTTTCGCAACAAGAGCGGTAAAAGTCGTGTTGACAATACAAGCAGCAATAATACCAGTTAGGATACTTCTGATGTGATGTTTCATCAAGTGGAATGAACGGTAGAGTGGAATACCAAGTGCTACTGTTGATGGAACAATCAATGTATTAAGATAACTTCCGCCAATGTAATAATCATGGTAGGAAATCTTAGTAATCTTTAAAAAGGCAATAATAAAAAAGGTTGCCAATAGTAAAGGGGTAGTAATTGGGTGTGGAAAACGCCTAAAAATAAGCATGCCCATAAGGTATGCTAGGATTGATAGCATGATACCAAAGATTGGATTTGTAAGAATATCAGTCATGATGACCTCCTTTATCAACATAGTCTCCCTCAAAGCGTGTTTTGATGAATTGAACAACAAAACCAATAGTAGCAACATTCAAAAAGATAGCTACAAGAATGATAATGGTGATAGGAAGCAAATAATCCTTGATGTCATTGAATCGATCCATGATTCCGACAGCCGCAGGCAAGAACAGAATGGTCATATTATTGAGCAAGAAATTTCCCACAACATCTATGTGTCTCAAACGAATTACCTTGAATTCCAGGGCAAGAAAAAGTAGCACTAACCCAATAATGCTACCAGGAACAGGTAAATTGAGTAAATGAGAAATCGCCTCCCCAATAAATGAAAAGATGAGAATTATCATAAATTGAACGTATAACTTCATTAGTAAACTCCTTCGTTATAAGTCTACTACTATGTAAGAATTTTTCAATACTGTGAAAATGTTTACATGAAATTTTTTTGAAAAATTATAGTTGTAATGAAAAAAGAAAAAGCCGAGCTAAGCTCAGGCTTTAGTGACCTAATAGTAATTTTAGGATATTTCCTCCAAAAATCCAGATATAACTATAAGAAATAATTGAAATTGGCTTGGTTAGTAGGATAATGAAGGTGAATCGTTTCAATGAAATGCGAGATAATCCAGTTATCATCACCACGATATCGGCTGGTGAAATGGGTGATAACATGCAAATGATGAAGAAGTTTTCATAATTTTGAGTGTTAAGCTTCGCTTCGTATTTGTAAAAAGTCTTCTCATCGACAAAAAGTAGAATAAACTTGCGACCATATAGCCTAACAAGAATAAATAGAATGATACTACCAATCACAATACCCACATAGTTGTAAAAGAAGGCTAGGATTGGATCAAAAATTAAAAAGCCAGCAACTGTTGTGACACCACCTGGAATCACTGGGAAGACAACTTGAAAGATTTGCACTAAGATAAAAACTAAGGGCCCACAGACACTGTGCTGATTAACAAAATCTTTGAGTGCATTACTATCGTTTAGAATCCCTAAATGGTAGAACCAGATGACTAAAACAAACGTTCCCAGCAAGGCTAATACTCCCAGAAACTTGATCAGTCGCTGCCAAAAGGCATAGTGGTCGAACATCTTCATTTTCATAATTCTTATCATATCATAAGAATTTCTTTTTTGCTATTTTAAACATTATTTGCTATAATAACATACGTAGCTTTTGATTACTTTATAATATCTGGGGTCGTTACGGATTCGACAGGCACTATGAGATACATTCTGCGACTCATCGGCAGATGTAAAAATGCCAGTTAAATATAACTGCAAAAAATACAAATTCTTACGCTGTAGCTGCCTAAAAACCAGCTCGCGTGATCTCTACAGGATTGCTTGTGTTTTGCTAGAGGTTTCATTGATTAGCAAGCTACGTTTGATTATTGCCTAGCTAGTCAAAAAGAGATTTATAGGCTCGCTTAATCTAGGTTTGAGTTATGTATCGAGCTTAAGTTAAATCAAAGACATAACCTATGGTTGTAGACGAATGTATTGGCAGGTGTTTGGACGTGGGTTCGACTCCCACCGGCTCCATAAAAGCCTTTCATAGTTTAGCAAAGTTACGCAAAACGTTGATATATCAACGTTTTTTGTTTTTACGTTTTGCCTAGTTTTGCCTTTTAGAGAAACACAAAAAGAAACACAAAAAATTTTTTTCACTATCAGTAGTAGGAAGACTGCGAGAATGTTTTTTGTGCTTTCACCCAGACACAATTCTATATATAAAAATAGCCACCAGAATTTGGTGGCTATAATATTTATTGAATATTAATTTTGTTTTTAAGCAAGTAATGTGTTGCTAAGTAGAAGATGATACCTTCGATAAAGCACTCAATACAAGAATAGATAAAGAAATGGATAGTAAGGTCACTATTTAGTTCGTGGCTTCCGAGAATTTCAGACACTAATAAAACAATGAATGAAACGACGAAGTAGGCAACGAATGCCATAAGAGCACGTCTATTAGCAAATAATTGCCCGATTGTAATAGCTAAGTAGATGAGCAAAATTCCTGAAATAGAAGAGATTGCTAACCAAAGGAACCCAATTCCCCATTCGGCAGGAGTGAGCATTTTAGCTAATTGTGGTAGGAAGGCTAAGAAATGACCTAGGCCAAAAATGGGTATGACAAGTAAGGTCACTCCAATGGTAACCACGATTGCGTTAAAGGCTGTCCAAATCAGTGAAGCAATTAATTTAGATAAAATGATTTGGTGAGTAGATACTGGCAAGGTTAAAGTAAGGTAACCTTCGCGACCAAAGATATTTTTATAAAAACGTCGCACGATGATAGCTAGTGTAGCAATCCAAGCACTAGCAACCACAACACCAAACATGATTGATAAGATGATTGGAATAAGTTGTGTGTAATGATTAGCATTGCTTGTTGCAAAGTTTTCAGCATAGTCTGTAAGTGTCTTGATGCTAAAGCCAAGGAAGATGGAAATAGCGATAATTGATGCATTAAGTGCGAAGTACCATTTACCAACAGATTTTAGTTCGTATTTTAAAAGTTTTGAAAACATAATTCCTCCCTAAGCTTTGTAAGTCTCACGGAAGAGTGAATCAATGGATTGACCGTGCTCTTCACGAATATCATCCGTATTGCCTTGCAAAATAATTTTTCCGTCCTTAAGGAAAATGATTTCATCAAGGATTGGTTCGATTTCTGAAATTAAGTGCGTTGAGATAATAACAGAAGCCTCTTCACAGTAATTATTGATGATAGTGCGTAAAATGTAGTCGCGCGCGGCTGGGTCAACACCCCCGATTGGTTCATCAAGAATATAAAGTTTCGCTTGTCGGCTCATGACCAAGATTAGCTGCACTTTTTCTTTATTCCCTTTTGATAGATTTTTGAGGATGTCATTTGGATTAAGCTCTAAATCTTCTAAAAGGTGTTCAGCTTTTTCACGAGAGAAGTCTTCGTAAAAATCTTCGAAGAAAGCAAGGGCATCCTTAATTTTCATATCTTCTCTGAGGTAAGAAGTATCTGGAAGATATGAAATGATTTTTTTAGTGTCAACTGAAGGACGGTAACCATCAATGACGATTTCTCCAGTTGTTGGGTGAAGAAGTCCATTGATTAGTTTAATTAGTGTCGTTTTTCCGCTTCCATTTGGGCCTAGTAAGCCAATAATCTTACCGGCAGGTAAACTAAGTGTCACATCGTCAACAGCTACATGTTTTTTGTATTTTTTGGTAACGTGATGTAGTTGGAGTAATTGACTCATCCTATTTTTTCTCCTTAATATACGATTCTAGTGTAGTCACAATATCGTCGATTTCAAATCCTATTTTTTGCATGTTATTAACAAATGATTGCAATTCTGCCTCAGCAACTTCGCGACGTTTTTGCATGATGAGGTCAGTGTCATCTGTAACAAAGCGGCCAGAAGTTCGTTGAGAGTAAACCATGCCTTCGCGTTCTAGTTCTGAAAAAGCGCGTTGCATTGTGTTGGGATTGACACCAGCTTCTTCAGCTAATTCGCGAACGGTTGGGAGTTGATCACCGCTTTTGATTTCTTGACTGATGATTTGCATCTTAATATGTTGTGCAATTTGAACATAAATAGGTGATTTTTCATCAAATTTCCAGGACATACGATAACCCCTTTCTATTAAAATTTAAAGAAGTCTTAATTGTATTAATTAGAAGAAGTCTTGTACTAAATAAATGGTACAAAAATAAGTTTGAAATGTCAAGGAATCAATCACTGAGACATCTAATTTCGGTTTAACCCCAAAATGCCTTCATTTTTAGTGTATAATGGATACAGAAATCAATCGGAGAAAGGAGGGCTTTTATGTTTGCCCAATTAGATACCAAGACTGTTTATTCTTTTATGGATAGCTTAATTGACTTAGAGGGCTATGTCAAAGAAGCAAAAGTATTAGGCTACCAAACCATTGGGATTATGGACAAAGATAATCTCTATGCCGCCTTTCATTTTATTACAAAAGCTAAAAGCGAAGGTCTGCGTCCTGTTTTGGGGCTTGAGTTGACGCTTAATTTACAGGAAAATCTTTCCTTAAGTGTGTACTTAATTGCGCGTGATACGACAGGTTACAAAAACTTGATGAAAGTGTCTAGTCGTCAGATGACATCTGGTATTCAGGTAGAGGATTTAAAGGATTACTTGTCAGGCTTAGTGGTTATTATCCCGGATTTTGATGGTTTGGAGAGCTTGTCGCTTCCTTTTGAGTATTATATCGGAGTGAATGTTCATTCAGAAGAAAGGGATTATGACAAACCTTTAATTCCACTTCATACAGTACGGTATTTTAATACTAATGAAGTCGAAACGCTTCACATGCTTCATGCTATTCGAGATAATATTAGCTTGAAAGATGCGTCAGCTGCACCGCAAGGACAACAGTTGATGGCTTGTGATATTTTAACACAGGCTTTTGAGCAAAAATTTCCACAAGCTCTAGAAAACTTAGAAAAATTAGTCGCTGAAATTCATTATGACTTTAATAGTGAATTAAAATTACCGCGTTTTAATCGTCAAAAACCTGCTCAAGAGGAATTGATAGAATTAACTGAAGCAGGGCTTAAGGCTAAAAATCTTTGGTTGCCAGAGTACCAAGAACGCTTAGCCAAAGAACTTTCGGTCATTCACAAGATGGGATTTGATGATTACTTCCTTATCGTTTGGGATTTACTGCGCTTTGGTCGTAGTCGAGGGTATTACATGGGAATGGGACGCGGTTCTGCTGCGGGAAGTTTAGTTTCCTATGCTCTTGATATTACTGGTATTGACCCAGTGAAGAACAATCTGCTTTTTGAACGTTTCCTAAATGAAGAACGTTATAGCATGCCTGATATTGATATTGACCTCCCAGATGTTTATCGCAGTGAGTTTCTTCATTATGTCCGTAATCGTTACGGTAGTCTTCACTCGGCTCAAATTGTGACTTTTTCAACTTTTGGTGCTAAACAAGCTATTCGCGATGTTTTTAAACGTTTTGGCGCCCCAGAACACGAACTGACAAATATCACAAAGAAAATTAGTTTCAAAGATAATTTGACATCAGTTTATGAAAAAAATCTAGCTTTTCGTCAAATTATTAATGCTAAGATTGAGTATCAAAAAGCATTTGCTATTGCTAAGCGTATAGAAGGAAATCCTCGTCAGACCTCTATACACGCAGCCGGTGTTGTGATGAGCGATGACAATCTGACCGAGCATATTCCATTAAAAGCTGGGGAAGACATGATGATTACCCAGTATGATGCTGCCGCGGTTGAAGCTAATGGACTCCTCAAAATGGACTTTCTTGGTTTGCGAAACCTTACTTTTGTACAGCGCATGCAAGAAAAAGTGGCAAAAGATTATGGTATTAATATTGATGTCAAATCTATTGATCTAGAAGATCAGCAAACGCTGGCTTTATTTGCAGCAGGAAAGACAAAAGGGATTTTTCAATTTGAACAAGCTGGTGCCATTAATCTGTTAAAACGTATTAAACCACAAAAATTTGAAGATATTGTGGCAACAACAAGTTTGAACCGTCCAGGGGCTAGTGATTACACCGAGAACTTTATTAGACGTCGTTTTGGACAAGAAGCGATTGATTTAATCGATCCTTTGGTGGCAAAAATTTTGGAGCCAACCTATGGCATCATGCTTTATCAAGAGCAAGTGATGCAAATTGCACAGGTCTATGCAGGATTCACTCTAGGAAAAGCGGATTTGTTGCGTCGTGCCATGTCAAAGAAAAAGGCAGAAGACATGCAAAAAATGGAAAGCGAGTTCTTAAAAGGTGCACAGGCTCTGGGGCGACCGCTTGAAACGGCCAAAGATTTATTTTCTCGCATGGCTAAATTTGCTGGCTACGGTTTTAATAGAAGTCACGCCTTTGCTTACTCAGCATTAGCTTTTCAACTAGCTTACTTTAAGGCACACTATCCTGCAGTTTTTTATGATGTCATGTTGAATTATTCAAGTGCTGATTATATTACGGATGCTATGGAATCAGAGTTTCGCATCAAGAAAATCGACATCAATACAGTGCCCTATAACGATAAGATAGCTGATGGTCAAATTTATCTTGGCTTAAAAAATCTACGCGCACTTCCACGTGATTTATGTTACTGGATTATTGATCATCGACCATTTTCAAGTATTGAGGACTTCTTGACTAAGTTGCCTGAGAATTACCAGAAGAAGGAACTTATCACACCATTGGTTGAAGTCGGTGCTTTTGATAATTTTGAAAAAAATCGCCGCAAGATTATTGAAAATCTGGAACCTCTTTTCATATTCGTTAATGAACTAGGTAGTCTTTTTGCTGAAAATTCTTATAATTGGATTGAAGTAGAAGACTTTCCAAATACTGAAAAATATCGTCAGGAACAGGGATTACTAGGAGTAGGAATCAGTCCACACCCACTTCTTGAAATTGCCAAGAACTCATCTGTTGCTTTTACGGCTTTAGCCGATTTGCATGAAAATACTGAAGCGACTATTCTTGTTGAATTAAGTCAGATTCGTGTGATTCGAACAAAAACCAAGGGTGAGCAGATGGCTTTTCTGAATGTGACAGACACACAGAAAAAATTTGACGTCACTCTCTTTCCAGAAGTCTTCACACGTTATAAAGACGAATTGCAAGAAGGGAGATTTTATTATTTAACTGGTAAGATTCAAAATCGCAACAATCGTTTGCAGATGGTGTTAAATCATGTTCAAGAAACAAGTAGTGAACGCTTGTGGTTATTACTTCCAAATCATTTACATGATAGAGAAGTTTCAGAAATCTTGTCACAATATCCAGGAAATATTCCCGTGATTTTGCATTATCAAGATAGTAAGCAAACCTTGCAAAGTCAGAGACATTTGGTTAAAAAGGACGAAGAGCTTTTACAAGCTTTAACTCCATATACAGTGAAAGCGATTTATCAATAAAAATTTAGTAAAAATAAAATAAAGTAAAGCTTTTTACAAAGTAATGTGCTATAATAAAACCGTTAGATTAATAAAAGGAGTATTAGCAAAATGAAACGTATTGCTGTTTTGACTAGTGGCGGCGACGCTCCTGGTATGAATGCTGCTGTTCGTGCGGTTGTTCGTAAAGCAATTAAAGAAGGAATGGAAGTCTTCGGAATTAACCGTGGTTATGCTGGTATGGTCGATGGCGACATTTTCCCATTGGATGCTCAAAGTGTTTCAAACATTTTGTCACATGGTGGTACTTTCCTTCAATCAGCTCGTTACCCTGAGTTTGCAACTCTTGAAGGACAACTTGCTGGTATCGAACAACTTAAAAAACACGATATCGAAGGTGTCGTTGTTATCGGTGGTGACGGTTCTTATCACGGTGCTATGCGCTTGACAGAACACGGATTCCCAGCAGTTGGTATCCCAGGTACAATCGATAACGATATCGCTGGTACAGATTACACTATTGGGTTTGATACAGCTGTAAACACAGCTATGGAAGCTCTTGACAAAATCCGTGATACATCTTACAGTCACAAACGTACATTTGTTGTTGAAGTAATGGGACGTAACGCTGGTGATATCGCTCTTTGGGCAGGTATTGCTGCAGGTGCTGACCAAATCATTATTCCTGAAGAAGAATATGACATCAACGAAGTTGTTGCAAAAGTTAAAGATGGTTACGAAAACAAAGGTAAAGAACGTCACCTTATCGTTCTTGCTGAAGGTGTAATGCATGCTGAAAAATTTGCAGAGTTGATGAAAGAAGCTGGTGATACTAGCGACCTTCGCGCAACTAACCTTGGTCACATCCTTCGTGGTGGTGCACCATCACCTCGTGATCGTGTTCTTGCTTCTTGGATGGGTGCTCACGCTGTTGAATTGCTTCAACAAGGTCGTGGTGGACTTGCCGTTGGTATCCACAACGAAGAATTAGTAGAAAGCCCAATTCTTGGTACTAAAGAAGAAGGTGCTCTATTCTCATTGGCAGAAGATGGTAGCATTATCGTCAACATGCCACACAAAGCACGTCTTGACTTTGCTCAATTAAATCGAGACATTGCTCATTTGTAATATAGTATATTATTAGATTAAAAATTATTGTTATTAATAGCCGTTCATTCGGCTTAAAAATAAAGGGAGTTTCATATTATCATGAATAAACGCGTAAAAATCGTTGCAACACTTGGTCCTGCGGTTGAAATCCGTGGCGGTAAAAAATTCGGTGAAGATGGATATTGGGGTGAAAGCCTTGATGTTGAAGCATCAGCACAAAAAATCGCTCAATTAATTAAAGAAGGTGCAAACGTCTTCCGTTTCAACTTCTCACACGGTGACCATGCAGAACAAGGTGAACGTATGGCAACTGTACGTCGTGCCGAAGAAATTGCTGGACAAAAAGTTGGTTTCCTTCTTGACACTAAAGGACCTGAAATCCGTACTGAACTTTTTGAAGGCGAAGCTAAAGAATATTCATACAAAACTGGTGAACAAATCCGTGTTGCTACTAAACAAGGTATCAAATCAACTCGCGAAGTTATCGCTTTGAACGTTGCCGGTTCCCTTGACATCTACGATGACGTTGAAGTTGGTAAACAAGTTCTTGTTGACGATGGTAAACTTGGTCTTCGTGTTGTCGCTAAAGACGATGCAACTCGTGAATTTGTTGTTGAAGTTGAAAACGATGGTATTATCGCTAAACAAAAAGGTGTAAACATTCCTTACACTAAAATCCCATTCCCAGCTCTTGCTGAACGTGATAACGCTGATATCCGTTTTGGTCTTGAACAAGGTCTTAACTTCATCGCTATCTCATTCGTACGTACTGCAAAAGACGTTGAAGAAGTTCGTGCAATCTGTGAAGAAACTGGTAACGGGCACGTTCGTTTGTTCGCTAAAATCGAAAACCAACAAGGTATCGAAAACATCGACGAAATCATCGAAGCTGCTGATGGTATCATGATCGCTCGTGGTGACATGGGTATCGAAGTTCCATTTGAAATGGTTCCAGTTTACCAAAAAATGATCATCACTAAAGTTAACGCAGCTGGTAAAGCAGTTATCACAGCAACAAACATGCTTGAATCTATGACTGAAAAACCACGTGCAACTCGTTCAGAAGTATCTGACGTGTTCAACGCTGTTATTGATGGTACTGACGCAACAATGCTTTCAGGTGAATCTGCAAACGGTAAATACCCAGTTGAAGCAGTTCGTGCAATGGCTACAATCGATAAAAACGCTCAAGCTCTTCTTAACGAATACGGACGTCTTGATTCATCATCATTCGCTCGTACTTCTAAAACAGAAGTTGTTGCTTCTGCAGTTAAAGATGCAACAAGCTCAATGGATATCAAACTTGTAGTTGCTCTTACTGAATCTGGTAACACTGCTCGTCTTATCTCTAAATACCGTCCAGATGCTGACATTTTGGCTGTAACATTCGACGAAAAAACTCAAAAATCATTGATGATTAACTGGGGTGTTATTCCAGTCGTAACTGAAAAACCTGCATCAACTGATGACATGTTTGAAGTTGCTGAAAAAGCTGCTCTTGAATCTGGATTGGTTCAATCAGGTGATAACATCGTTATCGTCGCTGGTGTTCCTGTTGGTTCAGGTGGTACAAACACAATGCGTATCCGCACTGTAAAATAAGGTGGTAAGTCAGAAATCTTTGATTTCGTTGACGCACCCCCGTCAGGAATGCTAGGATGGTCACAGTTCTTTGAACGAAGAGCATCCAGCAGTCTACGACGAAAATAGAAAAAGTTCCTATCATATCAAGCTTTACGGCCTGTGTGATAGGGCTTTTTTTATGGTTGTGGGGCATTTTTGGGGCAAATATTATCATTTTTTATTCTTTTATCTAGATAAAAAAAGGCTAATTTACTTACTTTGTGTCAAAAGTCACATGCCTACTTTTTTTATGTTCAGAAACATGATATAATAGAACAAAGAATAGGAGAAATTATGGTTAAGCGCGATTTTATTCGAAACATTATTTTAGTCTTAATTGCTATTTTAGCGATATTTTTGTTGAGGGTTTTTGTCTTTTCAACATTTAAAGTGCATGAGGATGCCGCTAATTCATACCTATCAAATGGTGATGTCGTAGTTGTTAATCGAAATCGAGAACCACGCTATAAAGATTTCATCGTTTACAAGAAAGATGGTATTTTTTACATTAGTCGTGTTGTCGCAACAGCTGGACAAAGTGTGACTGTAATGGATGATATTCTTTATGTTAACAACAAAGTAAAAGAAGAACCGTACATTAGCAAGATAAAATCCGAATATTTGTCAACTTCGGATACCCAACAGCCATTTACTTCTGATTTTTCTGTTAATACAGTTTCTAATGGTAAATATAACGAAGTGCCAAAAGGGTATTATCTAGTCTTAAATGATGATCGTCAGAATACTAATGATAGTCGTAGTTTTGGACTAATCAAGGAAAGTCAAATTCGTGGTGTTGTTACTTTCAAAGTTTTACCACTTAATCAATTTGGATTTATTACAACAGAGTAGTTTAGCTACTCTGTTTTTTGTTGGTTTAATTTTCCTTTTATACCAATAAAGAATTGGTATAGTATATTTTATACCAATCTTTCTGTTGACAAGATAAAAGTAAAGTTATATACTGTTGCTGTAAGGTTTTGGAAGGTCTTTATTAGACTATACCAATTCAAAAAATAAGAAAGAGATAATAGGTTTTTTCCTATTAAAGGTAAAAAAATATGTGTGGTATTGTTGGTGTTGTTGGAAACAAAAACGCAACAGACATCTTAATACAAGGTCTTGAAAAATTGGAGTACCGTGGTTACGATTCTGCAGGAATTTACGTTACTAATGGTGTTAATCAAGGTCGCTTAATTAAATCAGTTGGACGTATTGCTGATCTTCGTGCGAAAATTGGAATTGATATGGCTGGTTACACTGGTATTGGTCACACCCGTTGGGCAACTCACGGTCAACCAACTGAATTGAACGCTCACCCACATACATCTGAAACTGGACGTTTCGTCTTGGTTCACAATGGTGTTATTGAAAACTATCTACAAATTAAAGAAACATATCTTTCAAATCACCATCTTAAAGGTGAAACTGATACTGAAATCGCTGTTCATTTAGTTGGTGAATTTGTTGAACAAGGTTTGACAGTTCTTGAAGCTTTTAAAAAAGCTTTGAAAATCATTGAAGGTTCATATTCGTTTGCTTTGGTTGATGCTGAAGATCCTGATACTATTTATGTGGCTAAAAATAAATCACCTCTTTTGATTGGCTTGGGTGACGGATACAACATGGTATGTTCAGATGCTATGGCTATGATTCGCGAAACTAGAGAATTTATGGAAATCCATGACAAGGAATTGGTTGTTTTGACAAAACATTCTGTTTCAGTTATGGATTATGATGGCAATACTATTGAACGCGATTCATACACAGCTGAACTTGATTTATCTGATATTGGTAAAGGAACTTACCCTTACTATATGTTGAAAGAAATTGATGAACAACCAACAGTTATGCGTAAGTTAATCACTGCTTACACAGATGACAATAATCAAGTCACTGTTGATCCTGAAATTATCAAAGCTGTTCAAGAAGCAGATCGTATTTACATTTTAGCTGCTGGAACATCTTACCATGCTGGTTTTGCCTCAAAATCATTCCTTGAACAAATGACTGATACACCAGTTGAACTCGGTATTGCATCTGAATGGGGCTATAACATGCCTTTATTGAGCAAAAAACCACTTTTCATCATGATTTCACAATCAGGTGAAACCGCTGATAGTCGTCAAGTTTTGGTTAAAGCAAATCAAATGGGCATTCCTAGCTTGACTATTACAAACGTTCCAGGTTCAACATTGTCACGTGAAGCAACATACACTATGCTTTTGCATGCAGGTCCTGAAATTGCAGTGGCTTCTACAAAAGCTTACACAGCTCAAGTTGCTACATTGGCAATTCTTGCTAAAGCAGTAGGCGATGCTAATGGCAACAAAGCAGCAGCTGATTTTGATGTTGTTCACGAACTTGCTATCGTTGCACAATCTATTGAAGCAACACTTTCTGAAAAAGATACGATTGCTGAAAAAGCAGAAGCACTTCTTAAAGAAACTCGTAATGCCTTTTACATTGGTCGTGGTTCAGATTACTATGTTGCCATGGAAGCAAGTTTGAAATTAAAAGAAATTTCATACATTCAATGTGAAGGATTTGCAGCTGGTGAATTGAAACACGGTACAATTTCATTGATTGAAGAAGGTGTGCCTGTTATCGCTCTTATCTCAAGCAATCCTGTTCTTGCATCACATACACGTGGTAATATCCAAGAAGTTGAAGCACGTGGAGCAAGTGTTCTGACAATTGTTGATGAAAGCCAAGCTCGTGAAGGTGACGATATCATCGTAACAACTGTACATCCATTCTTGTCAGCTATTGCAATGGTAGTCCCAGCACAATTGACTGCTTATTACGCAACACTTCAACGTGGTTTGGACGTTGATAAACCTCGTAACCTTGCGAAATCGGTTACTGTGGAATAATACTTGCCAAAATTTACTTTCTAAGGTAGAATGGACAATGTAACTTTTAACTTTATGACAGTAATAAAGTTATAGTTATTTTTTGATAAGGAGAAATGATGTCTTTACCAAATTGTCCAAAATGTAACTCTGAGTATGCTTACGAAGATGGATTAATGTTAGTTTGCCCAGAGTGCGCTTATGAATGGAACCCAGCTGATTCAGTTGAAGAAGATGGTTTGGTTGTTATTGATAGCAACGGAACTCGTCTTGCTGACGGTGACAGTGTTACTATCGTTAAAAACTTGAAAGTAAAAGGTGCACCAAAAGATCTTAAACAAGGAACTCGTGTTAAAAACATTCGTCTTGTTGAAGGTGACCACAACATTGATTGTAAAATCGATGGTTTCGGTGCAATGAAATTAAAATCAGAGTTTGTTAAAAAACTATAATGACATTAACGCTATGAGCTTTTCTCGTAGCGTTTTTTATATTTAAAGATATTCTTTACATAAATATAGTTATGTTATTTAAGTTCATTTTTATAAGGTCAAATGATAAAATATTCTTCTTTGCTCCCCAATTGTTTGAAAATTTGATATAATACTATAATAGTAACAAATTCTTTTTAGGAGATAACATGTCATATATTTCACAAGTTCTGCCTAGCTTGTTAGATGGCGCTGCGGTAACTTTGCAAGTTTTCTGTATTGTTATTGTGCTTTCCATTCCGATTGGTGCTATCCTAGCTTTTTTGATGCAGATTAAATTTAAACCTTTGCAATGGTTGTTGACATTATATGTATGGATTATGCGTGGAACACCATTGCTATTGCAACTTATTTTCTTCTACTATGTTTTACCAAGTGTAGGAGTGGTTATGGACCGTATGCCTGCGGCAATTTTGGCATTTACCTTGAATTATGCAGCTTATTTTGCTGAAATTTTCCGTGGTGGGATTGCTGCTATTCCTAAGGGTCAATACGAAGCCGCAAAAGTTTTGAAATTAAATCAGTTGCAAACCATTCATTATATTATTTTGCCACAGGTTTTCAAGATTGTTTTACCAAGTGTTTTCAATGAAATTATCAACCTTGTCAAAGACTCTTCACTCGTTTATGTTCTTGGGGTTGGTGATTTGTTGCTTGCAAGTAAGACAGCTGCCAACCGTGATGCAACACTTGCACCGATGTTTGTGGCAGGGGCTATTTACTTGCTTATGATTGGTATTGTTATCTTGATTTCAAAACAAACTGAGAAAAAATTTGATTATTATAAATAAGAGGTGACCAGATGTTAGAATTAAAAAATATTTCCAAACAATTTGGTCAAAAGAAAATTTTTGATCATTTTAATTTAACAATTGAAGATGGTAAAATTTTGTCTCTTGTAGGACCTTCAGGTGGTGGTAAAACCACTTTACTACGCATGCTTGCTGGTCTTGAAAAAATTGATTCGGGTGAAATCATCTATAATGGTGAAGTTGTTCCGATTGATCACTTAGAGACACTTAACTTGCTTGGTTTTGTTTTCCAAGACTTTCAATTGTTCCCACATTTGTCTGTTTTAGATAATTTGATTTTGTCACCTGTTAAAACAATGGGAATGACAAAAGAAGCGGCAAAAGAAAAGGCGCTTGGTCTTCTTAAACGTCTTGGTTTGGGAGGACATGCGGATGCTTATCCTTACTCATTATCAGGTGGGCAAAAGCAACGTGTCGCCCTTGCTCGTGCGATGATGATTGATCCTCAAATCATTGGTTATGATGAACCAACGTCAGCGCTTGACCCAGAATTACGTCAAGAAGTTGAAAAATTGATTTTACAAAACCGAGAAGCTGGAATGACTCAGATTGTGGTTACCCATGATTTACAATTTGCAGAAACGATTTCAGATCACATTTTAAAAATTAATCCAAAATAACAGAAAGTCTCATTAGGTGTCTTTATGAAATTGAAAAAAGTTCTTTTAAGTGCTATGGCGCTTGTTGCGACAGTTAGTTTAGCTGCTTGCGGGTCATCGTCATCAAAAAAAGTTGCTAAGACAGACCGATGGAAAACTTATCAAAAAGATGGTAAAATTACGATTGGTTTTGATAACACTTTTGTACCAATGGGGTATGAAGATGAAGATGGCAAAAATGTTGGTTTTGACATCGATCTTGCCAATGCCGTCTTTGAACAGTATGGTATTAAAGTGAAATGGCAATCAATCAACTGGGATATGAAAGAAACTGAATTGAACAACGGTACGATTGATTTGATTTGGAATGGTTATTCTATTAGTGATGAACGTGCCGAAAAAGTTCTCTTTACAAATCCTTACATGGTTAATGAACAAGTGCTAGTCACTAAAAAATCTTCAGGAATTACAAGTTTTGCAGGGATGAAAGATAAAGTCCTCGGAGCTCAATCAGGTTCATCTGGTTACGATGCTTTCAATGCAAAACCAAAAGTTTTGAAAGATATTGTATCTGGTGGTGATGCGACACAGTATGAAACCTTCACACAAGCCCTCGTTGATCTTAAAAACAATCGTATTGATGGTCTCTTGATCGATAAAGTTTACGCTAATTATTACCTTGAACAAGAAGGTGAATTAGATAACTACAATATCATAGCTAGTGAGTTTGATGGTGAAGATTTTGCTGTAGGGGCTAGAAAAGCTGATAAAACATTGGTTAAGAAAATCAATCAGGCTTTCCAAAAACTTTATCAAGAAGGCAAGTTCCAAGAAATTTCAAACAAATGGTTTGGTGATGACGTGGCAACTGATGCCGTTAAAAAATAAATTAAAAGAGTTCTAAGTAGTGAAACTTAGAACCTTTTTAGTTTTCATTTTTTCTTGATTATCAATAGAATCGTGCTATAATATTAAATAGTTAACCAGTTAATTAAAATAACTGATTAATTCTAAGCATCTAAAAACCAGGAGTATTAATCCTGGTTTTGCGGTTAATCTTGAGAATTTGTTGTTTGTGGAGTGATTTGGTGGAAGACAAGGAACCAATTTTCCTTGCGACGCCAGATACTTGTATGAGTCATATTATCGAGCTTGTAAGTGATAAGCTTTGTTTTTTGACTGATAGATGTCATTTCAAAAGCTTCGATATTGCTCATGTAGTGTTTTTCTCGAGCAGTCATTTCAGATTTGGTATAGGAATGACCGTCAACATCGATAAGGTAGAAGTCATCTGAGATAAGGTTTTCGTAATCTGGAATCTTAGCGAGAATGGTTTTTTCGGCTTTATAAAGCTTTTTGTAGACATTATCCCAAATCTCATCTTCAGGGATTGCTCCTGGTTCAACGTGAACATCAGTATCGTAAACAGAGAAATCTTTACGAAGAATTTCTTCGATTTGTTCAGTGACTTCGTGGCTTTCGTAAACTGATAGGTCAGGATTCATCTCAACAACAATATCAAGATAAATGTTGCTTCCATATGAGCGACCACGTTGGGATTTTACATTTGACACTTTTGGTAATTTGAGAATGGCCTCTTTGTATTTTTGAAGTTCTTTTTGGTCAAAGCCATCTGAAAGACTAAAGGCACTTTCGATAAAAATATCATAGGCTGTTTTCAAAATGAAGTAAGTAATAACGATGGCGGCCAATCTATCAATGATGACTAAGTTAAATGAAGCTGCGAGGATGGCTACAGAAGTACCGATAGAAGTGACAGCATCAGAAAGGTTATCTTTTGATGCGGCTAAGAGTGCGCTTGATTTGACAC
Organism: Streptococcus infantarius subsp. infantarius ATCC BAA-102; assembly: GCF_000154985.1. Lineage (GTDB taxonomy): Bacteria > Bacillota > Bacilli > Lactobacillales > Streptococcaceae > Streptococcus > Streptococcus infantarius. The sequence continues at coordinate 25,587 of NZ_DS572692.1, forward strand.
GTTGTGAGAGGCGTTTATTGTGAAGGTAAACACCATACATAATCGCTGCAGAGATGACTCCGACAATGGCACCTTCAGGATCAAGAGGTGTCATGCTACCTGAGATGATTTTTTCAATGGTTTGAAAGAGAACTTTAAAGCCAATGTAGAACATGATGAAAGAAGTGATCAAACTTGATAAGTCTTCCATTTTCCAATGACCAAAGCGGTGATCTTCATCGGCTGGTTTGCTCGCCAAATGTAGTCCAATTAAAAGTACAACATTTCCGAGAATATCAGACAAGTTATTAAAACCATCAGCGATTAATGATGATGAATTCAAAAAATAACCAGTGATTAGCTTTAATAAGGTGATGACCATGTAGGCAATAATACTAACAATGGGCCCTCGTTTTGCTAAGCGTAGGTTTTCTTCTGGTGTTGACATAAGAAATGCCTCCTTTGTTCAAATGAGGTTATAAATGTATCAGTAGATTATGTTAAATTTGAGCTATCTTTTATTATATCACTAAAACGCCTCTTTTGGCACAGAAATCCCGTTAATAAGCGTTTTCTTTAAGGGGAAAAATAAGAGATTAGGATAATCCCTAATCTCTTATTTTTTAATGTGTATCGAAATAGTGTTTTGTTTCTTTGATAATAATTGGTGAAAGGGCTAGTAAGGCAATCAAGTTTGGAATTGCCATCAAACCGTTAACGATATCAGCGATAACCCAGATAGTTTCAAGGCTAATGTAACCGCCAAGAGCGACCATAGCGATGAAAATGATACGGTAAACTGGAATAGCTTTGACACCAAATAGGAATTCAAAACAACGTTCTCCGTAATATCCCCAACCAAGAATTGTGGTAAAGGCAAAGAGAATTAAACTGAATGTCAAAGCATAGACACCAAAGTTTCCAAAGACACTAGAGAATGCTGATTGTGTCAAAGTTGCTCCGTTAAGATTGCTTGACCAACCATCAGTAACAATAATTGAAAGTCCTGTTAGGGTACAAATAATGATGGTATCAATGAAAGTACCAGTCATAGAAACAAGACCTTGTTCAACAGGTTCGTCAGTTTTCGCAGCAGCAGCAGCGATTGGTGCAGAACCAAGCCCAGATTCATTTGAGAAGATACCACGTGCGATACCAGCTTGGATAGCTGTGATAACAGTTGCTCCAGCAAAACCACCAGTTGCTGCTTTTCCAGTAAAGGCTGATTTAATAACCAAAGCAATACTTGGAAGAATTTGGTTAGAATGGAAAGCAAGAATTGTAATTGTTACTAGAATATAAATGATTGCCATAAAAGGAACAATTTTTTCAGCAACTTTTGAAATTGATTGAATACCACCGAAGATGATAATGCTGACAAGGACAGCCAAGACAATACTGATGATTTTTGGTGACCAGCCAACAGTGTTGCTAAGTGAATCAGTGATTGAGTTAACTTGTGTGAAAGTCCCTGAACCAAACAAGGCAACCATTACCCCAAAAATTGAGAAGGCAATGGCCAAAGGTTTCCAACGTTTTCCCATCCCATTAACAATGTAGTGCATTGGACCACCAGAAATTTCACCATTTGCATCTGTTGTACGGTATTTGATGGCTAAAACACCTTCAGCATATTTTGTAGCCATTCCAAAGAATGCGGCCATCCACATCCAAAGAAGTGCCCCTGGACCACCAAGTTTGATGGCAGTTGCGACACCGACAATATTCCCAGTACCGACAGTTGCTGCAAGAGCAGTAGCTAGTGCAGCAAAACTTGAAATATCCCCTTTACCTTTTGCTTCAGATTTAAAGATCAGTTTTAAGGCCTTTGGGAGGCGGAAAACTTGCAATAATCCTAAGCGAGAAGAGAAATAAATTCCTGTTCCAACAAGAAGAACAAGAAGAGGTGGTCCCCAGACTAGACTGTCTAAAGACGATAGAAAATTATACATAATTAAACTCCTAAGTCAGTCATAGTACTGTAATCATTGGTTAAAGGGTAAATCATCAAGTGACTCTTTATCTTTTAGCCATTAAATCAGTACTACTTATTAAAATATATTTCCCATTTTCAGAAAAAATAGAATAATTTCAACTAATTAATTATATAGAGAGAAAGGGCTTTTGTCAAATTTTCTTCTATAGAATGAATGAAAAATGAGTAGTTTTCATACTTGATTTCATTTTTTGAAAAGATTTTTCCTCTAAGGTGAGGAAATAGTTTTATTATCATGTGATAGTATTGTTTTTTAAGATAATAGAGATAGAAAACGCTTACATTTAAAGATATACTACAATAGTAAACTAAAGTATGAGGTGAGAAAATATGACAAAACAATTTCCAAAAGATTTTTTATGGGGTGGTGCAACAGCTGCCAATCAATTTGAAGGGGCGTGGAATGTTGATGGACGCGGACCTGCTACCTCAGATACATCACGTGCAGTAGCGCCAGAAGAGAGAAAATCAATGGGAAGTGAATTCAACAGCCCAATGACTCGTGCTAAATTGGATGCTGCTTTAAATGACACAGAAAGTTTATATCCGAAACGTTGGGGTTCAGATTTTTATCACCATTACAAAGAAGATATTGCTCTTTATACGGAAATGCGCTTTAAGACTTTCCGTATGTCAATTGCCTGGTCACGTATTTTTCCAAATGGTGATGATGTCACTCCAAATGAAGCAGGGCTAGCCTTTTATGACAAAGTTTTTAATGAGCTTAATAAATATGGCATCGAACCCCTTGTGACATTGTCACATTATGAATTTCCAATTCATCTAATCACAGAATATGGCGGTTGGAAAAATCGTAAAGTGATTGATTGCTTTGTGCGTTACGCTGAAACAGTCTTTAATCGCTACAAAGATAAAGTCAAATACTGGTTGACTTTTAACGAAATCAACATTATTGGTATGACAGGTTACTTGTCTGGTGGCCTCTTATTTGACGATGGTAAATTGAATTTGCAAGAGATGTATCAAGCAGCGCATCACCAATTTGTGGCATCAAGTTTAGCTACAAAAGTTGGTCATGAAATCAATCCTGACTTTAAAATTGGTTGTATGCTAGCGCGCATGCAAGCTTATCCAGCTACATGTAATCCTGATGATGTCATGGAAGAAATTAAAAAAGACCATGAAAATCTTTTCTTCTCTGATGTTCAAGTGCGTGGTAAATATCCTTCATACGCGAAACATTTCTTCAAAGAAAACAATATTGAGTTAGAAATTGCTGATGGTGATCTTGAAATTCTTGAAAAATACCCTGTTGATTTCATGTCATTCTCATATTACATGAGCTCTATTGCACGTAAGCAAAAATCTGGTGAAGAGACAGCTGGAAACCTTATTCTAAGTGAACTTAATCCATATCTGGAAGCTTCTGACTGGGGCTGGCAAATTGACCCTGTTGGACTTCGTATCACTTTAAATAAGCTTTATGACCGTTACCAAGTACCGCTTATGGTTGTTGAAAATGGTCTTGGCGCTCTTGATAAGGTGGAAGAAGATGGTTCTATTCATGACCAATACCGCATCGATTATCTGGAATCTCATGTCAAACAAATGTATGAAGCCATTGAAGATGGTGTTGACTTGATGGGATATACTTGGTGGGGTTGTACAGACCTTGTGTCAGCATCAACGTCTGAAATGTCTAAACGCTACGGTTTTGTTTACGTTGATGCGGATGACCAAGGTAATGGTAGCTTTGACCGCTCACGTAAGGATTCATTCTTCTATTATAAAGATTTGATTGCAACACGTGGTGCTAATATTTTAAATGATTAATAAGCTAAACTCGGTTGATAGTTTTCAACTGAGTTGCTTTGCTTCTATGAGATGGTGGAGGAGAAAATGGTTAAAACTTTTTATCTAATGCGACATGGGCAAACTCGCTTTAATGTTCAAGGGAGAATTCAAGGAGCGTGTGATTCGCCATTGACAGATGAAGGGATTGAACAAGCTAAGGCAGCAAGACGGTATTTTGAGCAAGAAGGGATTTCTTTTACGCGTGTCTATTCGTCAACGCAAGAGAGAGCTTGTGACACTGCTGAGTTAGCGACTGGACGTGTAGACTACATTCGCTTAAAAGGAATCAAAGAAATGGATTTTGGAGCGTATGAAGCGCATCAAGAGTATTTGAATCCGCCAGTTCACCATGAAGATGGTTCTGGTTACCGTGATTTCTTTGTGCGTTATGGTGGTGAATCCACCGCTCAGGTTTATGAGCGCATGGAGCGTACTATTCGTGAGGTTTTGGAAGCTAGCAAAGAAGATGAGACTTTGTTGTTTGTCAGCCACGGTGGAGCTATTATGCAGTTTTATTTGCATGCTACGAAAAATCCGCCGGCTCCTAAAAAAACATCCAGCAAACTGTGCGATTTTCAAAATAACTTATGATGGAAAAGAAATGTGTGTTCAATCGATTTATAATCCAAGCATGCAAGAATATGTCTTTGAGCGGGATTGAAATGATAACGGCAGGCAAAGCAGCAGACTTTTCGACATTTTAATAAAATTTGCTATAATGGGAATAACTTTATTAAGGAGAATTTATTCCCCATGAAATTTGAGAAAAAACTGGTCTATTATATAGTTCTTGCTTTTGTGATATGTTACGCAATTAAGGCATATTGGGATACGGGAACATCACTTGTGGCGACGGTGATTAAAGCTAGTCAGCCATTTCTGATTGGAGCTGGTATTGCTTATATCGTAAATATCGTCATGAGTCTTTATGAGATGATTTTCACACGTCTGATTAAAAATAAATACCTTTTGAAGGTAAAACGGGCTGTCTCAATGATTTCGGCTTATTTAACCTTTATCTTGTTGATTAGTTGGCTCTTTTCAATTGTTCTACCAGATTTGATTGCTAGTATCAATTCACTATTGAAAATCGATACTAGTGGTATTGCGAACTTCATCAAAGAAGTTAATGACAATAAAGTTGTCAAAGATGTTTTGGCATATTTTGGAACATCATCAGATGTGACGACGACATTGTCAGATTACAGTCAACAGATTTTGAATCAAGTTCTGTCAGTTTTGACAAGCATTTTAACGTCAGTAAGTACCATTGCCTCAACGCTTCTGAATGTCTTTATTAGTTTGGTCTTTTCAATTTATGTGCTAGCTAGCAAAGAACAACTATCTCGTCAATTTAATCTGTTAATTGATTCTTATCTTGGAAAATACGCTAAGACTGTCCACTATGTTTTAGATATTTTACACCAGAGATTCCATGGTTTCTTTGTCGGACAGACCCTGGAAGCGATGATTCTTGGTAGTTTAACAGCTGGAGGTATGCTTTTGTTGCATTTGCCTTATGCAGCAACTATCGGGATACTGGTGGCCTTCACGGCTTTAATCCCAGTTGTAGGAGCTTATATTGGTTTGACAATTGGATTTATTCTGATCGCAACTCAGTCAGTCTCTCAAGCTATTTTCTTCGTGATTTATCTTGTCGTTCTTCAGCAATTTGAAGGAAATCTTATTTACCCGCGCGTGGTTGGTGGCTCAATCGGGTTACCTGGTATGTGGGTATTGATGGCTATTACCATTGGCGCAGCGCTTTGGGGCGTTTTAGGAATGCTAGTAGCTGTACCTTTAGCAGCTAGTCTTTATCAGATTATCAAGGACAATGTCGCTAAACGCCAAGAAAATCGTTTAGAATAGCGAATTAAAGAAAAAAATACCTCTAACTTACGAATAAATAAGTGGAGGTATTTTTATGTATGCAATAGAAATGAAAGCAGATGCCATGTTGCCACGCGAACGATTGAGAGATTTAGGTGCCGAGCAATTAAGCAATCAAGAATTATTGTCCATTTTATTACGAACAGGTACCAAGACAAGACCAGTTTTAGAAGTAGCTAATGATATTTTAAAACACATCGATACACTTGCTGACTTTCAGCATTTATCCTTACAAGAATTGCAAAAAATTAAAGGAATTGGCTATGTCAAATCTATTGAAATCAAAGCAATGATTGAACTGGCAAAGCGCATTAGCAAAGCAGAATATGTCCAAAAAGAGCGTATCATGAGTAGTGAACGTTTGGCTAGAAAGATGATGTTAGAGTTGAGCAATCAGAAGCAGGAGCATTTGGTGGCGATTTATTTGGATACTCAGAATCGCATTATCGAACAACGGACGATTTTTATTGGTTCGGTTCGTCGTTCAATAGCAGAACCTCGTGAGATTTTGTACTATGCTTGTAAAAACATGGCAACTTCAGTGATTATTATTCACAATCATCCGTCAGGTTCACCAGCACCGAGTGAAAATGACCTACGATTTACCGAGAAAATGAAACGAGCTTGCGATGATATTGGCATAGTCTGTTTAGATCACATTATAGTAGGCAAATACCAATATTATAGTTTTAGGGAAGAAACAGATGTACTGTAAAACTAAAAAAGCCTGAAGGGAAAACTCTCAGGCAAGAAAAAGTATTCTAATACTAAATAAACTCAGCTAAGCAAAAAGCAGTTGGATTGCAGTTTGTTATTGATTTGATTGACTCATGAAATAAAGAAGTGTCTGTAATTCACTCGTTAAGTCAACGTATTGGACGATGACACCTTTTGGAACATTAAGATGGACGGGAGCAAAACTTAAAATACCACGAATACCAGCTTCAACCAAGATATCAGCAACTTCTTGAGCCTTATTACTCGGAACGGTTAAAATAGCAGTTTCGATACCAGCTTCTTGTGCGTGCTCCTTAAGTGATGAGATACCATAAACTGGAATACCATCTGATGTTTTATGCCCAACAATTTCATTATCGTCTGTATCAAAAGCCATAGCAATTTGCATCTTGTTACGATCATGGAAACGGTAGTGAAGTAATGCTCGACCGATATTACCACATCCGACCAATAAAACATTTGTCGTTGAATGGTCGTTTAGGATATCAGCGAAGAAGTTCATTAATTTTTTGTACGTCATAGCCGAAGCCACGTCTTCCTAGCTCACCAAAATAGGAAAAATCTCGGCGAACAGTTGCAGAATCAATTCCCATAGCATCTGCAATTTGTTTTGAACTTGCTTTTTCGACATTATCTGTATTAAAACGTTTGAAAATGCGATAATACAGCGAAAGTCGCTTAGCCGTTGCTTTAGGAATAGATTTCTCAGTAGTCACAATACCATCTCCCTTTTACTTGTTACATCTATTGTAACAAAAACTTTGTGAAAATAAAAACAAATTTTACAAAATAGAGTAAAAAAACAACTCCAAAGCTAATAAGAAGTAGCTTGGGAGTTGTTTTTATTGATTAAGCTTCTTTTTTAGTGAAAATATCACGTTCAACGAGGCTGTCCATCAAGAAATAGAATTTTTCTTGGAGGATTTTATTATCTTCAGATTTGAAGATATTAACGAAACGAAGCCCTGATTTGTCAGTGATGCTTAGTTTGAAGCCTGTCACATCTTTGTTGATAGTAATTTTTAGTGGGAATCCATCACCTGAATTAGGGACTTTTTCCAATAAACGCGTTAATTCGTAATTACCGATACGGTTTTGCGTAAAGGTTGTGTCACGAAGCGTATATTTTTTAATATTATCGCTAATAGCATAGCTGTAAAGACAGTCTTTTAAAGTGATTTCTTTTTCAAATGCCATCCTATTTTCCTACAATTCCTATTAATTTTTTAGCGAGTTCTTGAACTTCTTCGATAGTGTTAAGTTCTGATAAGCTAACGCGGATTGATTCTGCCAAACGTGGTGAATCTTCACCATATAGGCTTGCCAAGACGTGACTTGGATCAACAGTACCAGCAGTACATGCAGAACCAGTTGAAACAGCGATACCAGCTAAATCAAGGCGAGTTAGGAGAATACCGTTGTTTTGATTTGGAAAACCAATGTTGAGCACGTGAGGTATTTTGTTTTGGCTACCGTTGATGTAATAGTCTAAGCCAGAAATAGCATCAAGGAAGGCTTGACGTAGTTCTTGGACGTGTTTGTAATTAGCATCTTTGTTAGCAACAGCATCTGATAGGGCTTTTGCCATACCAGCAATACCAATCATATTTTCAGTGCTAGCTCTGCGTTTTTCTTCTTGTTCCCCACCATGGAGTAAATTATCAAAGTGTTGTGGTGTTGAGTAAAGAATACCCACACCTTTTGGTCCGTGGAATTTATGAGCTGAAGCTGAAAGAAAATCAGCTTTAATCTCTTCAGGATAAACATCAATTTTCCCGATTGCTTGAACAGCATCAACGTGGAAAGCAGCTTGATGGTCTGAGAGAAGTTCGCCAATTTCTTTAACGGGAAGAAGGTCACCTGTTTCGTTGTTTGCAAACATTGTGCTGACTAAAATCGTATCATCGCGAAGAGCGTCAGCCACTTGTTTAGCAGAAACATGACCATCTTCAGGTTTTAGGTAAGTGACTTCAAAACCAAAACGTTTTTCCAAATACTCCATTGTATGAAGAACAGAGTGGTGTTCGATAGAAGTGGTAATGATGTGTTTACCTTTTTCTTGGTTAGCAAGAGCATAGCCTTTGATAGCAGTGTTGTTGCTTTCAGTAGCACCAGATGTAAAGATAATGCGGCGTGGGTCAGTTTTTAAAGCTGAGGCAATGGTCTGGCGGTAAGAACGCAAACGCTGGTTAGCGTGACGTCCAATCCCATGAATACTTGATGGGTTACCAAAATCGTTGACCATAATTTCTGTCATTGCATCAATAACAGAAGGTGTGAGAGGGGTAGTTGCAGCATTATCGAGATATATCATATAGTAAATTAATCCTTTTTAGCGTTATATGAGAATAATGGGCTGAGCGGAGTTTTTTCGTGGATACGAATAATCGCGTCAGCAATCAATTTGCTTGCTGAAAGGTATTTAATGTTCTTAGGCAAGCGTTCTTTAGTAGCAACTGAGTCAGTTACTAAGATTTCTTTAATAGGAGCAGCATCAAGGCTTTCTGCAGCAGCTCCAGCAAATAGACCGTGACTAGCAACGGCATAAATTTCAGTAGCGCCATCGCGTTCAACGATTTTAGCTGCCTCAGCAAATGTTTTACCAGTGTTCAAAATGTCATCGATAAGGATTGCTTTTTTTCCAGCAACATCACCGATAATGTAGCCTTCTTCACGGTGTGCATCATCTTCAGCGTAGTCGATGATAGCGATTGGTGAATCAAGGGTTTGAGCCAAGCTACGAGCACGTTTGATACCAGAGTTTTTAGGGCTGACAACAACAACGTCTTCACCTTTCAAACCAAGGTCGCAGTAGTATTGAGCAAACAATGGAACAGTAAAGAGGTTATCAACTGGGACATCAAAGAAACCTTGTACTTGAACAGCGTGAAGGTCAAGAGTCAAAAGACGGTCAACACCAGCTTTAACAAGCATGTTTGCTACAAGTTTAGCTGTGATTGGTTCACGTGATGCAGCGATACGGTCTTGACGTGAGTATCCGAAGTAAGGGATAACGACATTGACAGTGTTGGCGCTGGCACGTTTACAAGCGTCTACCATAATCAAGAGTTCCCAAAGGTTGTCATTAACAGGGTAGCTAGTTGATTGGATGATATAGATATCATCACCACGAACTGTTTCTTCGATGTTAATCATGATTTCGCCGTCTGAAAACTTGCGTGTTGACACTTTTCTAAGAGGGACTCCAACTTCGTCCGCAATTTTTTGTGCAATCTCTACGTTAGAAGAAAGAGAAAAAAGCTTGAATTGTTTGTCGGCGTAATGTTCTGCCATGATATAAATAAACTCCTTTAAAATTAATACTTATATTTTACCAAAAAAACTGAAATAATTCAGCATTTTCTAAGGAAAAAGCGCCTTTTAATTTCGCTTAAGGGTTGCGCTAAAGCGAGCAACTTTGCTTTTAGCATACTTGAAATCAATGTCATGCTGAACTAAGAAGTTGTCAAAATCTTTTTTGCCTTTTTCAGCATTTTCAACTTCTAGTTCAAGTTCATAGTCTTTAATATCAGCATATTGATTGCTATCAAGAGCCATAAGACCAATATCTGTCATTGTTTCGCGGCGTGTTGTCGTCAGACTACCAAAATTTTTAAGGCTTGATAGTTTAACACCATTTTCTTCGATAAGTTTCAAAAAATCAACTTCTGGAAATTGACCTGACTTGATGATTTCTTTGGCATCAGCCACACTCAAATCATAGTTGTATTCCAAATTACCAACTTCTTTTGGAATTTTCAATGTGATTTCTGCGCGATTTGGCAATGTCCGAATGCGAAGAGACATGCGATGTGCTTTCATGTCAAAATTATCTGAATCGAAGTAGTAATTCGTTTGCGTTACGGGTGTAACGTGTGAAAGTTGACTGTTAAGACGATTGAATTCGTCTTTAGTGAGTAATGTTTTGTACTCAATTTCAAGGTGTGTCATAAAATAATTTTCCTTTTTTCCTCAATTAGAAATATGGTATAATAGGTTTGTTATATTAATTCTATACAAAAGTCAATTTTTTGACAAGGATTGGTTATGTCTGCGTGACAAGCCCATCCCATTAGGAAGGAAATGTGATGGACTGGGAGAAATTTTTAGATCCTTACATACAAACTGTTGGTGAATTGAAGATTAAATTGCGCGGAATCCGCAAGCAATTTCGTAAACAAAATCGACATTCACCGATTGAGTTTGTGACTGGTCGTGTAAAATCGGTCGAAAGTATCAAGGAAAAAATGGTGCTACGCGGGATTAAACCAGAGAACATTGAACAAGATTTGCAAGATATTGCTGGTCTTCGTATTATGGTTCAATTTGTTGATGACGTTGATGAAGTTTTGGCACTTTTACGTAGTCGACATGATATGAAAATCGTGCAGGAACGTGATTACATCACGCATATGAAAGCCAGTGGTTATCGTTCATACCATGTTATTGTGGAATATCCTGTTGATACCATTGATGGTCAAAAAACAGTTCTAGCTGAGATTCAAATTAGGACTTTAGCGATGAACTTCTGGGCAACGATTGAACATTCATTGAATTATAAATATAAAGGCGAGTTTCCTGATGAAATTAAAAAACGTTTGGAAACAACAGCAAAAATTGCCCTTGAGTTGGATGAGGAGATGCGAAAAATTCGCGAGGATATTAGGGAAGCACAGCTTTTATTTGATCCCGAAAGTCGGAAATTAAGTGATGGTGTAGGAAATAGTGATGACACAGACGAATATTACAGATAAAGTAACACGTGTTGCTATCATAGCAAACGGGAAATATCAGAGTAGACGAGTTGCCTCAAAGCTTTTTGCGGCATTCAAGGAAGATAAAGGATTCTATTTGTCTAAAAAAGATCCAGATATTGTCATTTCCATTGGTGGTGATGGCATGCTGTTGTCTGCTTTTCACACGTATGAAAAGATCCTTGATAAAGTCCGCTTTGTGGGAATTCATACCGGTCATCTGGGGTTTTACACCGATTACCGAGATTTTGAAGTAGAAACGTTAATTGAGAATTTGCGAGCTGATAAGGGGTGTAAGGCATCTTATCCAGTTTTGCGAGCTAAAATCACTTTAGATGATGGTCGTGTGGTGAAAGCGCGCGCCCTTAACGAAGTAGCCATCAAACGTATTGAGAAAACAATGGTTGCTGACGTTGTCATTGATAAAGTGAAGTTAGAACGTTTCCGTGGTGATGGTATTTCGGTATCGACACCGACAGGAAGCACAGCTTACAATAAATCTTTAGGCGGAGCTATTTTGCACCCAACGATGGAAGCGATGCAGTTGACAGAGATTTCTAGTCTTAACAACCGTGTTTATCGCACCCTTGGGTCATCTGTGATTGTGCCGAAAAAAGATAAAATTGAAATCATTCCTAAACGCCAAGGCGTTTATACAGTGTCAATCGATAACAAAACAATGCATTATAAAAATGTGTCTAAAATTGAATATTGTATTGACAATAAAAAAATTAGTTTTGTGGCAACACCCTTCCATACAAGTTTCTGGGAGCGCGTGAGAGATGCCTTTATAGGAGAAGTAGATTCGTGAGATTTGAATTTATTGCGGACCGACGAACCAAAGTAAAAACCTTTTTAAAGGGACATGATGTTTCAAAAGGCTTATTAGCCAAAGTGAAATTTAAAGGTGGAAATATTTGGGTAAATGGCGTTGAGCAAAATGCCATTTATTTATTGGATGTGGGAGATGTGGTGACGATCGAAATTCCTGATGAACAGGAACATGAAACCCTTATTCCAGTCAAACATGACCTTGATATTGCCTATGAAGATGATCACTTCTTGATTTTCAATAAACCCCATGGTTATGCTAGTATTCCAAGTGTTTTGCACTCAAATACCATCGCTAATTTTGTCAAATATTACTACATGGAGCAAAATTATCCTAACAAGCAAGTTCACATCGTAACTCGACTTGATAAGGATACAAGCGGCTTGATGCTCTTTGCCAAACACGGCTATGCCCATGCTCGACTTGATAAACAACTACAAAGTAAGACCATTGAAAAACGTTATTATGCCTTGGTTTCTGGTCAAGGTGAACTAGAAGATGAGGGAGAAATCATTGCGCCGATTGCTCGAGATGAAGATAGTATTATCACACGTCGCGTGCATCCGTCTGGAAAATACGCTCACACAAGTTATCGCGTTGTGGAACGCTTTGGCGATGTGGCTTTGGTAGATATTCGACTTCACACAGGACGAACTCACCAAATTCGTGTGCATTTTGCTCACATTGGTTTCCCACTTTTGGGAGATGATTTGTATGGTGGTTGCATGGATCTTGGCATTACGCGACAAGCGCTGCATTGCCATTATTTACGTTTTGTAGACCCTTACACAAATAAAGAGATTATTCAAAGTGCAAACTTGACAGATGACTTTGATAGCGTTATCATGAAGCTACAACAAAAATAGATGGAAGGTTAATTTTTATGGGAATTCGATCTTTATTTGGTAGCTTAAGGGAAAAAATTGTTGGTAAAAACCTCAAAATTGTTTTTCCTGAAGGAAATGATGAACGTGTTCTTCGTGCAGCCGCTCGTTTAAAATTTGAAGGTTTGATTGAACCAATTATTTTAGGAGAAGCTACGGAAGTTCGAGAATTACTGGCTAAATTCGGTTTTGCTGATCAAAACTATGTGATTATTAACCCGCAAACTTATGATAAGTTTGATGAGATGAAGGAAGCCTTTCTTGAAATCCGAAAAGGTAAAGCAAGTCCTGAAGATGCTGATCGTCTATTGAAAGACATTAATTATTTTGGTGTCATGTTGGTCAAACTTGGTTTGGCTGATGGTATGGTTTCTGGTGCGATTCATTCAACAGCAGATACTGTTCGCCCAGCTCTTCAAATCATCAAAACAAAACCGGGCATTTCCAGAACATCAGGTGTTTTCTTGATGAACCGTGAAAGCACTGATCAACGTTTTATGTTCGCGGATTGTGCTATCAATATTGATCCGAATGCTCAAGAATTATCTGAAATTGCTTTAAACACTGCTGAAACGGCAAGAATTTTTGACATTGATCCAAAGATTGCCATGCTTAGCTTTTCAACAAAAGGAAGTGCCAAAGCACCTCAATCTGAAAAAGTTCGTGAAGCCACTCAACTGGCTAAGGGACGTCAGCCTGAATTGGCTATCGATGGTGAATTGCAATTTGATGCCGCTTTTGTTCCAAGTACAGCAGAAGTAAAAGCACCAGATAGTGATGTCGCTGGACAAGCAAACGTCTTTATCTTCCCAGACCTTCAATCAGGAAACATTGGTTACAAGATTGCTCAACGTCTTGGTATGTTTGAGGCAATCGGTCCAATTCTTCAAGGATTGAACAAACCAGTCAATGATTTATCACGTGGTTCAAGTGCAGAAGATATTTATAAATTAGCTATTATCACAGCAGCTCAGGCTGTTGATGACATGAACGAATAATAAGAAAGAATCAGTTGGCTGATAACCAACTGACTTCCTTATATCCAGAAGAGTATAGAAAGAGAGTAACATGACAAAAATTGCATTAGTAACAGGCGCTTCGGCAGGATTTGGAAAAGCTATTGTTAAGAAATTAGTAGCAGATGGTTATCAAGTTATTGCCAGTGCTCGTCGTTTGGAAAAATTGCAGAGCTTACAAGCAGAACTAGGTAGTGATAAGGTTTATCCTTTACAAATGGATGTTTCTGAGCCAAAACTCATTGATCAAGCTTTAGCAAGTTTACCAGAAACTTGGCAACACATTGACCTTTTAGTTAATAATGCTGGTTTGGCACTTGGCTTAGACAAGGCATATGAGGCCGATTTTACTGACTGGATGACCATGATTAATACCAATATCGTAGGCCTTGTTTATCTGACACGCCAAGTCTTACCAGACATGGTTAAGCATAATTCAGGGATGATTATTAACCTTGGGTCAACGGCAGGAACTATTCCATACCCAGGTGCCAATGTTTACGGTGCATCAAAAGCCTTTGTCAAACAATTCTCGCTAAATTTGCGTGCTGATCTTGCTGGGACAAAGATTCGTGTGACGAATATCGAACCAGGGCTTTGCGAAGGAACAGAGTTCTCAAATGTTCGCTTCAAAGGTGACGATGAACGTACTGAGAAACTTTACGAAGGAGCGCACGCCATTACGCCAGAAGATATCGCAAACACCGTTTCTTGGGTGGCTAGTCAGCCAGAGCATGTTAATTTTAACCGTATTGAAATGATGCCAGTGTCTCAAACATACGGTGCGCAGCCTGTTTACCGTGATTAAGAATAAACAAAAAGAGCCTTTGGGCTCTTTTTTAATCATCGAAAATAGGATTGGTGCTAGAAGGTCCAGAAGTGACATCAGACCAGCCAACGATTGCTTGACCAGATTCATTTAGGTAACTTGTCAGAACAGGCTTTAAGTCTTGGATAAAAGTAATAATACCCATAAGTTCACCAGAATCATCCTTAACCGCTTGATATGTTTGAAATAAGATGCGGTCAAATGATTCGGTAGGAATTTGAAAATGAAGGGCTTGTTCTGGTGCTTGCTCAAGGCTGGTCCAAACCCATTGTGGTAATTTATTTTCTTCGGGTTCAGAGAAAAAAGAGCCGTCTGAACGATTATTGCTATAAATCAGTTTTAAATTTTTATCATAAAAACTAGCTCGGTAAGGAAGATGAGCCAGTAAGTCTTTTACATTTTTCATGGTTTTAGGATAGCGATTTTGTATCAGAAATGCAAGCAAGCTGTCTGAAAGCTGTCAGCTGGAAAAAAAGCAGAGGAAAGTATCAGTTTTTCGTAAGATATAACTATTGTTTTCAAACTTTTCTTAGTAAAATAGTGGCATTAAAAACGAAGAGGACAGTGCTGTGAGTAAAATTATTTTTTTAGATGTTGATGGAACCTTGGTAGATTATCACAATCGTATTCCAGAATCTGCTGCGATCGCAATTCGACAAGCGCGTGCTAATGGGCATAAAGTCTTTGTCTGTACGGGACGTAGTCGTGCAGAAATGCAACCTGAATTATGGAAGATTGGGCTTGATGGCATGATTGGGGGCAATGGTTCATATGTCGAATACAATGAAGAAGTTATCATGCACCAGATGATTTCAAAAGAAGATTCGAGAGCAATTGTTGATTGGCTGCATGACCGTGAATTAGAATTCTATTTGGAATCTAATAATGGCTTGTTTGCTTCAGAAAACTTTAAAGAAGCCGCACGTCCTTTTTTAGCTTTTGTCGCAAGCCAGGCTCGCTTAATAAAATTCATGTCAATAACTCCTTTGCAATCGTATTACAAAAAAGTCTAGGGGATTAAATTTAAGTCAAACTGAAAAAAACTGAAACAAAACTTAAAAATTGTGGAAATGCTACTACCAAATATCGTCCGTAAAAACCGAACGATACAAAAATATAAAATAAAAATAATTGACATAAAACGAATGAAGTTGTAAAATGATAATGGAAGGGTAAGGTTTTACCTAGCGATGCTTTATTAAGTCAATGCTTAATAGAGTTATAGGAAGGTAATTTTTTAATGAAAGAGTCGAAGTGTTTTTGAGTTACTCTGACAGAGAAAGGGTGACCTTTTTAGATTGTCCTTTGACCTTGTCTGAGTGTTCACTGACACAGAGACCACGGAGAAATTGATATGTATAACGAAATGCCTGTCTTTGATTATGAAGATATTCAACTCATTCCTAACAAATGTATCATTAAAAGCCGTTCGGAAGCTGATACGCATGTAACACTTGGTGATTATACCTTTAAATTGCCAGTTGTTCCTGCTAATATGCAGACGATTATCGATGAAGATATCGCTGAAAAGCTTGCTAAAAATGGTTACTTTTACATTATGCATCGTTTTGACGAAGCTTCTCGAAAAACTTTTGTCAAACGCATGCATGACCAAGGCTTGATTGCTTCAATCTCAGTAGGTGTTAAAGATTATGAGTACGACTTTGTCTCAAGCTTAAAAGATGATGCGCCGGAATTCATTACCATTGATATCGCTCATGGACATTCTGATAGTGTCATTGAGATGATTAAGCACATTAAAAAAGAATTGCCAGATACTTTTGTTATCGCTGGTAATGTTGGAACACCTGAGGCTGTTCGTGAGTTGGAAAATGCAGGTGCTGACGCCACAAAAGTTGGGATTGGTCCTGGTAAAGTTTGTATCACAAAAGTGAAAACTGGTTTTGGAACAGGCGGCTGGCAATTAGCAGCACTACGTTGGTGCGCAAAAGCAGCTCGTAAACCAATTATCGCTGATGGTGGTATTCGTACTCACGGTGACATTGCCAAATCTATTCGTTTTGGTGCGACAATGGTTATGATTGGTTCTCTCTTTGCTGGACACTTAGAAAGCCCAGGAAAATTGGTAGAAGTAGATGGAAAACAATATAAAGAATACTACGGTTCTGCTTCTGAGTACCAAAAAGGAGAACACAAAAACGTTGAAGGTAAGAAAATCTTACTCCCTGTCAAAGGACATCTAAAAGACACACTTGTTGAAATGCAAGAAGACCTTCAAAGCTCAATTTCATACGCTGGTGGTCGTGATTTGCATGCCTTGACACGTGTTGATTATGTTATCGTTAAAAATTCAATCTGGAATGGTGATTCAATTTAGAACAGGAAAGTTGTCATCATTTTCAGAATATTACTTCTTTAATAATAGGACCAATGTCATCTTGAAATCCAAGCTTAAAATGATACAATAGTTCTATCATTAATGTGATGGTTAAAATTCAATATTACTTATTTATGCTACGAATAGGCGTAGTGTTTCTACAAGACACCGTAATGTCTAACAATAAGTCAATTCTCAGTTGCTGTCTGAGAAAACATTTTTGCATACCTGTAAAAATGTGACCGAGTTTTGCAAGAGGTGTTTACAATTCGTAAACACCTCTTTTTATACAATCTGTCTTTGTTTAATGACGCTTGAAAAGTTTCATAGTAAGTTGTTTGTTTTAACAATCCAATTTTAAAAATTTTCAAAAGGAGAATCCATGAAATTATTGGAAGATCGTATCTTAAATGATGGTAATATTTTGGGTGAGGATATCTTGAAAGTAGATAGCTTTCTTACTCATCAAGTTGACTATGAACTCATGCAAGAAATTGGTAAAGTTCTTGCGGAAGCTTATAAAGACGCTGGTATCACAAAAGTAGTTACAATTGAAGCATCTGGTATTGCACCAGCTTTATATACGGCACAAGCCATGAACGTTCCAATGATTTTCGCTAAAAAAGCTAAAAATGTCACAATGACAGAAGGTATTTTAACAGCAGAAGTTTATTCATTTACTAAGCGCGTGACAAGCACAGTATCAATCGCAAGTAAATTTTTGTCAGAAGACGACACTGTTCTTATCGTTGATGATTTCTTGGCAAATGGGCAAGCTGCTAAAGGGCTACTTGAAATTATTGGTCAAGCAGGTGCAAAAGTTGCTGGTATCGGTATTGTGATTGAAAAATCTTTCCAAACTGGTCGTAGATTACTTGAAGAAACAGGTGTAACTGTAACATCTCTAGCTCGAATCAAAGAATTTAAAGATGGTCAAGTTGTCTTTATGGAGGCTGATGCATAATATGGAAATGAATGAACAAAAACACTCACAAGCCGCTATTTTAGGTTTGCAACATTTACTTGCCATGTATGCAGGGTCAATCTTGGTTCCTATCATGATTGCCAGCGCCCTCAACTATTCAGCTGAACAATTAACTTACCTCATTTCAACTGATATTTTCATGTGTGGGGTTGCTACATTCTTGCAATTGCAGTTACGTAAGCACTTTGGTGTCGGACTTCCAGTTGTTCTTGGTTGTGCCTTCCAATCTGTTGCACCGTTATCAATCATTGGGGCTAAACAAGGTTCTGGTTACATGTTTGGTGCTTTGATTATCTCTGGTATTTATGTGATTTTGATTTCTGGCATTTTCTCAAAAATTGCTGATTTCTTCCCACCGGTTGTCACAGGTTCAGTTATCACAACTATTGGTTTGACTTTGATTCCAGTTGCTATCGGTAACATGGGTGATAACTCAGACAAACCAACAGCACAATCATTGATTTTGGCTCTTGTAACCATTGCGATTGTTCTTGCGGTTAATATTTTTGCTAAAGGATTCATTAAATCAATTGCCATTTTGATTGGTTTGATTGGTGGAACGATTGTGGCTGCCTTTATGGGCTTGGTTGATACATCAGTAGTCGCTAACGCACCGCTTGTTCACATTCCACAACCATTCTACTTTGGCGCACCAAAATTTGAAATCACATCAATCATTATGATGTGTATCATTGCAACGGTTTCTATGGTTGAATCAACAGGTGTATATTTGGCACTTTCTGATTTAACAGGTGAAAAACTTGATAGCAAACGTCTTCGTAACGGTTACCGTGCAGAAGGTGCAGCCGTTCTTCTTGGAGGTATTTTCAATACTTTCCCATATACTGGATTCTCACAAAATGTTGGTTTGGTTCGTATTTCAGGAATCAAAACACGTCGTCCAATTTACTATACAGCCTTGTTCCTTGTGATTCTTGGGCTTCTTCCAAAATTCGGTGCAATGGCACAAATGATTCCAAGTCCAGTTCTTGGTGGTGCTATGATTGTACTTTTCGGTATGGTTGCTCTGCAAGGGATTCAAATGCTCAATCAAGTTGATTTCCAAAATAACGAATACAACTTCATCATTGCTGCGGTTTCAATCGCTTGTGGAGTTGGTTTTAACGGAACAAATCTCTTTGTTAGCCTTCCAAATACAGTTCAAATGTTCTTAACAAATGGTATTGTTATTGCTGCATTATTTGCTGTTGTTCTTAATTTGATTTTAAACGGAAAACCAAAAAAATAAGCGTTTCGACATAAATAAACACATCTAGAATTTTTCCTAGATGTGTTTTGTTTTTATCGTAAGAGTTGAAAGTTGGAGCGTAAGCCATTTGTCAAGGCTAAGCGATTATCTTTAGTGATGAGAATGCCTTCGATACGCGGAGTAGCTTGAATAGTTGCCAGAGCTTGCATGACAGGAAGACCAAAGAGTCTTGTGGTCCAGATTTCACAATCAACAGACAACTCAGAAAGGATGGTAAGACTTGCCATTTCAGTGTCAATTGGATAGCCTGTTTTTTGGTCAAAAATATGGTGATATTCTTTGTTTCCGACTTTTAGGCGACGTTCATAAATGCCTGAGGTGACGACAGATTGATTTTTGAGAGTCAAAATCCCGATATGCTTGCCTCTTGGTTTTTGAGGATTTTGAATGCCAATTCGCCAGATGCCTTTATCGTTTCTTGGATTATCGCCGTAAACAAGGACATTTCCACCAAGGTTAATCATGGCGGAAGTGACTTTTTCTGATTTTAAATAATCCATGATTTTATCAGCAATATAACCTTTAGCAAGAGCACCAAGGTCGATTTTCATGCCTTTTTGGCTTAGAAAGACACTTTGTTTAGTCGCATCTAAAATGATATTTTCTGGTTTAGATAAGGCTAGCGCTTTTTGAATTTTTTGAGGACTAGGAACTCTAGCGTCGTCAAAACCAATGCGCCAGCTTTGTACCAAAGGACCAATAGCGATATTGAGGTTGCTAGGAGTTGCTAAGCTATGCTTTTTACCAATCGCAATTAAATCAAATAAATCTGGGTGAACAGTGACAGGAGCGATGCTAGAGTTGTCGTTGATGACCATGAGCTCAGAGTCGGCATCGTTAGCACTAAAGCGATTTTTATAAAGTGTAAGCAGACGACAAACTTCGGAGATGTGCTCTTTGGGGGTGTCAGAATCGATTAAGATATCAATAGTAGTTCCCATCATCTGGATACTATGACTAAGTTGCATGCTTTTCCTCCTGAAAGTTTCTTAGTTTTAGCATAATGTTTTCTGGTTAAAAAAGCAATTTTTAAGCCAGTAAAAAAGCTTAAGACAATCGCCTCAAGCTTAGTTGCTATGAAAAATTAGTTTCTCTTTTTCATTTCACCGTGTGGGTAGTAAGTACCTTCTGGCATGTCATTGATGAAAACGTGGATTGCTTCTTTTGGAGCTTTAGCAATACGTGAAACAACTTCAGTTACTTCGCGAGCGAGCTCAACTTTTTGTTCTTGAGTACGACCTTCAAACAAATCGATTTTTACGAATGGCATACGAGTCTCCTTTTTAATTCATTTAACAGTAACATTGTAGCATATTTTGCAGGAAAATTCAGGAAATTTTTAGAAAACTTCCAATCAAGACTGAATTCTCTTTTGTGCTAACGCACTGCGTTTTAAACAAGCTTACTTGAAAAGTTTTAAAATATCTGACAAGCCAAAAGTTGTTTTGTGATAGACTTTATTGTAAGCAGCTTTTTTAGGATTTTTAATCCAACCTGAGCCTTTCTTCCCATATCCTGAAATAATAGCTTTTTTAGCTTGTCTTTTCCATTTAGCAGTAGTACGAGCTTTCAAACTCTTCTTTAAAGTTGGTTTTCTAAATCCAACTTTCATAGTTTAACCTCTTAGTATTAAAAAATCATTTTCTCCTATAAGATACTTTAATCTGCTTACTTCGTCAATAAGGTTTTGGGCTGTTTGATAGGAGATTTTTTCGGACAATACATTTTTGTAACATAATCGTGATTCTTTTAATAAAGTGTCATCAAATTTACATGACTTGCTGTGTTATAATTTTTAGTGAGCATTAACAACTTAACAGCACAAGGAGTGGCGTTTTAGTCGCTCTTTAGTGCGTTGATTTGTTATTCAATAGTGTTGGTTACCGATATCACATTTTGTGATAAAAGCTAAAGCAAAATTTGCTTTAGCTTTTTTTGTTGGTCAAATACTTAGTCTGGTGGGATGTAGACGTTTTTGTCTGGTTAATTTGCTTATCCTACTTGTTTATCCATGAGCGATTTTATGGTAGAATAGTAGAATATTAGTAGAAGGTAGGATTGTCACTTTTGGCTCAACTCTATTATAAATATGGAACCATGAATTCTGGTAAGACCATTGAAATTTTAAAAGTAGCCCATAACTATGAAGAACAAGGAAAACCTGTTGTCATCATGACTTCAGCACTTGATACACGTGATGGTTATGGTGTTGTTTCAAGCCGTATCGGTATGCGTCGCAAGGCGATTGCTATTACGGAAGAAATGGACATTTTTGCTTTTATTCAAGAATTGCCAGAAAAACCATACTGCGTTTTAATTGATGAATGTCAATTTTTAACGAAAAAGCATGTCTATGATTTGGCGCGTGTTGTTGATGATTTGGACGTTCCTGTGATGGCTTTTGGGTTAAAAAATGATTTTCAAAACGAATTGTTCGAAGGCTCCAAATATCTACTGTTATTAGCAGATAAAATTGATGAGATTAAAACCATTTGTCAGTTTTGTTCTAAAAAAGCAACTATGGTCTTGCGAACTGAAAATGGCAAGCCTGTTTACGAAGGAAATCAAATTCAAATCGGTGGCAACGAAACTTATATCCCCGTTTGCCGTAAACATTATTTTAACCCAATGATTTCCAAAGAAAAATAAGAAAATGAATTTGCAAAAGAGAGGTTAATCGAAAACAAATGAACATTTATGATCAACTACAAGCGGTTGAGGACCGTTACGAAGAATTAGGCGAATTGCTATCTGACCCTGATGTCGTTAGCGATACAAAACGCTTTATGGCTTTGTCTAAGGAAGAAGCGAGCACACGTGAAACCGTAACTGTTTACCGCGAATACAAACAAATTCTTCAAAACATCGAAGATGCCGAAGAAATGATTAAAGACGCTGGTGGCGATCCTGAACTTGAAGAAATGGCGAAAGAGGAACTCAAAGACTCAAAAGCAGCAAAAGAAGATTACGAAGAAAAACTTAAAATTCTTCTTTTACCAAAAGACCCTAACGATGATAAGAACATCATCTTGGAAATTCGCGGTGCCGCTGGTGGTGATGAAGCAGCCCTCTTTGCTGGCGACCTTCTTCAAATGTATCAAAAATATGCTGAAAGCCAAGGTTGGAAATTTGATGTCATGGAAGCTTCTTACAACGGTGTCGGTGGCATCAAAGAAGTTATTGTCATGGTATCTGGTCAATCTGTTTACTCTAAGTTGAAATACGAATCAGGTGCTCACCGTGTTCAACGTGTCCCTGTCACAGAGAGCCAAGGCCGTGTCCACACATCAACAGCGACAGTTCTTGTTATGCCTGAAGTTGAAGAAGTAGAATATGAAATCGATCCAAAAGATTTGCGTGTGGACATTTATCATGCATCAGGTGCTGGTGGACAAAACGTCAATAAAGTTGCGACAGCTGTTCGTATGGTTCACATTCCAACTGGTATCAAAGTTGAAATGCAAGAAGAACGTACACAACAAAAGAACCGTGATAAAGCCATGAAAATCATTCGTGCGCGTGTTGCGGACCACTTTGCTCAAATCGCTCAAGACGAACAAGATGCTGAACGTAAATCAACAGTTGGTACTGGTGATCGTTCAGAACGTATCCGTACATATAACTTCCCACAAAACCGTGTGACAGACCACCGTATTGGTTTGACATTGCAAAAACTTGATAGCATTTTGTCAGGTAAATTGGATGAAGTGATTGATGCGCTTATTCTTTTTGATCAAACAAAGAAACTAGAAGAGTTAAATAAATAATGAACTACGTTGAAACAATCAGCCAACTAGAAAAAAACTTACAAGAAATTGGAGAAGATCCAGAAAACCTCACTTACGTTTTTCGTGAGTTAAAGAGCTGGAGTCTTCTTGATTTCATCTTACATCAAAATAAAGAAGTGACTGAATCAGACCAGAAGATCCTTGAGTCAATCATGGCTCAGCTAGAAGATCATCGCTCACCACAGTACATCACTGGAAAAGCTTATTTTCGTGATTTAGAGCTTGCGGTTGATGAGCGTGTCTTGATTCCGAGACCTGAAACGGAAGAATTGGTTGATTTGGTTTTGAAGGAAAATAGCAAAGCTGATTTACGTGTTTTAGATATTGGAACAGGCAGCGGAGCTATTGCCATTTCACTCAAGTCTGCGCGACCTGACTGGCAAGTTACAGCCTCAGATATCTCGCAAGGTGCTCTGCAATTGGCAGAAGAAAACAGTAAGCTCAACCAAGTGTCGCTTGATTTTGTGGAATCAGATGTTTTCGGTCAGATTACAGGGACTTTTGATGTGATTATTTCAAACCCACCTTACATTGCTTATGGTGATAAGGATGAAGTTGGGATGAATGTTCTTGCTTCTGAACCTCACTTGGCACTTTTTGCGGATGAGGATGGCTTTGCCATTTACCGTCAAATTATCGAAGGTGCTGGTGAGCATTTATCAGAAAATGGTAAACTTTATTTTGAAATTGGCTATAAGCAAGGAGATGGTTTGCGTGCTTTGCTTAGCAAACATTTCCCACAAAAACGTATCCGTGTCTTAGAAGACATATTTGGTAAAGATAGAAAGGTCGTGATGGATAATGACTAATTTGGAAGAAATACTTCAAACGGGTGGTGCGGTGATCTTGCCGACAGAAACAGTTTATGGACTTTTTGCACAAGCCATGAATGAAGAAGCAGTTGAACATGTTTATCGCTTAAAATGTCGTCCTAAAGACAAAGCCATGAATCTTAATGTGGCAGATTACGAGACGATTTTAGCTTTTTCAAAAAATCAGCCAACTTATCTAAAAAAACTCTATGATGCTTTTTTACCTGGACCGTTAACAATTATTTTACAGGCAAATGACCGCGTGCCAGCTTGGATCAATTCTGGCTTATCAACAATTGGTTTTAGAATTCCAAAACACCCGCAGACTTTGGCTCTTATTAAAGAGACTGGTCCTCTCATTGGACCATCAGCTAATATTTCTGGTCAAGAAAGTGGTAAAGTTTTTGCCCAAATCCAGAAGCAGTTTGACAATTCAGTCGAAGGGTTTGCCGATGATTCTTCCATCACTGGTGTTGACTCGACAATTTTGGATTTGTCTGGTGATTTTGCACGTATTTTACGTCAGGGAGCTATTACAAAAGAAGATTTGTTGGCGCGTGTCCCTGAGTTGACGTTTGCAAAAGATTAGATTTGGAATTTATTTGATACTGTTTCGGCTTTTACAATCGAGAGAAGATTGTGACTTGATCTTATCAAAAGGAGATAAGGATATGATTTTTGACAAGGAAAACTACGAAGCATTTGACACCGAACTTTGGCAAGCTATCCATACGGAAGAAGTTCGTCAACAAAATAACATTGAACTCATTGCCTCTGAAAATGTTGTTTCTAAAGCTGTTATGGCAGCTCAAGGAACAGTACTGACAAATAAATATGCCGAAGGTTATCCTGGCAAACGTTATTATGGCGGTACTGATTATGTGGACGTGGTTGAAAATTTGGCTATCGAACGTGCCAAAGAATTGTTTGGTGCTAAGTTTGCCAATGTTCAACCGCATTCAGGAAGTCAAGCTAATGCCGCAGCATACATGGCTTTAATCCAACCAGGTGATACTGTCCTTGGAATGGATTTATCTGCAGGAGGTCACTTGACTCACGGTGCATCAGTCAGCTTTTCAGGAAAAACATATCATTTTATCTCTTATTCAGTTGACCCTGTCACAGAACGTATCGATTATGATAAATTGGCAGATTTGGCTAAAGAAGTCAAACCAAAATTAATCGTTGCTGGGGCGTCAGCTTATTCACGTATTATTGATTTTCCGAGATTTCGCGAGATTGCTGACAGCGTTGGTGCTTATCTAATAGTTGATATGGCCCACATTGCTGGTCTTGTGGCATCTGGTCATCACCCAAGTCCAGTCCCATATGCTCATGTGACAACGACAACTACTCACAAAACCCTTCGTGGCCCTCGTGGCGGACTCATTTTGACGAATGATGAAGCTATTGCTAAGAAAATTAATTCTGCGGTCTTTCCGGGTCTTCAAGGTGGTCCATTAATGCATGTGATTGCTGGAAAAGCTGTCGCTCTAAAAGAAGCGCTGGATCCAGCTTTCAAAGAATACGGTGAACAGGTGATTAAAAATGCAGCTGCTATGGCTGATATCTTTAATCAACACTCTGATTTTCGTGTCATTTCAGGCGGTACAGACAACCACGTCTTTTTGGTTGACGTGACTAAAGTGGTTGAAAATGGAAAATTGGCACAAAATATTCTTGAGTCTGTTAACATTACGCTCAACAAAAATTCAATTCCATTTGAAACCCTGTCACCGTTTAAGACATCTGGTATCCGTATTGGCTCACCTGCCATTACCAGTCGTGGAATGGGTGAGAAAGAATCACGCCTTATTGCTGAATTGATTGTAAAAGCTCTTGAAAACTATCAAAACGAAACTATTTTAGAGGAGGTTCGTCGTGAGGTTAAAGCATTGACAGATGCTTTCCCACTTTATTAACGAACAGCTGAACACTTTTAAGTGTTCAGACAGACTTAACCATGATTGATTTGTATATTAAACGCATTGTTATTCATCAATTTACGCCAAATGATACGGAATTGATTTTGTCAGATCAGTTATTGACGATTACGCCACGTATTGATGAGTATTTTCGTAAAAAATTAAGCAAAGTTTTCTCAGATGAAGCCAAACGTGGAACGTTCTCAGAAGACAATGTCTTTCTTAGTTATTTGAGTGATGATTTGATGGAATCATCCGTTAAAATCGCTCAGCTTTGGAAAGAAGAGTTTGTCATTTCTGATAATCAAAAGACAAATGATTTGGTTTTCATCCAATTTGATAAAGACGGTGTTGAGCATTTTGCTTTCCTTCGTGTGGCGTTAAGAGAAAATTTCACGCATATCTCAAGTGACAGTGAAAGTCCGATTAAAATCACACAAAATAATTACCCATCTGCGGCTCAGACACCAGATGAAGCCTTGGTGATTAATCGTGTTAACCATCATTATTATTTGATTGAAAAACGCATTAAGCACAATGGTAGCTTTGCTAACTATTTCTCAGAGAATCTCTTGCAAGTTCAGCCTGAACAGTCGGTCAAAAAATCGATTAAAATGGTGGAACAAGCTGCTCAGAAAATTGCTGAAAACTTCCAACAAGATGATTTTGCTTTCCAATCAAAAATGAAAGCAGCCATTCACAAAAACTTGGAAGAAGAGCAAGAATTATCACCTGAAAAACTGGCAGATCAACTCTTTGACAATAATTTAACAGCTCGTTTAACCTTTGTTGATGAGTTGAAAGAGAGCATTCCAGAGCCTATTCAGGTGTCGGATATTGACCACTCGCGTCAAACGAAAAAATTAGAGAATCAAAAATTGTCACTGTCAAATGGTATTCAATTGATTGTTCCTAATAATGTTTATGAGGATGCTGAGTCGGTTGAATTTATTCAAAATTCAAATGGAACCTATTCCATCTTGATTAAAAATATAGAGGATATTCAAAATAAATAATGTTTAAGTTCTTAAAGCGCCTGATTGTACTGGCATTTGTCATTTTCTGTGGCTACCAAGTTTACGTTACTCATGAAAATGTTCATAATGTATTGCAGTATAAAAGCATGGTCAAAGAGATTTTAGACGATAATGACACCACAGACAACGTTGAGTTGGTCTTGGCAATGATTTACACAGAAACAAAGGGAAATGATGGCGACGTTATGCAATCTAGCGAAAGTTCAGACGGTGTTGCTAATTCCATCACTGATAGTAAAACGAGTATTCGCCAAGGGGTCGCAGTCCTTTCAGAAAATCTTTCTTTAGCCCATGAGGCAGGAGTAGATGTTTGGACAGCTGTTCAAGCTTATAACTTTGGAACATCTTATATTGATTATGTTGCAAGGCACGGTAGTAAAAATACAATTACTTTAGCTAAAACTTATTCACGCGATGTAGTAGCTCCAAGTCTTGGTAACACAACTGGTGAATCTTATTTTTACTATCATCCTCTGGCTTTGATTTCAGGTGGACAGCTATATCGAAATGGTGGTAATATTTACTACTCGCGTGAGGTTCATTTTAATTTATATTTGATTGAATTAATGAGCTTAGTTTAAAATAGTAAGGTTTAGAGTTTAATATCTCTATTAAAAAAGAGAAATATGAAATATTTAAGTCGTTATTTCAAAGGGTACCTTAAAGAGACTATCTTAGGTCCCCTTTTCAAATTGTTTGAAGCATCATTTGAATTATTAGTTCCTATTATCATTGCGCGAATCGTTGATACGATTATTCCAAGCAATAACAAGATGAATCTTATTTTGATGGTTGAACTTTTGTTCCTATTCGCTGTTGTCGGTGTCATTGTGGCGATTACCGCACAATACTTTTCTTCAAAAGCCGCAGTTGGCTATACGCGTCAGCTGACCAAGGATTTGTTTAAAAAAATCATGGGCTTGAGTAAGGAAGACCGTGATAAACTGACAACTTCAAGTTTGGTAACACGCTTAACCAGCGATACTTACCAAATCCAAACAGGAATTAACCAATTCTTGCGTCTTTTCTTACGCGCACCGATTATTGTCTTTGGTGCTATCATCATGGCTTTTAATATCAGCCCTAAGATGACTATCGACTTTTTGGTCATGGTTGCCATTTTATTTGTGATTGTCTTTACTATGTCACATCTTTTGAATCCAATTTATGCTAGCATTCGTCGTGCAACAGATAAGATTGTTAACATGACACGTCAGCAGTTGGAAGGGGTTCGTGTTATTCGAGCTTTTGGTCAAGTGGACAAAGAAGAAAGAGAATTTGCGGCTGCTAACCAAAACTACACTGATTTACAGTTAAAAGCAGGACGTCTTTCAAGTTTAGTCACACCATTAACATACCTTGTGGTTAATAGCACTTTGGTTCTTGTCATTTGGCAAGGAAATATCCAAATCGGTAAAGGTCTTCTTTCTCAAGGAATGTTGATTGCCTTGGTTAACTACCTTTTGCAAATTTTGACTGAATTGCTTAAGATGACAATGCTTGTAACCTCTCTTAACCAATCATTTATCAGTGCTAAACGTATCACAGAAGTCTTTGAAAAAGAGTCTGAAGACTTGTCGACTGAGCTTGAAGAAATGACATCTGATTTTGCGGTTAGCGTGAGTGATATGAGCTTCACTTATCCAACAGCAGCAGAACCATCACTATCACACATTGATTTTCAACTAAATCCAGGTGACTTTTTAGGAGTTATTGGGGGAATTGGTTCAGGGAAATCAACCTTAGTTGAACTCCTTACACATCTCTACACACCTCAGGAAGGTCGCTTAGCCATTTTCCAAAATCAAAAATCGCCTAAAACCTTAGGTGAGTGGCGCTCATGGGTCAATGTGGTGCCGCAAAAAGCCGAGCTTTTCCAAGGTACGATTCGTTCTAACTTAACTCTAGGAATGAAGGGTGATGTGAGCGATGGGACGCTTTGGAAAGCTTTGGATATTGCACAAGCGAGTGATTTTGTTTCTGAAAAAGAAGGACAGTTAGATGCGACAGTTGAAGCCTTTGGCCGTAATTTCTCTGGAGGACAACGTCAACGTTTGACGATTGCGCGTGCTATTGTTCAAAAAGCTCCGCTTCTTATTTTGGATGATTCTACATCAGCCCTTGATTACTTGACAGAATCAAAATTATTGACTGCTATTCATGAGCAATTGAGTGATACAACTTTGATTTTGATTTCACAACGTACTAATAGTTTGAAGGCTGCTGATAAGATTTTGCTTTTGGATAAGGGACATCAACTAGGATTTGCTAGTCACGATGAATTGCTTGTAACTAATGAGCTTTACCGAGACATCCATTACTCACAACACCAAAAAGGAAAGGAGGACTAGAAGATGAAAGCTAGAAAACAATCTGATACAAGCCGTCGTTTGTTTAAAGAACTTCTTTCTCAAAAAGGACTTGTGATTGGAGCGACTCTTGGAACAATTGCCCAAGTTGCTCTAACAGTTTACCTTCCTGTCCTAATTGGTAATGCAGTTGATGTGGTGTTATCACCAAAATCATTGCCCTTGATTATCCCGATTATCACGAAAATGGCAATTGTCATTGGTCTAAATACTTTGGTTCAGTGGTTGAATCCATTGATTTACAATCGTTTGACCTTTGGTTATATCTATGATCTTCGTCAAAGAGTTATGGCAAAATTGAACCAAATGCCGATTTCTTATTTGGATAAGAAAAGCTCTGGTGATTTGGTCAGTCGTGTCACAACTGACGCTGAGCAATTAAGTAATGGTCTCTTGATGGTCTTCAACCAATTTTTCATTGGGGTTTTGACAATTATCATTACTATCGTGACAATGGCTGACATTGATTTATTGATGCTTGGTTTGGTGCTTATTTTGACACCTTTATCTCTTTTCTTAGCACGCTTTATTGCTAATAAGAGCTATCATTTGTATCAAAAACAAACTAAATCTCGTGGTCGCCAAACACAGTACATTGAAGAGATAATTCGTCAAGAAAGTCTTTTGCATGTCTTTAATGCGCAAGAAGCAGCGATTGAAACTTTCACAGAAATCAATGATACTTATGCGGACTATTCACAAGGTGCCATTTTCTATTCATCAACGGTTAACCCATCAACACGCTTTATCAATAGTTTGATTTACGCTTTGCTTGCAGGTGTCGGGGCTCTCCGTATCATGTCAGGTGCCTTTACCGTTGGTCAGTTGACAACTTTCTTGAATTACGTCACTCAATATACCAAACCATTTAATGATATTTCATCAGTTTTGTCTGAATTGCAAGGTGCCATTGCCTGTGCGGAACGTCTTTACGATATTTTAGATGAAGAATACGAGCCACTTCCAGTAAAAGCACAGCTTGATGCTGATAAGATTCAAGGACAAATTGAATTTAAAGATGTGTCATTTGGTTACACACCACAGAAAACTTTGATTAATCATTTGAATCTCTCAATCCCTGCCGCTTCTAAAGTTGCTATCGTTGGGCCGACTGGTGCTGGTAAATCAACTTTGATTAATCTTTTGATGCGTTTTTATGAAGTCGATAGCGGAGCTATTTATCTAGATGGTGTATCAATGGCTGATTACTCAGTTGAAGAGCTCCGCCAACAAATTGGCATGGTACTTCAAGAAACATGGTTAAAAGTCGGTACCATTCATGATAACATCGCTTATGGTAATCCAGAGGCTACTCGTGAAGAAGTGATTGCAGCAGCAAAAGCAGCCAACGCAGATTTCTTCATTCGTCAATTGCCAAATGGTTATGACACTTACTTGTCTGATGCGGGAGCGTCATTGTCACAAGGTCAACGTCAGCTTTTGACTATTGCTCGTATTTTTGTCAAATTACCAAAAATCTTGATTTTGGATGAAGCAACTTCGTCAATTGATACGCGTACTGAAATTCTTGTCCAAGAAGCCTTTGAAAAATTAATGAAAGGTCGTACAAGTTTCATCATCGCTCACCGCTTATCAACGATTCAATCAGCTGATTGTATTTTGGTAATGGTTGATGGTGATATCGTAGAATACGGTACTCATGACGAGCTAATGACAAAACAAGGCGTTTATTATCAAATGCAAACAGTACAAGCTGGATAGGCCATTTTTGTTACATAAATATAAATATGCAAAAAGTGATTAGAAATATTTTCTAATCGCTTTTTTAGATCATTATTTTGTTAGTGGTATCCAAGTGCTGATTGATTTTTCACCGACTAGGAAATCGCCATAGCCTTGCTCATCGATTTGGACATGCGCAGCTTGGTTACCAAGAGCATCAGTGAACAATTTTCCAGCCCATTTTTCTCCAACAAACATGCGCTTTGATGTGGCTTTACTATTGTTGATGAGAACAGCAAGAGCAGTAGGGTGTTTGTCATCTCCAAGGCAAGTCCAGCCTATACAGTTAGCTTGGTCAAAGTAATCTAGTTCTTGACCATAAACGGCGTTTTTTCTAAGTTCAAGCAATTTATCAATGACAGTTTGGAAGCTTTCCTGAGCAAATTGTCCTGAAATGCCATAATAATCTCCGTAGAAAATGCAAGGAAGTCCAGTTTGACGAAGTAAAATGAGGGCATAAGCTGCTGGTTTAAACCATTCTTCGATAGTTGATTCCAGTGCTTGACCACGCTGGGTATCATGATTATCAACAAAAGTAACAGCAGAATCTGGATGATTTTTCACTAAAGTTTGCTCGAAAATCTGACGTAAATCATAAGCTTCCTTGGCTTTACTTGCTTCAAAGAGATTTTGGTGGAGGCGAACATCGACCAAATCAAACCGATAATCAGTACTTGCTAGGTAATCATTATTTGACTTTTCATCACCGTTCCAAAATTCACCAAAAACATAGAAACTATTGCCGTACTTGGCTTTCATATCACGGATAAAGTTTCTCATGAAGAAAGAATCGATGTGCTTAATCGCGTCTAAACGGAACCCCTTAACTCCAGTTGTTTCAACAAACCAATCTGCCCAATCGTAGATATTTTTGATGACTTCTGGATGTTTGAAATCTAGGTCGGCATACATGAGGTAATCGTAATTTCCATTTTCACCGTCAACCAATTCTTGGTTTGCCCAACCTTTGTTGTCTCCTTGAATTAGGAAAATGCCAGTTTTACCAGTTTTGACATCATAGTCTGTGCCCGTAAAGTGGTACCAATGCCATTCAAAGTCGTTGTAGGCACGGTGGCGACCCTCAAAGGTAAAATTTGTCCACCCTTCAATTTCAAAAGGCTGACTGATAACCTTTGTTCGGTCCTCTGGAGCAACTTCAACAACCTTAAAGGTTTCGGTGTGGTCAGCAGCAGCCTTATGATTTAAAATGACGTCAGCTAAAGGCTCAATACCATTATTTTTAAGAGCTGAAATAGCTTCTAGGTAATCAGCTTTTGTTCCGTATTTTGTTCGAATGGTTCCTTTTTGGTTAAATTCACCTAGGTCAAAAAGGTCATAGACGCCATAGCCCACATCACTGTCATGAGTCGCTTTAAAAGCAGGGGGCATCCAAATTTTGGTGATACCTTTTTGGGCAAGATGAGAAGCATCGGCTGCCAAACGTTTCCAGTGTTTGCCGTCATTTGGTAAATACCATTCAAAGTATTGCATCAAAGTTTCATTTGTCATGATAGAGTACCTCAAAGAGAAAGACTTTTTCTTTTATTTTAGCAGAAAGTTCAAATAATGCAAACGTTTGCGTTATAAAAATAACTAAAAAGTTCTAAGAAAAATTCCCAGAACTTAGATGATATGAATGACCCATTCACCACAATAAAAAGTAGTAAAATGTGACCAATAATTGAGATGGGTTTGCAGCAAATGATGATTCTAGCGAAGGTTTTAAACGGCATGTTACTGAGAGCTGCTAACATAACCAGTAAGTCTGCAGGGGCAAAAGGTAGAAGCATACAAATAATGAAAATCGCGGTAAAGGAACTGTGACGAGAAATTAAGTCCTCGTATTTTTTTAGTGTGGCTTCTTTGATGAAAAGAAGGCAAAATCGCTTACCATACCAACGCGTTAGCAAAAATAAAATCATTGTGCCGATAATAATTCCGATACAACTTGTCAAAACGCCAACAAGAGGATGGAAAGTCATGACAGCAAGCATCATAGTAAGGCTAGCAGGAACGATAGGAACGACAACCTGCATCATCTGGAAGATGGTGAACAAGATTGCTCCCCAGACTTTATCCTGACCGATGAGTGCTTGAATTTTTTCCTGATTGGTCAGATAACCGTGCTGATATAGCCAGAAAATACAGGCACAAGATATGATAAAGATAAGTGCTGATAGGATATGAATTAAGCGTTGAATTATTTTGTAATGTTGAAACAAAAACTAATCTCCCATCTGATTCTTTCTTTACTGCTATCATTGTAAAACTTTTTAGAGATAAGTCAACTTTTTTAAAAAAGTAAAATAGGTCTTAAGACGGATGCAGCAATAAAAGTGAAAATCATATAATATAATCATCCTAAAAACTTTTCATATAACTCCGAAGCAAGTGGTTTTCCCGGCCACTTGCCTCTTTTATTGGCCGACTAATTTTAGAAATCTTGTTAATCCAAGGCGTAGCAAGCGTCTTTTTAATTTACCTCGAAGCGTTTGCAAAAAAGCGGTTAAATAATTTGTGATTTGCTGGATATTATCATATGATGAAAGAACTACGAAAAAGATAATTGGAGGGCAAAAGATGACTTTGTCTCTAGAACTATATATGGAAATGTATCTGAAGATGCAGCGTATTCGCGAATTTGATATGCGAATTAATAAACTCGTTCGACGTGGTTTTGTCCAAGGCATGACGCATTTTTCTATAGGGGAAGAAGCGGCAAGTGTTGGGGCGATGGCTCATTTGACTTATGATGACATTATCTTCTCAAATCACAGAGGCCATGGGCAGTGTATTGCTAAAGACATGGATTTGAATAAAATGATGGCTGAGTTAGCTGGAAAGAGTACTGGTGTTTCAAAAGGTCGTGGTGGTTCTATGCACTTGGCCGATTTTGAAAAAGGAAATTATGGGACTAATGGCATTGTCGGTGGTGGTTATGCTCTGGCTGTCGGCGCAGCCATTACGCAAGATTATCAAAAAACTGGCAATATCGTTGTGGCTTTTTCTGGCGACGGGGCAACCAACGAAGGCTCTTTTCATGAATCGGTCAACTTAGCAGCTACTTGGAAACTCCCAGTGATTTTTTATATCATCAATAATCGCTACGGAATTTCGATGAACATCAAGCGTGCGACAAATACACCTCACCTTTATACACGCGCAGAAGCTTATGGTATTCCAGGATTTTATTGTGAGGATGGCAATGATGTTTTAGCAGTTTACGAGACAATGGGCAAGGCAGTGGAACATGTGCGTTCTGGTAATGGCCCTGCGATTGTTGAGGTAGAATCTTACCGTTGGTTCGGGCATTCAACAGCTGATGCTGGAAAATATCGCAGCAAAGAAGAGGTGGATGAGTGGAAGAAAAAAGATCCGCTTGTCAAATTCCGTACTTATTTGACGGAACATGAGCTAGCAAGTATTGCCGAACTTGATGCTATTGATGCTCAAGTGGTGAAAGAGATCGATGAGGCTTATGAATTTGCTAAAAATAGTCCTGCACCAGATTTGTCAGTCGCTTTTGAAGATGTCTGGGTAGACTAAGCAGCCTTTCATTAATATAGGAGAAAAATAATGACTGAAACAAAACAAATGGCCTTGCGCGAGGCAATCAATCTTGCCATGACAGAAGAAATGCGAAAAGATGAGTCCATTTTTCTCATGGGAGAAGATGTCGGAATTTACGGCGGAGATTTTGGCACGTCTGTAGGAATGTTTGAAGAATTTGGTCCAGAACGTGCCAGAGACACTCCGATTTCAGAAGCGGCTATTGCTGGGAGTGCAATTGGAGCTGCTATTACAGGTCTTCGTCCGATTGTTGATGTGACTTTCATGGATTTTATCACCATTATGATGGATGCCATTGTCAACAATGGTGCTAAAAACAATTACATGTTTGGTGGTGGGTTGAAAACGCCGGTCACTTTTCGGGTAGCATCAGGTTCAGGAATCGGTTCAGCGGCTCAGCACTCGCAATCTTTGGAGGCTTGGCTGACGCATATTCCAGGCATCAAAGTGGTGGCACCTGGAACTGCAAATGACGCCAAAGGTCTTTTAAAATCAGCCATTCGAGATAACAATATTGTCATTTTCATGGAGCCTAAGGCGCTTTATGGCAAGAAAGAAGAGGTTTCTCTAGATAGTGATGCTTACATTCCTCTTGGTAAGGGAGACGTTAAACGTGAAGGAACTGATTTGACGATTGTGACTTATGGTCGTATGTTGGAACGTGTTCTTAAAGCTGCTGATGAAGTGGCTGCTGACGGCATTAGTGTTGAAGTGGTTGACCCTCGCACCCTCATTCCGCTTGATAAGGATTTGATTGTCAACTCGGTTAAGAAAACGGGAAAGTTGATGTTAGTCAATGACGCTTATAAAACGGGTGGGTTTATTGGAGAAATAGCTGCTCAGGTTACAGAAAGCGAAGCTTTTGATTATCTTGATTATCCAATTGTGCGTTTGGCGAGTGAAGATATACCAGTGCCTTATGCCAGTGTTTTGGAACAAGCTATCCTACCTGATGTCGAAAAGATTAAAGCGGCTATTTATAAGATGACTCGAAACGGGCGCGCGAATTAAAAGGAGGTGCTTTCTGTGGCAAATGAGATTATCATGCCAAAACTTGGCGTTGACATGCAAGAGGGAGAAATTCTCGAGTGGAAATTTTCCGAAGGCGATGTAGTGAACGAAGGTGATATTCTTCTTGAAATCATGTCCGACAAAACTAATATGGAAATCGAAGCTGAAAACTCAGGTGTTCTACTGAAAATCGTGCATCCTGCTGGCGACGTGGTACCAGTGACTGAGGTAATCGGCTATATCGGAGCAGTAGGGGAAAACGTTGATGATTTGGTGGGAGAAGGTCAGGCTGAACAGTTAGAGCCTGTTCAGGAAGCATCAGCTGATTTCTCTCAACCGTCTGATGCGCCAGCTATTTTTCAAAAAGGTAAGATACGTGCGACACCAGCAGCAAGAAAGCTAGCCGCAGAGCGTGGAATCGCGCTTGATAGCATCAGTGGGACTGGTGAAAATGGGCGTATTCATAAAGATGACGTGGCGAAGTTTGCTAAGGTGCGCGTGACGCCGCTTGCTCGTAAGATTGCGGCAGATATGGGCCTTGAGCTTTCTGGTATCGCTGGCACTGGTGCTAGTGGCAAGATTACTAAAGATGATGTCCTTGCTAAAGCAGGTGCCGATAAGAGTGAGAGTAGTGAGGAGGTTCACAGTGTGCCAGATGGTATCGAAGTGATTAAAATGTCTGGCATGCGTCAGGCGATTTCAAAAGGCATGTCGAAGTCTTACTTTACAGCTCCAACTTTCACGCTTGATTATGACATAGATATGACGAATCTTTTGGCGCTTCGTAAGCAGTTGATTGAGCCAATCATGGCAAAAACGGGCTACAAGGTGACTGTAACTGATTTGATTGGACTTGCGGTTACGAAGGCCTTGATGAAAGAGGAGCATCGTTATTTAAATGCCTCTTTGATTAATGACGCGAAAGCTATTGAGCTGCATCATTTTGTCAATCTGGGTATTGCCGTTGGCTTGCCAGATGGTTTGGTGGTTCCAGTTGTTCATGGAGCTGATAAGATGACCTTGTCTGATTTTGTGGTTGCATCAAAAGATGTGATTCAAAAAGCGCAAGCTGGCAAATTAAAAGCAACTGATATGTCTGGGTCAACTTTCTCTATCACAAACTTAGGGATGTTTGGGGTTAAGTCCTTTAACCCAATTATTAATCAGCCAAACTCTGCTATTTTAGGAATTTCAGCGACTGTTGACACTCCGGTTGCCATTGATGGACAGGTAGTGATTCGTCCAATTATGGGACTTAGCTTGACCATTGATCACCGTTTGGTCGACGGGATGAATGGCGCTAAATTTATGTTGGATTTAAAAGCGTTGCTGGAAAATCCTTTGGAACTACTGATCTGAGATTAAAAAGATAAGAAAGGAAATTTATGGCAGTAGAAATTATCATGCCAAAGCTTGGTGTGGACATGCAAGAAGGTGAGATTCTCGAGTGGAAATTATCTGAAGGCGATGTAGTGAACGAAGGTGATATTCTTCTTGAAATCATGTCCGACAAAACTAACATGGAAATCGAAGCTGACGACTCTGGTGTGCTTTTAAAAATTGTGCATCCAGCTGGTGATGTGGTGCCAGTGACTGAAGTGATTGGATATATCGGAGCAGAAGGGGAAGTGATTGCTGAAGAGGTCAGTCTCAAGGAAGCTGCTAGTCAACTTGAGTCTGCAGGTCTTGAAGTGCCGAATGCTGTTTCTGCTAAAGCTGGAGTTTTTAGCGCAGCTGATTTAGCGGCAGATGAATATGACTTGATTGTCGTTGGTGGTGGCCCTGCGGGTTACTATGCCGCCATTCGCGGATCTCAGCTAGGGGCTAAAGTTGCTATCGTTGAAAAATCAGAATTCGGTGGGACTTGCTTGAATGTCGGCTGCATTCCAACCAAAACTTATCTAAAGAATGCTGAAATTTTAGACGGCCTTAAAATTGCTGCAGGTCGAGGTATTAATCTTGCCTCAACGGATTATAGCATTGACATGGATAAGACCGTTGATTTTAAAAATACGGTTGTAAAAACGCTAACTGGCGGTGTCCGTTCACTTCTAAAGGCTAATAAAGTAACCATTTTTAATGGACTTGCCAAAGTCAACCCTGATAAAACAGTCCTTATCGGTTCTGAAATCATTAAAGGGCGCAAAATTATTCTTGCTACAGGTTCCAAAGTGTCACGTATCAATATTCCTGGCATTGATTCGCCACGTGTTTTGACATCAGATGAGATTCTTGATTTACGTGAGATGCCGAAATCTCTTGTTGTCATGGGTGGTGGCGTTGTTGGTATCGAGCTTGGTTTGGTCTGGGCATCTTACGGCGTTGAGGTGACTGTTATCGAAATGGCTGACCGCATTATTCCAGCAATGGACAAAGAAATCTCACAAGAATTGCAAAAGATCTTGACTAAAAAGGGCATGACCATTAAGACAAATGTTGGGGTGAGCGAAATCATTGATGAGACAAGTTACTTAAGCTTGAAATTATCAAATGGTGAGACTATCCAAGCTGATAAAGCTCTGCTATCTATTGGACGTGTGCCACAGATGAAAGGTCTTGAAAATCTTGGCTTAGAGATGGACGGCAATCGTATCAAAGTTAACGATTATCAAGAGACGTCAATACCAGGCATCTATGCCCCAGGCGACGTCAACGGTCAGAAAATGCTGGCGCACGCTGCTTACCGCATGGGAGAAGTGGCTGCTGAGAATGCTCTTTCTGGTAATCATCGCAAAGCAAAACTCAAGTACACTCCCGCAGCAGTTTATACGCATCCAGAAGTTGCCATGGTCGGATTGACCGAAGAAGCTGCGCGCAAGCAATACGGTGATATTTTGATTGGCAAATCAAGTTTTTCTGGTAATGGACGTGCTATCGCTTCAAATGAAGCCCAAGGATTTGTCAAAGTCATTGCAGATAGCAAGTACCATGAAATCTTGGGGGTTCATATCATTGGACCAGCAGCTGCAGAGCTCATCAACGAAGCAGCAACTATTATGGAAAATGAATTGACCGTTGATGATGTGGCCCAAGCTATCCATGGGCACCCGACTTTCTCAGAAAACATGTACGAAGCTTTTCTAGACACCATCGGACAAGCCATTCACAACCCACCGAAGAAATAATTTGACATGTACTAAGAATGTTAACACTTGAAAAATTATTTTTAAGTTCTATACTTTTCAAGAAATTAGACATTATGAAATTAACTAGTTTATTGGAAGTGTAATATGAACAAATTTTCCTTATATCTTAGGTTGCTTTATTTTTTAGTATTTGTCTTTGTAACGGCTCTATTTTTATTCTAACCTGAGATAATTGTGGTGCATTTCAATAATGGTATACCTGATGGTTATGACAATAGATTATTTCTTTATGTATTCTTTATTATTTCTGTGTTAATTGGTGAAATCAGTATTCTTTTTTTCAAAATATTATCGAAAAAAAGGAAATACATAAGAGTTTCCGTTACTTTTCCCAGGTGAAATTAGATTTCTTCAGGTTTATTTACTGATAAATTTGGCATTTGTTTGTGCTATGATTCAACAAGTTCTTACCAGTTAGTATAGATTAAAAGGAGTATGAGATAGGATTCTCATGCTTTTTATATGTGAATTTTTTACAAATAAAAAAGGGATTGCAGTCACAATTAAGTGTTTACTGCAATCCTTTTTAGCTGAGCATAAAAATTGAAGTGCGAATTAAGTTTTGAGGATGTTTCTGTTTTGAATGTAACAATTAAAAAGACTAAGCTTTTTCATGTGCGATGTTAGTTGTTGTTTGTGTTTTAGCAAGGTAAACACCTGTTAATGTAATTAAAATGGCGATGACAGTTTGCAGATTTAAGTTCTCGTTAAAAATTACCCAAGCGTATAATGCGGCAACGACTGGCTGAGATAGGGTAATTAAGGATGATAGGCAAGCATTTACTTTTCCCAAACAATAAGCTAATAAGCCTTGTCCTAAAATTTGAGAGAGGAGAGCTAGTGCCAAAAGTGGCCAAAGCTCACCAAAATTCTGTGGCACATAAAAGCCTTCGGTAAAGAAAATCACAGTAGCTAGTACCAGTAGAGTTCCAAAAGCACTGATAAACATAATGATGGTTGATGTTACCGAATCGCGCAATTTGTAAACTGTAATCATAAACATGGCGTAAAAGACAGATGAGCCAAGACTCAGTGAATCTCCAAGCAGACGGTCTGGAGACATACTCACTTTATTTGACATGAGAACCAGCACACCAATAAGTGTAACGAGACCGCCAAACAAAAATTTAGGCGTCATTTTTTCTTTGAATAGGAAATAACTGACTGGAATAACAGTGAATGGGGTAAGATTCACCAAAACATTGGCATTAGCCACACTAGTATACGAAAATGAGCTATTCCATAAAGTTAAATCACCCGCTAAAAATGCTCCCGCTAAAACGATTGTTGCGATTTGTTTGCGGTTTAAAGCCTGTAACTCAGACTTCTTGAGAAAAGGCATCAGCATGGGGATAGAAAATAAAACGCGGTAAAATCCAGTGTTGATTGGTGGTAGGGGACAGAGTTTGACAAAGATGCCACCAGTTGCTAAAAAACAAATAGCTAGAAAAATTAAGAAAATATATTTGCTATCATTTGTACGATTTTGCTTCATTTTTTCACCTCAGTCTAAATTGTAAAGGATACGTGGTATAATAAAAAGTACCGGTATTTAAAAATTTTTAGGTGCCACTTTGGAGGAAATATGATACATCTTAATCGCAGTGCAGGGAGTAGTCCCCTATACCAGCAGATTTACCAGCAGATAAAATCAGATATTTTGCAGGGCTATTTAGCGCCTGATGAGAAACTGTTAGGAACACGAACCCTAGCAAAAATGCTGAGCGTCAGTCGAAATACGGTTGACCGAGCTTACATGCAGCTGACCCTAGAAGGGTATATCGAGAGCCGTCAAAATGCAGGCTTTTACGTTTTAAAAATGCCAAAGGCTTTTCAGTCAGAAAGAACTTTGACCGAGCCCATTTTAAAAACTGAAGCCAAGTCTGATGACGACCACATTGTTTACGATTTGACCAACAGCAGCCATACGAGTAATCTATTTCCCAAGAAAGTTTGGAAAACACATTATCAAAATGCCTTTGATGAGTTAGATAAAGCAGAGCAATTGTCGACCTTGCAGCCTTTTCAGGGAGAGTACAAGCTGAGAAAGGAAATTAGTCGTTATCTGGAGCGTATTCGAGGGGTAAAATGTCACCCAGACCAAATCATTATCACTAGCGGGCTTCAACAATCTTTGGATTATATTTGCCAGTTTTTAGGGAATACGAAAAGAAGTGTCTTGATGGAGGACCCGAGTTATCCCAAGGCGCGTGAAATTTTTAAGAAAAATGCCTATCCAATCGTGACGGCAGAAGTTGATGAGAAGGGTTTGGACTTGACTAAGGTTGATAGGAGTTCGGAGATTGAGATGATTTACACCACACCATCTCACCAATTTCCGCTTGGTATGATTATGCCGATTTCTAGACGTCGTGAACTCTTGAGTTTTGCTGAAGCGTACAATTCTTTTATTCTTGAGGATGACTATGACAGCGAGCTCCGCTATTACCAACGTCCCATTCCAGCCTTGAAATCAATTGACTATCTGGGTCGTGTGATTTATCTGGGGACTTTTTCAAAAATCCTTTCACCGTCTTTTCGTATGGGGTATATGGTTTTGCCAGAACAGTTCACTGAGAGTTTTCTAGAAAAATTCAAGCTTTACAACAGCACGGTCAATCTCTTGAATCAGATTGCTCTAGCAAATATTCTATCAAGTGGTGATTACGACCGTTTGGTTCGCAAGATGAATCATGTTTTTAAAAAGCGCTATGAAGCCTTTAAAAAAGAATTTGAGCAGTTTAATGCTCCCATAAAACTCTCTTCAAACGTCAGTGGACAGTATTTTTTGGTGACTTTTCCGGATAAAATCAACCAGTGTGATGTTATCAAGCGTGCAGAAAAAGAAGGTGTTCGAGTCTACGATACCATGCAATTTTGGCAAGAAAAAGCGGCTTGTCCGCAGGAAAGCCTCTTTCTTGGATTTAGTAAAATTGATTTGGAAGACATCCCAGATTGTGTCAGACGCCTTAGAAAAGCTTGGGAGAATTAATGAGCAAATTAAGAGACGGTGGAATTTGATTCTGATATACTAAGTCTAATGAAAAATGAAGGAGCTTTTAGATGAAATACATCGTTAACAAGTCCCACAATCCCTTTTACAATATTGCCTTGGAAGCTTACGCTTTTCGTGAATTGCGAGACGAAGATGAGCTTTTTATTCTCTGGATAAATGAGCCGACCATTGTGATTGGAAAACACCAGAATGCAATTGAAGAGATTAACAAGGCTTACACTGATGAACACGGGATTCATGTCGTTCGCCGTTTGTCAGGTGGCGGAGCTGTTTATCACGACCTTAATAATTTGAACTACACCATTATTTCTAATAAAACCCAAGAAGGTGCCTTTGATTTTAAGACCTTCTCACAACCTGTCATTGAAACCCTTGCTGATCTTGGTGTGACAGCGACCTTCACTGGAAGAAATGACCTTGAAATCGATGGCAAGAAATTCTGTGGGAATGCACAAGCTTATTACAAAGGACGCATGATGCACCATGGTTGCCTGCTTTTTGACGTGGACATGACTGTTCTTGGTAATGCCCTGCAAGTTTCAAAGGATAAAATTGAATCAAAGGGTGTTAAATCAGTGCGTGCACGTGTGACTAATATCTTAGATGAATTGCCAGAAAAAATGACTGTTGAAGCATTTTCAGAACAATTACTTAACAAAATAAAAGAACAATACCCTGACATGACGGAGTATGTTCTTTCTGAAGCTGATTTAGAAAACATTCAAAATCTAGCCGATAACCAATTTGCCACTTGGGATTGGACTTACGGCAAATCACCAGACTACACCATTAAACGTTCAGTCCGCTACCCAGCAGGTAAGCTGACAAGTTATGTGAAAGTCGAAAAATCTGTGATAACAGGTCTTAAAATTTACGGTGACTTTTTTGGCATCAAAGACGTCTCAGATATTGAAGAAGAACTCATTGGTCTTCGCTATGAATACCAAGACGTCTTAGACAAACTCCTAACCGTAGAGACTACACAATATTTCACTAATATCACCCCACAAGAAATTGCGGGAGCAATCGTGGAATGAAAAAGGACCCAGCTAGCAATTACTAGCTGGTTTTTATATCTATTAATCTAAATGATGTGTGTGTTTGGTAATCCATTGTTATAGCTTGATGTTAAGCCAGAATGAATAAATACCTAGCGTGATGACTGTTAAAATTAACCATTTAATCCAATTTCCAAATAGCTGCATAGCTGTACCATCAAAGTAAAGACGGTGACCGTCGATGACAGTTTGTTTGACCTTCCAATTGATCATAATGCAAATTCCCCATGGGGCACAAATACCAAGTGTTAAAAAGGTAATCAAACTTGCAATAATGCTGTGTCCAATATAACTTAGCAAACCGCTGTCAAAATAGCTTTCGTGTTTTAAAAAATACTCCTTTGTAAAAGTTGTGAAACGTTACTAATTTAGCATATTAGAAGATAGCACGCAAAGAAACACTTTGAAAATGACGTTTTCTATTATTAAAGAGAAAACTACTTTTTGTTATAATGTTTGAAAAAGAGTATGGAGGTAGATTTATGTCAGAGATGAGACGCCGTGATCGTCAAGTGACAGATTTAGCAGAAATTAAGGAGATTATTGAGAAAAATATGATTTTACATTTAGGGCTTTTTGATAAAGAGTTTCCTTACGTGGTTCCTCTTCATTATGGCTATGAATACGATGAAGGAAAGAATCAATTTATTTTTTACATGCACGGTGCAAAACAAGGCCATAAGATTGATTTAATCCATCAAAATCCAAATGCTTGTATCCAAATTGAAGGTGAAGTCATACCAGATTATGACCACGAGATTCCATGTAAGTACGGTGCTTTCTTTACCTCTTTTATCGGACGTGGAAAAGCAGAACTTTTAGAAAAACATGATGAAAAAGCACACGCTTTAAATCAATTAATGCAACATCAAACTGGAAAAAGATTTGAATTCACCGAGAAAATGACCAAGCCAGTAGCCGTGATAAAAGTCGTGGTAACAGATTATTCAGCTAAAGCGAAGAAAATGAAATCCACAAAATAATGAAAAACAGCTAAACCAATGTTTAGTTGTTTTTTATGAAAAGATACAGAAAAATTAAAAAAGCTCTTGACTTTGAGTAGGCTCCAAGGTGTAATATTGATAGTAGCAATTCAAAAATAGGAGGAAAGAATGGATAGTTTTTCGGATAAGGCGTTAGAAAAGAATTACTTTTTTAGTAATCGTGATTTAACCAAACTTTTTATCCCTTTGATCATTGAGCAGGGTTTAGAATTTTTGGTTGGTCTTATTGCCTCAATCATGGTTTCAAGGGTTGGTGAAGCAGCGGTGTCAGGTGTATCCTTGGTTGAATTCTTGATGGCTCTTTTTATCAGTATTTTTGCGGCATTTGCGACTGGTGGTGGGATTGTAGCTGGTCAATATTTAGGTGACCGTGATAGTAAAAATGCCAATAAAGCGGTCAACCAGTTGGTGAAGTTCACTTTGTACTTTAGCTTAGCAATTACGCTTTTGATTTTTGTGATTAAACCTTTTATTTTGAGTCATTTGTTTGGATCAATCACGCCTGAAGTTCACGCGCAAGCTGATCGTTATTTTAATATCGTTGCACTCTCAACACCGTTTATCGCTCTTTACAATTCGGGCGCAGCGATTTTCAGAACCTTAAATAAATCTCGTCTGCCAATGAATATCATGCTGGTGATGAATGGCTTGAATATTGTCATGGGCGTCAGCTTGATTTATGGTTGCGGTTGGGGAGTTGAAGGAGTGGCTGTTCCAATTCTTCTTTCTCGTGTTGGTGCCATGCTGTTAATTCTGTGATTTGCGCATCATATCAAGTCAGATTTGACCTTAGGAAACTTCTTAAAAGAAAAAGTCGACTGGCAGATGATCAAAAAAGTTCTTGGTATTGG
This sequence comes from Streptococcus infantarius subsp. infantarius ATCC BAA-102, assembly GCF_000154985.1. GTDB lineage: Bacteria > Bacillota > Bacilli > Lactobacillales > Streptococcaceae > Streptococcus > Streptococcus infantarius. The sequence goes on from NZ_DS572692.1 coordinate 70,243, forward strand.
ACTACCATTTGGTTTTGAAAATGGTATGTTTTTCCTTGGACGATTGATTGTTTTATCAGTTGTTTCCCTTTTTGGAACCGCAGCTATCGCCGCAAATTCAGTTGGTGGAACCATCATTATGTTTCAAGGTTTGCCAGGAATTTCAATTGTACTTGGTTTAGCTGTTATCATTTCAAAATGTGTCGGTGCTGGTGACTATGAGCAGGCTGAGTTTTACAAGCGAAAAGTTAGCTGCATCATTCATGCTGCAAATGCTTTATTTTCAGTAGTTGTCGTTGCTTTAATGCCTTTTTTGATGATGATTTATGATTTGTCAGACCAAGCGACACATTATGTTTGGATTATTGTGCTTGCTCATGGGATTTTAGTGAGTATTTTCTGGAATTCAGGTTATGTCTTGCCTGTAGTCTTTCGTAGTGCGGGAGATGCAAATTTCCCGATGATTATCGGTATCGCTTCAATGCTTTTAGTTCGCGTAGTATGCGCCTACTTTTTATCGGTCAATTTTGGTATGGGAATGCTTGGAACTTGGGTAGCCATGTTCTTAGATTGGTTTGTTAAGGGACTCATCTATGAAATCCGCTACCGCAAAGGCACTTGGAAAAATTACAAATTAGTATGATAAAACTAAAAAAGGAACTGGATAATCCAGTTCCTTTTGAGTTGTTTAATGCAACAATTCGTGATAAATAGCTGCTTCGTCGTCTTGGTCAACATTGAAAATGATTCTTTTGACATACTGACTTTGATCTAGAAATGCTTTAACAGTGTTTACAGCAATTCTAGCAGCATCTTCGTTGATAAAGTGTTTGTCATGATTAGTTGCTAGGGATGATAGGGCAACAGATTCGATTTGATTTTTTTCTGCCAGGGTTAGGCAAGAGAGGTAGCTTTGGGCAAGCAAATCAGCATCAGACTCTGTTAAGTGCTCGTTGATGGCAGGACCAACGGTGTGAAGAATGAATTTTGCTGGAAGGTTGTAACCAGGAGTGATTTTTGCACTACCTTCTGGTTCATCGTGTCCTTGGTCTTTCATAAGATTATAGCATTCCAGACGCAGTTGAACACCGGCATAAGTATGAATGGTATTGTCAGTGCATTCGTGAAGCGGTTGGAAGCAACCTAGCATTTGGCGATTAGCCGTATTGACGATAGCATCGACTTGAAGTCGTGAAATATCACCTTTCCAGACATACAAGCGGTCGTCTGTCGCAAGTGGCTGTAAATGATTTAAAAAAACGACCACCCGTTCAGCTTTTTTTAATTGAAGGTAATCATTTTGCATGATTAAAAAACGCGTTGAGACAGCCATTGGCGGTCTGACATTAAGAAGAGCACGCAAGAGAGTTTCTTGTCCAGGTAAGTCATCTGGAACATCGATGGCTTTAAATTGCGGATTCTCCATAATAAGGTAATCTAATAGGAAGCTTACCATTTCTTTCTTAGTCATATGGACTCCTTACTAATTTTAAAATCGCTTTCCCAAATACTAGTATATCACCTTTTTAAGGAATTCGCATCAAGAAAAAGAAGTTTGAAAGTTGAAATTAAAAAAGTAGAGATTACTTTGAGGTCAATCTCTACTTTTTAATAATCAAATCAATAGCTTTAGCAAGATTCTCTTCTTGTTGTTTAGGGTCTGCCACGGGCTCTTCGATGACTTGATTGATTTTATTGCCAATGACAATACCAATGGTACGATTAATACTTGAGCGAACAGCAGTTAGTTGTGTCACGATATCAATACATTCTTGGTCTTCGTCAATCATTTTTTGAATGCCCCGAAGTTGGCCTTCGGCACGTTTTAAACGGTTGATAATATCTTTTTTATCTGTTTTCATGAGGACTCCTTTGATTTTATTATACCGGTGGTAGGTATAATTGTCAAACCTAAGACCTTTTCGTTGACAGGATGAAAGTAGCTATGATATTATTTTATCATACCTATAGGGGTATTCGATGGAAAGGAGAAAAAGCTTATTTTTCTTAAAAAACTATTTTCTCAGTCAGTGAGAACAATTACGACAAGTGAACTAGAAGCTGTTATGCAGGACAAGTCTACGGTTTTACTAGATGTGCGAACAGCTCAAGAATACGCTGGGGGGCATATTAAAGGAGCACGGCTTTTCCCGCTTGACAGAATTCATACCTACGAGGGTAAAAAAGGTAGTACGATTTACTTGATTTGTCACTCTGGCACACGTAGTAAGCGTGCAGCTAAACTTTTGAGTCAAAAAGGCTATGATGCGATTTCGGTCAAAGGTGGCATGATGGCTTGGCAAGGAAAAATCATTGGAGGAAAGAAATGACTAAGATTATTATTGTTGGTGGTGTCGCTGGGGGTATGTCAGCTGCGACACGTCTTCGCCGCTTGATGGAAGACGCTGAAATTATTGTTTTTGATAAAGGACCATACGTGTCATTTGCTAACTGTGGCTTACCTTTTCATGTTTCTGGAGAAATAGCAGAGCGTGATAATTTGCTAGTTCAGACACCTGAGCGATTGAAGGCGCGCTTTAACATTGATGTCCGTCCAGAATCAGAGGTCTTATCAGTTGATGCAGACAAAAAAGAAATCACTGTTCGTCATGATGATAAGGTCTACACAGAATCATATGATAAATTAATCCTATCACCAGGTGCCAAACCATTTGTCCCAGAAATGGAAGGTCTAGACAGTGCAGATAATGTTTTTGTGCTTCGCAATATTCCAGATTTGGATAAAATCATGACTGCTTTATCTGATGTACAATCAGGAAATGCGACAGTCATCGGTGCTGGATTTATCGGGCTTGAAATGGCAGAAAGCTTGGCTAAAAAAGGTTTGAACGTGACTATCGTTGAAAAAGCCCCGCATGTTTTGCCACCACTCGATGAAGAAATGGCAGCCTTTGTGAAAAACGAATTGGCTCGAAACGGTATCACAGTTTACACTAATCAATCTGCCAAAGCTTTCAAAGAAAATGGAAAAGTGATTATTTTGGAAGACGGTAGTGAGTTGACTTCAGATATTACTATTATGTCTGTTGGGGTTCAACCTGAATCAAGTCTCGCTAAAGAAGCTGGTCTTGAGCTCGGCCTTCGTGGCGGTATTTTGGTTAACCAAAACTACCAAACAAGTAACCCAGATATTTACGCAGTGGGTGATGCCATTATTGTCAAACAAGAAATTACTGGTCAAGATGCGCTTATTTCTCTTGCTAGTCCAGCTAACCGTCAAGGCCGTCAAGTTGCGGATAACATTGCTGGCATTGCGCGTCAGAATAAAGGTAGTATCGGAACAGCTATTGTGCGTGTCTTTGATTTAGCAGCTGCTTCAACAGGACTTAGCGAACGTATTGCTCGTCAAAACTTTGATGATGTTGCTGTTGTTCATACGAATAACAAGGACCATGCTGGATACTATCCAGGAGCAACTGATGTTGTTTTGAAATTGATTTTCAATAAGAAAACTGGTGTTATTTATGGAGCTCAAGCAGTTGGTCAAAAAGGTGTTGATAAACGTATCGATGTTTTAGCGACAGCCATTAAAGCAGGCTTGACCGTGGTAGATCTTCCTGAATTAGAATTTACTTATGCGCCACCATTTGGAGCAGCAAAAGATCCGGTTAATATGGCAGGATATGCTGCACTTAATATCATTGAAGGCGTTAGTGAATCTATCCAATGGTATGAATTAGCTGACGAATTAGCCAAAGGCAAGGTCTTTCTTGATGTCCGTACTGAAGCAGAAGTTGCTAGAGGTTATATTGCAAATGGTATTAACATACCACTAGATAGTTTGCGTGACCGTTTGTCTGAGTTAGACCCTAACAAGGAATACATTATTAGCTGTCACAGCGGTCTTCGTTCTTACATTGGCGAACGTATCTTGAAACAAAATGGCTTTAAAGTGAAGAACCTTGATGGGGCATACCACCTCTATAGTACTGTAAAACCAGAGGAGATTAAACGTGATTAAATACATTTCAGCTAGTCAACTACAAGAGGCTTTAAAGGAACAGCCATTAAACATTATTGATGTCCGTGAGCGAGTGGAGTTTGCCATGGGACACATTCCAACAGCAGTTAACCTTCCTTTGAGTGAATTTGTATCTGTCTACCAAGCACTTGATAAAGATAAAACATATCATATCATTTGCCAAAGTGGTGCCCGTTCAGAACAAGCCTGCTTTTTTCTAGATGACCAAGGCTATAAAGTGGTAAATGTTGATGGTGGCACATCAGCGTGGCCAGGAGCATTAGAATACCAATAGAACATTCTCTTTAAACATATTCCTATTTTTTAGCAGGGCAAATTTGTCCTGCTTTTATGATATAATCATTTTATGACTGATAAAAATGATATTTTACAAAGGGCTGAAAAGCTTGTTTATGATAAATTACACGCAGAAGCTAGTGGTCATGACTGGTGGCATGCGGTTCGTGTGAGAAATACAGCGCGTGAATTAGCTGAAAAAGAAGGAGCAGATAGCTTTATCTGTCAGTTGACAGCTTTGGTGCATGATATGGCTGATGAAAAGTTAAATGATGATCCTAAGCAAGCTCTAGCTAATTTAAAAGCTTGGCTCGTTGAGCAGCAACTTTCTCAAGCAGACGTTGAACACATTATTCAAATCATCAATACCATGTCTTTTAAAGGAGATGGTAGCAGTGTTCCAGCAACTTTAGAAGGAAAAGTTGTGCAAGATGCTGACCGTTTGGATGCTATTGGTGCGATTGGTATTGCGCGTTGTATGGCTTATTCGGGCAGCAAGGGTCGTCCAATTCATGACCCCAGCATGACTGCCCGTGAACATTTGACTGCTGAGGAGTATCGTAATAGCAAGGACACAGCAATCATGCATTTTTACGAGAAACTGCTTAAACTTAAAGACTTGATGAACACAAGCCACGCTAGAAAAATGGCTGAGCACCGCCACGCTGTTTTGGAAGAATTCTTAAAAGAATTCTACGCAGAATGGGACGGCAAGTTGTAAGAAGGAGAGACTAATATGACGATTAGACGAGCAAAAGAAAGTGATATTTCAAAACTGATTGATTTACTAGAGCAAGTTCTCTTGGTGCACCACAAGGTTAGACCTGATTTGTTCCAAGAAAAGGGTGTCAAATATACGGAAACCCAATTAGCTGAGTTGATTGCTGATGATAATCGTCCGATTTTTGTCTATGAAGACGAAGAGGGAGAAGTTCTTGGACATATGTTTACCATTATCGAGCATTCATCAGCGCCAAAAGTGCCGCAAAAGACACTTTTTGTTGATGACTTGTGTGTGGATGAAGCTGCGCGTGGGCAAAAGATTGGTGAGCAGTTATATCAGTTTGCCTTGCAGTATGCCAAAGAGATTGGTTGTTACAACTTAACGTTGAATGTCTGGAGTGCTAATAAATCAGCAGTTCGCTTCTATGAACGCCAAGACATGACACCTCAAGAAACACGCATGGAACAGATTATTGATTAAAAAATAGAAGTCACGAGCAATCGTGGCTTTTTAGCAACTAAATTTTCCAAAATCAAGCGTAGAAAACGCTTTAGTTAATTATATAATTATGTGAATAGTTGTTAAATTTCTAATTTTAATAAGATACCTAAAATCTACTGCCAAATGTATAAATTTATGCTACAATTAAAGTGAATACTGTTAGCCAAAGGGCTGACGTTAATAGAAAGGGTAATAATGACTGACAAATCTACTTTGAACGATGTTCAAAAAATCATTGTTCTTGACTATGGTAGCCAGTACAACCAATTGATTGCTCGTCGTATCCGTGAATTTGGTGTCTTCTCTGAACTACGAAGCCACAAAATAACAGCTGATGAAGTTCGCGCAATTAACCCAATTGGTATCGTACTTTCAGGTGGTCCAAATTCAGTTTATGCTGACAATGCCTTTGGTATTGATGAGGAAATTTTTGAATTGGGTATTCCAATTCTTGGTATCTGTTATGGTATGCAATTGTTGACTGACAAACTTGGTGGTAAAGTTGTTCCAGCTGGACAAACTGGTCACAGCGAATACGGTCAATCAACACTTCGTCTAAAAGCTAAATCAGAACTTTTTGCTGAAACACCAGATGAACAAACTGTTTTGATGAGCCACGGCGATGCTGTTACTGAAATTCCTGCAGGCTTCCACTTGGTTGGGGACTCTGCTGATTGCCCTTACGCAGCAATTGAAAATACTGAGAAGAAAATCTTCGGTATCCAATTCCACCCAGAAGTTCGTCACTCAGTATATGGTAAGGATATTTTACGTAACTTTGCTTTCCGAATCTGTGGTGCTAAAGGCGATTGGTCAATGGATAACTTCATTGACTTGCAAATCAATGAAATCCGTCAAAAAGTTGGTGACCGTAAAGTTCTTTTGGGACTTTCAGGTGGTGTTGACTCATCAGTTGTAGGTGTCCTTCTTCAACGTGCTATCGGTGACCAATTGACATGTATCTTCGTTGACCACGGTCTTCTTCGTAAAGGAGAAGGTGACCAAGTTATGAACATGCTTGGTGGTAAATTCGGATTGAATATCATTCGTGTTGATGCTTCAAAACGTTTCTTAGACCTTCTTGCTGGCGTTGATGACCCAGAGAAAAAACGTAAAATCATCGGTAATGAATTTGTCAGTGTATTTGACGACGAAGCAAGAAAACTTAAAGGTGTTGACTTCTTAGCACAAGGTACTCTTTACACAGACGTTATCGAATCTGGTACAGATACAGCCCAAACAATCAAATCACACCACAACGTTGGTGGTCTTCCAGAAGACATGCAATTTGAATTGATTGAACCACTTAACACACTTTTCAAAGACGAAGTTCGTGCGCTTGGTACAGCTCTTGATATGCCTGACGAAATCGTTTGGCGTCAACCATTCCCAGGACCAGGACTTGCTATCCGTGTGATGGGTGAAATCACAGCAGAACGTCTTGAAACAGTTCGTGAATCTGATGCTATCCTTCGTGAAGAAATTGCTAAAGCTGGTCTTGATCGTGATATCTGGCAATACTTCACAGTTAACACAGGTGTGCGCTCAGTTGGTGTTATGGGTGACGGACGTACTTATGATTACACAATCGCAATCCGTGCAATCACATCAATCGACGGTATGACAGCAGACTTTGCACGTATCCCATGGGATGTTCTTCAAAAAATCTCTGTTCGTATCGTAAATGAAGTTGACCACGTTAACCGCATCGTATACGATATTACAAGTAAACCACCCGCAACAGTTGAGTGGGAGTAATGCACAGCGATTCGCAGTACGTTAGTACAAGACCCCTGCAATAGTGGCCTAAGAGCAAGGAGTGAAAACGACGCAGCGATTAGTTAGCCACGAACTGCTGCGAGTTTAAACGATATAACCACTTAGAACAAGCTAGTCTAAGTGGTTTTTATGTTCGACACAAGAAGTACCATCAGAACTGATATCTCCCTGCGATAGCTGTCTCAGAACAAGGAGTAAAAAGAGACGACGTGATGAGTTAACAGCGAACCACTGGAGATAAAGAAAGCTAGTCAGATTAGACTAGCTTTTTTAGTTTAAAAATCCAAGTACAAGAGAGCTGATGTATTCCCCCTCCCCCTGCAACAGCGGTCTAAGAGCAAGGAGTAAAAATGATGATGTGATTAGTTTTAGCTAGCCATGAACTGCTGCGAGTTTAAATGATACAACGACTGATAAGTGAAGCGCCATCAGAGTTGATGTCCCCCCTGAAATAGTGGCCTAAGAACAAGAAGCAGAAACTATGGATGATTTCAAGACAGTTTTTCTCACAGAGAAAAACCAGCAACTATATGGTGGCTGACAAGACTTAGACACTTCATTTGATTGACAAGGAAACAGTAAAAATATTTCAAAGTTTAATCATGGCTTATTGTAAATGCATCAGCTAAATTAGAAAATGAACTTATAAGTACGCAAGTGCTGGAAAAATTGTAGAACACTGAGTTATAATATAGAGGATCTCTGTGAATTTATTATTGATGAGGATGAGGTAAGAATAAAAATTAGTTTGGAGACAAAGGTAAGAGAGAAAATTGATAAGAAACTCTTGTATATCCATTATTGATGGAATCTTATTTATTGAGAAAATAATAAAATTTTAGTAAGGGTAAATAGGGAAATAATAGTAAAGAGAGCAAATAATATATTTTGGAGGGAGACAACGAGGACATGATTGAAGATATTGCATCAATAAAGATTAAAGGAGGTATTTTTGAAACAGAAACAGATTTGCCTATATTTGAAAAAGAAAAGACCCAAAAACCAAATTTTTCTCTGATTTATGGAAAAAACGGAAGTGGCAAGAGTACCATATCGCGTGGATTTAGAAAGATTACTGGCGATGAGGAGTTGCAAATCGAATCAATGGAATTACTCGACGCGGACGGCTCCACTATAGAGGTTTGTGAAGAAGAAAAAAATAATACTTATGTATTTAATGAAGAATTTATAGAAGACAATATTAAAATCGAGGATGACGGATTAAGTGCAATAGTTGTAATGGGCGCAGTTAAAGATGTTGACGACAATATAAAACAGATTCAGCCTACTTATGAGAAGAGTTTATCTGAGGCGCAAGCACAGAAAGAAGTTTTTAATAAATACTCAGATAGTGACAATAATCTTTGTCCAGAATACTATATAAACAAAATGCAGGAAGCGCTAAAAGGTGATAATAGTTGGGCTTCACGAGATGCAAAGATTCGTAACAACAAGACTAATAGCAAGGTTAGACGTAATACATATACTCAGTTTGTAGAGTTACATCCAACAAAAAGCAGAGATGAGTTAGTGTTGGTTTATGATGCTACGATGAAAAAGTTGGAAGCTGCAAAAAGTGGTAGTAAAAGAATTGAGACTGTTGTTCCAACTTTAGAAACGTTTGAGGATATTGAGAACGATATTGTAAATCTTCTTAAAGAAAAAATAGAAAAACCTGTTTTGTCAGAAAGGGAGAAATCACTATTTCATATTCTTCAAGATGATAACGGTAATCAAAAATTGACTAATATAAAAAATCATTTTACTGGTCCTCAGAAAATAACTTGTCCGTTTTGTTTTCAAGATGTTGATGAGAAGTATGCGGATGATTTGGTGCAGAGTATAGAGAAGATTCTTAGTAAAAAGGTCGAAGAACATCAAGGTAAATTGTTGAAAGCCAGATTATCTATTTTTGAGGTAAACCTTGTGGCCTTTAATGAATTATCACCAGAAAAAGTCAAAGAGTGTGAGACAAAAATCGGGGTACTTAATTCTTCGATAGAACAAGTAAATGAGTTGATTAATCAGAAAATCGAAAACGTATATAAACCGATATTGAACGAAGGTTTTTGTTTAAAGAATAAGTACGATGAGTGTGTAGCTTCTTTGGAAGAGTTGGAGGAGGCGCGAAAATCTTTTAATGAAAAAACCACAGCTACTAAACCTCTTATAAAAGAGCTTACTAATGTAAATAATGAGATTGCATATTATGATTTGAAGGAATTATACGAAAAGTATCAAAAGCAAATTGCAGAGAAGAAAACAGAAGAGGAAAAATCTAATAAATTAAATCAAACTGCAAATGATCTTAGAAAGAAAATTGAGGTATTAGAGCAGGAGAAGAAAAATGCACGTATAGCCATGAAAGCTATTAATGACGATTTGGCCTATATTTTCTTTTCTAAGACAAGATTAAGGATTGATTATGACCATGATAAATACGTCCTTTATTCACATGAAAGATTAGTGGAACCCGGAAACGTTTCGGTTGGAGAAAGAAATGCAATAGGGCTTTGCTATTTCTTTAATAGAATAATGGAGAACAAGGATGAAGAGAAAGTCTTTAATTCTAAGTATTTGCTGGTTATCGACGATCCAGTGTCGAGTTTCGATATGGAAAATCGCATAGGTATATTATCCTATTTGAAATATAAATTGGGGCAATATTTGAAGGGAAATGATAAATCGAAATTTTTGTTATTTACTCATGATATGCAGACATTTTATGATATGCGCCATTTTGTGCTTGAATTGCTAAGCTCTAAATATAAAAACGGAGCAAGCAAGTATGTTAGAGATTGGGAGCTTAAAAATAAGAGCGTCGATAAAATAGATATACAAAAGAGGAATGAATATACAGCTTTACTTGGAACGGTGTTTGATTATGCTGATGCTGAGGAGATTGATACACAATATTCTGTCAGTATTGGTAATGTTATGCGAAAAGTAATGGAGGCATTCGGTACATTTGTGTATAAGAAAGGAATGGCTCAGCTTTCTACAGATGAAAGCATTATGGCAAATCTTTCAAAAGAAGATCAGGCTTATTACGAAAATTTAATGTATAGGCTTGTATTGAATACGGGCAGCCACATGGAGGAAAAGGTAAAAACAATAGACGATATGAATTTCTTTGATTACATTTCAGATGCAGATAAACGAAGAACTGCAAGAGATGTTATTTGCTTTCTATATAAGATAAATCCGCTTCATGTTAAAGCTCATTTGCAGGGTAAAGAAAATGCAGTGGAAAAGATAGAGATGTGGTGTGAAGCAATATCCGCTTAATCAAATAATATTGGAGAATAGTATGCGTAAGATAATTAGAATGCCATCCAGTGTAAGCACTGCGGCGATATAATTGAATCAGTGATTGGATATGACTATGTGACTTGCAACTTTTGGGCATGTAGTGTAGATGGAAATTATGACTATCTTCATGGAAATTATTCGTTATTTATGGAGCTTTGGATGAATCTGCGGAAACGTTTTTTATACTTTCCACTGCAGAAAAATTTCTTGTATGATATAATATTTTAGCAATTTTGTATTGTTTATTTTCGCTTTTTAAAGGAGGTTTGAAATGGAACTTTGGGATGCTTATGATGCGCATTTGAATGTTATCGGTGGTCAAGTTTTGGTTCGTGAGAAAAAGATTCCTTGTGGTGTTTTTCATTTAGTTAGTGAAATTATTGTTAAGCATAGTGATGGGACTTATTTATTAACACAAAGAGATCCAAGAAAAAATCTAGGTGGCATGTGGGAAGCGAGCGCAGGTGGCTCAGCTTTGCAAGGCGAAAGTCCTTTAGATTGCGCAAAACGAGAATTACGTGAAGAGACAGGAATCGTGACAGATGATTTTGTTGAAGTAGGGCGCGTCTTACACCAAAGGCATCAAACTTATTATGTCAATTATCTTTGTCATACAGACGTCGATAAGGATAGTATTGTTTTACAAGAAGGTGAAATCTCTGCTTATAAATGGGTGACTTGTGATGAATTGCGTGGCATGTCTCGAGAGGAGCTTGCTACACAACGAATCCAAAATTTTATTGCAGAATTAGGATAAACCTAAATTCAATGTGATGAGCTAACCAGATTTGGTTAGCTTTTTTGTTTTGATTTTGACCTTTCATCACAATAAATTTACCTCTTATCCCAAACTATTGCGAATTAAAAGTAAGTATGTTTTACTATAATCAAAAGGAGGGAAAAGGATTGAAAATCACTATTGATGTAGATGATTCTCTGGAGCAAGATTATATAACCATTCATTGTAAAGAGCTGACAGATGATATTTTAGAACTTCAAAAAAGTTTAGTCAGTAAATCTGTGGGAAGTCTTCGCATCTCAGCTTTTCAGGATGATGTTGAACATTTTTTAGAATTAAAAACAATCATTTTTATGGAATCAGATGGTAATTATATTCTTATTCATACTTCGCAGGACATTTACAAAACCAGGCGAAAATTAGATGAAAATTGCTTTGATAGTCATTTTAGCTTACTTCATCATTGTGAATGGTATCGGTAAAAGAAGTTTTCTTGGTGTGACATTCTCACTTGGTATTATTGCTTGTTTATTCTCTGATTTGCTTGGGATTGGTATGGTATCTCCGTTTATCATCATTTTGGTTTCTATTTTGATTGGAGTTGGTCTTTCTATGATTTTTGGTAAGAAGGCATATGTTCGTCATGATTTTGGAGGCAAGTACATCTATAGTAATGTTTCAGATTCTAAGGAATATTCGGATGCTGACGGGACATTTACAGTAGACAATAGTCTTGGTGAAAGAACAGCTTATATGTCTGTGAATGATTTAAGACATGGTAAAATTGAAAATGCCCTAGGTAGTTTGATTGTTTATCTTAATGGCACAAGTTTAGATGAAGCGGGTGCTACGATTGATATCGATAATGGTCTAGGTAAACTGCAAGTTTACGTTCCAAAAGAATTTAGAGTATCAGTCAATATTGATAATGGTCTCGGTACCGTTAACACTCATGGTAATCCAGCAACAGATGAAACATTGCCATTGTTGAAACTTAACATTGATAATGGTCTCGGTACAACAGATATTTATTTTGAATAGAATATATAGCCTAAAGCCTTAAAGAATTTCTTTGAGGCTTTTTGATTTCTTTCTTGAAATGCATTTTCAGGTAACGTATAATAAAAATGTTTTGAAAATTTAATGAAAATAGTTGTGGCAGCGACACTTAGAATCAGGAGATAACGATGACATATAAGCTATCAAGAATGAAAGTGCTTATTTTAACTTTGTTAATGGCTTTTATGGAGCTCTCAGCCCTACCTGCAGCTTTTTTAGGTCAAGTAACTTTCAAAGATATTAAACCAATGTATTTTACATTGATGTTAAATTTTATTATAGCCTTGATAACGTCACTTGTAGCTTATGTTCTGTTAGGCGTTTATGGCTTATTGCTCTTGAAAAATAAAGATTAAAAAGTTAGTGAAAGAAGTGAATGATACATGTATATCCATAAATTTGGTAATCCTGAACATCCTAAGGTAATCCTCTTAGCACCGATGATGATATCTGGTGAAAATTTATATCATTTGATGAAACCATATTTGAAAGGTGATTATTGCATTATCGCACTCGACCAAGGTGGTCATGGTAAAGCGGGACAGTATTTGAGTGTTGATGATGAATATCGGCAATTGAAAGATTATCTTGTCGAAAAAGGGTATTTTGATATTAAACTGGTTTATGGCGCCTCACTGGGTGTAGCTATTGGATGGCGATTATTTAATGACCAACGTTTCAAAATTGAATACGCTTGGTTTGATGGAGTTGCTTTGAAGAAAAATGCTTGGTTGTTGGAAAATGTCACGCGCCTTCTTTTTAGACAAAAGAAATGAGCACTAAAAAAGTCAGGCGCAGCTGCATCACAATCTCTTGTTAAAATGTATGGCGAGGATTTGGCTAAGTTGATGACGAAAAATTCTGATAGAATTACTAGTCAGGATATCGATGCTAATTGTCACGCTTGTTGCCATTATGATTTACATCTGTTAACAGCAGAACAACAAAGCAAACTTCATTTAGAATATGGCGAGAAAGATTTTGATCTCGGCGTTTCTAAAAAAGCTTTTAAAAAATATCTTCCAGAAGTTGATGTGATTATCCGAAAGGGCTACCCACATTGTGGTTATTTTGCTGGTAATACGGCAGCTTATGTGACAGAATTAGAAGCATTTATAAAATAAAAAAATCTTTTACTCAATTTGGGTAAAGATTTTAAATATGATATGATAACTATAATTAATAATCACTATGAAGAGAATTATGAAAAAAGAAAATACGAAATTAAATAGAGTATGGCTATCATTTTTGATATATTTGCTGTTTTTTTGGCTAGGTAGTCTAATACTTAATCAAAAACAGCTTGTTTGGCTTCTTTTAGAATTTTATGTGCTTGTGATTTCTGGTTTTATCCTTTGGAAATACCATCGTTATTTGCAGCCTAAGCACCTGATTATTTCATGCGGACTTTGTGGCTTGTATACCTTGTCTGAAATGATTCATCCAACACCCTTGTCGATTTTTAATATCATACTTGTCTTTTTATCGGCTTGTGCTGTGATGGCTGTTTTTGCTCAAAAACCAGAAGGAGCACTAAAATGGTTTAAAGGACATTCAAGAAAAGTATTGCAATAAGTGTTAGTATTGGAATACTATGTGGACTCATTTGGGGTGCTATTAATTGTATACTGATGTTGGGAAGTAATGGCCTTCAGCCTTCTAGTATTTTTAAAGCTTTTTTACTTTCTTTAAGCCCAGCTATTATTGAAGAAGTTGCTTATCGAACTGTTTTTTACGCTTTTTGTTTAACCATGATAAGTGGTGAGAAGCTGAATACGAAAGGTCAGGAATTGACAACTTATGCCATGATGACTGTTCCGCATATATTACCGCATACGGTGGAGTGTTTTAACAATGGTTTTCTATCTGGATTGCTGGAATGGCTGATTTCAGTGGTTTTATACATCCTTATTTTTGGACTGATTTTTGCTTTTTTGCAGAGAAAACGAGATATTGTATCAGCTATGATTGCTCACGGTACCGTTGATTTTATTCGCTTTTGTTTATTTGGGTTGCCTATTTGATTTGAATGGGGTGAGATAAATGAGTAAGAAACTTTTTATGCAAGCTATCAGCAAATTTTTCTTTGGCTTTTTGTTTGTTGCTACTTTGTTATTTCTTTCAGCAGGGACTTTGTATTATTGGAACGCTTGGCTTTTGTTAGCGATTCTGTTTATTCCCATGTTTATCTCAGGGCTTGTCATGATGATTTTTAGTCCAGAATTGCTTAAAAAGCGTCTTAATGCCAAAGAAAGTGAAAAAGAGCAGCAGCAGGTCATTAAGTTTAGCGCGCTGATGTTTATCACAGCTTTTTTGACAGCTGGTTTTAGCTTTCGTTTCCATTGGCTGCGCTTATCACCTAATATCAGTTATGTTGCAGCTGTGATATTCTTACTAGCTTATGGTTTATATGCAGAAGTTTTGCGTGAAAATGCCTATCTAGCTCGAACGATTGAGGTTCAAGAAGGGCAAAAAGTGATTGATACAGGATTGTATAGTATTGTTCGCCACCCTATGTATGCTGCAACTTTACTTTTATTCTTAGCGATGGGCCTTGTTCTCGGGAGCCTTGTATCATTTCTCATATTACTTGCTTACTTGCCTCTTATTGTCAAACGTATCCGTAATGAAGAAGTGGTTCTGGTACGTGACTTGCAAGGTTATGAAGTTTATCAAAAAAAGTTCGTTATCGCTTAATTCCTTATATTTAGTAAAGTCATTTCATTTTTTGAAATGGCTTTTTTATTTATTGACTACCTTTTCAATAAAAATAATTTCAATTATCAAATCAATGCTTTGCAATGATGCAAAATTCGAATGATAATTTTAATTTTTCTGAAATTTTCTTGAAAACATACAAAAATGTCTTTTCATAAACCTAAAAATGGAGTAATATAGATAATGTTCTATTTTTTATGGAAAGGGATACATCATGGAAAATAATTTGGGAAAATGCTTTAAGCTTTTGAGAGAATCAAAAGGCTTATCGCAAAAGGAAATAGCTGGGGAGGTTATTTCCATCGCGCAGTTATCACGTTTTGAACGTGGTGTTAGTAATATTAACGCTGATACGCTTTATCAGTGTTTGGAGAATATGAATGTCTCTATTGCAGAATTTCAGTGTGTTTGTAGGAATTACTTACAAAATCAAACACTGCTTTTTCAAGATGAAGTGGCTAAGGCTTACATTGAAAAAAATACACTAACCCTAAAACACTATCTAGTCAAATGTCAGCAACTTGAAGCTTCATCGCCACACCAAAAATTTCACAAACTCAATACAATCATTGTCAAAGCTGTTTTGCAGCAGTGTGACAAGAAAGAAAAGGTCGCAAAAAAGGACGTTCAATTCTTGGTAGATTACCTGTTTTCAGTTGAACAATGGGGACGTTATGAGCTCTGGCTTTTCACTTACAGTGCCTCATTGATGACAAGTAACTTGGTTGAAACTTTCGCTTGTGAAATGATTAACCGCACGCAGTTCTATCAAGAAATTCCTGAGAATCGTCGCTTGGTCAATCAAATGTTGTTTAACGTGATTAACGTTTGTATTGAAAGAAGTCGTTTTTCATTAGCTTTCAAATTGCTTAACTATGCTGATAATTTGAAAAAAGATGAAACCGATTTGTTCATTCGCAATGCGGTCAAGTATTGTCGAGGTTATTACCTACTTAAAACAGGTAATCTATCTGGCCTTCAAACGATGGAAAAATGCGCAGAAATCATGATGTTTCTTGAATGTCATAGCATTGCTCAACAAATGTTGGATAGAATTTCTGATTTAAAACAAGAAACATCACATATGCAAAAAGAATTAACTCATTTGTAATTTTAAGTAAACTATACGTGTAGTCTTTTTATGGAATTTATTTAGGAGGATTTATGGAAAACAAGATTCGCTATAAGCTACACAAAGTTAAAAAACAATGGGTAACCATTGCTGTTACAAGTATGGCATTGGTTGGAGTTGGTGTTGGAGTTGCTTGCTCTACACATGAAGTATCTGCCGACGAAACAAACGTTGTTGCTGTTACAAGAGGAAGTGATACCCCAGCGTCAAGTAGTAGCCAAACACAAACAAGTACTGCTACAGAACAAAGTCAAGAAACAACAACTGAAGCTTCATCAACAGAAGAAACAGTAGTTGCGGAAGACTCACAAAAAACTACAGATGCTACATCTGCTAAAGCTGATGACAAGACTACTGAAACTTCAGCAACTGAAGCATCTGAAGAAACAAAAGCATCATCTGAAGAAACAACTAAACCTTCAGAAGCTACTTCAACAGAAACAAGTGAAACTTCTGAAACTAACCCATCAGAAGAATCACACAAAGCTACTGATGAAGAAGTACGTGATGACAAAACAAACAAAGCTGCTGATTCAGACGCCGAAAAAGCTGCTGTTGACCAATTGAGCTTGGATAACATCAAAAAAATTGATGGAAAATACTACTACATCCAAGAAGATGGTACAGTTAAGAAAAACTTTGCCATCACAGTAAATGGTCAATTGCTTTACTTTGATGCTGAAACAGGTGCATTGTCATCAACATCAACTTACTCATTTACAGAAGGATTGACAGACCTTGTCGATAACTTCTCAAAAAATAACCAAGCTTACGATTCAACAGAAAAAAGCTTTGAATTGGTTGATGGTTATTTAACAGCTAATTCTTGGTATCGCCCTACTAAAGTTTTAGATAATAATGGTGAAAAATGGATAGATTCAACTGAAGAAACTTTCCGTCCATTGGTAATGGCATGGTGGCCTGATGTTGACACACAAGTGAACTACCTTAACCATATGTCTAAATACTTTGGTTTGGATAAAACATATTCTGCAACTGATAAACAATCAACATTAAACGTTGCAGCAGAAGCTATTCAAATTAAAATTGAACAAGAAATCAAACGTCGTGGTGACGTAGCTTGGTTGCGTGATATCATTGCTTCATTTGTATCAACTCAAGACAAATGGAACATAAACTCAGAAGATCGTGACACTGACCACTTGCAAGGTGGTGCCCTTCTTTACGTTAACAGTGATTTGACTGAATGGGCTAATTCAGACTATCGTCTTCTTAACCGCGCACCTACTTACCAAAATGGTCAAACAAACTACCACAAAGCTGACCGTACAGGTGGTTATGACTTCTTACTTGCAAACGACGTTGATAACTCAAACCCAGTTGTTCAAGCAGAACAATTGAACCAACTTTACTACCTTATGAACTGGGGTAAAGTCGTCTTTGGTGACGCTGACGCTAACTTTGATGGTGTTCGTGTCGATGCCGTTGATAACGTGGACGCTGACCTTCTTCAACTTTACACTGATTTGTTTGAAGCAGCTTACGGCGTTAACAAAACAGAAGCACAAGCTCTTGCTCACATTTCTATCCTAGAAGCTTGGAGCTTTAACGACCCTGATTATAACCACGATACAAACGGTGCTGCACTTGCTATCGATAACGGTCTTCGTATGGCTTTCCTTGATGTTTTAACACGTCCAGAAGGTAGCCGATCAAACTTGGAATCATTGATTCATAATGATCTTGGTATGACTGACCGTACCGTAGATAGCGCTTATGGTGATACTATGCCATCATATGCTTTCGTTCGTGCACACGATAGTGAAGTTCAAGGTATCATTGCATCAATCATCGCTGGTCAAATCAATCCTAAAACAGATGGTTTCACATTCACACTTGATGAATTGAAACAAGCTTTCGAAATTTATAACGCTGATATGAACAGCGTTCATAAACAATACACTCATTTCAATATCCCAGCAGCATACGCTTTGCTTTTGACAAATATGGAATCTGTTCCACGTGTTTACTACGGTGACTTGTTCACTGATAATGGTCAATATATGGCAGTTAAATCTCCATACTATGATCAAATCGTTGCTCTTCTTAAATCACGTATTAAATACGCAGCTGGTGGTCAAGCAATGAATGTTCAATACCCTGATGGCGCTAACGGTGGCGTTTTGACATCAGTTCGTTTTGGTAAAGGTATCATGACAGCTGATCAAAAAGTGACTGACGATTCTGTAACAACTTCAGGTATTGTAACAATCATTTCTAATAATCCAAACCTTAAATTGAACAGTTCTGATGTGATTGCTGTACAAGTTGGTATTGCTCACGCAGGTCAATACTACCGTCCATTGCTTTCACCAACTGAAAATGGTTTGCAAGCTTACCTCAACGATTCTGATACAGACATCACTAAATTGGTTGACGAAAACGGATTTATCTACTTCACAGGTGATGAAATCAAAGGCTTCCAAACAGTTGATATGAATGGTTTCCTTACTGTTTGGGTACCAGTTGGTGCATCTGCTGATCAAGATATCCGTGTGAAAGCAAGCACAGAAGCTAAAGAAGCAGGCAAATTAACTTACGAAACTTCAGCAGCTCTTGACTCACAAATTATCTTTGAAGGATTCTCAAACTTCCAAGACTTTGTTAAAGACCCATCACAATACACTAACAAAGTCATTGCTGAAAATGCTGATCTCTTTGCTTCATGGGGTGTCACATTATTTGAATTGGCACCACAATACGTGTCATCAACTGATGGTACATTCCTTGACTCAATCATTCAAAATGGTTATGCCTTCAGCGACCGTTATGACTTGGCAATGAGCAAAAACAATAAATACGGTTCAGCAGAAAACCTTAGAAATGCTATCAAAGCCCTTCACTCTAAAGGTATTCAAGTCATTGCTGACTGGGTTCCAGACCAAATCTACGCTCTTCCAGGTGAAGAAATCGTTACTGCAACACGTGTTAACGACTACGGTGAAGAACGCGAAGGTGCTCAAATTAAGAACAAACCATATGCTGCAAACACTAAAAGTAGTGGTAAAGACTATCAAGCACAATATGGTGGTGAATTCTTAGAATACCTTCAAGAAAAATACCCATCAATCTTTGAACGTGTTATGATTTCTAACGGTAAGAAAATCGATCCATCAACTAAGATTAAAGTTTGGAAAGCTGAATACTTCAACGGAACAAACATCCTTGGTAAAGGTTCAGATTACGTTCTTAACGACCAAGCAACAGGTACTTACTTCACTGTTAATGAAAATGGCGCATTCCTTCCAAAACAAATGACATCAGATTCAGCTCAAACTGGTTTCTACTATGATGGTAAAGGTATGACTTACTACTCAACAAGTGGTTACCAAGCTAAATCTTCATTCGTTCTTTACAACGGAAACCATTACTACTTTGACGAAGATGGTCACATGGTAACTGGTATGCGTGAAATCGACGGTCAAACTTATTACTTCTTGCAAAATGGTATTGAAATTCGTGACGCTATCTATGAAGATGCAGAAGGAAACCAATACTACTTCGGTAAAACAGGTAGCCGTTATGAAGGTGGTCATTACTATGTCTTCAACACAACTGAAACAGTTGATGGTGTTGCCAAAACTGTAACTAACTGGCGCTACTTCGGTAAAGATGGTATCATGGCGCGTGGTCTTGTTAAAATTGGTGAAGATTACCAATATTACGATGAAAATGGGAACCAAGTTAAAGGCCAACTTGTTAAAGACAAAGATGGTAATACACGTTACTTCAAAGGTGACTCAGGTGCAATGGTTGCTTCTGAATTCGCTCTTATCAATGGTGGATGGTATTACTTCAACGAAGATGGTGTAGCTGTTAAAGGTGCTCAAACAATTAACGGTCAACAATTGTACTTCGATGAAAATGGTATCCAAGCAAAAGGTATCTTCGTAACAAACGAAGACGGTACACGTAGTTACTACGATGCCAAATCTGGTGAAAAATTTGTTGGTGACTTCTTCACAACAGGTGATAACCACTGGTATTATGCTGACGAAAATGGTAACTTGGCAACAGGTTCACAAGTTATCCGTGGTCAAAAACTTTACTTTGCTGAAGATGGCCTTCAAGCTAAAGGTATTTTTGTGATAGACGCTGAAGGAAACCGTCACTTTTACGATCCAGATTCAGGTGACCTTGCCACAAATAAATTTATCGGTGACGGTGACAACTGGTATTACTTTGACGAAAATGGTCAAGTGGTAACTGGTGACCAAGAAATCAACGGTCAAGAATTGCATTTCGATGAAAATGGTCTTCAAACTAAAGGCGGATTCGCAACAGACGCTGAAGGGAACAAACATTATTACGATGCAAAAACTGGAGATTTGGAAGATGTAGCTCTTGTAGAAGCATAAGCAGTCATCAAAAAGTATGTTAGTATTTCAATACTAAATGGATTTAAACAAGCAATAACTTCATAATAAAAAGCTATCAAATCTAGTGATGTGCGTGCTAGTATTTGGTAGCTTTTTTATGCTGAAAACTTTAAGTTTCATTAGCATTGGTGTATAGTTTTGGTGAAGGAAGATTCTTTAGTATTTCAATACTAAGATAAGTTAACATCTAAAAAGGAGATTTCAGGCTATGATGAGTGAACAGAAAAAGACTAGTTTTAGAGATTATATTGCTTCAAATGCTATTCCTATTTTGATTGAAGTGGTTTTTATCTTGTCGTGTTTGATTGTCCCGTCAAGCTACCTTATCTACACCAATGCTTTGTTTTACTTTTTGCTTTTGGTTTATTTTCTCATCTCTAAAGACCTTAATTTAAAAGAATGGTTTAGGAGTTTTAAAAGCGGCAGAAAGTACTGGATTCAGGTTTTATTGACGTTTTTATGATTCGTGCTTACCTTTGCTTTGACAAGGATGTTAGAAGGATTTTTTCCAAACTTTGAGATAGGGAGTATCAGTTTAAGAAGAGATAGTTGGCTGACCTTAATCGTATTTGTTATTTCGACCATCTTTTTGCCAGCAGTGACCGAAGAAACATTTCATAGAAAAAATATGATTCGTTTTGCTAGCAAGAAAATAATTGTCCTCACGACCTTTTTTAGTATGTTACTTTATGCTTTGGGACATTCGCTTTCTTTTTGGGGAATTTTCTTGACTATGATTTGGGCATTTCCGTTGAGTTTATCATATATCAAAACTAGAAATATTTACGTTGTTATGACGGCGCATTTTATTGGAAATCTTATCGGCAATAGTAGCGATGTGATAGCTACCTTGATTCATTGGTTATCTTAACTGAAATCTTACAATAGGCACTCTTAGCTGAATTTGGCTGGGGTGCTTTTTTTGGGTTTAAATGACCAAAAAAATTGTGCAGATAGAACACTAGTGATATGCAAGCGTTTGCGATATAATGCACTTAGTAATAATGATGGAGAAAAATTATGGCAAAAAGAGAACATTTCTTGAGAGAAGCAATGACGATTGCAATCCCTGTAGCTTTACAAGCCATGCTGCAGTCATCCTTTTCAATGATTGACCAATTAATGGTTGGGCAGTTTGGAAAGACTGCCATTGCAGCTGTGGAAGTTGGCGGAAAGCCACAGTTTGTCTTTGCCTTTGTTAGCGGAGCGATTGCGACCGTAACAGGTATCATGATTTCTCAATATATGGGAAAAAATGATCAGAAAAAGATTAATACCAGCATGTCAGTTAACCTCTTAGTCATGCTGTGCTTGGCTTTATTTACCATGGGCTTGTGCTTAATCTTCCCTGATGTTTTGGCAGGAATCTTCACTAAGGATACTGAAGTTGTGGTGACGGCTAAGCCCTATATTCAGCTCTTAGCTTGGGTCTATCCTTTATCTGGGGTTGCAACACTTTTAGCGGTTCAGCTGCGTTGCCGAAATTACGCTAAGTATCCGCTCTATATCAGTGCAGTCGCTGCGGTGGTCAATACATGCTTAAATTATCTTTTGATTTTTGGACATTTTGGTTTTCCTGCCATGGGAATCAAGGGGGCAGCGCTAGCTAGCTTAATGTCTCAAGTAGTGAATCTGGCTTTGATGGTTTATTTTTACCATAGAACTTGTCAATTTAGCTTTGATTTGCGGATGAAGGCTTCGGAGATTAGTCAGTATCTCATCATACTAACGCCTATTGTGGTTAATGAGTTGCTTTGGACTTTGGGGCAAAATGTCAATACCTACATTTATGGGCACATGGGAACGAGCGAACTTGCTGGGATGTCTCTAACTGGTCCCATTCAAGGGCTATTTATCGGGGCTTTGTCTGGGTTGTCACAAGCTGCGGGGATTTTAATCGGACGCAGGCTTGGTGAGCATGATTACGAACGAGCTTATCATGATTCGAAACGTTTGTGTTTTTATGGCTTTGTAGGGTCACTCATTTTATCAATCTTCTTAGTTGTAGGTGAAAATCTCTACATTGACTTATATAATGTTGGTCCTGATGTTAGACAAGTCGGGTTACAACTCTTGTTGACTTTTGCGATTTTAGCACCAGTTAAAGTCCAAAATATGATTTTGGGTGGTGGTATTATCCGAAGTGGTGGGAGAACCAAGTACATCATGATTATCGATATTTTGGGTACATGGTGTATTGGTGTGCCTTTAGGGCTCTTTACGGGACTGGTTCTTAAACTTCCAATTGTTTGGGTTTATTTTATTCTATCGCAAGAGGAATTGTTCCGTTTTATGGTATCAGTCTTTATGTTCCGCAGTAGAAAATGGATGAATACCATTAAATAAGCTGTTTTCACCAAAATTGACAAATTGTCAAAAAATAGGCCGTTTTACGACTTTATGTGAGACCTTTTGATTAAAAAGTTTTATAACGAAGAAAAAGGTTTCTATGATAGCGTTTTCTTTTTTGCAGTGTTTAGGATGATAAAAGGAGTGTTTTATATGAAATTAGAGACTGCAAAAAGATGGCTCATCTTGTTCTACGAAAAAATCCAAGAAAATCTAGCTGTTTTAGCTGAACTGGACTCAACGATGGGAGGAGATGGAGAC
The DNA here is from genome assembly GCF_000154985.1 of Streptococcus infantarius subsp. infantarius ATCC BAA-102. Classification (GTDB taxonomy): domain Bacteria; phylum Bacillota; class Bacilli; order Lactobacillales; family Streptococcaceae; genus Streptococcus; species Streptococcus infantarius. The sequence goes on from NZ_DS572692.1 coordinate 93,475, forward strand.
CATGGTGAAAACATGCTACGTGGTATGACAGCTGTTGTCAATACCGTTGAACCAAAGGAATTTGCATCGACATCTGATTTATTTAAGGAGACAGGAATGCTTCTTCTTACAAAAGTCGGTGGCGTATCTGGAACCTGATATGATTCAGCATTTTTAGGAATGGCAAGGGCTGAAGAAGCAGGTGACTAGCTTTACTATGATATCAAAGAAGGCTTGGTCATGATTCAAAGGCTTGGTCGAGCAGAAATCGGTGATAAAACTATGGTTGACGTCTGGGCGCCTGTAGTAGAAGATTTGAAAAATCATCAGCTAACACCAGAGCGTATTGATGAGTATATTCTAAAGACAGCTCTTTTGAGAGCTAAAAAGGGACGTCATGCATATGCTGCAGATGGTTCACTTGGGCTTGTCGATCCTGGTTCGTATTCATCAGGTCTATTGTTTAAAGCATTATTAGAAGCGGAGGAAAATAATTATGTCTAAGAAAACTGGTATTGTTATTGTGTCACACTCAAAAGATATTGCTCAAGGCATTGTAGAATTAATCTCATAAGTTGCGACAGACGTTCCCATTACATTCTCTGGTGGGACTGAAGATGGCAGAATCGGAACAAGTTTCCAACAAATCAAAGAAACAGTCGACAATAATGCCGCAGACACTATATTAGGATTCTTTGATTTTGGCTCTTCAAAGATGAATCTAGAAATGGTTGGGAATTGTCTGAAAAGAACATCCTTATGTGTAAAGTTCCTCTCGTTGAAGGGGCTTATACAGCAGCCTCTTTACTGCAAGTAGGTGTTCCATTTGAGGCTGTCATTGAACAACTTCGTGAAATGGATATCGATAAATAATGATAAAAAATCTAAGCGGGCCTAAGTTCGCTTTTTTTCTGCTAAACATCCAGATTTAATGGAAAAATTGGTAATAATCTTTGCGACTTCATCTACATGTCAAAGTGGACAATGATTCACTTTTTTTATATAATAAAGTCAGTTATATAACTGACTTTTTAAAAACAAATCAGTTTATCTTTACAAAATGCGATAAAAGAGGTGAGTTTGATGTATTTTCCTGAAAAGTTAAAAAATCGTCGTTTGGAGCTTGGTTTGAAGCAGACAGAACTGGCAAAGGAACTTGGTATTTCTAAGCAATCTTATTTTGCTTGGGAAAAAGGTACGGCAAAGCCAACAAAAGCTAACTTGGCTAAGTTAGAAGAACTTTTGCAGGTGTCGCACGGCTATTTTTCTGAGCTTGAAATTGCCACTTTGTACAAGCAATTAACTGACCAGAATCAAGAAAAAGCTTTGACTTATGTTCAAGATTTACTTGAACAGCAGCGCAAGGTGGTTACTATGGTTCAAGAACCACGTTTTGCCTACAAGGTTTACGAACGTTTGTCAGCTGGTATCGGTGCTAATGTCTATGATGATATGGATTACGACACAGTTTATTTTGATAAAGACTTGGCGCATGATTTTGCCTCGTGGATTGATGGGGATTCTATGGAGCCTACTTATCACAATGGCTCTGTGGCTCTCATTCGTGAGACTGGGTTTGACTACGATGGTGCGGTTTATGCAGTCGTTTGGAACTCACAGACTTACATCAAAAAGGTCTATCGTGAGGAAAATGGGCTGCGCTTAGTATCAATCAATAAAGATTACGATGATAAATTTGCGCCATATAGTGAAAATCCACGTATTGTTGGAAAAATTGTCGGCAACTTCATGCCAATCATAGGAGGATAAGATGCATTTAAAAGATATTTTAGATTTGGATTCATATGATTTAGCACTAGATAGCAAGGTCGAAATTTTTGATATGGATGATTTTGCAGATTCTGTCATGCATCAGCGTTTTTCAAAGGTTTATTTACCAGAGGATAAAGAGAGCGAACTCTCACCTTATGCTTTCTTGGTTAATGATTCGATTTTAATCACCATGGAGACTTAGATGGGCTATTTTGATTATTCACGAGAGCCGCGTTCTGATATCGCCTTTGTGGATATGAAGTCCTTTTATGCTAGTGTGGAGTGCGTGGACCGTGGCTTGCATCCTTTGAAAACTTCGCTTTGCGTTATGAGCCGAGCTGAAAATGCCAGTGGCTTGATTTTAGCGTCTTCACCGACATTTAAGAAAGTTTTTGGAACATCAAATGTCAGCCGAGCTTATGATTTGCCGTTTGATGTTCACACGCGCAAGTTTTCTTATTACAATGCCAAACGTCAAGGTTTACCAACCACGCCTGAGTATGTGGCTTTCATTGAAAATTGGGCAAAGGCGACTTGGATAGTACCGCCGCGAATGGACCGCTACATTGAGAAAAATCTAGAGATTCAGCATATCTTTCAAAACTATGGTAGCATCGAAGATATCTTGCCTTACTCTATCGACGAAGGTTTTATCGACTTGACCTCATCGCTGAACTATTTTATCCCAGATAAGACCCTAGGTAAGAAAGAAAAGTTAGATAAGGTTTCTGCTATGATTCAGCGAGAAATTTGGCAAAAAACAGGCATCTACTCAACAGTTGGCATGTCAAATGCCAATCCATTGCTTGCAAAGCTTGCTCTCGATAATGAAGCCAAGCACAATCAGAACATGCGTGCCAATTGGTCTTACGAGGATGTCGAGACTAAGGTTTGGGCGATACCTAAGATGACTGACTTCTGGGGGATTGGCAGCCGTATGGAAAAACGTCTTAATAAGCTTGGCATTTTTACCATCAAAGAACTCGCTAATTTCAATCCCGATATTCTCAAGAAAGAGCTTGGTATCGTGGGGGTTGACCTCTTCTTTCATGCTAACGGCATTGATGAAAGCAACGTTCACCAGCCCTACAAGCCTAAGTCTAAGAGCATTGGCAATTCTCAGGTTTTGCCACGCGATTATCGCAAGAAGGCCGATATCGAGTTAGTTTTTAGGGAAATGGCAGAGCAGGTTGCTATTCGCCTGAGAAGAGCTCACAAGAAGGCGACAAATGTGTCGATTTATATCGGCTTTTCAAAGCAAGAGAAAAAGCACCGCATTCAGGCGCAAATGAAAATCGAGCCTAGCAATAACACCAAGCAACTGACTGAGCACGTTTTAACTCTGCTGCGCAAAAAATATGATTCGGGTGCAGTCAGACATATCGCGGTATCTTATTCAGGCTTAGTCGATGAATCATACACTACGTTTTCTTTATTTGATGACATTGAAAAAATAGAAAAAGAAGAAAGGCTCCAATCAGCTATTGATGCTATTCGTGACCAGTTTGGCTTTACGACTATTCAAAAAGCTAATGCTCTGCAGGAAGCCTCACGCAGTTTAGAGCGCAGCAAATTGGTCGGAGGGCATTCAGCAGGAGGATTGGATGGATTAAGTTAAGATGATTGACCGCAGTTATTTACCATTTCAAGCGGCGCGTGAGCACTACGACAGAGGCATGGAAAAATGGATGGGCTTTTTCTTATCAGAACACACCAGCTCACTAAAAGCTGACAAAACTAAAGAACTCCTACACACCAACCTTACTAAAGACCAAAAAGCCCTTCTCCTAAGCCAACTCTACACCAGCCATCTCACTGGTGTTTGTACAACCGCAAAAGACAAAGACCACAGCCAACAACTAAGGGGCAAAATCACCGACCTCACCCCACACGAAATCACCATCAAAACAAAATCCCAATACCACCTCATCAAAACCAAGGACATCCTAGCCATTGGCGTTGAAGTCGAAGGAGTGTGAGGAAAAGATATAAGGAGACTACAATGACCACAAAGGATGAAGTAAAAAGAATCGTTGATAAATATGACGAAAGCTTTTCTGAGCTGTCTAACAATGGCACCGCAAAAGAATTTAAAACCGTTATGAAATACATTGCTGACCAAGCCAAAAAACGCCAGAGACAGTTAGTGGGATTGGAAGAGGAAGAACAAGAAGACTAAATAAAAATCACCTTACCTGGTTTTATATAGAAGCTGGATAAGGGAATAGTAAAGATAAAAGTATTGATATATGGTATTATATATTGGTATATAAATTAGAAAATCAAGTAATCGGAGGAAGATTATGAATAAACAGCAACTTGCTTCAAAAATTTGGGAATCAGCTAATAAAATGCGTTCTAAAATTGAAGCTAACGAATATAAAGACTATATTTTGGGTTTTATATTCTATAAATTCCTTTCTGAACAAGAAGAAAAATATTTAAAGGAAAATGACTGGACTGACAAATATTTATGTGAACTAACTGAAGAAGATCCAGAAGTTGTTGAAAGTATTCAAAAAAATCTTGGATATTTTATTTCATACAATAATTTATTTTCTACTTGGATTAAAAAGGGTAGTGATTTTAGTGTCCAAGATGTACGAGATGCATTATCAGCTTTTAGTCGATTAATAGATTCTGCTCACAAAGATGTCTTTGAAGGTGTTTTTGATACACTGCAAACTGGACTTTCAAAATTAGGTGAAGGTTCAGCTTCTCAAACAAAAGCTATTAGTGATTTAATCTATCTTATTAGGGATATTCCTATGGATGGAAAACAAGATTATGATGTTTTAGGATTTATCTATGAATACCTGATTAGCATGTTTGCTGCAAATGCTGGTAAAAAAGCTGGTGAATTTTATACCCCTCACGAAGTTTCACTGTTAATGTCAGAAATTGTTGCTGAACATTTAAAAGATAGAGAGTCAATTAAAATCTACGATCCTACAAGTGGTTCTGGCTCATTGCTGATTAATATTGGTAAAAGTGCCTCAAAATATATATCTAATAAGGACAATATTAAGTATTATGCCCAAGAGTTAAAGCAGAACACATATAATTTGACACGTATGAATCTTGTTATGCGAGGTATTTTGCCAGATAATATTGTTACGCGAAATGGAGATACCTTGGAGGATGATTGGCCTTATTTTGATGACAAAGATCCAATTGCTACTTATGAACCTTTGTATGTTGATGCAGTTGTTTCTAATCCGCCATATTCACAATCATGGGATCCTACTGATAAAGAAACTGATCCACGATATGCTCGCTTTGGATTAGCGCCAAAAGGAAAAGCAGACTATGCCTTTTTACTTCATGATCTTTTTCACATTAAAAGCGATGGAATCATGACAATCGTATTGCCACACGGTGTATTATTCCGAGGTGGTGAAGAAGGCGAAATTCGTAAAAACTTAATTGAACAAAATCATATCGATGCTATTATCGGTTTACCGTCAAACATCTTTTTTGGAACCGGTATTCCAACGATTATCATGATTTTGAAACAAAAACGTGAAAATACTGATGTATTGGTAGTTGATGCCTCTAAAGGTTTTATTAAATCAGGAAAAAATAATAAATTACGAGCTTCTGATATTAAACGTATTGTTGATGTTGTGATAAATCGTGAAAATGTTGCAAACTTTTCGCGCGTGGTATCTCGCGATGAAATTCGAAACAATAATTACAATCTTAATATTCCTCGTTATGTTGATTCTTCAGAGAAAACTGAAAGTTGGGATATTTTTGCAACAATGTTTGGTGGTATTCCAAAATCTGAATTAGAAGATTTAAGTGATTTTTGGAATGCTTTTCCAAATTTAAAATCAGATTTATTCCAAGAGATAAATGCATCTACGTATCAATTAAAAGTGTCTGATATCAAGAAAGCTGTTTTTTCTCATCCAGAAATTCAACAGTTTTTTGAAACATCTCGAAAAGTTTTCTCAGACATTCCGCAATATATGCGAGAGGAATTAATTGATCATATTAATGAAGTACATGTTCAGAGAGAAGAAGAAAAATTAGCACAATATATATTTAAACGTTTAGAAAGCATGCCGCTAATTGATAAATATGATGCGTATGAGAAATTAGATACACAATGGCAGTATATGCAAACTGATATTGAGATTCTTCAAACAGAAGGATTTGACGCTGCAAAAAAAGTTGATCCTAATCTAGTTATCAAGAAAAAATCAGGTAAAGAAGTAGAGGTTCAAGAAGGATGGCTGGGACATGTTTTGCCATTTGATTTGGTCCAAAAGGAATTACTGGCTGATGAAGTTAACTCAATTTCTAATAAGGAAAATCGCTTAAATGATATTTCAGCAGAAATCGAAGAACTTTTTGAAGAATTACCAGAAGAAGAAAAAGAAAAAGACTTCGTCAATGATGCTAAGGATGCATTTGTTAATGCTAAAGTTAAGAAAGCTCAAAAGGATGAGACACTGGATCTAGCGGTAAGAGATATCTTAAAACAAGTAGTTAGTCTTCAAAACGAAGAAAAATCTCTTAAATCTGATGTAAAATCAGCTGTTGACAATCTCCAAAATAAAACTAAAGTTCAAATTGAACAATTGTCTAATGCCCAAGTTTACATGCTATTGGAGAAAAAATGGATTACTCCATTCATCGAACAAATGCAATCACTGACTCAAGAGTTAGTCAATGAGTTAGTTCAAAAAATTGAACAACTTTCTCAGAAGTATGATGAAACACTATCTGATATCGATAATGAAATAAAAGAAGCAGAGTCTACTTTAGCTTCAATGTTACAAGATTTAGAAGGTAACGAATTCGATATGAGTGGTATTCAAGAACTCATTAAATTATTGGGAGAATAACTGATGAAAGATACAAATAAGTTAAACCCAGAAGTTCGTTTTTCAGGATTTACTGATGATTGGGAACAGCGTAAGTTGTCGGATATATACAGAGATATTGGAAATGCATTTGTTGGAACTGCTACTCCGTATTATGTTGAAGAGGGACATTTCTATCTTGAATCCAATAATGTAAAAGACGGACAGATAAACCATAATACCGAAGTATTTATTAATGATGAGTTTTATGAGAAACAAAAAGATAAATGGCTGCACACTGGTGATATGGTTATGGTTCAATCTGGACATGTTGGTCATGCTGCTGTAATTCCAGAAGAGCTGGACTGTTCAGCCGCCCACGCACTTATTATGTTCAGAAATCCAAAGTTTAAGATTGAACCGTATTTTTTGAATTATCAGTACCAGACAGTCAAGGCAAAAAAGAAAATCGAGAACATAACAACAGGTAATACCATTAAACATATCCTCGCTTCTGAGATGCAGAAATTTATTGTGGACGTAGCTTCATATGATGAACAAGAAAAGATTGCTGGATTCTTCAGCCACCTCGACAGCCTCATCACTCTTCATCAGCGTAAGTTAAATGGTCTAAAAAATGTAAAAAAAGCTATGCTTGAAAAAATGTTTCCTAAAAATGGTGAAAGTGTTCCAGAAATTCGTTTTTCAGGATTTACTGATGATTGGGAACAGCGTAAGTTGTCGGATATATACAGAGATATTGGAAATGCATTTGTTGGAACTGCTACTCCGTATTATGTTGAAGAGGGACATTTCTATCTTGAATCCAATAATGTAAAAGACGGACAGATAAACCATAATACCGAAGTATTTATTAATGATGAGTTTTATGAGAAACAAAAAGATAAATGGCTGCACACTGGTGATATGGTTATGGTTCAATCTGGACATGTTGGTCATGCTGCTGTAATTCCAGAAGAGCTGGACTGTTCAGCCGCCCACGCACTTATTATGTTCAGAAATCCAAAGTTTAAGATTGAACCGTATTTTTTGAATTATCAGTACCAGACAGTCAAGGCAAAAAAGAAAATCGAGAACATAACAACAGGTAATACCATTAAACATATCCTCGCTTCTGAGATGCAGAAATTTATTGTGGACGTAGCTTCATATGATGAACAAGAAAAGATTGCTGGATTCTTCAGCCACCTCGACAGCCTCATCACTCTTCATCAGCGTAAGTTAGATAAGTTAAAAACAGTAAAAAAAGCAATGCTTGAAAAAATGTTTATTTAGTAATTAGGAGAATATTATGGTTTTTAATAGTGAATCAGAATTCGAAGAAGCCTTAATTAAACTCCTTTCTGAAAAGGGCTGGGAGAAAAAAGTTTTAAAAAACTATACAGAAAAGGATTTATTACGTAACTGGGCTGATATTCTTTTTGAAAATAATCGTGGTATTGATCGTCTAAATGATTATCCACTTACAGATACTGAAATGCAACAGATTTTAGAGCAAATTGAAAATTTGCGTACACCATTAAAATTAAATGGCTTTATTAATGGTAAAAGTGTTTCAATAACTAGGGATAATCCAGATGATAAACTCCATTATGGAAAAGAAGTGAGTTTAAAAATTTATGATCGCCGTGAAATTGCTGCTGGTCAAAGTCGTTATCAGATTGTTCAGCAACCTAAATTCCCTACAAAATCTAAAATACTCAACGACCGTCGTGGTGATTTAATGCTTTTGATTAATGGAATGCCTGTTATTCATATTGAGTTAAAGAAAAGTGGCGTTCCTGTCAGTGATGCTTACCACCAAATTGAGAAATATTCGCGAGAGGGAGTATTCACAGGACTATTTTCATTAGTTCAAATTTTTGTTGCAATGGAGCCTGATGAAACGGTCTATTTTGCAAATCCGGGTCCAGATGGTCAATTTAATAAAAGTTATTATTTCCATTGGGCTGATTTTAATAATGAACCTATTAATGAGTGGGATAAAATTGTGTCCACACTTTTATCGATTCCGATGGCACACCAATTAATTGGTTTTTATACAGTTGCAGATAATTCAGATGGCGTTTTAAAAGTTATGCGTAGTTATCAATATTTTGCAGCAAATGCTATATCCGATAAAGTAGCTCAAACAAATTGGGATGGTGATAATCAATTAGGTGGTTATGTTTGGCATACAACAGGTTCAGGGAAGACAATGACAAGTTTTAAATCTGCTCAATTAATCGCAGCTTCTAAGGATGCAGATAAAGTCATTTTTTTAATGGATCGCATTGAACTAGGAACTCAATCTTTAAAAGAATACCGAGGATTTGCTTCAGAGAATGAAGGAGTACAAGCAACAGAAAATACTGGTGTTCTTATTGCTAAGTTAAAAAGTACTGAGCCTTCAAATACGTTAATTGTGACATCTATTCAAAAAATGAGTAATATCAAGAATGAACCAGAAGGGCTTAATTCTAGTGATATTGAGTTAATGAACAGTAAACGCATAGTGTTTATTATTGATGAAGCTCATCGTTCAACTTTTGGTGATATGCTTATTACGATTAAAAAGACATTTCCAAAGGCAATCTTCTTTGGATTTACGGGTACACCAATTCAAGAAGAAAATCAAAAGAAAAACAATACAACCTCGACTGTGTTTGGAAATGAATTACATCGTTACAGTATTGCTGATGGTATAAGAGATAAAAATGTTTTAGGTTTTGATCCATATAAAGTTCTTACTTTTAGAGATAAAGATATACGACAATCAGTTGCTTTAGAAAAAGCAAAAGCTAAAACTGAAGAAGAAGCTATTTCTGATCCTCAAAAAGCTAAAATATATTATAAATATATGGCTTCAAATGAAATTGGAATGGCAGGACATACTGAAGATAATGGGCGATACGTAAAAGGAATAGAAGATTATGTTCCAATGGTCCAATATCAAACTGATGATCATATTAACAGTGTAGTTAATGATATCTTAGAAAATTGGGTAAGGTTAAGTCGCGGTGGCAAATTTCATGCAATATTTGCCACGAGCAGTATTCCAGAGGCTATTGTCTATTACCGAAAATTAAAAGAATTGAAACCTGATTTAAAAGTTACTGCATTATTCGATCCTAATATTGACAATAGTGGAAATATTGATTTTAAAGAAGATGGGTTGTCTGAAATTATTAAAGACTATAACAAAAGATATGATCAAAACTTTGCTATTCCAACGTTTTCTAAAATGAAGAAAGATATTTCAGCTCGTTTAGCTCATAAGAAACCATATCAAAGATTATCTACAGGTCAACAAATTGATTTATTAATCGTTGTTGATCAAATGTTAACTGGTTTTGATTCTAAATGGATTAATACTCTTTATATGGATAAAATCCTTCAATACGAAAACATCATTCAAGCTTTTTCTAGAACTAATCGTTTATTTGGTGACGAAAAGCCATTTGGTACAATTCGTTATTATAGAAAACCCCATACGATGGAACGAAATATAGAAGATGCTGTAAAATTGTATTCTGGAGATAAGCCATTAGGATTATTTGTTCAGCATATTGTTAAAAATATCGAAAATATGAATCGTTTGTATAAAGAAATTTCCGATTTATTTATACACTCAGGTATTAAGAATTTTGAGAAAATTCCAGATGATAAATCAGTTTCTCGTAAATTTGCCAAACTTTTTAGTGAATTCAAAGCATGTTTAGAGGCTGCTAAAATTCAAGGTTTTACCTGGAAAAAGGATATATATACAGATGAATCTCAGCAAATAAAAGTTAATTTTACTAAAACGGAATATTACGTACTATCATTGAGATATCAAGAACTTTATTCTAAAGACTCTGGTGATGGAATTGATGTTGGAGAAGATATAGTTCCGTATGATATAAGTTCTTACATTACAGAACTTGATACTGGTGTGATTGATGCAGATTATATGAATTCACGATTCAGCAAGTATTTAAAATTACTAAATGATTCTTCATCAAGTAAAGCAATATCAAATGCTGAGGAAGAGCTTCATAAAACTTTTGCAACTTTGACACAAGAAGAACAAAAATTTGCTAATATTTTTCTTCATGAAATTCAACGAGGAGAAGTAGAGGTATCTGAGGACAAAACGTTTAGAGATTATATAACAGAATATATAGCAAGGAATAAAAATGATCAAATTCATAATTTAGCTGAAAACCTTGGTCTCGATGAAGAGAAATTACGTTATATAATGAACTTGAAGCTTAATGAAGCAAATATTAATGAATTTGGACGTTATTCAGAGTTAAAAGATACTGTTGATAAAGGAAAAGCAAAAGAGTATCTGGAAAAAATTGAAGGAAAGAAAATCATTCCTCCAAAAGTTGGAATAAAAGTAGATAAATTATTACGAAATTTTATTACAAGTGGTGGATTTGATATAGAAATAGTCGATGAAAAATAAAAGAAGGAGAGAGTCTCCTTCTTTTTTTACGAATTCAAACTTGATAATGACCACATGATAATATCGATATCTTTGCTTTCTAGTTCGTTAATGATGTGAAGATATGTTTTTTGTGTTGTTGTCATGTTTGAGTGTCCTAGTCGTCTAGCCACACTTGCTATAGAAACGCCTGCAAAGAGCAGTAGTGAAGCGTGTGTATGACGTAAACCATGGATAGAAATAATTGGAACGCCAGCGTTTTTACAATGACGCGCTAGACGGTCATTGACAGTAGAATTGTACACTTTTCCTTTGACAAAAATAGGTTTGTCTTCGGGTAAACTTTTTAAAAGCTCAGCAAATTGAATAACGGTTTGCCAATCAATAGGGATTTTACGAACAGAAGATTCGTTTTTTGTAGGAAGAAAGCCACCGTTCTCTTTATAGTTCCATGTTTTTGAGACAGAGAGAGTTTGTCTTGTTAAATCAAAATCTTTTGGGGTTAGTGCTAAAGCTTCGGAAAATCGCAAGCCTGTTTTAGCAATAAGAAGAATGAGCCAATCCATATTAATCTCACTTTTTAAATCCAAATCATCAAGAAGTTTGTGGAGTTCATATTGATTGAGAAATTTAGGCTTCTTTTCGCGTGGCTGTTTTCCTTTTATGATAGCTTTTCGAGTTGGATCCCGTGGAATAAGTCCCTCATCTACTGCATCAAGAATCGCACATTTTAAATGATGATGAAAATCCATAGTTGTTTGTCTTTCGTGAACACTAGCGTATTGATTTAATATTTTTTGATAAGAAATACGGTCTAAATGCTGTATCTGTAGTTTTGGTACAAGCTTTTCAAGCCATCGATAGGCCATATAATATTTTTGCATAGTGATTGGTCGAATCGCTCCCTCTTTATAAACCATAATCCATTGTTTGTAGTAGTCACAGAATAACATTTTTTCAGAATTGATTATCATTTCATCCATTTTTATAAGCCTCCTGACAATAATGTATCACAACACCTATAAAATATCTGTTTTAAGGTATAAAATACCTTACGCTGATGAAGAGTGATAGTGTCGTCGAGTTGTTGGAAGAATGAGCCAATTTTTTTTTGCTCTTTGAAACTTGGTAGAAAGGCAAAAACATTATTAATCACACTTTTAGATAAACTAGGAACACCTGTTGATTCATCATATTTCTTCCAATTAATTTTTTTAAAAATTGCTAAGGTAAATTGTAAGTCAATATTTGTTTGTGGAGTAGCATAGAATAAAGTATCTACAGTCCAAAATGGTGCTTTAAGCAAGTATGGTTTATCGATTGTTCCTTTTCGTCCGATACCAATGGCATCAGTTTTTTCTGATAAAGCTTCGTTGACACTTAGCATATATCCACCAGTACCATAAACAGGTATATTTCCTTTGTTAAGGTGTTTATAGTCTCTACCAGAATGAACATCAATAATTTTATCTAACTTACGCAGTTCCCAAGCGTGATTATCTCCTTCCCCAATTCTTCCAGCGCTAGCTAATTTTCTACATACTCACAAAGAATTCACACAAACATTGTTCTTTCATAATTCTTTACAGCCCTGCCAACTTCCAAAAGAAATAATATCGTGACTAAAAACTTCCTTGATTTTATGCTAAAATAGAGCTAAGTTATTTAGAACAGAACGGGAGTAGAGGTTATGATTCCAGCATATATTAGAATTCATGATGCGTTAAAGAAAAAGATTGACGATGGTTTTTGGGAGATTGGTCAGCGTTTGCCGAGTGAGCGTGATTTGGCGGATGACTACGAGGTGAGTCGTATGACGCTTCGTCAGGCGATTACGCTTTTGGTGGAAGAAGGGATTCTTGAGCGCCGTGTGGGTAGCGGGACTTATGTGGCGAGTCATCGCGTGCAAGAGAAGATGCGAGGAACAACGAGTTTCACAGAGATTGTGCGTTCACAAGGCAAGAGCCCGTCATCTCAGGTGGTTTCTTATCAGCGTAAGCCTGCTAATGAGACTGAAATTCAGCAGTTGCAACTGAAACCTAGTGATTATGTGGTTCGCATGGAGCGTGTGCGTTATGCGGATAACATGCCGCTTGTTTTTGAGGTGGCGTCAATCCCAGAGAAGTTGATTCGTGAGTTTAAGCGTGAGGATATCACGGAGCATTTTTTCCAGACTTTGACGGATAATGGTTATGAGATTGGTAAGAGTCAACAAACCATTTATGCCAAAAATGCGAGTGAGCGCGTGGCTAACTACCTTAAGGTTCCGAAAAATCATGCCGTACTGGCTTTGACACAGGTCTCATATTTCACAGATGGTAGACCATTTGAGTACGTACACAGTCAGTATGTCGGCGACCGCTTCGAATTTTATTTGGAGAATAATTAAAAATAAGAGAGCAAGTTTTCTTGCTCTCTTTTGTCATCAAATATAAAAAGGTTGAGAACCCTCGGGGATTTTCCTTGAAAAAATCAAGGCGGCAGCACCTTTACCTAGTACAACTGCACTCTTTGGATAAATCGTCACCGATTTAAACTCAGTCTCAACCTTGCTTTATTGTATCATTTTAGAGAAAGTTACACTAATTTTTGCTTCTAAACTGATATCGCTTACGACTTTTATGACTTATTGGGTGTGATTAACCAATTCTAACTATTAAAATTAGGCAAAATATGGTAAAATAAAGGCTATGGAAATTGAAAAAACCAATCGTATGAATGCTCTTTTTGAGTTTTATGCTGCGCTTTTGACAGATAAGCAGATGAATTATATCGAACTGTATTATGCGGATGACTATAGCTTGGCTGAGATTGCTGAGGAATTTGGTGTTAGCCGTCAGGCAGTTTATGATAATATCAAACGTACTGAAAAGATTTTAGAAGCTTATGAGATGAAGCTGCACATGTATTCGGATTATATTGTTCGCAGTCAGATTTTTGATGAGCTTTTGGATAAATACCCATCAGATGATTTCTTGAAAGAAAAGATTGCCATTTTGAGCAGTATTGATAACCGAGATTAATTTACAGATAATTGATAATTTATAGATTTAGGTAGGAGAATTTATTATGGCTTTTGAAAGTTTGACAGAACGCCTGCAAGGGGTTTTTAAAAATATTCGCGGAAAGAAAAAGCTATCTGAAAAAGATGTTCAAGAAGTAACCAAAGAGATTCGCTTAGCTTTGCTTGAAGCTGACGTTGCTCTTCCGGTCGTTAAGACATTTATCAAACGTGTTCGTGAACGTGCCGTTGGTCATGAAATCATTGATACGCTCGACCCAACACAACAAATCGTTAAAATCGTTAACGAAGAATTAACAGAAATCCTTGGTTCTGAAACAGCTGAGCTTGAAAAATCACCTAAAATTCCTACAATCATTATGATGGTCGGTCTTCAAGGTGCTGGTAAAACGACATTTGCTGGTAAATTGGCTAACAAGCTGATTAAAGAAGAAAATGCACGTCCAATGATGATTGCGGCTGATATCTATCGTCCAGCAGCCATCGACCAATTGAAGACTCTTGGTAGCCAAATCAATGTTCCAGTCTTTGATATGGGAACTGACCACTCAGCCGTTGAAATCGTGACAAATGGTTTGGCACAAGCCAAAGAAAACCACAACGATTACGTTATCATCGATACAGCTGGTCGTCTGCAAATCGATGAAGCTTTGATGCAAGAACTTCGTGATGTTAAAGCTCTTGCGAAACCAAATGAAATTCTTTTGGTTGTTGATAGCATGATTGGTCAAGAAGCTGCTAATGTCGCTGACGAATTCAACAAACAATTGGATATCACTGGGGTTGTCTTGACTAAAATTGATGGTGATACTCGTGGTGGTGCGGCACTTTCTATCCGCGAAATCACTGGTAAACCAATCAAATTCACTGGTACTGGTGAAAAAATCACTGATATCGAAACGTTCCACCCAGACCGTATGTCAAGCCGTATCCTTGGCATGGGTGACTTGCTCACATTGATCGAAAAAGCAAGTCAAGAATACGATGAAAAACGTTCAATGGAACTCGCTGAAAAAATGCGTGAAAACACCTTTGACTTTAACGATTTCATCGAACAACTTGACCAAGTTCAAAACATGGGACCGATGGAAGACTTGATTAAAATGATTCCTGGTATGGCTAACAACCCAGCTCTTAAGAACTTCAAGGTTGATGAAAAAGCTGTCGCTCGTAAACGTGCTATCGTGTCATCAATGACACCTGAAGAACGTGAAAATCCTGATTTGCTAACACCTAGCCGTCGTCGTCGTATTGCAGCTGGTTCAGGTAACAGCTTTGTTGACGTCAACAAATTCATCAAAGATTTCAACCAAGCAAAACAAATGATGCAAGGTGTCATGTCTGGTGACATGGAAAAAATGATGAAGAAAATGGGTATCAACCCAAATAACCTTCCTAAAAACATGCCAAACGGCATGGACATGTCATCACTTGAAGGTATGATGGGACAAGGTGGTATGCCAGATTTATCTGCTTTGAGTGGTAATATGGATATGAGCCAAATGTTTGGTGGTGGTCTAAAAGGAAAAGTCGGACAATTTGCCATGAAACAAGCTATGAAGCGTCAGGCTAATAAAATTAAGAAAGCTAAGAAAAAACGCAAATAGAAAAAAGAAGGAGAACACTTGTTACATTCGAGTGCTCTCTTTGTTTTTAATAATTTGAGCTATTCAAAGAAAATCAAAATCTAATATGAAATGAGCCACTGCCCCAAAACCGATAACTAGCAAGTGACATCATCAGTTTTGGATGATCCTTGTAGCTGTATGCAGTTATACAAATGCTAAATATTTCAATAGTACTGATAAATTAATTTTAAAAAAATAGTATATATTTTCAAAATAGGTGTATAATAATGATAATACTTTAGAAAAAGAGGGTTTAATATGACAACAACAATGATGTCAAATTATAGTTATGGTGTAGATGCATACAAAGAATTACCAGACGTTCTCAAAAAGTATGATTTTAAGAAGATTGCTTTTATTGGAGGAGAAAATGCCTTAGCAAGTGCTGAGAAGGAAGTTCGACAAGTGCTAGAAGGTACTTCCTATGACATTTTAACAAGTCTAGTATATGGTGAAAATTCTACTCTAGCTACCATTGAGCGGTTAGCCGCTGATGAAAATGTCCAAAAAGCAGATGTTATTTTTGGTTTTGGTGGTGGTAGAGCACTAGATACAACTAAAATGGTCGCAAAAACACTAGATAAGCCTGTATTTACCTTTCCAACCATTTGTTCTAATTGTTCAGCAGGAACAGCTATCGCTGTTGTTTACAATGAAGACCATTCTGTCAACTCATATGGCTATCCCGATGCTCCGTTACATATTTTTATCAATACTCGTATTATTGCGGAAGCACCAACAAAATACTTTTGGGCAGGGATTGCAGATGGTATTTCAAAAGCGCCAGAAGTTGAACACGCCTCAGATGAGGCTCTAAAAAAAGGACAAATCCTGTCACATACAGCAACCTTGGGACGTGCAATTGCCTTATCATCTAAGGAAGCCTTTTATCGTTATGGTGAAGAAGCCATGAAAGATGTGGAAAGCAGTCGTGCTAGCAAGGCTGTCGAAGAAATCGCCCTTGATATCATTGTCTCAACAGGATATGCCTCAAATCTAGTTAATCAACCAGACTTTTATTACAATTCTGCCCACGCTCATGCCTTTTATAACGCCACTATGTCAATTCCTCGTCAGGGAGAATATTTGCACGGTGTGGTAGTTTCGTTTGGTGTCTTAGTCCTTCATGCTTATTATGATGAAATGGATGAACTTACACAAGTAGCTGAATTTAATAGAAAGCTAGGCCTTCCAGTTACCTTGGAAGATTTGGGACTAGAAGAAAAAGATGTTCCTAAAATTGTTGAAGTTGCAATGACGACAAATGAATACAAAAATACACCGTTTGATCCGGAAAAATACAAACAGGCAATCCTAATAGCAGATCAATTGGGAAGAAAATGAAATTATTACTCCTTCGCATACTCAAGAAAAGAATACATTTGAGTATGGAAGGATAAATTTATAAATAGGTTCTACAATCTTTGTTACGAAGTTCTCGACAAGATTGTAGAGCCTATTTTTGACTTTGAAATCAGCCTTTAGTTTAGCCTCTGTCACGTATTAGCTGTTATTTTGTAATTGACAAGTCTGATTACAACAAGTGTCACAAGGGAGTCTTGTTGTAAGAAGAGTTGTTTGCTTTTTCAATTCATGAGGATAAACACCTATATATTTTTTGAAAAGGCTTGAAAAACGACTATGTGATTTATAACCGACAGCGTTAGCAACCTCTTTAATCTCTAATTGCGTTGTTGTTAACAAATGTTCAGCCAAGTTCATGCGTTGCTCTTGAATATACTCAGTGATTGTCATGTTATATTTGAATTTAAATAGATTTTTTAGCTTTGTCTTACTCATCATAGCGATTTTTGCTAGTAAATCTTGGGGGATAGTGGTGGTCAAATGATCATTGATGTAATGTTTGACATTATCCAGGACTTGATTATCGTCAGGGTTAATCTTTTTCTCTTTTTGTTGACTATAGTAATCATCGATGATTATGCTTAGCCACTCTTTCGCTTTGACTTCGTAAAAAAGTTCACTCCCTACGGATGAAATCTTATAATTGAGAATTTCATCAGCAATTTTACTTATCTTATCACTAATAAAACATTTCGTTTCTTGGAAAATTTGAAAAATCAGCTCTTGACTTAATTCGTATTGTCCAACTAAATAGTCATCAATTATTTTTTGTGTAAAGTGTACATTAAGAATATGATAGTTAGAATGTTTGTGTAGGCGGAATTGAAGCGATTGATGATGATTGAAAAAGACACGGAAATTTCCATTGTTAGCGATAACAAGAAAGCTAAAAAAGATGCGCTCACCTAGTTTGGTTTGAGCGATAAGCTGGAAAGACATCCGCAAAGTTTATCAGGAAGAGAAAATCAACGTTTGTTATTAGCGATGGCAAAAGCTTCCAATAAACCTATCATCGTTTTAGATGAGCCTACAAGCGGCTTGTGTCACGGACAACGGACAAATGACCAAAATGATTGACGATTTACAAGAAATGGCACATAATGGAAAAACAATTATCGTTGTGACGCACGATTATGAGTTAATCAAGAATTGCAAAGGTAATATTATTGAGTTTGTTGAATAAAAAATCCCCGCAGTTTAAAAGCTATGGGGTTCTTTAATGTGTGAAAAACACTGAATTCGCTTACAAATAATAAAAATCAAGTCTAAAAAACCAAAATAGAAGGTGTTTTTAGCAAATTTCATGACAAATGACACGAAGAAAAGACAAAAAAACGCCTAAAAACACTTAAAAAAGTAGGTAAGTTATAAAGCCTAAAAAGACAGATAAAGAGTCAAAATTTTACCTTATAAAGATTTGCTAAAGACAATTTGCCATTTATCCAGTGAAAATTTTTTCGAAAAAAATTTTGAGCATGAGAATAGGAAGAATAAGTAGTCAATAAAAACTAATGAGCAGAAAAACGTATAAAATCAAATGTTTTTGACGATAATATAAAATTAATATAAATCAGCTCTTTCTAAAATTTTTCATAACATCTTTCCGAAAAACTGTAATTTTCTTGAAAAACAAATCAGTCTATGATAAACTACTACTATAAAGATATCCAGGGAGATTTTCAGATGAAACGAGAAAAATTACTTGAAAAAATTGATGAACTAAAAAATATAATGCCTTGGTATGTCCTTGACTATTACCAATCAAAACTTTCTGTACCATATAGTTTTACAACCTTGTATGAATACCTCAAGGAATATCGACGATTTTTTGAATGGATTCTTGATTCAGGTATTTCAAATGCTAATCAGATTACTGATATTGAATTAGGTACTTTAGAACATTTGTCAAAAAAAGATATGGAATCTTTCGTACTTTATCTGCGTGAACGTCCTTCTTTAAACACCTATTCAACCAAGCAAGGAGTTTCACAAACCACTATCAACCGCACTCTCTCAGCACTTTCAAGCTTATTTAAGTATCTGACAGAAGAGGTCGAGGACGAAAATGGTGACCCCTACTTCTATCGAAATGTCATGAAAAAGATTTCAACCAAGAAAAAGAAGGAAACCTTGGCAGCTCGGGCTGAAAATATTAAAGGGAAGCTTTTTTTAGGCGATGAGACCATGGCATTTATCGAATACATCGATAAGGAATACCAAAACAAGCTCTCACACCGCGCTCTCTCCTCCTTTCAGAAGAACAAGGAGCGTGATTTAGCGATTATTTCACTTCTTCTTGCATCTGGTGTTCGTCTTTCTGAGGCTGTTAATCTTGATTTGAAGGATTTACATCTGAATATGATGGTTATCGAAATCACTCGTAAAGGTGGCAAACGCGATTCTGTGAATGTTGCTGCTTTTGCCAAACCTTATCTTGAAGACTATTTAAAAATTCGTGCACCTCGTTATAAAGCAGAAAAACAAGATCAAGCACTATTTTTAACAGAATACCGTGGTGTTCCAAATCGTATCGATGCTTCAAGTATTGAAAAATTGGTTGCCAAGTATTCGCAAGATTTTAAGGTTCGTGTGACTCCCCACAAACTTCGTCACACATTAGCAACGAGACTGTATGGCGCAACTAAATCACAAGTTTTGGTTAGTCACCAATTAGGGCATGCCAGCACTCAGGTTACTGACTTGTATACCCATATCGTTAATGATGAACAAAAAAATGCGCTTGATAAATTGTAAAAAGTAATCTGGACTATAAAATTAGTCCAGATTTTTATATGTTAAAGTAATTTTAAAAACTGTTAATTAGCCATTTTGCATAAATAATATTATGTAGTTAAATTTCTAAAGGTTTAAAGTTCCCAACGATTTTTCCAATGATTCGTGGATTTTCATAATAAGGTGCAAATTTGTCAGCATAATGTTTATTGAGAGAGACTAAACGTAATCCATCTTCTTCTCGATAAATTTTTTTGATGTAAGTTTGTCCATCCCAATCAACGGCGTAAATGGCTCCATCATAATCAAAGTCAGTTTGCTTAATAAGGACCACTTCACCATTTAGATAAGTTGGTTCCATTGAATCACCGAAAACCCAAGATGCAAAATCGTGGTCTAACTGCTCATCATAAAAGACTGTATCGTAATTGCCATCGCCAAAATAAGAGTAACCAGTACCTGCAGATAACTTTTCAAAAACCTTATAAGAGTAAAGTTTTGGTAATGGTTTAACAATTTCTTGCTCTTTTAGGAGATTTTTTGCGTAGTTCTCTAATTTTAAGCGATTATCTGGATTCAATTGTAAGTAAGTATTGACAATATCATGCTCAGAAAGAAAATACGTTTCATCAACTTTAAAAATCTGACTTAATTGTCCTAAATTTTTTTGATTTGGTTTTGTTTTACCATTCTCCCAATTAAAGTACGAAGCTCTTGATATTTGTAGTCTTTTGGCTAAATCAGCTTGAGAATAGCCATTTTCTTGACGCAGTGCTTTTAATTTTTCTCCAGAAAACATAGCTTCCTCCTTTCTATGTTAGTTTATAAACTAACAATATTATAAAAAATATTCAGTAAAAAAGCAAGACGAAATAGTCTTGCTTAACGTTTTTTAGGTGTGATGAAAACTTGTGTTCCTTGGTCAATTTGACTCTGAATTGTGATATCAAGATTAAGGCTATCTAGGACTTGTTTTGTCATATAAAGACCAAGACCTGTGGCTTTTTGATGTTCATGACCGTTGAAGCCTGTGAAACCTTCTTCAAAAATACGTGGTAAATCTTCTTCAAGTATGCCGATACCATCATCTGATATTTCAATGCTAGATTGAGGGATACGAATGGCAATTTTTCCCCCCTCTTTTGAGTACTTAATAGAATTATCGATTAATTGAGTTAAAGCAAAATTAACCCACTTTCTGTCGGAATTGAGTTCCCAATCACCTGTCACCTCAACAGAAAGGTGTTTTAATAAACAAGGAATACGATATTTTTTGATGATTGAGGTTGTGATATTTTTGACAGATAGTTTCTCAAATCGAAAATCGTCTTTATTTTGGCTGAATTTAAGATAATTTAACAAGGTATCTAAATAATTTTGTAGACGATTTAACTGCTGTTCCACTTCTTTTGGGTCAAGTTGGTCAGTCTGAGCCATCAAAGAAAGAGCTGACAAAGGAACTTTCATCTGATGTGACCACATTTTAATGAGGTTTTGAATATTTTCCATCTGAGTTTGAAGTTTTAAGAGCTCACTAGCATGAGTTTCTTTTTGCTGACAGATGATTGCTCTAAAAGCTTGTTCAGACGGCAAGTGAAAATCATTCAATTCTTTTACGTAAATAAATTGTTGTAAAATTAATTGCTTGCGCTTAAATTTATAGTATTGCCAAATCGTGATAAAGATAAGAATGGTGATGTTGACACTAAAACTGACTTTAAAGTAGGCAATCGGCAAGTGAAATAGAATAAAAGTGGTTAAAAATAAGGTTGTTAAAATGGTGTAGGTAAGATACCAAACACCAAATTCTTTAAAAAATTGTCGTATCATTTTAAAAGATAACCGACTCCTCTCACGGTATGAATGCGATCAAATCCTAATGGTTGAACTTTTTTACGTAAGCGTGTCATATTGACACTTAAGGTGTTTTGGTCAATAAAACTTTCGTTTTCCCACAATTTCTCTAACAACTCTTCCTTTGGCACAACTTGATTTTGGTGTTCAAATAGAATACTAAGGATTTTATTTTCTGTTGGAGAAAGGTTAATCTGCTTGCTCCCATTTGATAAAATTCCTTCACGTGATAACGAAAATTCATCGAGTTGATAGTTGTCGGAAGTGAATTGATAGGCTCTACGCAAAAAAGCTGATATCTTAGCATCTAAGATAGTCAATGAGAAGGGTTTAGAAATAAAATCGTCTCCTCCCATATTAAGTGCCATAACAGTATCCATTTCATCATCGCTGGATGAGATAAAGATAATTGGTAAAGTCATCGTTTTACGAATTTCTGTTGTCCAATAAAAACCATTGAAATAAGGCAAAGTGATATCCATCAAAATCAAATCAGGCTTAATTTCTTCGATTTCTTGCTTAATCGCACGAAAATTATTAACGCTAAAGACATCATAAACTTTGCTTAAATGCTGTTTTAATAGAGTTACAATGGTGTTGTCATCTTCTACGATATAAATTTTTCCTTGTTTCATAGCTTCATTCTAACAAAAAATGGTCTTTACGACCATTTTTAGCTGAGTTTCTTATCAAAATATTTGTAGTTAGTCTTATTAAAGAAAGTAGTTTTCAGTAACTAACGATTGATGAGCTTATAATAAGTTCGGCTTGTTAGTTTATAGATAAAGAAGTAAATGATAACCAAGCATAGTATTGTAATACCACTTACAGTAACCATACTTGAACCAGCTACTCCAAAGAGTAAGAGCATTTGTTTTAGCATAGTTAAAGCGAAAACAAAATGTAAGATAGCAACGCCAAGTGGCATGAAGAAAACAAGTAATGTTTGTGAATTAACTGTTCGTTTCACTGCTTCTTTGCTCATTCCGACTTCTTGCAGGATTTTATAAGATTTTTTATCTTCAATTCCTTCTGTACGTTGTTTGTAGTAAATGATTAAGGCTGCACCAAGCAAGAAACTGAGTCCTAGTAAGAATCCTGTAAACAAGAAACCTCCAGTAATAGCATACATGTCATTCATAAAGGTTTTCTTAGTGTAAATATCACTTTGGATTTCACTGTTTTTATCTGATTTTAATCCGTCAGAGATTGTTGAAATGTCTTTAGTTGAAAGATCAGCATAAGCTGTAAAAGTACTTTGAAACATGAGATCATGTTGTTTGAAAAGCTCTAGCATTTCTTCCATAACCACATTATTACTGAAAATAATAACACTCGGATTATAGGTATTTCCTAACTCAGGAAATTTGAGATTTTTAAAGTTTTTGACGTTTTCAAATTTTTTATCAAACAATGTCAATGTTTCAAGTTGACTGTCTCCCTTTTGTTTGTAAAAAGCAATTTGATTGTCTTTTAATTTTGGAAGATCATTTCCGAGTTTTTGAATAGCGTCCTGAGTTGTTAAATAAAGAGCACCAAACGTATTGACATCGGGATGTTTGATTGAATCGTCATTAATAGCCATTACTTTTTCATTTGCAAGGCAAGCTGAAGACATGGCTGACTGATAAGTTATGTAATCACTGCTTGGCTTATCCAGTTTATCGACGATTTGATTTTGGAATTCTTCTTTAAATTCATCCTCAGAGATTATTCTAGAATCCTTCTCGACATAGCCATTATTAGAAAAGGTTATTTGTGTATTTTTAGGAAATAGAATATTGGCTTGATTTTGACCACTAACATATAAAGAAGTTGTTGTTGCGATGGTTACAAAAGTCATTGTAGCAAGCAAAGTGATATTGGCAAGACCAACGGCATTTTGTTTCATTCTGAAAATCATTTGTGCAGTTGTGACAAAGTGTTCTGGTTGGTAAAAATAGTTTTTATTCTTACGACGGCGTTTGAGATACCATGTCATAAAGCTGACGTAAAATAGGTAAGTCCCAATAATAACAAGCACTACTGCAATGAAGAAACGATAGACAACCACAAGCGCAGCTACTTTTACAGAGGAAATAGACATGTAATAGCCAATACCTAGGCTGATAATACTTAGCAAAGCTAAAATTATATTTCCACGAGGTTCTTTTTCACCTTTTTCTTGACGTTTAAACAAAGCAAGAGGTGATGAACGATAAATGATAATAATATTAATCACTTCTAGCAAAGCAAAGATAGCGGCAAAAGCTACTGATGCCAAAATAAACGCAAGTGGTGATAATGTCAAAACAAACTTATCATAATGTAAGAGATTAACAAAAATTAGGTAGAACAATTGTGAAAATATGGCTGATAAGATGCTGCCAATTACGATAACACCTATAAACATAATAGCTAATTCAATTGTTGACACCAAACCGACCTGACGTCTATTCATCCCAAGGATATTGTAAAGACCAAATTCCCTACTTCTTTGCTTGAGCAAGAAATTATAACTATAAATCTCCATGATGACTGTAAAAATCATCAAAACAACAATAGCCAGCCCTAATACGGTGTTACTGTAACGCATGTCGTCTGATACTGGACTAAAGAGAATTAACAAGGTTGAACAGTCAAGGATAAAAAGGACTACACTGGCGAGTAAAAATGGGCCGAAAATATCAAGTGATTTTTTCAAATTTGACCAAGCTAGTTTAGCATAGAACATCTTATTCACCTCCTAAAAGGGCTGTCATGGCAAGTGAAATGTCTTTACTAAATTCTTGATTGGTCTTGTTACCACGGTAAATTTGGTGGAAAATACGACCATCTTTGATAAAAAGCACACGTTTAGCATGGCTTGCGGCGTTGGCTGAGTGAGTTACCATAAGTATTGTTTGGCCATAGCTGTTAATGTCTTCAAAAAGATTTAAGATATCTTCTGAATTACGATAGTCAAGCGCTGCGGTTGGTTCATCAGCCAAAAGAAGCTGCGGATTAGTAATTAAACTACGAGCAATGGCAACACGTTGTTTTTGACCACCAGATAATTCAAAAGGACGTTTTTCAAGCAACTCTTCAATGTGTAATTTTGGAGCTAGCCTTGTGATACGTTTTTCCATTTCTTGATAGGGAAGGCGCCCAAGTACTAGTGGCAAGAAAATATTATCCTTGACTGATAGGGTGTCCAATAAGTTAAAATCTTGAAAGACAAAGCCGAGATTTTTCAAACGGAATTCAGCCAATTGGCTTTCTTTGATTTTCGTGACTTCTTCACCATTCAAAATAACGGAACCGTTAGTAGGTTTTTCTAGTGTTGCTAGAATATTTAGCAATGTTGTTTTCCCAGAACCTGATTCACCCATGATGGCGATGAATTCATTCTTGTCTACCTTAAAGTCGACATCTTGCAATGCACGTGTAACTTCTTTTGAAAAACGCGTGCGAAAAAATTTCTCGAGGTGATTGATTTCCAGTAACATAATTTCTCCTTTTTTTCATTATACCCTTTCAAGCTCAGAAATGCTTAGTTAGTCTTTACTTTTTAAAACTTTTTAGTGCTTTTTTAACGGTCTTCTCCCACTCCAGTACCAAAAAGCTAAGCTTGCTACTCCTACTATGATGATAAGTAGAATAGTTATCAGACTATATAGCTCAATCATACTAAGCACCTCCTTCTACTTTGTTATGCGAAAGGCATATGAGATGATATAAACAATAGATCCAAGAAATAGCAATACAATCCAAATGAAAAAATGAATCCATAGGCTAAGATAGTGTTTAAATTCTTCTTTCATATACTGCTACTCCTTTCTTATTGACATCTTTAGTTTATCGGAAATCAACTCTTTTTTTCTTACAGTTTTGGGGATGAAATCTTACAAAAATGTAAGAAAAACACAGAAGCCAATACTTCTGTGTTTTATATTATCTTACAAGTTTTGTGCAATCTGTTTTAGGTAAGCATGACTTTCGAGTTGTTCAACTGGATTCGTCAAATCTTTTAAGTTAATTTCGTAGATGCTACTTGCTGTCTCATTAAAGAGTGGCAAAGCTTTCGCCCAATCAATTTTTCCATGCCCCAGCGTTAAGCTATCATGCGTTTGCCCAAGTGAGTCTACCAAATGGTAATGAACGATATGATCTTTCAAAGTCTTTAGAGACTGCTGAAGAGCCTCATTATCACCGTGGAGATAGATAAAAGCATGTGAAACATCATAGGCAAGCGGGTAAGCTTTTTGAGCAAGTAAGCGATCAAAATCAGGATTTCCATATGAATAGAGTTTTGAAATACCATTTTCAAACATGATATAGTCTTTGCCAATATGACAAAAGTGATCCATGCGAGAGAAAAGATACTGACGAGCATCCTCGATTGAAGCAAAAGGTTCTAATAGTTCAGCTTCTTCTAACTCGTAAGAGCCGTGAACCAGCACTTTACAGTCGTATTTTTTTGCTAAATCAAGTAATTTTTGTGTTGAAAAATCGATAAAGTTAACCAATTCAGCATTATTTTTTGGATGAGCTACTAATTCCAAACGCTTTCCTTGGTACTTCATAGGGTGATGAAGAACAATAGTCTTTACACTACTTGATTTGACTTTTTGAATGGCTTCTTCAAGTTTTTCTAAACCATCAGCTGTATAATCAACTTCGCTTGTAAAAAATTCAAAAACATCAGGATGATATTTTAAGCGACTAGCTACTTGTTCAGGGGCACAGCTAGCTTTTAGTCCTAATTGAATTGGAAACATTTTGTCACCTCTTCTAAGATAGTGTATTAAACGTTAAGGTATTCTTCCAGATCTTTCAAGGCACGTTCAGCAACTTTTTCGTAACGTTCTTTTTTATCACGGATACGTGGTCCTTCGAGTTCTTTAATGATACCAAAGTTAACGTTCATTGGTTGGAAATGTTTGCTTTCAGCATGAGTGATGTAGTGTGGTAAAGCACCGATAGCTGTTGTTTGAGGGAAAATAACAGGTTCTTCACCCTTGAAACGACGCACAGCATTGATACCAGCTACAAGACCTGATGCAGCAGATTCAACATAACCTTCAACACCAGTCATTTGACCAGCGAAGAAAAGATTTGGATTTTGACGTGTAGCAAATGTTTCAGTCAAAAGGTTTGGTGAATCCATGTATGAGTTACGGTGCATAACGCCGTAACGTACAAATTCAGCATTTTCGAGGCCTGGAATCATACGGAACACACGTTTTTGTTCTCCCCATTTAAGGTGTGTTTGGAAACCAACGATGTTAAATAAGCTACCAGCTGCATTGTCTTGACGCAATTGAACAACGGCATAAGGTGTTTTAAACTCGCCATCACGTGGTCCTTTATAATCTTCTGGATATTCTAGTCCGACAGGTTTCATAGGACCATAGAGCATTGTTTTAATGCCTCGTTTTGCCATGACTTCGATTGGCATACAACCTTCGAAGTATTTTTCTTTTTCAAATGAATTTAGCGGAGCTTCTTCAGCATTGACAAGAGCTTCGTGGAAAGCCATGAATTCTTCTTTTGTCATTGGGCAGTTAAGGTAAGCAGCTTCCCCTTTGTCATAACGTGATTTAAGGTAAACTTTATCCATGTCGATAGAACTTTTATCAACAATCGGTGCTGCTGCATCGTAGAAATAGAAACCATCGCCACCATTTAATTCGTGGATTTTTGCAGCCAAAGCATCTGAAGTAAGTGGTCCACTAGCGATAACTGTAATAGCATCATTTGGGACTTCAGTGATTTCTTCGCGAATGATTTCGATAAGTGGATGATTTGTGACTTCGTCAGTTACCATTTGTGAGAATCCGTCACGGTCAACTGCAAGAGCGCCACCAGCAGGGATGCGCGTGCTTTCAGCAGCTTTCATGATAACAGAATCCAAACGGCGCATTTCTTCTTTAAGAAGACCGACCGCGTTTGTCAAACTGTCACCACGTAGTGAATTCGAACAAACAAGTTCAGCAAATTTATCAGTTTTATGCTGAGGTGTTGGTTTGACCCCACGCATTTCATAAAGTTTAACTGGAATACCGCGCTTAGCAATCTGATAAGCAGCCTCAGAACCAGCTAAACCAGCTCCAATAACGTTAATGTATGATGATTGAGACAATATACTAATACCTCCAAAAATGAGCTTAGAAAAGCCTAAAACTCATTTTCCAGATGTGGGAGTTGGCCCATATCTGAATCTTTCTATTTTTGATACTTGACTATCATAACATAAAATCAGTGAAATACAAATAAAATATCGAATCATATGACATAACTTAAATTATGTAAATATTATTAACCAATTTAAGCTCTAATCATCAGAAGAGGCAAATTCAAGCAGCTAGTAAAACACTAAATATGCTAAAAAGTGATCCAATTAAGTAGTATTCTGCAAAAGTAGGACTTTCAGATATTTTTATTTTATTGTAGCGTGCAATCGGTTTTGCTGTAAAGACAAGCCCAATTGAGGCAAATTGATTAAAGATGATGCAAATACTCATGACAACACGTTCTAAAAGACCGATGATTGCCCCAGCACCTGGAATGGTATCCATTTTTTGATCGTCTTGAGGCTGATATTTTTGAAAGAAAATCTTGAAAACAACATTTGTTGGCTTAGTGATGAGAATAAGAAATAGAATCATGTTTAAAATTTGTGCTGTTGTAGCATTGACAGTCAGATAAGGACAAAAAATGCTTCCTGTTAATAACACGATAATCACTAAGTGAAGCATTTGATCTGCTAAAAAAGTCGACATAGCGTTGAGACGAAGCCACTTAGCGACACAGGATTTTCTAAAATCAATGATAGCATGGCTAAGTAAGATAAGCAGACTCGTCAACCATAGACTTGGTAAAAAGCAAGTTACTAAGACCAAAGGTAAAGCAACACCTAATAGGTGAATCAAAAGGTACTTTTTATCTGTGTTTTTACGATCTGCAACTGTTTGACCTTGTAGGTGAAAATCAGATAAAAAGTGACAGATTAAGAAAAGTGCCAAAATGGGATTTTGAATGAGATAGTGAGAAAGTCCAGTAATAGGCATTAAGCTAACTCCTCTCCATGATGTTTAAGGCATTTTAAAGCCGTTTTACGTGCGCGAAGGTAAATTTTGATATTGCTGCTTTTAAGCCGTTTTGATAAAGCACTGGTTGTTAGTTCTAAGCGTTTTGCAAGTATTTGCTGATCAAACTGTTCATCATATATGCCTAGAGTTAACAGTTCTTTTAAAATTATTTCTTGACTTGCTCGCCAATCTGATTTAATAGCTTCGCTGCTTGCAATCAAGGTATTAACAACGCTGACTTGATTCTCATCATCAAAAGAAACCGCAATTTGTGTATTGCCGTAGTCATTTTTTTGATGAATATAGTTAATGGCTTTTCTGGCATGCCAGTAAGCTGGACCATCAGCACCAATACTTTGTTCGGGATTGATATCTGTTAGAATTTTTCCCATCCCAATTCCGAAACGTACCTGATAAGGTTGCATAGCAAGATTAATACGATCAATGATTTGAAATAAAGGGGCATCAAGCGTCAATAATCCTTGAAATTCATCTCCCAATGTAATAGATAATTTTGAAACCAATACTTCTTTAAATTCTGTATTCAAATCATTTAAGCAAGTTTCTAATATTTTTTGAACTTGGTATCGATTATCGATTTTCTTTGAATCAATAATGTCGCCAATTAATGCAAAATAATTCATAGACCACCTCTCTTATAGGTCTATTATAATGGCAATAAAAACTGACCTAAAAAACCTCACAAAGAAAATTTGCAAGGTTTGAAAGATTTATTTAACTTTTGCTTCTTCGTAGTCACATTCTTCGCTGCTGCAGACGACTTGTTTACCACCGCCACGAATTTTCTTCTCAACGAGGAATTGACCACATTTTGGACAAGAACGTCCGACTGGTTTATCCCATGAAGTGAATTCACACTCAGGATATCGGTCACAGCCATAGAAAAGACGATTACGTTTTGTCTTACGTTCAATCACTTGACCTTCGCCACAAATTGGACAAGTCACACCAATTTCTTTTGTGATGGCTTTGGTATTGTGACATTCTGGGAAATTGCTACAAGCGTAGAATTTACCATAGCGTCCTAATTTGATTACCATTGGGTGTCCACAAACGTCACAGTCAAAACCAGCAGGCTCATCTTTGATTTGAATTTTTTCAATTTCAGTTTCTGCTTTTGCTAGTTCTTTTTCAAATGGTTTGTAAAAAGCATCAATGACTTTTTGCCATTGTTCTTTTCCTTCTTCGACTTCATCAAGTTTACCTTCCATGTCAGCGGTAAATTTGACATCAACGATATCTGGGAAGAATTCAACAATCAAGTTATTAACGATTTCGCCTAATTCAGTTGGTTCGAAGCGTTTTGAAACCAAGCGAACGTAGTAACGTCTTTGGATGACATCGAGTGTTGGTGCGTAAGTTGATGGTCGACCAACACCGTTTTCTTCAAGGGTTTTAATCAGAGTGGCTTCAGAATAACGTGCAGGTGGTTGAGTAAAGTGTTGTTCAGGACTTGTTGAAACTTTCTTAACAACATCGCCTTCAACCATGTCGGGCAACATTTTATTCTTATCAGAATCGTTGTAGACAGCCAAGTAACCGTCAAATTTGACTTTACTACCGTTAGCTGTGAAGCGCACGCCATTTTGCTCCAAGTTAACTTTCATGGTATCAAACACCGCAGCTGTCATTTGACTTGCGACAAATCGATTCCAAATCAATGTGTAGAGTTTCAATTGGTCTTTGTCCAAGTGTTTTGCGATAGATTCTGGTGTTAAGTTAACGTTTGATGGGCGAATAGCTTCGTGGGCATCTTGAGCACCTGAAGCATTTTTCACACGATTACCGTGTTTAGAGTAATTTTCACCGAAACGTTCAGTAATAAAGCCTGCAGCATCATTTTGCGCAACAGGGCTGATACGTGTAGAGTCGGTACGCATGTAAGTAATCAAACCTTGTGTACCACTCTTACCAAGACTAATCCCTTCGTACAACTGTTGAGCAACCATCATAGTCTTACGTGTACGGAAGTTGATTTTGTTAGCAGCATCTTGTTGAAGAGATGATGTTGTATATGGAAGTGGTGCGTTACGACGACGCTCTTTCTTTTCAACTTTTGCTACGTTAAATTCATCACTAGTAAGACGAGCAAGAACTTCTTGCACTTCTTCGTTAGTGCTAAGTTTTAGTTTTTTACCATCGATGCCATAAAAAGCAGCTTGGAATTTTTTAGTTCCTTTTTTGAAGAATCCATCAATTGTCCAGTATTCTTCAGGTTTAAAGTTTCTAATCTCATTTTCACGGTCGATAATGAGTTTTAATGCAACAGACTGAACGCGACCTGCAGAAAGACCTTTTTTAACCTTTTTCCAAAGCAATGGTGAGATAGAATACCCAACAATACGGTCAAGAACTCGACGGGCTTGTTGCGCATCTACCAAATCCATATCGATTTGGCGTGGTTCAACAAAGGCATTTTTGACAGCGTCTTTGGTGATTTCATTGAAAACAACACGGTTTTTCTCGATTTCATCAAGTCCCAAAATGTGTGCCAAATGCCATGAAATAGCTTCTCCCTCGCGGTCCGGGTCACTTGCGAGATAAACTTTTTTAGATTTTTTAGCCTCTTTTTTCAAATCGTTAATCAGAGGACCTTTACCGCGGATATTAATATATTGCGGTTCATAATTATTTTCAAAATCAATAGACATGCTTGATTTTTTCAAATCACGGATATGACCAACTGAAGCGACAACTTTATAGTTGCGTCCTAGATATTTTTCAATGGTTTTTGCTTTAGCTGGTGATTCCACAATAACCAAGTTTTTCTTGGCAGCTGTTTTTTTCTTTGTTGTTTTTTTACTTGTCTTTTTAACAGCTGTTTGGGCTTTTGTAGTAGTCGTTGCCATAAGCTCACTTCCTATCAGTAATAAACTTATAACATAATACCCCGCTTTTTCCAAACTGTCAATAAAAAAGTTGTATTTAATAGAAAAAACTTGTTTACAATTGGTATTCTGAAAGGACGTCTAGGCCTGATGTGATGCACTTTGCGCCCTCTTTGATTAAATGATGACATCCGTCAGATTTTCCGTCCAAAATATTACCTGGAATGGCAAAAACGTCTCGTCCTTCTTCTAGAGCGCGCTCACAAGTAATTAAACTGCCAGATCGCAACTTAGCTTCTGCTACTATGACGCCTTGGGATAGCCCTGCGATAATGCGATTGCGTTCTGGGAAATGGTATTTTAGCGGCGCTTCTGCTGCTGTGTATTCACTTAAAATCAAATGATTTTTTCTAAGGTAGTCCTGTAACTGTTTATTTTCTTTGGGATAATAGACGTCAAGACCGCAGCCAATAACTGCTATTGTCGCCCCGCCATTTTTTAGGGCTGAAATATGTGCGCTGGTATCGATTCCTCTAGCTAGGCCACTGACAATGACGAATTGATTTCCAAGTTCTTTGATAATTTTTTGAACGGACTTGGTTCCTGTCTGTGTGGCTGTGCGTGCTCCTACTACTGCAATTTTTGGACGATTTAGTAGCTCAATATTGCCTTGATAAAAAAGCAAAACAGGCGGATTATAAGAGTGTTTTAATTCCAGCGGATAGTCGTCATCTAGTATTGAAATACTAGGGTATTGGTTAAAGACTTTTCGCAAAGTTTTACTATCCAAATCTTTGTATTTTTCTATAAATAAAATAGGATTCTTACATTTGGACACCACAGCCATATCGCGCAAGGAAAGAGATTTCTTCTCTCGCTTTTGATAATCTAAAATGGTTAGAATATTGTGATTTGTTAGTCCTGCTTGTTTTAATTTAAATAGTTCAAAATTATTCATTAGTCACCTCACTACTTTTCTATTCGAAAAAAAGTCCTATAACCATAGGACTTTGTGAGATTTTTTGAGTTAATCTAATATTTTGATGATTTTAGCTGGATTTCCGGCGATAACCACATTATCTCCAAATGATTTGGTTACAACAGCGCCAGCACCAACAACGACATTATCACCTAAAGTGACACCTGGTAGAATGGTTACCCCACCACCAAGCCATACATTATCACCAATAGTTATTGGCGCTCCATATTCCAAACCAGAAATACGTTCTTTTGCATCTAGTGGGTGAAGAGGAGTTAAAAACTGACAATTCGGACCAATCATAGCGTTGTCTCCAATGTGAATCTCGCAGACATCTAACATGGTACAGTTATAATTAGCGAAAAAGTTCTCACCAATGTAGATATTTGACCCGTAATCGCAGACAAAACGCTGCTCCATTAGCAAGTTATCTCCTGTAGAACCAAATAATGATTTGATAATTTCTTTACGTTTCTGACGGTCTTCTTCATTATTAAAGAGTGTGATTTGTTTACGGGCATGTAAACGCATGGCAAGTAGCTCACTGTCACCAGCATCATATAGCTGACCAGCTAGCATTTTTTCTTTTTCGCTTGTCATTTAGTTCTCCTTCAACATAGATTTAATTGGTTCAAATGTTTTACGGTGAATTGGTGTAATACCGTGTTCTTTAAGGCCTACAAGATGGTCTTTAGTACCGTAACCGACGTTTTTTTCAAATGCATAGCCAGGATACTCTTTGGCGTAATCCGCCATCATGCGGTCACGAGTGACTTTGGCAACGATAGAGGCTGCCGCAATTGATAAAGAATTAGCATCTCCTTTGATAAGTGATTGCTGAGGAATGTCAGTGTCTAAGTGCATGGCATCAATTAAAAGATAATCGGGTTTAGTCACTTGTCCCTTGATTTGGTCAATTGCTTGGAGCATACCAACTTTTGTCGCTTCATAAATGTTGATATCATCGATAACATTATTATCAATAACACCAATACCAACTCCTAAAGCACGCGCAAGAACTTCTTCATAAATTTCTTCGTGATGTTTTTTAGGAATTTTCTTGGAATCATTAAGATGCTTGATTTTACAATTCTTAGGCAGAATAACGCAGGCAGTCACGACAGGACCCGCTAATGGCCCACGTCCTACTTCATCAATGCCTCCGATAGCTTCATAACCAGCCTGATAAAGCTCTTTTTCGTAGCGCAACATATTTTCCAAACGCAAGTCTTCGTCGATATCGGCTTGAATAACCTTTTTACGCTGGATAATAGCTTTTTGCACGCCAGCTCGACTATCTTCCTCATAGGATTGCCAGCGTACGTCATCAAGACTATCAATCTCTGCTAGCGCTTCTTTGATTTCTTTAACGGTCGCCATTTTCAACATCTCCTACAATGTCTAATGTGTAGCGTCCAAGTTTACCTTCACGAACATCTTTGACAAAAAGAGCGTAGAAACGATCATAGTCATCACGAAAACCAAGTTTCTGTGTCATAGCAATGATAATTTCTGGTGCTTCTTCTTCCAAGTCAATGCCTTTATAACGTTCAATCAAACGTTCTGGGTAATGTTCTTTGAAGAAATTAAGTCCAAAGATAGTTACTTCGTCCATTGGTAAGAGTTGGTCTTTGATGGCTCCAGTAAGAGCAAGTTTTAGACCAACCACTTCGTCTTCGAATTTTGGCCAAAGAATCCCTGGGGTGTCAAGAATTTCCAAATCTTTATTAGATTTAAGCCATTGTTGTCCTTTTGTGACACCAGGTTTATTTCCGACAATGGCGATTTTCTTACCAGCTAAGCGGTTCATAAGAGTTGATTTACCTGCATTTGGAATACCGATAATCATCGTACGAAGAGTTTCTTTTTGAATACCACGTTCACGCAATTTAGCTAATTTGTCAGCCATTAAAGATTTAGCTGCTTCTGTAACTAATTTTACAGTTGCTTGTTCTTTTGAGTTGACAGCAAGAGTTTTAATTCCTTGGCTTTCAAAATAACGACGCCATTCTTTTGTACGATTGCTATCAGCCAAATCAGCTTTATTTAAAATCATAAGTTTTGGTTTATCACCAACGATTTTAGTTAGCATTGGATTTTGACTTGATAGTGGCAAACGAGCATCGACCAAAATAGTCACGAAATCTACGTGTTTAATATTTTCTTGCACTTGTCTACGAGCTTTAGACATGTGACCTGGGAACCATTGAATAGTAGCCATAAGTTTATAAATCCTTTCGTAGCAAGTTTTTTTTTGAAAAACCTGCCTATTTTTTATTAGGCACCAAACAGGCACCAAGATTTTATATTCACCAAGTTAACCTATAACCAACAACCTTTTGTTTTCCTTCTCTTAAATAAGAAATATCAAATGACTTGTAATATTTTGATATTTCTTTCTTAAGCTTAGGAATTATATTTGCAGTTATATGCCTAGGTGTATAGGTTGATTTTAGACCAAGTTTGTCTCTAAAATCATCTAAAGAAAATTCAATCATTTTTGAATCAAGATTATTTTCTATTTCATCATTTAATATTTTGGAATATTTGCTAGACCAAGATTTTAATGCTTCAAATCTAAAATTATTTCTATCAATAAATTTATCTAAGGCTTTAACTGTTTGGTTTTGAGATATTCCTTGACTATGAGTATACAACATAGTTGTTTCATAATTAGCATGTCCAATACGTTCCATAATTTCTTTTATAGCAACTTTCATACCTTCACTTTGTAAATAGGTAATATGGATATGTCTAAAGGAATGAGGGGTTACATGCTTTGTCGGTTTGAAACCGTATCTCTCTTCGCAGTTTTTAATAAGATCAGTTTCAACACGAGTAAGTACTTCCCGGAAAGAATGCGAAGTTATTGGTGAACCATATTCTGTTCTAAAAACACTCTCAGAGAATGTAAATGCTTCGCAAGGATTTTCAATCGCATAGCGGTCAAACTCTTCACTTCGTTGTATAGTCCTTAATATAGCATCACAAGCCACTTTAGGTAAAGCAACATCTCGATCAGCATTTATTGCTTTAGTTTCATCAAAGTAGAATTCTGAAACTTTCAAATCATGATATTGTAAACCCTTATCAATATGTAGTATACCTCTCTCAGCATCAAAATCTTTCTTTGTAAAAGCAGCTTCCCCGATTCGCAGTCCTGAAAATAGTAAAACTATAGCCAAGTCATAGTAATTCGGGTTTCTTCTTCGACTTAGTGTTTCAAAGAAAGCTCTAATTTCATGAATTTATAAAAACTCTGCTTCTCGTTTTTTCTTTGTTTCACGCTTTTTCTCAAGGGACGTTTCTAGCTTTATTACAGACATTGGTGAGAACTGAATAACATTATAAAGAACACCATGGTTAAAAATTTTGTTACAAGTGCTTTTTATAGGTAGTCAAACACCTTTTCATCAATAATGGTGTTAAGCGTTCGAGTAAATAATCATCACCAATAATTTCACCAAGACGTTCTATCACAAAAGCCTCTCTTTTTATTGTCTGAGGTTTTACTGATACCGACCAGGTTTCTAGCCAACTCATCTTTAACTCTCCGAAAGTTCTTATCAACTGGGAATTAAATTGAGCTTCACTGCCATTAACTAATCTCTCAATTTTATCTTTGAGCTTACGTTCTGCTTGTTTTCGAGCGCGACTCGTGTTTTTATGATAACTTACAACAGCTGTCTTCCACTTGCCAGTTAGTGGATCCTTATATTTATCTACAACTTCGTATCGAGTAACTCCTTTTGAATTAGTTTTTGTTCTATAGTACATTTTCGTTTCCTTAAACTTGAAAAGAAAAATCAATCATAGAAATATAACCATTTTATATTATATCATGATTCTTTTTATTTTACCGCCCTTTGTTTCCATCTTAAAAACTCTTCAAAGTCTTCCAAATTAATAAAGACTAGTTTATGAGTTGGGTTGATCACGTAATCTTTAAACTGCTTATTATCTCTCATTTCACCTAACCATCTGTTCAGTGTATATTGATTTAGACCTTCCCATCTCCTCAATATAGCTTTTTTATCTGCCCACTCAGCTATGCTATTCTCAACCGATACAAATTTAATTTTCATATTAGTTTCTCTCTATTTTATATTATTAACTTCCGTGGGTATGATTGGTTAAATCATTCATGGGCATTTCACCCGCTGTCCTTTAGTGAAGTGTGTGATTTATTCTAAATTGGCATATTTTTTAATGTCGACCTTAACATGATTGCTCAAATGATTAAGAAAGAGTACTAGAGCATAAATAGAACGAGTTTATGAAAGGAAAATAAAAAAAGCACTCATTAAGTTTCATAACTCAACGGGTGCCGTCCTGATTTAATCACAAGAGTAGTACTTTTGGATAGTTCATATCTAGCTGCACTTAGCCTTTCAGTGAATTTTCTATTCAACACTGTAATTCAAAGACTTATTAAATTTGTAAATTTAATTCTGTTAAAAACTCCTTTACATCCCCAACATAGGCATAATCAGAGATATCAAAA
Source organism: Streptococcus infantarius subsp. infantarius ATCC BAA-102 (assembly GCF_000154985.1). Lineage (GTDB taxonomy): Bacteria > Bacillota > Bacilli > Lactobacillales > Streptococcaceae > Streptococcus > Streptococcus infantarius. Next base: position 130,459 of record NZ_DS572692.1, read on the forward strand.
ATAGGCGCATTTCTATCACTGTTAACAGAATGGACTTTTTATTCTCCTCCGGTCCCATTGAAAGTATAATAACTTGACCGCCATAATATTCTCTCAGGCTTAGTACAACTTCAATTGCATTCTTATCATAGGGATTCATTATCCCTATGGTCCCATTTCTCTTTAAATTATGTGTATTAGGATCTAGACTTACCTTCGTGGAACTTGGTACCTGCTTTTGCAATTACACAATATACCTCTGCAAGACCACCATTTGTAATCATTACTTTACTCCCGTTAATTATCCAATAATTATCTTGATAGAAAGCTTCAGTTCTCATATTACGTATATTGGTTCCACCCGATGGTTCAGTTGAGGAAAAGCCAAATATACATTGGTTTCTCTGCGGAAGATATTGCTCCTTTAGCCTATCTTCCGCAAATCTTTTTATCTGATCAATAGTTTTATAGTGTCCTTCAAGTATACAACCAATTGAAGCACTTCTTTTCGAAATTTCATAAACCACCTCCCAGGCAATATCATAATCAAAACCAGAGCCACCATATTCTTCGGGTATTGTCAGAGATAAAAAGCCAAAATTCACCATTTTAGCGAATAATCCTTCTGATAGATTTCCAGTTTCATCTATAAATTTCTAGTACTGAGCTATCTCTAGATCCGCAAATTTACTAACTGATTCAAGTAAAAGTTCCTTTGTCAAATTATCATTACTTTTCAATATTTTTCTCCCCCATCCTAACTAATATTTTCATTAGTATCTATGATAGATTTTTATTCCACGCTATCTCAGCGTGGACAGTGATATATCAGATGTGTTCCTCTATATTATTTCTTAGTCTAATTTACTTTTATAATGTTAAGAAATACCTATCCTAAAAGAAATTAGTAATAATTCGTTTTACTTGTCCTGCAGAAGATTGCATCTTTTGTAATTCAGCATCGTTCAATGGCAGATTAACCGGTCGAACAATGCCACGAGCACCAATAATTGCTGGCTGTCCAATAAACACATCTTTGACACCTTGATATTGCCCATACCGATAAACAGATAAGGGAAGAACAGTATTTTCATCATTCAGTATAGCTTTCGTAATCCGAGCGAACGCCACTGCAATACCATAAAATGTAGCACCCTTTTTGTTAATGATGGAATAAGCAGCATCACGAACAGATTCAAACAGTCTGACAAGCCCTTCTTCATCAATATCACGATTCTCTTGTAGCCATTGTTCCAGTTTCACACCAGCAACATTCGCATGTGACCATACAGCAAACTCAGAGTCACCGTGTTCACCCATTATGTAAGCATGAACAGATCGGGCATCAATTCCAATTTTTTCCGCAAGGGCTTGACGAAATCGAGCAGTATCAAGTGATGTCCCTGACCCAATAACACGTTCTTTAGGGAAACCCGAAAATTTCCATGTTGAGTAAGTTAAAATATCAACCGGATTGGCAGCCACAAGGAAAATACCATCAAAACCAGACTCAACTACTTGAGTAACAATGGATTTGTTGACAGCAAGGTTTTTGTCGACAAGATCCAGACGGGTTTCACCCGGTTTTTGAGGTACACCCGCAGTAATGACAACAAGGTTAGCATCCGCGCAGTCTGAGTATTATGCAGCATAAATATTTTTAGGCGAGGTAAACGAAAGTGCATGGCTAAGATCAAGTGCATCGCCTACAGCTTTTTCAAACAGTTGAGGAATTTCAATAATTCCAAGTTCTTGAGCAATTCCTTGGTTAATAAGAGCGAAGGCATATGGAGAACCTACGGCACCGCCACCAACAAGGATAACTTTTTTGTGTTGTTTAGTTGTTTTCATCTAATGAGCTCTCGTTTTAGTTGTTCCTTTTAAAAAATATAATCATCATCAAGCATTTCCTCTGCTTCTCCCATTAGATATCCTGCACCAACCTGTGAAAAGAAATCATGATTTGCTGTTTCAATAGAAATGCCATTCATTACAATTGGATTTACATCATTTGCTGAGGCGTCTTTAAAATATATATCAAATCCCATATTCTGCAGAGATTTATTTGCATTGTACTTCACGAATGTTTTAATATCTTCCACTAGTCCGATTTCAGAATACACTTCTTCAGTATATGCAAACTCATTGTCTAACAGCTCCTCTAGAAAGGAATACATCCAATTAGTAAAGTTTTCTTGTTCAGTAATGGCTAACTCGTTAAAGTCCTGTCTAAACTTATACCCTAAATATGTACCATGTACTGATTCATCTCGTATAACCAATTTAATGAGTTCTGCTAAGTTAGCTAATTTATTCTGACCTCGGTACCAAAGGGGGATAAAGAAATTGCTATAATACAATATTCCTTCTAAAAAGACACTTGCAACCTTAACCTGCATAGGTGTACCGTTCTGATAGATCTCATTAATCTTTCTAGCTTTAAATTGCATTCTACGGTCATTGTTCATCCAATTATATATTTCTTCTATATCTTTGAATGTATTAAGTGAAATTAAAATAGTTCCATATGTTTTGGCATGGATGGATTCCATAAAGGTGAAGTCGCTCAACACAGCCCTCTCTTTTAAGGTTCTTGCATTTTTCTTTAATGCATATAAGCCCTCTTCGGATTGTAACGTATCCAATAAGGCAAGTCCTCCAACTGCTTTTTTCACCACCTCCTTTTCCATATCAGAAAGTTTTCTCCAATCTAATAGGTCATTCGAAACAGGAACCCTTGTATCCAACCAGAACTGCGCAGTTGCCTTATCCCAGACATATTCATCTAATTCATCTTCTATAAGCTGCCAATTCATTGTTTTATTTAGCATTCTTTTCCCCTTACCTTTGTACTTATTAATATTACCAATATATCAATAGTATATGATGTACGTAAAACACACACTTATAGTGATTTAACAACCTCAATAGGCTGATCATAATTAGGAGATTCATTGATATTTTCAAGATATTCTGTATATTGAACAGTATTTTGAGAATCTAGAACCAAGACTGCCCTAGCTAGTAAATGCCACTCATCCATGAGAACACCAAATGCTTTTCCAAAACTATTATCATAATAGTCAGAAAGTAAAACGACATCTAATCCTTCAGCACCACACCACCGCGCCTGAGCAAATGGTAAATCAACTGATACAGTGATAACAACCGTATCCTCTAGTTCTGATAATTCCTTGTTAAATGTACGTGTTTGTGTTGAACATAAATCAGTCTCCAGTGAGGGAACAATTGAGATAACTTTCTTCTTCCCATCAAAATCACTTAAACTTTTAAGAGTTAAGTCACTTGACATTAGTGTAAAATCTGACATTGTATCACCAACATGTAATTGTCTCTCTGCTGAAACTGTAACGGTTTTCCCAAAAAATGTTGTCATAATATAATTCCTTTCTTAAACAGTAGTTTTATTTATTTCTACCCTCTATTATCACTTTTTTCTAACAAGTCTCTAATGCAATTTATGCATAATAACTTATCCTTCTAATTACTAAGCAAGTTCCTCCCCCTACTTAATCATAAAGACTTGAAACCACTATTATTGATTTTAATACGATATATATCTAGTCAGTAATAAGATTGATCAATCTATTGTTATCCTTTTTCATTAATATGATAACGGTATCTATCACCCCTTTTCCTTAAAAATATGTATCATAGACTAATTCCAAATCAATGACACTAATCCTAATTTCTAGTTTAATTACCAAATTAAGCCTATATCCCTATATTACATATTCTCCTCTAGAACTCGTAATCAGATTCTTCCATAATCTCTTCATCGGTTGAAGCTGATTTGTTACTAGAGATGGATAAATGATGCCTGCGTAAGTTATTTAACCGAAAATTTATTCCTTTCAACACCTCAGCATTAAAATTAAATTGCTCTTTCAATCCAATCCCCATGAGAATATTATTAGCTTCCTGCAATATTAAGTTTTTAGCGATTATTTTACTCTCCTTCAAATAATAAAAGTCACCAATTAAATTAATCCCCAACTTTACAAAGTGGTTGACAGTTTCATAACCCCATGCTTTGAAGCGTTCAACCTCTTGCAGGTCTGATTCTTTTAGTAGAAGCTTTATCTTATGACTAAAATAAAAGCAATGCAAGGACTCATTACGGATAATCATCTCCAACATACTTCCGAGGTTATTAAATTCTTTATTAATCCATAACTCAAAAAGGTATGCAAGATAAGCATAGTTCAGGAGACCTTCTATACATAGCGCTATGAACCTTTTTTTAACTAGACTCGATTCTCTATAAACAGTATTAATATCATTCAAATATTCCAGTACACGTGATTCATTGTCAACCCACTCAAATGACTTTTTAAGATTAATCTCTTTATCAAAGGTGAGCAATATTCGATTATAAGCTTTGGTATTGACCATCTCGATAAATTGAATATTATTTAAAATAGCAACTTCTTGTTGCGAACACTTACCATTTCGAACAATTTCACCTACCTCTATGGACTGATTAGTAGACAAATTCGTTAAAAGTATCAGTAAACGCTTTAATTGTTCTTGTTCCTCCAAATTAAGCTTTACCCAATTCGTAAAATCATTTTCAATTGGAATCCGGGTATCCAACCAAAACAGTGATGTAGCTCTTTCCCATACTGCATTGTCAAATTCATCCTCGACAACATTCCAGTTAATGGCTCTATAATATAAATAGTTTTTTGACATGGTACCTCCTTAAATCATACAAGATTCACAATTATTTACACTATTGAATTCGTCATCTTCCGTATATGTCCGAACATAGTAGAGTGACTTAATCCCTTTTGTCCAAGCATAATTACGAAGACGATTTAAGTCTCGAGTTGTTAATTTTGAACTTCCTTGCTTCTTCCACTCATAGATACCTTCAGGTAATACAGAACGCATGAAGAGTGTCAAGCTCATTCCTTGATCAATATGTTGCTGAGCTTTAGCGTAGATATCAATAATTTTTCGTTGATCCATGTTGTAAGCTGTCTTATAATATTTAAGTGTTTTATTCGACAAGTATGGAGCAGGATAAAAGATTGAACCAACTTTTTTCTCTTGACGATTTTCAATTAATTGAGTAATTGGGTGAAGAGATGCACTAGTCTCATTGATATAAGAAATAGAACCATTAGGAGCAATAGCTAGTCTATTTCGATGGTAGAGACCATCTTTCATGACATCTTCTTTTAATAACTGCCAATCTTCAATTGTCGGTAATAAGATATTTTCAAATATCTTTGCCACTTTTTCAGATGTAAAATGAAATTCCTTCGCTAGATAATAATCAAAATGGCTTCCATCAGCATAGCGAGAGTTTTCAAAATCATGAAAAGTTTCGTTCTTTTCCACTGCAATTTGGTGACTGGCCTTTAAAGAGTAATAGTTCATAGCCAGAAAGAAAGCATCTACAAATTCTAAAGCTTCATCAGATTCATAGTCAATACCATTAAGAGCTAAAACTGTATGAAGTCCCATTGCACCAAGCCCAATTGTATGATAGAGCGAATTTCCATTAGCCACAGTTGGAACTTCACTGATTGCACCCCGATCAGTAACAGTGGTAAGCGCCCGAATCGCATATTCTATAGACTTTCCAAAATCTTTAGATTTTATAAGATTTACCATATTCATTGAACCAAGGTTGCAAGAAATATCGGTCCCCACCTTTTTATAACTTAAATCTGGATTTAATATAGACGGTTCTTGTGGTTGAAGGATTTCTGAGCAAAGATTACTCATAATAATTTTTCCTTTTACAGGATTAGTTCGATTAGCTGTATCAATATTTAAAATATATGGATAACCAGATTCTTGTTGTAAACGTGAAATTTCCTGTTCTAATTCACGAGCATTAATTACAGTTTTTTCTATTTCATCATTATCCACCATAGTATCGTACTCTTTCGTCAGATCAACATAAGAAAACGGGATACCATAAACTCGCTCAACGTGATAAGGATTAAAAAGATACATTGGTTCATTTGTTTTAAGCAGCTCATAATATTTGTCAGGTACTACTAATCCTAGCGATAATGTCTTAACTCGAATTTTCTCATCTGCATTTTCTTTTTTAGTAGATAAAAATTCCAGAATATCTTGGTGAAAAACATTAAGATACACTACTCCTGCACCATTTCGTTGTCCTAGTTGATTACTATAGGAAAATGAATCTTCCAGTAATTTCATAACAGGCAGCACACCCGAAGAAGCATTCTCAATTTCTTTTATAGGGGATCCTGTTGCACGTAGATTGGATAGATTAACCCCTACGCCTCCACCTATTCTAGAAAGCTGTAAAGCTGAATTAATATTCCGACCAATCGATAGCATAGAATCTTCAATATCAATAAGAAAACATGAAACCATTTCTCCCCGCCTCTTCTTACCTGCGTTTAGAAATGTTGGTGTTGCAGGTTGATATCTTTGGGAAATAAGTTCTTCTAGTATCTTATGAGCAAGATTCCTATCCCCATTCGCAAGATACAAAGCATTAAATACAGCACGATCCTCAAAGTTTTCTAAATAATATTTCGAATCATTCGTTTTCATTGCATACTGATTATAGAATTTATAAGCTGCCATGAAACTCTTAAACTCGAATCCGTAGTTATAGGCAAAATCAAAGAGTTCCTTAACAAATGCTCTGCTATTTTTACCATAAGAATCAATGATACTTTCTTCAATATAATCATGTGCGATAAGATAATTTAGTTTTGCATCAATGTTATCGAAGGACTTCAAATTATTTTTAATTTCGGTATTTAAATATTCGTATAGCGCTTCTTTGTCGTAGTGCAAGGGAATCTGCCCTTCCACTGGTACATTTAACATATTGTTAAGAATAAAGTAATCTTGTGTCATTTAATTTTTCCTTTTCTTATTTATATTCTTGCTCCACCAAGTGGGGAATATTCTGACTGTTTAGCTAATAAATCCTCTTTTTTACAGTAGAACTCAATATAGAATTCAAGATCTTCAGAAAGAGGATTAATCTTATGCCAGGCTTGTGGTTCAACAAATGGAGGTTGATTTTCACAATTAAAAACATGTTCTGCAATAACTTGTCCGTCTTCTTTTAGCTCATAAAACTTCAATTCTCCCGAAAGAATTGTCATCTTTCCCCAAGTCCCACTCTTGGTATTATGTCTATGACGTAAAGCATGCAGAATTGTAGTTGCTGTCATGTTTGGCAACCGCCTATATGAAACAAGTTCTGAACTATATCTCCACTCTATCATTCTCATATTTAATCTATGAGCAATTCGTTTTATGTCTTCCTCAGTGCCTCTCAACTCAAATTCATCTAGCACAGGAAAACCAAATTCTTCAGAATATTGATGAGCTGTAAGACAGAATTGTTTATTAAAATTTCGATTCCCACTCCCAATAATTCCAAGACAGTGTTTGCTATTATCTTTATGAGCTATAAGCCTACGCAATGGAGTCGTTAAAATTTCAACATCCCCCGTATCAAGACCATTCCCCCCTTCAAGATAGGCAGGCAGAAATGCAAAATAGGGATCATTAATTTTGAATGTCGAAGGTTCACCACTATTGACCAAGTCTTTTACATTTATATAATTCAGGCTTTCTTGAAATTCTTTTTGTAGGTATCTATCCAGCCTTTCGAGAAAACTAGTTGTATTTCCACTTAGACTGATGTAGTATACTTGGATAGTTTGCATTTTGTTCTCCTATTGTGTATAATATCTATATATGGTGTTTTGTTGTTACATTGAATACTATATATGGTATTTATATTATATATAATCCCTAACTAAAAAAAATTGACAATAGTCAAGTTTTTTTGAAATTATTTATTATTTTTAGAGAGATAAAAGATATGGCTAATATAGGGTGTGTTCATAGAGTTCCACTTTTTAGTAACCTTGCCAAGGATGAACAAAGCGGTGTTCAAAATCTATTACATCACAAAACATTTCAAAAAGGGGAGATAGTATTTTCTCCTGACAGTCAAGAACAATTATCTATTGTTTCCGTTGGGGCTATGCGAATTTATAAATTAAGCAGAACAGGTAAAGAACAGCTCATACGTATTGTAAGAGAAGGTGAGTACGATGGAGAAAATTATCTCTTTGGTCTTACTAATGAAACTCTTTATGCAGAAGCTATAAAAGAAACCAAAGTCTGTATCCTTTTTAAATCTGACTTCAATAAGCTAATTGAGCTATACCCTCAACTTGGATGTAAATTACTTCAATTAAATGCACTAAAGTCCTTAGAAGTCGAAAAGCAGCTTCAGCTTTTAGCAATTGATCATATCGAGGATCGCTTAGCCTCTTATCTAAGTCAATTGTCTTCTTTGCCAACTATTATTGACAATGAGACGGTGACAGTGCCAGTCTCAATGAAGGAATTAGCAAGTTATTTAGCTACTAGCCCAGAGTCTATCTCCCGGAAACTAAAAGTATTTCAAGAAAAAGGATTAATAAATAGAAAAGGTAAAAAAATCCAGCTATTAAAATCATTTTGGGAAGAGTTCGATTTCTTATAATTAACTTACCAATCACATTAACATTTATACTTTAGAAAGGTTTCTTATGCGCGAAGATATAAGATTAAATGAGAGAGCAAAAGTATTAGCTCCTCAAATCAAAGCAAAATTACTGACCGTCATTGATCCAGAATTAGAACTAGATATTTATAATTTGGGCTTAGTCTATGAAATTAATATCAATGAAACAGGACATTGTAGGCTTGTTATGACTTTTACAGAAACTAACTGTGGCTGTGCTGACACGTTGCCAATTGAGGTTGCTGATAAAATCAAAGAAATTCCTGAAGTTGCCTCAGCTGAAGTTATTGTCACCTATAATCCCGCTTGGAAAATGACTCGTATCAGCCGATTCGGACGAATTGCACTGCGTATCAGTCCTTGGTAATCTCGAAAATAATAAAAAGGTAGATATGCGAATTAACACGCATATCTACCTTTTTTTATTTTTTTGTTACCTCATAATAAGGTAAAAGTTCATTGAAAGCTTTATACAATTTATCAAGAAATTGTTCCATTGTTTGTGTATCATCATAAATTACATCTTTTTTCACTAGAACCTTTCTAACCTGGGCATTGTTAACACTCTGGATTAACATTTGACGATTCTCTTCAGTTCCTTCAATCTTAGAACTAGTACCATCTTTCTGTACAATGTAGTACAAGGGTGAAGAAATTGGAATACTAAGTACCTTATTTTGCTTCCTTAAGCTTTCTTCAGACCTTTTCCTTTCAATAAAACTTACTTCTACAGAAATTCCAAAATGATTATAGTTGCCAAAGAGACGTATTGCCATTGCAACATCATCAGGATGATTAGATGGTAGACGATAATAACACCAAAAATGCGGTCGACAATACTGAGCTTGATTCATCCACTGACTAACCCGCTCTGCTCTAAAAGGACCTACCCGTTCAGCTAAAGATTGACTTAAAAGGGTAAACTCATTCCTCGAAGACTGTGCTAATTGTCGTAGATTACTCATTGTTTCTGTAAGGTTCCCTGCTTTTTCTGGCTTGATATATTTCATCCCCTGGTAAGGAAGATATTTCTTTAAACTTTTGAGCATGCATCTCTCCATTACAATGAATCATTAATGACTATAAAAATATTAATAGCATTATAAGTCTTATTGTTTACTGAGAGTATTAATTAAGAGACAAAATACTGACTATTTATGATTTACCGCTACGATCCATATTCCAAAAATCTGTCACAGCACCCTTAGAGGCAGAAGATACAATATGAGCATATTTACCCAGAACTCCACGACTGAATAGTGGAGGAATGACAGTCGTTTCCTTGCGGGCTGCTATTTCTTCATCAGAAACATGCATGGTGATTTCTTTGGTATCTTGGTCAACTGTTACCATATCACCAGTTTGGAGATAGGCGATAGGACCGCCATCCTGAGCTTCAGGAGCAATGTGTCCAACGACTAAGCCATAGGTACCACCTGAGAAACGTCCATCAGTCAAGAGGGCAACCTTGTCACCTTGACCCTTACCAACAATCATAGAAGAAAGGGAAAGCATTTCTGGCATACCTGGTCCACCTTTAGGACCTACATAACGGACAACAACAACGTCGCCGTCCACGATGTCATCTGAAAGTACCGCATCGATAGCAGCTTCTTCTGAGTCAAAGACCTTAGCAGGACCCGTATGGTTACGAACCTTAACACCTGAAACCTTAGCTACGGCACCTTCAGGAGCCAAGTTACCTTTCAAGATAATCAATGGACCATCGGCACGTTTAGGATTTTCAAGTGGCATGATAACTTTTTGACCTGGTGTCAAATCAGCAAAGTTTTCTAAATTTTCAGCTACTGTTTTACCTGTACATGTGATACGGTCTCCGTGGAGGAATCCGTTAGCCAAGAGGTAGCGCATAACCGCTGGCACACCACCAACATTGTAAAGGTCTTGGAAGACATATTTACCTGAAGGCTTCAAGTCAGCCAAGTGAGGCACGCGCTCTTGGAAATCGTTGAAGTCTTCAAGCGTCAAATCAACGTTAGCCGCATGAGCGATAGCAAGCAAGTGAAGAGTGGCATTTGTTGAACCGCCAAGCGCCATTATAACTGTGATGGCATCTTCAAAGGCTTCACGTGTCAAGATATCTGATGGTTTAAGTCCCATTTCTAGCATTTTCACAACTGCACGACCTGCTTCTTCGATATCAGCCTTCTTCTCAGCTGATTCTGCAGGGTGAGATGATGATCCTGGAAGGCTCATCCCCATAACCTCAATTGCTGTTGCCATTGTGTTAGCAGTATACATACCACCACAACCACCAGGGCCAGGGCAGGCATTACATTCAAGATTTTTTACCTCTTCGGCAGTCATATCTCCGTGGTTCCATTTACCGATACCCTCGAAAACAGAAACCAAGTCGATATCCTTACCGTTAAGATTACCCGGTGCAATAGTACCACCGTAAGCAAAAATAGCTGGGATATCCATATTGGCAATGGCAATCATTGAACCTGGCATGTTCTTATCACAGCCACCAATAGCAACAAAGGCATCGACATTGTGACCACCCATAGCAGCTTCGATTGAGTCAGCAATAATATCACGAGATGTCAATGAGAAACGCATCCCTGGTGTCCCCATGGCAATACCATCTGCAACAGTAATTGTACCAAATTGAACTGGCCAGGCACCCGCATCTTTGACACCCTCTTTGGCAATTTGACCAAAACCGTGCAAGTGGATATTACATGGCGTGTTCTCAGCCCAAGTTGAGATAACCCCAACAATAGGCTTTTCAAAACTATCATCCGTCATGCCAGTAGCTCTTAGCATAGCACGGTTAGGCGATTTTACCATACTATCATAGATACTTGAGCGATGACGAAGATTTCTATCTATTTGAGACATACTTTATCCTCCACTATTTTTATTCCACCTCACAAAATTCAGATAAATAACTATGAATGATCTAAAACTTGGTAAGAATTAATTTATTTTATCACAATTAATATATTGTTTGCAAGAGAATCTATTATGTATACTAAGATTTCCTATCATTATACTTCATACTTCATAAATCAAGTAGTTCATCCCCATCGAGGATACTAATTTTTCTTCCTGACCGTTCAATATAACCATTATTCTCAAGGTACTTAAACTTTCTAGAAAGAGTTTCTGGAGTCGTTCCTAAATATTGAGCAATGTCCTTCATTTTCATAGGTAGGCTGATTTGATGACAACCATTCACCTTTGATAAATCTAAAAGATAAGTTGCTAAGCGTTCCTCAACACGCTCCATAGATAGAAACTGAGCTTGTTTCTCCACTTGAACCATTTTTTGAGCACTCAACTCAAATAGTTTAAGAGCAATCTGTGGGTTCCTAAGCATCACGTGATTAAAAGCTTGTTTACTCAAGCTACAAATTTCAGTTGTTTCGAGAGCTTCACCAAAAAGTGTCTCGTTTTTTATACCAAACAACTGATTTTCACCCTCATAGCTACCCGGTTCAACAACTCGTAAAAGTTGTTCCTTACCATTCGGAGACAGTTGATAGACTTTCATACTTCCACGAGCTACAATATCTAGTTTTTCATCTCCTGGTTTGAAAATAATCTCATTTTTTTTAAATTGTTGGTGTCTCGCCAATTGATTGATCTCAATCTGCTCATCTTCTGACAGATAATTAAATAATGGTACAAGTGTCACGCAAAGATGTTGAACCATGGATAACCTCTTTCTAATTGACGAAACCTACTCTTGAGATAATTCGACAAATTGTTTTAAGAGCTGATAGGTTTTAGTAAATGTCTCACAAACATCATCTGGAATTGCAAAATCGTTTGTAACACCCCTCAGTTCCGAAAATTCATTTGATAGGTCCATATTATTGCCCTGAATTTTATGCTGAATTGTTTCATAAAGTTTGCGAACTTCAAAAACTTCTGGATGATTTTTCCCATGAGCTTTTGTGATAGCATTAGTATATAAATCAAGCATCTCATCATTTGCTTCAAAAAATTGTTTTAACATTACAACTTCCCCCCTATTATTTTTCTGATGCTTTTAGAACATCATAGCCAATTGCTCGTACTGCATTCGCAATTTCTTCAATATTTGTCAGACTTGTATCAAAATTTGCTTTTGCCTTGCTAGCGTTGAAGAGAACCTTAACACTGTCTTTATCAACACCTGCCACACTTTTAATGGCTCCCTCAATTTTTTGCATACATGTTGGACAAGCCAGTGTTTCAAGCTGTAGTATAGCTTTTTTCATCATCTTTACTTCCTTTCCTTATTATATCTTTAGTATAGTACGATATTTAGAATAAAAAATTGATTTATATCAAGAATCTCTATTTTCTTTTATATTTTAAAAGCCTCATAGCATTCAAAATAACTAGGAGAATGCTACCTTCATGAACAAACATGCCAATAGCCATATTCATCCACGAACTTGAGAGAACGCTGATAAGAAGAACTACTACGACTAGCAATGAAATGAAGATATTTTCAATCATATTATGTCGTGTAGCTTTAGCCAATCCGATCGCATGAGGGATTCTGTGAAAATCCGAATTCATTAAAACAACATTTGAAGTTTCAATGGCAACATCTGTACCGTTTCCCATGGCAATTCCAATATCTGCCAAGGCCAATGATGGGCTATCATTAATACCATCTCCGACAAATGCTACTATTTCTCCACTTGCCTGACGTTTTCTCACAAATTCTGCCTTGTCTTCTGGTAGTAGATGACCATAAGCCTCGGTTAAGCCTAACTGACTAGCAACTAAATCAACTGTGCCTTGATTATCTCCAGACAATAGAATGAGATTTTTTACTCCCATATTCTTAAGCGTCTCTAAATCCTCCTTGACTCCTTGTCTAATCTGGTCGCGAATCCCTACAATAAGAGCTATTTGTCCATCAATAGCAGTTAGGACAATTGAATTCCCTTCTGCTTCCATCCCTGCTGTGTCGCTCTTCATCTGGTTAGTGAAAGGAATATTATATTGATTCATCAAATAAGAGTTCCCTACGAGAACTTGGTGATTTTGAATATGAGCAACAACTCCCCCACCTTGAACGACCTCTGTTGAGTCAATTACCTCTACTAAAGAACCTGAGTAATTTTTCACAATTGCTTTCGCGAGCGGATGATCTGATTCTCTCTCAACACTAGCCAGTAAGCTCTCAGCAAGACTCCTATCACTGCTATAGTAGATTGTCTGTGCAACCTGAGGGTTACCATAAGTTAATGTTCCTGTTTTATCAAATAGCATTGTATCAACTTTACTAAAGTTTGTAATGACATCACTACCCTTAAATAAAATACCATGTCGTGCGCCATTTCCAATCCCTGACACATTTGAAACTGGTACCCCAATAACCAATGCACCAGGACATCCGAGAACCAAAATAGTAACGGCTAACTCAATATTGCGACTAATAAGCCAAACGAGAATAGCAAGCACCAAAACTGCAGGTGTATAGTATTTTGAAAATTGGTCAATAAATCTCTCAGCTTTTGATTTGGAGTCTTGTGCTTCTTCGACTAATTCAATAATTTTCCCAAAAGTTGTGTCTTCTCCAATTTTATCAGTACGAAGTTGTATGGTCCCATTTTCGAGAATAGTACCAGCAAAAACTTTATCTCCTAGACCTTTAGAGACTGGAATAGGCTCACCTGTTATGCTAGATTCATTTGTGGTACCAACACCAAATATAACTTCACCATCAACTGGGATCTTACCACCTGTTTTTACTATAAGAATGTCACCTTCTTCAACTTCTTCAACCGACACCTCTTCAAAGTCACTATTGTGTGCTTTCCGAAATGCAGTCTCTGGCGCCAACTCGACAAGATTCTTAATCGCAGAACGTGTCTTGGCTAATGTTCTTTGTTCTAAGTATGCACCGAACAAGAAGAGAAAAGCTACAATAGCTGATTCTTCAAACTCTTTAATAACAAATGCCCCTAAAATAGCAAGAGTTACTAAGAGATCGATGCTAATGACCTTAACTCTAAGAGCTTGATAGGCTTGAACAAAAATTGGTAAACCGCCAACTAATGAAGCTACAAACAGTAGATAAGCTGATCGCTGCTCACTACTAAAAACCCATTTGGATGAAAATGCAAGAATAATAAGAGCACCAGTTATTGCTGTCAACCAATTTCGATAACCTGATAACCATTTTTGCATGATTTCTACCTCCCTTATTGTCTCTAGTATAAATGAGTATAAAAATATAAGAATTGATTTATATCAAGTTTTAAAAATACTAGAATGTCTAGATTGTTTCAAATACATCTAACTATGTTCAATTGATTTAATGATATTAATCATAGACTTATATTTATATAATTCTCTTCGGTTACGATAGTGTTATTTCTAAAAATTTTGACTATAAAAAAACCTACCATTCCTGGTAGATTGTTTAAAAACGATCTTCTGTATATTTCTGAATCTTTATTTAAGAATTGCTTTAACACGTTCCTGCAAAGCAGGAATAACCTGATCTAGAAACCAAGGATTTTTAGACTGCCAAATATTATTACGTGGCGAAGGGTGCACAAGGGGGAAAAATTCAGGTAGATATCTATCGAAATTCTTTACAGTATTGGTTAATTTCTCCGTCGATCTCTGTTTTAAGTAATATCGTTGAGCATAGGTGCCAATCAAAAGTATTAATTGTTTATTTGGCATGAGATCTAATGTTTTCTTATGCCATTTTTCTGCAAATCCTTTTCTTGGAGGTAAGTCCCCCGTTTTACCTTTTCCAGGAAAATAATAATCCATTGGGACCACTGCAAAATATCCAGAATCATAAAAACATTCTCTATCAATACCTAACCATTCACGAAGCTTATTGCCGCTTAAATCATTAAAAAATATACCTAACTCTTGAGCACGAATACCCGGTGCTTGTGCTATGATTATAATTTGAGCAGTCTCTGGAGCAGAAAAAAGTGGTTTTATCCCTCTTTCTGTATATGAAATATTATCTTCATCGTACATGATTTCTTTTAAAAGTTTTGAATAGCTCATTCAAATCGTCCTTTCTCTTTATTACTATGAGGATTGTTCGAAATGTCTCTCCCTTGTCGTGACTAAGTAAGCCCTTGACATTTTCGAGAAATAAAAAACGTGGTTGGATCTGTTTGGGCGCTCGAGCAATCTCAAAGAACAAAGTTCCCCTAGTATCCTCAAATCCCAATCATCTGCCTGCGAGTGAAAATGCAATCCCCCACAGATGATGTCCACTTGCCCTCTAAGTTGTCTAAAGTCTTGGTCTGTGACTTGTCTAATATCATGAAATTCTATTTCTCCTTCGGTCTCATAGATGGCCTTGTAAGATTTCCTCGCAAACTTGTCAATCTCACAAAAGCCAATACACTCATGGCCCTGACGGGTTAGCCCCAGTCGAAAACCTCCAATTCCTGCAAACAAATCTAAAAACTTCATGTCTCTCATTCCTTTCTGACAAAATTAAAAAGGACCTTACTTCTTGCGTAACGTCCTTTCTTAACAATGATCTTCCATTTCTGGGGCAGTGATAAGTTCAAAAATAAACCAAATCATTCCTAATCCCCAAATACCTAATAATATCCACCAAAACATCTTACTCACCCTCTTTTAATTCTTTTAAGCGTTGGACCTTGGTCCATTCGGATAAGACGCCATTAAAGACGTATTCAGCTATCGTTTCTAATTTATCCGCAAACCTCATATTCTCTAAAGCGTACTGATACCGATGATCAAAATAAATCAAGGCATAATCACTTGCGGCCTGTGAAAGACCAACTTGTCTCAACTGGTCATGAACCAAACCCCAAATATAATCTTTGTCGTATCTTGTGACTCGGTCTACTTTACGTTGAAAATAGTCATTGTCACTTTTCTTACTTGTTAGACTTTCTTTCTCCTCCTCGTCCTCAATGACTGACTCACTCTCTTTAGTTTCACTCATATTAGTCTCACTAACTTCAGTCTCACTAGTGGCTGAATTTAAGACTGGCCCCAGCTGATTTTGATACCCCCCTGGTATTTTTTGAACACTACCCCCGTCTGAATTTGAGCCTGGGGTAGCGTTCATGTTCCAACTCCCCTAAGTAAATTTTATTCGCCAAACGTCCTTTTTCACTGGAAGACTGTTGGACTTCATCTATCAAACCATACTCTCGTAAGGTTTTCTTAATCGTCAGTAATTTTGACTTGGAACAGCCAAGTAGTGCCATGAGTTTGGAGTTAGAATAGACCAAATAAATGGCCCCATCTTCATCTATCCATCCTCTACTTAATGACAATTCCAAGCGATCTTTGAGAACAGCATAAGCAACCTTAACCTCAAGTTTCATGTCCTTGTAGCGCTCACTCTCAAACAAGAGTTTTGGGAGCTTATAGTAACGCTCTGACGTTTGATAGTGATTTACGGTGATACGTTTCATGATTGTCCCTCCAACACTAACAAACCAACATTCCCCATGTCATCAAACTGGATTAAACCAGACTCTTCCATTTCAACAACAATCCTCTTTGCTTTCTCGATATCAATTCTCATGATAGCCATAAGATGACACATCATAATTTGTCGTGATGATTCTTCATCCTTTTGCATGATTTTCCTCCTGAAAATAAAAAAACGAGAACACTTATTAAAATGTTTTCGTGAAATTCTAGGCACCAAACTAGGCACCAAAAATTGATTATTTTTGCGTATTATTGCTAAACACTACAATTACTTACCAAAGAAAAAAATAGTAAAAGCCCTGATAAATCAAGGCTTTTGGGCTATATTTCCTATTTTTTGATTTTGCAATTCCACATGGCTCCCATTCAACCATTGAATAGTAGCCATTAAGATATTTATCCTTTCATAGTAAGCTTTATTTGCTTGTGTTTGATACTCTATTTATTCTTGTTTTATTAAGATTTTTAAAATCTTAAACCACGTTCTATTATACCATAAAGTCAATTCTTGACTATCTCTTAGCAAGGCGATACAATAAAATCACATAGGAAAAAGCTTTCAATCAAGGAGATTCAAATGGACGATTACAAAGGAATAACAAGTGAAACTTATCTTTCAGAGCGTTTAGAGCAAGCAATTAAAAGCTCTGATAGGAAAGCTCGTTTTCACCGTGCTTGGTTTATCGTGTTTAAAGTCATTCAAATCATTACTTTAGCTTTAATCCCGATTTTAGCTACTTTACCAATTCCTTGCTTTAAATTGTTGGCAGTGATTATTGCTTCTTTAGTTCTCGTTCTCGAAGCTCTCATTGCACTTTCAAGTCATAAAGATAAATGGCAACTTTATCAAGAAACTTCAAAAACGCTCGCTTCAGAAAGATTTGCCTTTGAGACTAAAGCTGGCATCTATCAGGAAAAATCAGATGATGAACGTTTTTCACTCTTGGTTGACCGCTGTGAAGTGATTATTAAGTATCGCAATTAATTAAAAGAACCCCGTGTTTTTAGAAACATGGGGTCTATTTTTTCTTTTGTAGTGAAATTAGTATTGGAATACTAGTAAGCGTTAGGTAATATAAAACATGAAACCAATTGTGACTTTGACCAAGCATAACGTAACTCATGATTAAATAAAAAGCACAGTATCCTAGCCATAATTTTGCTGTCGTTTTAGGGTGATTTCTTATAAACGAATTGACTCTTTTAATCAATAATCTGATATTCCTTTTCAAATGTTTTTTGAGCAATAATACGGCGATTGGTAATATCAATATAATCGCCCAAGTATGCCAATTCATACATACCGTAGCCAGCAAATCCGCCACCTAGGCTTCCAATCGCTCCTGTTTTAAGGTTTTTAACTGTCGATGGCTTTAAACCAGCCGTTAAAACACGAAGGTGGTTATCTAACCAGCAAAAATATCTTTTTTGCAAAAGCTTCTTTTACCCAGTCAGGACTATTTCGATTATCTTTGCTGACTTGCCAAACATCTGCAACTTTTCCCTTATAAGTAGCTTTCATTTTTTCCTTTTTATGAAAAGTGATATCTCTATCCTCTATTTTATCAGATTAATCACTAAAAAAACGACCATGTCGTAAATAGTCGTTTTTTCGTCGTGAACGGTTATTTTTTTATGGAAAGAATGACTTCTGCTCCACCTCTACTAGGATTTGAAATTCTTAAACCTCCATGATGTTTTTCAGCTACGCCTCTCGCAAAAGATAGTCCAATACCATAGTGTTTTCCGCTTCTGCTATTATGTTCAGTGAAGAAAAATTTTGCGGCATTTTTAAGAGCTTCATCTGAAAATGGTTGACCATCATTCCAAATGGAGAATATGAGATGACTATCATCTTCTGAAATGCTAAGGCGAATTTTTCCTTTTGGGGCATGTTGAGTAGCGTTTACTAGGATATTAATCAGTGCACGTTTAAGATTTAAGCTATTTGCTAAAAAAGAATCGGTAGCACAGGTATTTCTCATCTTGAAATCAATTGCATTTGGTTTTAGAATATCTTCAATTTTTACCGATAAATCAGCTAAAAAAGGCTTTAAGAATAGCTTTTCTTTATGGTCGTTATCGCTTAATTGACGACTATAGTTAAGTATTGCGTTGAAATAGTTTTCAAATACTAAAAGGCTATTATTGATTGATGTTAGAAAACTCGTTTGTTGTTCGTTAAGTGGTGTCATTTCAAGCAGTTCGATATTTCCCTTAATGATCGTTAACGGAGTTTTGACATCGTGAGCTAAGGCAGCGATTTGAAAAGATAAATCTTTCTTTTCACTTCTTTCTCTTTCAATCAGTTCAGCTAATTCATCACTTTTTTGTGCTAAAACAGTTAAGGTGTCATCAAATTCCGCAATTCTAGAATACTCTAGGAAATCAGAGTGAGACTTAGTTCCCATATTTTGAGTTGATTTTTGGATTGCATAAAAATTTGAAGTGAATTCTTTGAGCAGTCTTGTGATTGCAAAAATAAGGACCATCAAAAAGCCGATGATAAAGATGATGTAAGTCAGCGTATTGTACGAAATTGAGCGAAGCGCATGATTTGAAAACTCTGGTATGCTAGATTGTCGGACAACTAAAACGTAGTGCGAATTTTGGGCAAGATAATAGGTAACCCCATTTTCGTTTAAGTTTTTTCTCTCTTTAAAAGCTTTTTGGTAATACATCAAATCCTCAGTGACGTTTGTTCGCTTAATGACCTTCCCAGTCTGGTCATATAAAACGTAGTCATAAGGTACTTTCGTCATTTCTTTGACAATCATATCTTTAGAGACCTTATCTGAAAGACTAATATTTAGCTGATTGCTGAGACTGATTTGTTTAGTATAGGCAAGGACACTTGTTAAGGTTAAAATCAAACAGATAACAAGGACGATTCCGACAATCACTTCAATGACGGTTTGAAAAATGCGTTGTTTTAATGTTTTAATCTTTTTTGCTTTAATCATGCCACTGATATCCCACTCCTCGAACTGTTTTTATAGGATTAATGTCATAGAGAGAAAATTTTTGACGAATTTGATAAACATATTCTGAAATAGATCTAAAAAGAGTATCCGAATCATCGTTATATACGCTTTCGTAGATATTTTCACGTGTAAAAACTTTTTTAGGCTGGCTAGACAAGAGCTCTAGAATATGATATTCACGACTGGTTAGAGGAACGCGTTCACCATTAATGTAAATGCTTTTTTCCTGCAAGTAAAATGTCATTGTAGAAAATTCTAACGTTTAAATTCTTGAAAGTCTTTTTTTGCCTGCTTAAGGCGTTCTTCCCTTTTTAAATGTGCTTCCACTTTTGCGACTAGTTGTTTAATACTAAATGGTTTGGTGATGTAGTCATCGCCGCCGAGTTTGAGACCAGAAATGATATCTTCTTCGCTATCTTTAGCACTAACAAAGATAATTGGTGTTGCAATACGATGGCGAATTTCTTGGCAAAGAGCCATGCCATCTACATTTGGCATCATAACATCGAGTAAAATTAAGTCAAATCCCATAAAATCATAGATATCAATAGGAGAGTTTACTACTTGATAAGTTGTTACAGCATAATTTTGCATTTCAAAAATATTAGTCATTAGTTTTAAAATTTCAAAATCGTCGTCCACAACTAAAATTTTGTGCACTTTTGTCACCTCAATTGTATTTGTTTCTATTTTACTATAAGAAACATGATTTCACTCATTTTTATTGCGTTTAAGTGTTAAAACGGCTATAACATCTAACATCAGTATCCAAGTCAACAAGATGAAAATAGTCTTAATCATTAGCTTTTTTTCAGGCATTAAGATAGCATTAACTGGCAAAATGATAGGAATCCAGAAATTGCCCATAAAAGCATGATTTGAAGCAAAAATGATAAAAAGACACTCCACGAATGAGATAATGAGATTAAGACCTTTTCCTGCCCATAAGCTAAGTAAATGATGAAAATGATTGAGAAAGACAAGTAAAAGCCAAGTCAAGCTTCCTGAATAAAAGGCATAAGAGATATCATTGATCACATATCCAATGCTCCCCCATAAAATAAGACAAGGCAGAATAACAATAAGATCACGCGCTAACAACTTAAGCAACCAGATTTTAGCTCTATTGTGACTACTGTTGATATTTTGGCAGTGATTAGCTTGTTCTTCTTGCTCTATTGTTAGCAGCGAGACAATAGTCAGCATTAAACAATAAGCTAGCATGGGTAAAAAGGTCATCGCCTCTAGGGCGTAGGAGGTTTGATGATTTGATAAATAAACTGGTATGGTTAACCATTCTAAAGCAAATAAGCCAATCATCAGGTATAAAATAGCCGAATTTTTTAATTTTAAGAACTCGCTTTTTAAAATTTTAACCACGTTTTTGCTCCTTTAGTGCTTTGATGAAGATAAGAAATAAAAGGACGGATAAACTGATTGCTACAATGCATAGTCCTACAGGATGAGGGTGATTTAGTACTTCTACTTCTCCAGAAGGTTTTAAGTGGAGAATAGCTTGGGCGATTTTATAATGATATGTGTAGGGAAATAAATACCAAAAAGACGTTTGTGCTAAAAATGGCGCAACGAGCAAACATAAAAAAGAATTTAGAACTAAAACCAAATAACAATTAATCCATTTTGAAAGGTAAAATAAGAGAGGGACATTCCATGCAGAAGCGATAAGCATCAATAATAGTACCCAAGCGTCACGAAAAAAGTGGACAGTCATCACACCGCAAAAAACAAATGAGACAAGATAAAGAAAAAGTAACAGAACACAACTTGCTAAAAATAGGTTTTTTAATGCCGTCATGACTTTTGCGACTTTAATTTTTCCAGTTAATTTACCTTGAAGTGTGTTTTGAAAATGTCCAGCTCCTTCTTCAGCTTTATAATCATAAACAAATAACAATCCTGCCAAAGTAAATAAAAACAATGCTTCCCACCAATAAATTGAAAAATTCTCTAGAATCGTTGGTCCGCAAAGCAAAAAAGCGATAAACAGAGAGATAAATGGTAAGACTAAACATAATTTAAAGTAAGCACCATGTTTTTGTTTTAGGCATTCTGATTGAAGTATTTTTCTCATTTTTCATAACCTCCATGGATAATAGAAAAGAAGAGTTTTTCTAAATCTTGTTTGTCTTGATTGGGCTGATTGTAATGAATTTTTCCTTGATGCAGGATAACAATATCATCTGCAATCTTACTAACTTCATGTAATTGGTGACTTGAGATGAGAATCGTCATTTCTTTTTGCTTGAGAGAGTTGATTAAATCTAAAAGTTCTTTGATGCCATCTGGGTCTAAGCCGTTAGTTGGCTCGTCTAAAATCAGAAATTCTGGATTGGTAATGATTGCCATACCAAGTCCTAAACGTTGCTTCATTCCTAAAGAAAATTTGCCAGCTTTTTTGCGACCAGTATTTGCTAAACCAATTAAATTCAAGGTTTCTTGTATAGTTTCGTCTGGAATATCATAAAGCAGTGCTTTAGTTTTTAAATTATCAAAAGCTGATAAATTCATGTAAATAGCTGGTGACTCAATTAAAGCACCAAATTTTTTATCATCTTTTATCTCTTTACTCGTTTTTCCATCAAATAAAATTTCACCAGCACTCTGACTTTCTAAACCATAGAGTATTTTCATTAATGTAGATTTCCCAGCTCCATTGACTCCCAAAAGTCCACAAATCGAACCTGATTCGATGGTAAATGAAATATCATTTAAAACTTCCTTATCCTTGAAGACTTTCTTGATATGTTTAATTTGAATTTGCATAAGCTAACCTCCTTTTTTATCAAGGATACATTAGTTTTTTCAGAATTAGTTCAGAAAACTAAAAAAGCTTGAGAAATTTCTCAAGCTTTTTCATTACATTAATTCATTGAAGTCCCAAACTTCTGTCCAACCTTCATAGAAATCAGGCTCGTGGCAAACCATTAGGACGCTACCCTTGTAGGCTTTAAGAGCACGTTTCAATTCTTCTTTAGCATCAACGTCTAAGTGGTTGGTTGGTTCGTCAAGTACTAGCACGTTGTTTTCGCTGTTCATAAGCAGGCAAAAACGCACTTTTGCTTGTTCTCCACCAGAAAGTACTTGAATTTGACTTTCGATATGTTTTGATGTCAAACCACAGCGAGCAAGAGCAGCACGAACTTCTGCTTGGTTCAATGCAGGAAAGGCATCCCAGACAGCTTCAAGCGGTGTTTGACGATTACCAGCAGCGACTTCTTGTTCAAAGTAGCCAAGTTCAATGTAATCACCACGTTCAACACTGCCTGAAATTGGCGGAATGATTCCTAGTAAGCTCTTAAGAAGTGTTGTTTTACCAATACCGTTGGCACCAATGATGGCAACTTTCTGATTACGTTCAAAAGTTAGGTTAAGTGGTTTTGTCAATGGACGATCGTAACCAATTTCCAAGTCTTGTGTTTGGAAGATAAAGCGACTTGGTGTACGTGATTCTTTGAATTCAAAGGATGGTTTTGGTTTTTCAGCTTGCAACTCAATGCGGTCCATCTTGTCCAATTTTTTCTGACGTGACATAGCCATATTACGTGTGGCAACACGCGCTTTGTTACGATTAACAAAGTCTTGCAAGTCAGCAATTTCTTTTTGTTGACGTTCGTAAGCAGCTTCAAGCTGTGCTTTTTTCATAGCATAAACGGCTTGGAAGTTATCATAGTCACCAGTATAACGAACTAAATCGTGATTTTCCACGTGATAAACAATATTAATCACGTCATTTAAGAATGGAATATCGTGTGAAATCAAAACGAAGGCATTTTCATAGTTTTGAAGGTAACGTTTCAACCATTCAATGTGCTCAGCATCAAGGTAGTTTATTGGTTCGTCAAGAAGCAAAATATCAGGTTTTTCAAGCAAAAGTTTTGCTAAAAGAACTTTGGTACGTTGACCACCAGAAAGTTCTGTGACGTCAGACTCCATGCCAAAATCCATAACACCAAGAGCGCGTGCAACTTCATCAATTTTAGTGTCCAAAGTGTAAAAATCGCGTGATTCTAGACGGTCTTGCAACTCTCCTACTTCTTCCATTAGAGCATCCATATCTGCGCCTTCATCAGCCATAGACATGTAAATGTCATTGATACGTGCTTCTGTTTTGAAAAGCTCATCAAAAGCTGTACGTAAGACATCACGTACTGTCATCCCTGCTTCCAGTACAGTATGTTGGTCCAAGTAACCTGCAGTGACATATTTTGACCACTCAACTTTTCCTTCATCAGGTTGCAAATGTCCAGTTACGATACTCATGAAAGTTGATTTTCCTTCACCGTTTGCCCCGACAAGACCGATATGTTCACCTTTCAACAGACGGAAAGACACATCCTCAAAAATCGTACGCTCACCAAAGCCATGACTTAAATGTTTAACTTCTAAAATACTCATCTCTTATATTCTTTCGTTTGTTTTCTTTTTGAAAATAGCTGCGCAAACAGCCTATTTATAATAATCTTTTCAATTATAGCATGATTTTGATAGCTAAAGCAATGACTTTAGCTGTTGAAAACGCAAACTAAAAAGCCTTTATAAAAGGCTTTTGTGATTTATTCAGAAATCGCTTTAGTATGACTTTTTTCTGGAATGAAGAATTGTTTTAAGATTGGGTATAAAATTGGTACAGAGATGATTGTGACAAGCGCTGAACCAAATGTTCCACCGATTTTAACCAAAGCTGTAAAAAAGGCTACTTGCAAATGTAGACCACCCACAAGACTATTAATCAAAGTATATTTAACAAGGTTACTAATGATTTTTGTAATGGCAGCTACGATCCCAACAATGATCACATTGCGTGTTTTAGTATCAGAATGCAAAAGTTTTTCAAAAACAAAATGAAGAACTAAACAAACAATTAATGATTCTAAAATCGTAGTCCAAACTTCTGCAGCATAGCCATTAAGCACATCGAACAAGCCTAGCCCAATAGATGCAACAAGTGCTGCAATTCTTGAACCAAATAGTAGAACCGCTATTACAACCAAGGCATTACCAAAATGAACAAACTGAGCACCCAGCGGAATACGTAAAAATTGAACACTGATAAAGATTAATGCTGAATAAAAACTAAGTTCAACAAGTTGACGTGTGGTAAGATTTTTCATGCTTTTTCCTCCATTAATTGTTTGATTTGTAAAGCTAAGTCTGGCAAATAAGGTTCATACGACAAGCCAAAACGCAAATCTCGCTTTAATGACAAAGTCCTTTGTAAGGTCTTATCAATAAAGTTTAGAGCAACTTTGGCAACATCATCTAGACTTAAGTCGTGAAAATAACCAGCCCCAAGAACTGCCGTTACTAAATCCCCTGTTCCAAAGAAATGATATGGATAGGCTTTCGAAAAATGATAAGTGATTTCTCCACTCTCGCTATCATAATGCGCTAATCCAACATTATCAGATTCAAAAGAAACTCCGGTTAAGATAATGTATTTATTATGAAGATGGGATAAACGCTCACAGAGTTGCTCGATATCAGTTTTTGTATAAGTCTCGCCAAGATAAGGACAATCAGCTAAAAGACAAGCTTCGGTTAAATTTGGCGTGATCACATTGGCATTTTTACAAAATTCTCGCATAGCTAGTACAAAATCTTGATCATAACCCGCATATAAATGCCCCTTGTCAGCCATAATAGGATCAACAAAGCGTGACAGCTTATGCTTGCTAGCAAATTTAGCTAACTCTTTTAACTGTGTTTGGTTTTTAAAATACCCTGTAATCAAACCATGACATGGAAAATCAAGTGTCTCCCACTGGTTGATAAATCCCTTTGTTGCTTGAGTCAAATCTGTGATAGCAATCTTATCGAATCCACCTGTATGCGAAGATAACAAAACTGTCGGCATAGGAATAACTTCGATTTGACAAGTTGATAAAACGGGCAAAGCACTGGATAGCGCCACTTTTCCAACCCCAACAACATCGTTGGCAACAATCACAGAACGTGTAACATGATTCATAATAAACGACTTTCTAATCTCGCCTCAAAACCAGATTCAGTAACTTGAAAAGGTTTTAAAATAAGAGTTTAGAAATATTGTAAGAAAATTCAATTTATTATACAATAGGTATCATAAGAAACTGTTCGGGGACAGATTATGCCTAGTAAATACCAAGAAATCCTAACAACTATCATCGACCAAATTGAAAATGGCAAATTTCACAAAGGTGAACGTATTCCTTCCATTCGCCGTCTAAGCCAAAAATTCCACTGTAGTAAAGACACTGTTCAGCGAGCTTTGCTAGAATTAAAGTTTAAAAATTACATTTATGCTGTTGAAAAAAGTGGTTATTATGTCCTTGAAGGAAAAAGTCAAAAGGAAACACCGCTGAATCTCAGTTTATCTGACTACAACAACATGGCTTATGAAGACTTTACAACGTGCCTAACAGAAACCCTTGTGAATCGTGAGAATTACCTCTTTAACTACTACTATCATCAAGAAGGATTACAAGAATTAATCGATTCCTTGCAAGAATATCTTGAAAAGAGTGCCATTTACGCCAAAAAAGAGGACATTTTAGTTACTTCAGGGACCCAACAAGCGCTTTACATCCTTTCGCAGTTGCCTTTTCCAAATCACAAGAAGACGATTCTTTTGGAACAGCCAACTTACCATCGAATGAATGATTTGGTTACTTCTCTAAAGTTGCCTTATCAGACCATTGAACGTGATTTTGAAGGGATTGATTTAGCAAGGCTAGAAGAATTGTTTAAGACTGGTGATATCAAGTTTTTCTACACTATTTCACGCTTTTCAAATCCCCTTGGTTTATCGTATTCGACCAGTGAAAAGCAAAGGATTGTTGAATTGGCTGAACGCTACGATGTCTACATCATCGAGGATGATTACATGGGAGATTTTGCAAAATCAACGGATTTGCCTCTCCATTATTACGACACTTCTGGTCACGTTATTTACCTTAAGTCCTTTTCAATGACCATTTTTCCTGCTTTGCGTTTGGGGACCATTATCTTGCCACCAGCTTTAACAAAAGCTTTTCTTGACCATAAGAAAATGATTGACTACGATACCAACCTTATCATGCAAAAAGCGCTATTGCTTTATCTGGATAGCGGTTTGTTTGAAAAAAATCTGAATTACCTCAAGCAAGTTTTTCAAAAACAAAGGCAGAAAATTGATATCGTTCTTGCTGACTTTCCAAGGATTCAGCATTTCAGCAGCTCTCTTCAAGGATTGGTACTTGAACTTCCTAAGGACCAACACTTAGGTGACCTAAAATTCACTGATAAAATCAACTATCTGGAGGATAACTACCTTTCTTTGACAGAAAAACGATTCATTAAGCTTTCAAATAATCAGGATATTTTCAGCATTTTAAGAATGATAAGTGAGCGATAAAATAAAAAGCCAGAGAAACAGAATCTCTGGCTTTTTATATCGTTAATAGGAAAATTAATAATCAGGACGCAAAACACCTTTGACGGTTTCTTTTGTTGCTTCCACATCTCCATCGATAACAACATCGATGATACGTTTAGCATCTTCTGGTGGACAGCAAACCAAAGGCAAACGTAATGGTCCAGTTTCAAATCCAAGATAATTAAGCACGGCTTTAACTGGTGCTGGACTTGGATATGAGAATAAAGCATTAACTTTTGGAATGAATTGACGTTGGATAGCTGCAGCTTTCTTGATATCGCTGTTTTCGATAACTGTTAGCATTTCGTGCATTTCATCACCGTTAACATGAGAAGCAACAGAAATTACCCCATCAGCACCTAAATTCATAGCGTGGAAAGCATCACCATCTTCACCAGTATAAATCAAGAAATTATCTGGTTTGTGTTCAATCAGATAAGCCATATTAGCAAGACTCGTACATTCTTTAACACCGATGATATTTGGGTGCTCTGCCAAACGTAACATTGTTTCTGGCGTCATTTCAACAACAACACGTCCAGGTATGTTATAAATAATGATTGGAAGGTCACTAGCATCAGCAATAGCTTTAAAGTGTTGATACATGCCTTCTTGTGATGGTTTGTTGTAGTATGGAACGATGGCAAGACCAGCAGCGAAACCACCAAATGCAGCAACTTCACGCGCAAATTCAATAGAATCGCGAGTATCATTGGTACCAACACCAGCAATTAATGGCACACGACCTTTAACAATCTTTTGCACTGCAGCAAAAAGCTCCAATTCTTCATCGTGTGTCAAAGTTGGACTTTCAGCAGTTGTTCCAGCAAGCAAAAGAGCATCTGTGTGATGTGCAAGCAAATGTTCAATTAATTTTGGTAGCGCGTCAAAGTTAATTGAACCGTCTTCGTTAAATGGGGTAATCATCGCGGTGATGATTTTAACATCTCTTAAATCTTCAATAGACATAATACTCTCCCTCTTTGTCTAAGAATTTATACCTGTTTGATTAAAAATGCTCAAAGACCAGCTTCTAAAAGAAACTGGTTTGAGTTGTTATTTTAGTTCGAATTTAAGCTCTTTAGTTGGGTGGACAAGACCGCGTTCGTGAAGTGTTTCAGCGATTTGAACAGAGTTCCATGCAGCACCTTTAAGAAGATTATCAGAAACAACCCACATGTGAATACCATTTTCAACATCAAGGTCTTTACGGATACGTCCAACAAATGTTTCACGTTTGCCCACAGCGTTAGCAGCTTGTGGGTATACTTGATTAGCAACATCATCTTCAAGAACTGCGCCTGGGAAGCCAGCAATAGCTGCTTTCACTTCTTCGATTGGAGCAACTTCTTTTGTTTCGATGTAAACTGCTTCAGAGTGTGAGAAAAGAACAGGCACACGAACACATGTTGCTGAAACAGGAAGATCTGGTTCTTCCATGATTTTCTTAGTTTCGTTTGTCATTTTCATTTCTTCGTAAGTGTAGTCATTATCTGTGAAGACATCGATTTGTGCAAGAGCGTTAAATGCAATTGGGAAGTGTTTTTTATCACCACCACATGGCAAGATGTCAGCGTGAACGTCTTTTGGTTCAACACCATCATTAACAACTTCTTTGATTTCACGAAGTGTTTCATTGATAGCTGATTGACCAGCACCAGAAACGGCTTGGTAAGTAGAGACGATGATACGGCTCAAACCCCATTTTTGACGAACGGGTTCCAAAGCAACCATCATTTGGATAGTTGAACAGTTTGGACAAGCGATAATACCATTATGTGCGTCTAAAGCGTGTGCGTTGACTTCAGGTACAACAAGTGGCACATCTGGATTTTGACGGAAATAAGATGTGTTATCGACAACAACTGCTCCTGCTTTAACAGCATATGGAGCGAATTTTGCTGACACAGAACCACCTGCAGAGAAAAGAGCAATATCAACGCCTTCAAATGAATCTTCGGTTGTCAATTCAACAGTAACATCTTGTCCCTTATACTTCAATACTTTTCCAGCAGAACGTGAAGATGACAAAAGACGTACTTTGTCAATAGGGAGTGTTGATTGTTCTAATTGTTGAATCATGCGAGTTCCAACGGCGCCTGTGGCACCAACGACAGCGACTGTATAGCCCATTTCAATACCTCTTCCTGAAAAATAGTGTACTATTCTCAATTTTCTAAGAAATTATAGTAGGTACATTATACAATTTTTTAACTCAAAAGAAAAGTCTGAATTTTATTTAATTTTAAAAATATTTTGACAACAAAAAAATCCCCACCAAAATTGGTGGGGATATGAGGCATTCAAAAATGAATGTGGCAAAAAGGTTCACACAGATTGCCAAAGTCCGCTCCTGCGTTTCTAGTCGAACTAGAATGACCTCCTCTTGCGCAAATAAACTCTCAAATCGAGTTAATTAGGCTCATCGCATGTTCCTAGTATACCATAGAAGGTAAGATTTGCAAATACTTTGTTTCTACATCAAGGGTGCGATAGTTTTGACCAGTAATCCAATAAGTTTTTCATGGGGTGGTCGACTATCAAGCGTCTCTTGAGTGACGCGTTTACTTTTTAGCATGGTTTGAATGCAATCATCATAAATATCTCGAATAGCATCAACTTTATACATATAAGTTGCACATTCAAAATGGTGATACAAACTACGATAGTCAAGGTTAATCGTTCCTACTACTGCTTTGCTGTCATCGCTGATAAAGACTTTAGCATGGACAAATCCTGGTGTGTAGAGATAGATTTTAACACCTGAGCGCATGAGTTTGCTAAAGTAAGTTTTTGCTAGCATATAAGGAACTTTTTTATCTGGAATTCCAGGCATAATAATTCGCACATCTACACCACGTTCCGCCGCAAAACAAAGCGCATGCTCCATTTCGCTATCAAGAATGAGATAAGGTGTCATGATGTAGACGTATTCTCTGGCGTGGTTAAGAATATCAATATAAACATTCTCACCAATTTTATCGGTATCAAGTGGCGAATCACCATATGGAATAACATAACCATTTGCTTTTCGTTTTTTATTATGCTTAGCAAGGTAAGGTTTGACAACTATTTGTCTTTCGGTGATTGACCACATTTGTAAGAACAGTACTAAGAAACTATCAACTGCCTCACCCTCAAGCATCAGAGCAGTGTCTTTCCAATGACCAAAACGATTGATTTTGTTAATATATTCGTCAGCTAAGTTCACTCCGCCGGTGAAACCTACTTTACCATCAATCACAATGATTTTTCGGTGATCACGGTAATTGTAATAAGTTGAGATAAAAGGTGAAATTGGTGAAAAAGCTTTGGCTTTGATACCAATTTTCTCTAAGCGTTGTGTATAATCAAAAGATAAGGTTGAAAATTCAATCATGCCATCGTAGAGGACACGAACTTCCACTCCTTCCCTGACTTTTTGCTCTAGAATTCGTAGAATTTCACCCCACATCTTACCTTCTGCAATGATGAAAAATTCCATGAAAATGTATTCTTCGGCCTTGAGCAATTGTTTTTTTAGTTCTTCGAAAAACTCTTCTCCACTTGGGAAATAAGTCACTTCGGTATTTTGATAAGCTGGAAAGTCACCGCGACTACGGTCAAAATACTGAACCAGATGATAGGTCGTCGACGTATTACTTTTCAAAACTCTCAATGTTTCCAAATTATCTTGCAAATATTGGCTGCTAGCATCAACCAAATGGTTCATTCGAAGTTTGAGACCGCGATAACCCCAATCAAGCTTGGTATAAATGAGAAAAAGTGACCCTAACAAAGGTGCAATCATTACCAGAATAAGCCAAGTCACACGTGATAGAGCGTCCATTTCACTGTTTACAAGATATAATACAGTTGCAATGGCAAGAGCACGTTCAATCATAGCGACCCAAATACGATAGTGATCTAGCCAAGCAAATGATGCAATGATGAACAAAAGTTGCAAGATCAACAGGATAGAAATGACAGTTGTCCGACTAAAAATTCCTCGAAGAAAACTGCGTCGGCTTTTATCTAATAAGCGTAATGCTTTAATTTTATTAGTACTTTTATTGTCGATAATCATAACCTCCACATCATTTTTTCTTCATTTACTTCTATTATATCATACTTTACTGGCTACTTTTTTCTGGAAAAATAGAAAAAGCCAGCAAAAGCCAACCTTTTAGTGGTAAGTTTATTAAAACAATCCGATAGCTGTTCCACCTTCAGCAACGTCCATGTTAAGCGCTGCTGGTTTTTTAGGAAGTCCTGGCATTGTCATCACATCACCAGTCAAAGCAACGATGAATCCAGCACCAGTTTTTGGAACAAATTCACGAATTGTGATATCAAACCCTTCTGGTGCTCCAAGAAGGGTTGGATTGTCAGAGAAGCTATATTGTGTTTTAGCCATACATACTGGCAATTTGTCCCAACCAAATTGAGTAAATTGTTTCAATTGGTTTTTAGCTTTTTTGCCGAAGATAACTTTGTTACCGCCGTAGATTTCAGTAACGATTTTAGTGACTTTTTCTTCAAGGCTTTGGTCATCTGAGTATAGACGTTTGTAGCTTGCGTTTCCGTTTTCAACGGCGTTTACAACAGCATTAGCAAGATCAACACCGCCGTCAGCACCGTTTGCCCAAACGCTAGCAAGTTCTACTGGAACATCGATTTCGGCACAAAGTTCTTTAAGTGCAGCAATTTCAGCTTCTGTGTCAGCAACAAATTCGTTGATTGCAACAACTGCTGGAACACCAAATTTACGAACGTTCTCAACGTGGCGTTTAAGGTTAGCAAATCCAGCACGTACTGCTTCAACATTTTCTTCACCAAGATCAGCTTTTGCTACGCCACCATGCATTTTAAGGGCACGAATTGTCGAGACGATAACCACAGCATCTGGTGCTGTTGGAAGATTTGGTGTTTTGATATCAAGGAATTTTTCAGCACCAAGGTCAGCACCAAAACCAGCTTCTGTAATTGTGTAATCTGCTAAGTGAAGAGCTGTTGTTGTTGCAAGAACAGAGTTACAACCGTGTGCGATATTGGCAAATGGTCCACCATGAACGAAGGCTGGTGTTCCATAGATAGTTTGAACAAGGTTTGGTTTAATAGCATCTTTAAGGATAAGAGTCAAAGCACCTTCTACTTTAAGGTCACGCACGTAAACTGGTGTACGGTCGTAACGGTAAGCAACCACGATATTTGCCAAACGTTCTTTTAAGTCTTTAATATCTGTTGCTAAGCACAAGATAGCCATGATTTCTGAAGCAACTGTGATATCAAAACCATCTTCGCGAGGAATACCATTAACTGGGCTACCAAGACCAACAGTGACATGACGAAGAGCACGGTCATTAAGGTCGACAACGCGTTTCCAAATGATACGACGTTGGTCGATACCTAATTCGTTTCCTTGGTGCATGTGGTTATCGATAATTGCTGAAAGGGCATTATTTGCAGTTGTGATAGCATGCATATCACCTGTGAAGTGAAGGTTGATATCTTCCATAGGAAGAACTTGGGCGTAACCACCACCTGCAGCACCACCTTTAATCCCCATAACAGGACCAAGTGATGGTTCACGAAGAGCAAGCATTGTTTTTTTGCCGATTTTATTCAACGCATCAGCAAGACCGATAGACATTGTTGATTTTCCTTCACCAGCTGGTGTTGGGCTGATAGCTGTGACAAGGACAAGTTTACCTGGTTTATTTTCTTGAACAGATTTGATTTTATCAAATGATAATTTTGCTTTATATTTACCGTAGAGTTCAATATCATCAAATGTGATACCAACTTTTTCAACAACTTCTGTGATTGGTTTAAGCTCAACACTTTGTGCAATTTCGATATCTGATTTCACGGGGACTCTCCTCTGATATTTTTTGATTGATAAAAATATTATAACATACTTTTTTAAAAACGCACGATATTTATTGAAACAATTATTATTATTCGTGTTTTAGTGTTATTAAGCAACTTTTTTTATCAATAGTTATAGTCATTCGTTATAACAAAGAACGTTTTTAAAATCCTTGAAATAACAGAATTTATTAGAGATTGTTCGTTTTGAAAACCATTGAAATCAATTGTTTCATTCTTCAAACTTCTCAGGAGAAAAGGTTGTTATTGTTCGTTTTTAGGTAAATATTTGTGAATAAATAGGTACTTTCTAAATTAAAAGTGTGTCAAACAATTTACGAAAAAAATGTTTTTGTGTAAAATAAGGCTATGAAAATTTTAATAACATCCGGTGGAACAACCGAGAAGATAGATTCTGTGCGTGGCATTACTAACCATGCTACAGGAACTTTAGGAAAATACATCGCTGAAGCTTTTTTAGAAAAAGGGTATCAGGTAACTTTGGTTACAACTAAAGAAGCTGTTAAACCAAAGGATCACCCTCTTTTAACTGTTCAGATCATTACAAATGTTGACAGTTTGCTAAGTACGCTTGAGCCTCTCGTCAAAACGCATGATGTCTTTATTCATAGCATGGCAGTGTCTGATTATACGCCTGTTTATATGACAGATCTTAATGAAGTTGAACAGGCTGAACACGTTTCGGATTTGCTAAATCGTCAAAATACAGAATCTAAGATTTCTTCTAAAGAAGACTACCAAGTGCTTTTTATGAAAAAAACACCAAAAGTGATTTCTTTAGTGAAAACTTGGAATCCTGATATTTGCTTAATTGGCTTTAAATTGTTAGTTAATGTCAGCAAAGACGAGCTTTTTACTGTTGCGCGTGAGAGTTTACAAAAAAATAAAGCATGCTATATGCTTGCCAATGATTTAACTGAGATTAAGGGAGATAAGCACCATGCTTATTTGCTAGATGAATCTCATGTCTATGAAGCGGACACTAAAAAAGCTATTGCAAACTTGATTTTTGAAAGGGTGACAAATCATGTCTAAAAGTATTTTATTAGCTGTTTCTGGTAGTATTTCTGTCTATAAAGCAGCTGATTTAACTAATCGATTAACAAAACTTGGCTATGATGTTCATGTTTTAATGACCAAGGCTGCTACTGATTTTATCACGCCACTGACGCTTCAGGTCTTGTCAAAAAATACTGTTCATCTTGATGTTATGAGCGAAGAGGATCCTAAGAGCGTTAATCATATCGAATTAGCTAAAAAAGCTGATTTATTTATCCTTGCCCCTGCTTCTGCTAATACTTTAGCAAAATTAGCGCACGGTTTAGCTGATAATATGGTCACAGCTACTGCTCTTGCTTTACCAGCTGAAACACCTAAATTAATTGCGGCAGCCATGAACACAAAAATGTATGAAAATCCATTAACCCAGCGTAATTTATCGATCTTAAAAGAGGTCGGTTATGAAGAAATTGAGCCACGTTCAAGCCTTTTAGCTTGTGGAGATCTTGGTCGCGGTGCGCTGGCTGAACTTGACACAATTATCGAGCATATTGAAAAATGTCTATAATTTTACCCTCGTCAAGACACCTGTAAATTTGTATAATGTATTGGGCTTTCAAAATAGAAGCCAAAAAAGTCATCTCTTAGGAGGAGTTATGAAAAACAGTAAAGCAGCAAGTAATATTGCCACAGTTGCAATTTTCTTTGCTATCATGCTTGTTATTAATTTCTTAACAAGCCTTGTCTTTAACCTTTGGCCTGTGCCAATCAAGCCGACACTTATTCACGTTCCAGTAATCATTGCTTCTATTGTTTACGGACCGAGAATTGGTGCCACACTCGGTGCTTTAATGGGAGTTATCAGTGTAACAGTGAACACTTTGACTCTTCTACCAACAAGTTACCTCTTCTCTCCATTTGTTGAAAATGGTAATCTTTCTTCATTAATTGTTGCCATGGTACCTCGTATTCTGATTGGTATCACACCATACTTTGTTTACAAATGGCTTCATAATAGATTTGGTATCATTGTCGCTGGTGCTATTGGTTCTATGACAAATACAATTTTTGTTTTAGGTGGTATTTTCTTCCTCTTTGCAAATGTGTATAGTGGAGATATCAAAGCACTACTTGCGGTTGTCTTTGGTACAAATGCGATTGCAGAGATGATTATTTCAGCTATTTTAACGCTTGCAATTGTTCCAAAATTACAGAAAATCAGAGCATAAATAATGAAAATCACGGGAAAACCGTGGTTTTTTTAGTTACATGAAGTTAAAAAAATAGTTAATTTTTACTTTACACAAACGTTTGCGTAACTAGACAAAAGTACTCAAAAAGCTTGATTTAACGATATTTTTACTAATATTAAATTTTTACTAGAAATAATTTTTACAAAGTGGTATAATGAAAGCGTTTATAAGAACATATAAAGGAGTTCCATTAATGACTTACACTGAAAACTATCAAAAATGGCTCGATTTTGCGGGGCTTCCCGATTATCTCCGTGAAGAATTGTTAGCCTTGGACGAAAAGACAAAAGAAGATGCTTTCTACACAAATCTTGAGTTTGGTACGGCAGGTATGCGTGGTGTTATCGGCGTTGGTACTAACCGTATCAACGTTTACGTTGTTCGCCAAGCTACTGAAGGTCTTGCAAAACTTATCGAAACAAAAGGTGAAGATGTTAAAAAACGTGGTGTTGCTATCGCCTACGACTCACGTCACTTCTCACCTGAATTTGCTTTCGAATCTGCTCAAGTTTTAGCAAAACATGGCATTAAAGCATATGTTTTCGAATCACTTCGCCCAACTCCAGAATTGTCATTTGCTGTTCGTCACCTTGGTACTTTTGCTGGTATCATGGTTACTGCAAGTCACAACCCTGCTCCATTTAATGGTTACAAAGTTTATGGTGAAGATGGTGGACAAATGCCACCTGCTGATGCTGATGCCTTGACTGACTTCATTCGTGCTATCGATGATCCATTTGCCATCGAATTAGCTGATCTTGAAGAAAGCAAAGCTTCTGGTCTTATTGAAGTTATCGGTGAAAATGTCGATGCTGAATACCTTAAAGAAGTTAAAGACGTTAACATCAACCAAAAATTGATTGATGAATACGGCAAAGACATGAAGATTGTCTACACTCCACTTCACGGTACTGGTGAAATGCTTGCTCGTCGTGCTCTTGCACAAGCTGGTTTTCAATCTGTACAAGTTGTTGAAGCTCAAGCTGTTCCGGACCCAGACTTCTCAACTGTAAAATCTCCAAACCCAGAAAATCAAGAAGCATTTGCTCTTGCTGAAGAACTTGGTCGTAAAGTTGACGCCGACGTTCTTGTTGCAACTGACCCAGATGCTGACCGTCTTGGTGTTGAAATCCGTCAAGCTGACGGTTCATATCGTAACCTTTCTGGTAACCAAATCGGTGCTATCATTGCTAAATACATTCTTGAAGCACATAAAACAGCTGGAACTCTTCCAGAAAATGCAGCTTTGGCAAAATCAATCGTATCAACTGAATTGGTAACTAAAATCGCTGAAAGCTACGGCGCTAAAATGTTTAACGTCTTGACTGGTTTCAAATTCATCGCAGAAAAAATTCAAGAATTTGAAGAAAAACACAACTACACTTATATGTTTGGTTTCGAAGAAAGCTTCGGTTACCTTATCAAACCTTTCGTACGTGATAAAGATGCCGTTCAAGCTGTTCTTATCGTAGCTGAAATTGCTGCTTACTACCGCTCACGTGGTTTAACACTTGCTGATGGTATCGAAGAAATCTACAAAGAATACGGATACTTCGCAGAAAAAACTATCTCAGTAACTCTTAGCGGTGTTGACGGTGCTGCAGAAATCAAGAAAATCATGGATAAATTCCGTGACAACGCTCCTGCTCAATTCAATTCAACTGATATTGTTAAAACTGAAGACTTCTTGGCTCAAACTGCTACAAGCGCAAATGGCGTTGAAAAATTGACAACTCCACCAAGCAACGTATTAAAATATGTTCTTGCTGATGATTCTTGGATTGCTGTTCGCCCTTCAGGTACAGAACCAAAAATCAAATTCTACATCGCAACAGTTGGTTCTGACTTAGCTGATGCTGAAGCTAAAATTGCTAACATCGAAAAAGAAATTAACGCATTTGTTAAATAATTTTAGTTAGATATTCTAAAACTCCTTCTATTCTAGAAGGAGTTTTTTTACGCACTAAATTAGATCATTTAATATTAAAAAGGCAACCACCAATCAGTTTACATAAATATATTTATATACAAAAAACAACACCCAAGGGAGATAAGGTGCTGTTTCTTTTTTGTTTTTTAGGGAGTGTTCATTTCATGAAATAACGTATTAAATATTACCAGTTAGCCAAGCAATGATAAAGAACAATGCAAAACCAAAGAGGTAAATAAGACCAATGATTGATAGAACTTTCAACCAAGGTTTGATTTGATGTTCTTTGTTATTAACCAAAGAATAATTAAGGTAACCAAAGAATGGTGTTGTAATGAATGATGCAATCATGGCAAAGCGGAGCATTGTTGCCACATTACCAGCAAATAGATAAACAATGATAAGACCAACTGCTGCTGTCACAGTCATCCAAGCATAAAGAGCTTTTTGAGATGATTCTTCCTTACCAAGTAATAATCGAAGGGATTCGTTGTTAGCACGAGAATAACCATCAATAACTGTGATAACTGTACCGAAGATACATAGGAAGGCAATTAGAATAATCAAGAAGCGAGCCCATTCACCAAGTACTTCAGCGTACATGTTAACGAATTGAGCGATGTAAGCTGCTGATGCACTTTGTACTTCTTCACCAGAGCCAAATTGAATTAAGGCACCAAGAGCACAGAAGATAAGTGCTAAGATTGCTGTTCCAATGTAACCAATATTAAAATCAAAAACAGCATCCTTCTCTGACATATTGACGGTTTTACGTTTTTCAACTGACCACATTGAATTGATGGCTGAGATTTCAATTGGACAAGGCATCCACCCCATTAATGAAACGATAAATGGTAAAGCTGCCATGCGCCATGGTGTTGGAGCTTCAAAGTTTGGAACGTATTCACGGTGTTTGAATAATGCAACAACAACCGCCAAAACAGTTGCCAAAGTCAAGGCAGTCATTACCCATTTCGCAAGCGAATCAAGGAAACGATAACCACCGATCAGTAACATGGCCCAAATAATCACAATAATGATAGTAGTCAATTGTGAAATGCTCAATCCAAAACCATTTGGGAAGACATTATATAAAATTGCTGCGCAAAGAATACCAACCCCAGCGGTATTGACGATTGCTGAGAAGACATTTAAAACGAAGAAAACAGCAAGCCAACCTTTACCTTTTTCAGCGTACCCTTCAATCAAGCTTTTGTTATTTTCCATTGTGTATTGAGAACCAAAACGGAAAAATGGATACTTGAAAATGTTAATCAAAATGATTAGCAAAGCCAATTGCCATCCGTAGATAGCTCCTGCTTGCGTAGAAGAAACGATATGTGAGCCGCCAACGGCAGCTGATGCCATTAGAATACCAGGGCCAAGTGCTTTAAGTTTAGTGTGCCAGGTCGACTGTTGTTCTGTGCTTTCAGTCATAAACTAGACCTCTTTCTAAATAAACTTTCAATTTTCAGATAATTCTGAATTGTGCAAGATTTATTTTACAACTCAAACTAAAGAAAGTCAACCTTTTTACGTAAATTTTCTGAAAAAACTGAAAAATATATTTTGAAACACAAAAAAAGACCGGTAACTAGATCCTCGGTCTCTTTAAAAAATACGTCTTTCTCTTTATTCTGTAAAAAAATTAATATACCCTGCTACCACTCTAATCAAAGTTAAGATTGCTACTACTAACTCGATGACATACAAAAAATATAAACCTTCAAAATAATTAACTGCTCCTTTTAATGCAATTGCCGTAACAATCAAAAGAAAAGTTAAGGCTGAAAACCCTTTGAGAGTATCCCGTCCAGGGAACAGTTAAACTAGAGATTCCTATTCCTATATATAGAACTGCCCATGATGGAAAGACGTTACTTAGCTCAAAATTCCATAGAAATCTTTTTGAAAAGATAACAATGTAACTAATCAATGCAATAAAAGACAGCCACCAAATCGTTCGGAAGATTTCCTCGGTAAATCCATACCATTCTGGAAAGACATCCTGATAGACAATCATCAGCATTCCTTGCATTAAGAGTGTCGGAAAAATTGAGGCCGTTAGCGGATTTTTAAGTGCAAGTCTATAGTTCTTAAAAGATTTTACAAATGCCGTTAGTAATAGTAAATATAAAACAAAAGCTATACCACCTAGTATATAACGCAAAAGAGTTGAATAATCTCTCAAGGTGTTTCCTAATGAAAAAAAGCTCAATCCTAAGCCACCTAATGCTAAAGGAGGTTCTTTTAATTTTCTCATCTATTCTCCTTAGTACCATGTTTCTTTATAAAAACGAAAAAATACCTCACAAAACATGAGGTATTTGTATTGTAATATAAATAAGTTAGGGTCAAAAGCTCTTTAAAAATCCAGCTTACTATTAAAACAAGTTTTTAAAGAAGTTGACAATAGCTTGCCAGATGTTAGCCAAGAAGCCTTTTCCTGATTCTAAAGCGCTTGATGAATCAAAATTCAAGTTAATACCCTTGAATGATGAACCTGCATTTGAAACAATACTGTCCTTCAAAGAAGCCAAGGCTGATTTGAAGCTACTGCTATTAATGATGCTTGATTTTGAAAGGTTGAAAGCAAAGTTAACAATCATGTTGATTTGATTATTTGATAACACATCTTTCAATTTATAGTTATCAAGTGTTTCATCAACAATTTTACGAACATCATCTTTTGTCACGTTAGACCCGGCATCTGCTACTGCTGATTTGATATCAGCTAAAGCAACGTTCAATTTGTCAGCGTCATAACCATCTGTACCTTGATTTTCAGCATTGATAGTAGACAAGGTATTCAATTCTTCTTGTGCTAATTGCTTACTTTCATCAGAAACTTTAGCACCATTTTCTTCAAGTGAATAATAAATTCCAGCCAAAGCCGATTCACCTGTTACAGGGATTGGTGAGGCTACAGTGATTGCGGCGTGTTCGATACCAAGTGTTACTGCAGCGTTACGGTACATATCTGACGTTACTTTTGTGATATTTTCAGGAGTGACAATATTAACCGTTAATGTCTCTGAAGATCCCAATTTTTGAATTTTAACTGATGAGTATAATTGTAAACTTGGGTCATCAGCAACATCCATAATCTTAGCATAAGCACTTGTTGTAATCGTTTTGACACTTGTGTCTTTTGAACTATCATAACCAAGCAATGACAAGGTTTGATTGCGTTGGTCATCCGATAAAGAATAACCAAGCACATAATCTGGTTGCACATATGTTTCATCAATGACATTTTGAACTGAGTTACTTGCTGCTTGAACGTGACTAACTGTAAGAGTTGAGAATAATGCTAGCGCACAAGCCATGAGTGTCTTTTTAAATTTCATCTTAACTAATTCCTTTCACTTAGGTATTTAATTATAGCACTTCTTGTTTAAAGCATCTGAAAAAAACTGTTATTTACTCACATTCTACTCGTGTAGTTCTAGGGGAAGACCATCTGGGTCAAAGAAGAACGTCATTTTCTTGCCAGTATAGTCATCGTGACGGATAGGTTGGACGTAAATTCCCATATCTTCGAGCTCAGCCTTATAGGCTTCAATATTTTCAACGTAAAAAGCTAAATGACGAAGACCGCAAGCTTCCATATGGTACTCTGGTTGCCCAACACGTTTTGGTGGTGCAACATAAGCTGGATCTGATGTCTTATTCCCGAAAATTTCAAGTTCGATAGAACCACACTTCAAATCAAGCTTGTAATCGTGACGTTTTGGACGATGGTTTTCGCGGATGATTTCAAAACCAAGTTTATTAACGTAAAAGTCACGTGATTTGTCATAATCAGAGACGATAAGTGCCACATGGTGAACAGCGCTTAATTTCATAAAAATCTCCTTGTTAATGTATGTTTAGAAAAAGCCGAGAATAAAACTTACTCTCAACTTTTTTCTTTAAAAGGTCATTTGATTGTAAGAGTAATCAAAGGCTTTGTGAATGTCATTTGATGCTTGATCATAGGCAATAGATGATTCTAAACTACCTCTAACAACAATTCGTTCAGTTGCTTGCTGATCTGTACAAGTTACTAGAGTGACCAAAGCTTGATCAGGAACATCATTTAAAACATCTGAACGGTCAGGTGTCACTAAAAATTTTTCAGTGATAACGTAGGTGTAAATTGTTGATTTATCGGTAAGGTAAATCTTCATTCCAGCCTTAGCATTCTCTAAAGGTGAAAACAACATCTTAGATGAACCAGAAATACCAAAAACGTGATGGCTAGCAAGGGCGTAATTATTCTGTCCACCCATTACTTGATCTTCTTTCATCGTTCCAGCTCCATAGGACAACTCAGTATTTCCCAAACCTTTAAAAATCGGGAGATTAATACCAAGATCTGGTATGGCAATACCGCCAATCACAGGAAGGTCAACATTAGCCGACTGAGTTTTTAACACTGATTCGACTGTTACAGGTTCAACTGCTGAGAAATCATAAGTCACTTTAGCATTTTGATTATCTTTAATCTTCTTTTTAGAGACTTTATTGATTTGATAATGATTTGACTGATGGCCAATCAAAAAATTACAAATGGATTTATTAAAAATCAAGGCAAGTCCTAAAAGCAATAGAACTAAACAAAGTGTAATCCTAAGGAAAGTCAAAAAACGATGTGTTTTCTTCTTTTTCATTATTCTAATCTTCTACTTCTTCAGTTTCTTGTTCTTCTTCTGGTTGAACAAGAGCTAGAGTCATGATTTTCGCATCTTGGTCAAGGCGCATGATTTTAACACCCAATGTTGCACGACCAGTTTGAGAAATGTCAGCGACGCTTGTACGAATCATGACACCTGTGTCTGTGATAACCATGATATCTTCATCGCCGTTAACTGTTACAAGTCCAGCCAATTGACCATTTTTCTCAGTGATATTAGCAGTCTTGATACCTTTACCACCACGACCTTTAGTTGGATATTCAGAAGCTAGTGTACGTTTACCATAACCTTTTTCAGTAATGACAAGAACTTCTTGGTCATCTGTAATACGTGAAGCACCGATAACTTCATCGCCTTCACGAAGGTTAACACCACGAACACCAGTTGCTGAACGGCTCATGCTACGAACATCAGATTCGTTAAAGCGAACGCTATAACCAGTCTTAGTTCCGATGATAATATCATCATTACCGTTTGTTCGGATAACGTTGATTAACTCGTCACCTTCTTTTAAGTTAAGGGCTTTAAGACCGTTTTGTCGGATATTGCTAAATTCAGACTCTTTGGTACGTTTTACAACACCTTGTCGTGTGACAAAGAACAAGTAATTTTCGTTATCATCACTGCCTTTTTCACTGATAATAGTTTGAACAGTTTCACCTTCATCAAGTTTTAGAAGGTTAACAATTGGCAATCCCTTAGCCGTACGACCATACTCAGGAATTTCATAACCTTTCAAGCGGTAAACACGTCCTTTATTGGTCATGAAATATATATGGTCATGGGTATTTGTAGAAACTAATTCACGAACAAAGTCATCGTCATTAACACCAGTTCCTTGAACACCTCGTCCACCACGACGTTGAGCACGGAATTCGTCTTGAGCAAGACGTTTGATGTATCCTTTATTTGAAAGAGTAATCAAGACATCTTCTTCTTCAATCAAATCTTCGTCTTCAAGTGAAAGAACTTCACCAACCATCAATTCAGTACGACGTGGATCAGCGTATTTACGTTTAATCTCATCCATTTCTTCTTTGATGATTGTGATAACACGTTCTGGTTTTGCCAAAATATCAGCCAAATCAGCAATCAATGTGAGAAGGTCATCGTATTCGGCTTGGATTTTTTCGCGTTCCAATCCTGTCAAACGACGAAGACGCATATCAAGGATAGCTTGACTTTGACGTTCAGATAAGTTGAATCGACTCATCAATTCGCCTTGAGCGATTACATCTGTTTCACTATTACGGATAATGCTAATAACTTCATCAAGGTGATCAAGTGCAATTAACAAACCTTCTAAGATGTGAGCACGTTTTTCAGCTTTGGCTTTATCGAACTCTGTACGACGAACAATAACTTCTTTTTGGTGTTCAATGTAATCAACAATGATTTGTTTCAAAGAAAGAATCTTCGGAACACCATTTTCAATAGCAAGCATGTTAAAGCTGAAGTTTGTTTGCAAGCTAGTAAGTTTGAATAAGTTATTTAGAATAACGTTTGCTGATGCGTCACGACGCACTTCAATGATAAATCGGATACCTTCACGGCTTGATTCATCACGAACGGCAGTAATTCCTTCGATACGTTTTTCTTGTGCTAAACGAACGATGTGTTCGTGAACTTTAGTCTTGTTAACTCCGTATGGGAATTCTGTGACAACAATACGTTCACGACCGCTCTTAGTTGTTTCGATTTCAGTACGTGAGCGAAGAACGATAGAACCTTTACCGGTTTCATAGGCTTTACGAATTCCAGATTTACCCATAACAAGAGCTCCTGTTGGGAAATCAGGACCAGGCAATACTTCCATCAACTCACGTGTTGTGACATCAGGATTATCCATAACCAGTTTAACGGCATCGATAGATTCCCCTAAGTTGTGTGG
Source organism: Streptococcus infantarius subsp. infantarius ATCC BAA-102 (assembly GCF_000154985.1). Lineage (GTDB taxonomy): Bacteria > Bacillota > Bacilli > Lactobacillales > Streptococcaceae > Streptococcus > Streptococcus infantarius. Next base: position 174,446 of record NZ_DS572692.1, read on the forward strand.
CGGAATATTAGTTGCCATACCTACGGCAATACCTGTCGCACCGTTAACGAGTAAGTTAGGAAAACGTGATGGCAAAACAAGTGGTTCACGTTCACTACCATCGTAGTTATCTTGGAAATCAACAGTATTCTTGTTAATATCACGAAGCATTTCAAGAGCGATTTTACTCATACGTGCTTCTGTATAACGTTGTGCGGCTGCGCCGTCTCCGTCCATAGAACCAAAGTTTCCGTGCCCGTCAACGAGCATGTGGCGGTAGCTCCACCATTGTGCCATACGCACCATTGCTTCATAAATTGATGAATCACCGTGTGGGTGGTATTTACCCATAACATCACCGGTGATACGTGCAGATTTCTTATGAGGTTTATCTGGCGTTACACCGAGCTCATTCATCCCGTACAAGATACGACGATGAACTGGTTTCAATCCATCGCGTACATCAGGAAGAGCACGAGCAACAATAACAGACATGGCGTAATCAATAAAGCTTGTCTTCATTTCTGAAGCTAAATTTACGTCAATTAAATTCTTATCCTGCATTAAGGAAAAACACTCCTTTTCTAGTGTAAAACTCAACTATATTATACCACAAAAGTACGGTAAAACCATATCTTGACCAATCCCCTTTTTACGTCTTATTAACTAAATGTAAGATTAGCTATCAAAGTTTTCCTAAGTATTTTCAAAATAATAATATGGCAAAAAATCAGTAAAATCATTGTGAAAAATTCACTAACTTTTAAGATAAAAATAGAGAGTTTTCGCCTAAAATTTTTGCTTTCTTCTTTTTTCAAATTTTTACAATAAGTTCGTGACATTTCTCACTTAACGTGTTAAAATATTATTCGTATAGGCGTCAGCCTAAAAAAATTAAGGAGATGTTTAGATAAATGACTGCAACTAAACAACACAAAAAAGTTATCCTTGTTGGTGACGGTGCCGTAGGTTCATCTTACGCATTCGCACTTGTAAACCAAGGAATCGCACAAGAACTTGGTATCATCGAAATCCCACAATTGTTCGACAAAGCTGTTGGGGATGCTGAAGACCTTAGCCACGCTCTTGCTTTCACTTCACCTAAAAAAATCTACGCTGCTAAATACGAAGACTGTGCAGATGCTGACCTTGTTGTTATCACTGCTGGTGCACCTCAAAAACCAGGTGAAACTCGTCTTGACCTTGTTGGTAAAAACCTTGCTATCAACAAATCAATCGTAACTGAAGTTGTTAAATCTGGTTTCAACGGAATTTTCTTAGTTGCTGCTAACCCAGTTGACGTTTTGACTTACTCTACATGGAAATTCTCTGGTTTCCCTAAAGAACGCGTTATCGGTTCAGGTACTTCACTTGACTCAGCTCGTTTCCGTCAAGCATTGGCTGAAAAACTTGATGTTGATGCACGTTCAGTTCACGCATACATCATGGGTGAACACGGTGACTCAGAATTTGCAGTTTGGTCACACGCTAACGTTGCCGGTGTAAACCTTGAAAACTACCTTAAAGACGTTCAAAACGTTAACGAAGCTGAATTGGTTGAACTTTTCGAAGGTGTTCGTGACGCTGCCTACTCAATCATCAACAAAAAAGGTGCTACATTCTACGGTATCGCTGCTGCGCTTGCTCGTATCACTAAAGCAATCCTTGATGACGAAAATGCAGTTCTTCCACTTTCTGTATTCCAAGAAGGTCAATACCCTGGCGTAACTGACTGCTACATCGGTCAACCAGCTATCGTTGGTGCTCACGGTATCGTTCGTCCAGTTAACATTCCTTTGAATGACGCTGAACAACAAAAAATGGAAGCTTCTGCTAAAGAATTGAAAGCTATCATCGACGAAGCTTTCTCTAAAGAAGAATTCGCTTCTGCTTGCAAAAACTAATTTCTAGTTTTTAAATAAAAAGCTATCCTTACGGATAGCTTTTTTGTGTCTTATTCTGCATTTAAAGCAGCCATTGTAATGTAGTTGTACGGCTTATTGAAGTGAGGTAAGAAGAACAAATCTGTGAGAGCTAATTTATCAATCGTTACACCTTCTTGAATAGCTAGTGAGAAAAGATGAATACCTAATGAAATATCTGCCATAGCCAGCATCTGGGCACCCAATACACGTCTACTTTCTTTGTCATAAACAATCTTTAAAGTGACTTCGAAGTTATTCTTCTCGATGAAATCTGGTTTTTGTTTGTCACTGTATTCTACTTCTTCTGCGTCAAAGCCTTTGATTTTTGCTTTTTCAAGCGTTAAACCAGTTGATAGCATATTTAAGCCATAAATGGAAATACCATTTGATCCTTGCACTCCAATTCCTTCAAGATTATGACCACATGCATTATGAGCGGCAACAATACCAGTTCTTACTGCATTTGAAGCAAGGGCGATATAGTCCGTTTCGCAAGAAGCATTGTTATAAATGGTTGCACAATCACCAATTGCATAAACGCCAGGGAGACTTGTTTCTTGTTTTTTATCAACGAGAAAAGCACCGTTTTTGAAAAGTTCAACTTTTCCAGCAGCAAGGCTTGTATTTGGTCTAAAACCAACAGCAAGGATAACCATATCAACATTATAACTTGCTTTATCCGTGATGATTTTCTCAACTTTTGTTTTGCCAACAACTTCTTTTACTGTTTCTCCGAAAGCTAACTTGATGCCGTGAGCTTGAAGATTATTTGCCATAATAGCACTTAAATCTTCATCATAATAACCTGCAAGACACGTATCTGCAACATCAATCAGAGTTACTTCCTTTCCTTTACGCTGAAAAGCTTCTGCCAGTTCAACCCCGATATAACCAGCACCTACTACGGCAACACGTGAAATCTCTTTTTCCTTAAGCTTTTCAATGACATCTTGAGCGTTTTGATAGAGTTTTACAAACTGAATGTTTTCCAACTTAGCTTCAAATTCTTGGCTATCTTCTTTTAGCTCAACTCCCTTAATCGGTGGAATAATCGGTCTTGAACCTGTCGCAAAAATTAATTTATCGTAACTTTCTAGGTGAGGCTTCCCATCAACCAGAGCTGTTACTAATTTCTTGTCGTAGTCAACTGACTCTACCGGAGAATTCATGTAAATTCTTGCTCCCAACTGCTCAAGTTCTTCTTTATTTGAATAAAAAAGCCCTTCTGGTCCTGAAATTTGCTGACCAATCCATAAAGCCATACCACATCCTAAAAATGAAATATTTGAATTTTGATCAAATACCACCACTTCGTTTTCAGAACCATAGTTAGTTAACATCGTTTTTATGCAAGCTGTACCAGCGTGATTTGCTCCAATTACAACAATTTTACTCATATAGAAGTAACCTCGATTATCTTATTTATTAAGATAACTATATCACATATTAGAAGCGCTTACAATTATTTAGCTTAAAAAATAAATTGGCATAATACCAACTTATTTATTTTATTTCGATTTAATGTAGTTAACACCATCTGCTTTTGGTGCAACAGCTTTACCGAAGAAGGCTGCTAAAACAACGATTGTCAATACATATGGCGCAACTTTAAGGTAAACTGATGGAATGCTTGAGAAGAATGGTAATTGTGCTCCAATAATCGCAAGAGATTGTGATAAACCGAAGAATAGACTTGAAAGCATTGCTCCGACTGGATTCCAACGACCAAAAATCATAGCAGCAAGGGCGATGAAACCTGGACCTGCAATTGTTGTAACCGCAAAGTTGTTTGAAATCGTTTGTGCATAAACAGCACCACCAATTCCTCCAAGGAAACCTGAAATCATAACACCTGCATAACGCATAAGGTAAACGTTAATACCAAGTGTATCAGCTGCTTGTGGGTGTTCACCTACTGAACGAAGACGAAGGCCAAAGCGTGTCTTGAAGATGATGTACCATGAAATAAATGATACCAAGATAGCTACGTATGCTACCAAAGATGTATTGTTAAAGAAGATTTTTCCGATAAATGGAATATCTTTTAAAATAGGAAATGAAAAACGACCGAATGTTTGAGTAATTGTATCTGTTTGACCTTTACCAAACAAGTGACGGCATTGGAAAACCGCAAACGATGGTGCAATCAAGTTCAATACTGTACCAGATACAACGTGGTCGGCACGTAAGTTAATAGTTGCTACTGCGTGGATAAGTGAGTACAAAAGACCAACTAAACCAGCAACAATTGAAGCAACCCAAGGTGTCGCATGTCCGAAAACATCAGCATAACTGAGGTTGAAAAGAACACCTGAGAAAGCACCCATAACCATGATTCCCTCAAGACCGACGTTAACAATACCTCCACGTTCAGAGAATGTTCCACCGATACTTGTAAAAATCAAAGGTGCAGAATAAATTAGCATGGAAGAAACTAATAGGGCTAACGTTGTTGAAAAACTCATCTTACTTTCCTCCTTCTTCTTTTTAGTTTTAATAAATTGACGAATCAAGTAATCAGCTCCGACAAAGAAAATGATAAAGGCTGACACAACATCGATAACTTCTGATGGGATACCAATCATACCTGTTTTACCGATTGAAAGAACGGCATATAAGAATGATGCAAATGGAATACCAAGAGCTGTATTAACAGCAAGTAGAGATACGGCCATTCCGTCCCATCCAATACTTAATGAGCTTGTTTGAGAGTAGACATTTCCGAATGTTCCAAGACCTTCAACAGTACCACCAAGGCCAGCAAGAGCACCTGAGATAATCATTGAAACTACAATCAAATGTTTAGCTGACATACCAGCGTATTCAGCAGCATGTGGGTTAATCCCTACAGAAGTAATTTCATAACCCAATGTTGTTTTACGCATTAAGAACCATACGATAAAGACAGCAAATAAGGCGATGAAAATACCGATGTTAATACGTGAATTATCTGTTAGAGCAGATAGCCATTCTGTTTGATATGATGCATTTTCAGAAACTTTGATAGTTGCTTCTGTTGTACGCATGATTTTATCTGGGAATACATCTTGGATAAGATATTGGGTTCCGTACAAGATGATGTAGTTCATCATGATTGTAACGATAACCTCACTTGTACCAAGGAAAGCACGTAAAATACCAGGAATGGCACCAGCGATACCACCAGCAATAAGACCGACTAAGACAGTACAAATAACTGAAACTGGTTTTGGTAAATCAGGGAATGATAAAGCAAACCAAACTGACATTACCCAACCCATTAAGGCTTGGCCAGGAAGACCAACATTAAAGAAGCCAGCTTTTGAAGCAACTGAGAAACCAAGGGCAATTAGGATAAGTGGACCCATTGCACGGAAGATTTCACCAATATTTTTTACTGAACCAAATGCAGTGTAAAGCAAATCATTATATGCCCACAAAGGATTGTAGCCGAAGCAAAGCATAAGGATTGCTCCGAGCAACATTCCAAGGAATACTGCAATCAATGGAACAGCCCATTTTTGGGTTTTCTTAGACATTAACATTAGAATCCTCCTTTTCCACTTTTCCACCAGCCATCAAAATACCAAGTTCTTGTTTATTGGTTGTGGCAGCGTCTAAGATACCTTGAATTTTACCATCATGAATAACGGCAATACGGTCGGAAACATCAAGGATTTCATCTAATTCAAAACTAATAACTAAAACGGCTTTACCTTTATCACGTTCGGCAACCAAACGTTTACGAATGTATTCAATCGCACCGACATCAAGTCCACGTGTTGGTTGACTTACGATAAGCAAATCAGGATTGCGGTCGATTTCACGAGCGATAACCGCTTTTTGTTGGTTACCACCTGAAAGAGCTCCACCTGATACCAATTCACTTGCGGCACGAACGTCGAATTCAGCCATCAATTGACGAGCATGTTCGTTCAACTTATGATAGTTCATGAAACCATGTTTACTGAATGGCTCTTTGTAGTAAGTTTGAAGAGCGATGTTTTCAGCAATGGTCATATCAAGGACCATACCATCACGGTGACGATCTTCTGGCACATGTCCAACACCCAATTCAGTAATCTTACGCGGTCGTTGGTTTATCATGTCAACACCTTTGATGAAGAAATTACCTGATTCAACTTTACGCAAACCAGTCAATGCTTCAACCAATTCTGTTTGACCATTTCCATCGATACCAGCGATACCAACAATTTCTCCTGCACGAACATCAAGTGACAACTCTTTAACAGCTGGAACACCACGGTTTTCGTTAACAACCAAATCTTTGATTGAAAGAACAACGTCTTTTGGATTGGCTGGAATTTTATCTGTTTTAAATGAAACAGCACGACCAACCATCATTTCAGCCAATTCGTTACTTGTTGAATCAGCAACTGGAACTGTCTGAATTGATTTACCGTGACGGATAACTGTAACTCGGTCAGCAACAGCACGAATTTCATCAAGTTTGTGAGTGATTAAGATGATTGATTTGCCTTCTTTAACCAAATTACGCATAATATCAAGCAATTCAGTGATTTCAGAAGGTGTCAAAACAGCTGTCGGTTCATCAAAGATAATGATATCAGCTCCGCGGTAAAGTGTTTTTAAGATTTCAACACGTTGTTGCGCACCAACTGAAATATCAGAAATTTTGGCAGACGGATCAACCGCTAAACCGTATTTTTCAGATAATTCTTTGATTTCTTTACTTGCTTTTTTAAGGTCAAGAATTCCAGGACCTTTTGTCACTTCATTACCTAAGATAATGTTTTCAGCAACTGTAAAAGCTTCAACCAACATAAAGTGTTGGTGAACCATTCCGATACCCATCTTAGCTGATTTAGATGGTGAGTCAAGCGTTGCATCTTCACCTTTTACTAAGATTTGACCACTTGTTGGTTGCAAAAGACCAGCAAGCATATTCATCAAAGTTGATTTACCAGCACCATTTTCTCCAAGGAGAGCGTGGATTTCACCTTTTCTGACTTCTAAATTAATATGGTCATTTGCGACAAAATCACCAAATTTCTTGGTAATCTCACGCATTTCTATGACGTTTTCATGTGTCATGTGTGATCCCTTTCAGTCTAATAATAATTTTTAGGTCAGTTAAGCCCATTAAAACATGTTTTAATGAACTTAACTGAGATAAAAATAAGATTTATCTCAGTCCCTGAAAAAAGGCGACCAATTTGGTCGCTTTTTTCAAAAGAGCGATTATTTGTTTACGCCATCATCTACTTTTACTTCGCCTTTGATAACTTTTTCTTTTGCAGTTTCTACAGCAGATTTGATGTTATCTGGAAGGTTTTTAGTAACAAGATCAACACCACCGTCTTTAAGACCGTATGTTTTAGTTGTGTTACCTTCAAATTTATCACCTTTGAGTTGACGGTTAGCAATATCTTTAACAACTTGACCTACTTCTTTGATTGTTGAAGTCAAAACAAAGTTTGATTTCACTTTATCAGATGAAGTGTAGTTACCTTCTTCAGTTTGGTCACGGTCTACACCAACAACCCAAACTTTTTTGTCGCTATCAGCTGGTAATTTTTCGTTGATTTCTTTGGCTTGTGAGAAGACACCAGTACCAGAACCACCAGCAGCATGGTAAATAACATCAGCACCACTAGCATACATTGTTGCAGCGATTGTTTTACCTTTAGCTGAATCAGAGTATGAACCAGCATATTGGACGTCAACTTTGATTGAGCTATCTACTGAAGCAACACCTTCTTTGAATCCAGTTTCAAAGCGAGTGATTGTATCAGATTCGACACCTCCTACAAAACCAACGTGTTTTGTTTTAGATTGCATTGCAGCCGCAATACCCGCAAGGTAAGCACCTTCGTTATCTGCAAACAATACACTTTCAACGTTTTTGTGGTCTGCAACGACATCATCGATAATAACATAGTTTGTATCTTTGTTTTGAGGTGCAGCTTCATCAACAGCGTCGTGAAGGTTGTAACCAATTGCAAAAACAAGGTTGTAACCATTTGAAACAGCTGAGTCTAGGTTTGTTGCATAGTCTGACTCACTATCAGATTGGAAGTAAGTGTAGTCAGTATCTTTTTTCAATTTGTTTTCTTTACCCCAAGCTTGCATACCTTCCCAAGCAGATTGGTTGAATGATTTATCATCAACACCACCTGTATCAGTAACAATCGCAGCTTTTACGCTTGATTTTGAGCTAGAGCTAGATGAATTTGAACGACTACATGCGCCGAGCGCTAATGTTGCTACTGCAGCAAGTCCAAGACCAACAATTTTCTTGTTCATGAAAAATGAACCCTCCTAAAAAACTTATAAGCAACGTTTGTTGCTAAAATCTATCAAGCCAATTGGCTTGATGAACACTCTGAAAATAGACTTAGGCTAAGTCTACGAAACTGTGGCATCGTTACCACCTGACCGTCATCGCGACCGTCCAAATAGAAAATAAGTTATCTTTTTAAAGTAAGTACTGATTAATAGCTACCTTCTGCAGCTGTTTCACCGTTCACGATTGCAACACCAGATGATGCTCCAATACGTGTTGCACCAGCTTTAACAAACGCTTCAGCGTCAGCATATGAACGTGCACCACCAGCAGCTTTTACACCAATGTTAGGACCGACCGTTTTTCGCATAAGAGCAACATCATGTACATTTGCTCCTGCAGTTGAGAAACCAGTAGATGTTTTAACGTAATCAGCTCCAGCGGCTACTGACAATTGACATGCTTTTTCTTTTTCTTCATCAGTTAAAAGACATGTTTCAATGATAACTTTTACTAATTTATCTCCGCTTGCTTCAACAACAGCACGAATATCATTTTCAACAAAATCATACTCTTTTGCTTTCAAGCGACCGATATTAATTACCATATCAATCTCATCAGCACCATTTTCGATAGCATCTTTTGTTTCAAATGCTTTCACACGACTTGTGTTAGCTCCTAGAGGGAATCCGATAACAGTACATACTTTTACATCAGAATCTTTTAAGGCTTCTGAAGCATGAGAAACCCAAGTTGGGTTAACACAGACACTAGCAAAGTTGTATTCTTTAGCTTCAGCAATAAGATTATCAATTTGATCTTGAGTGCTTTCAGGTTTCAATAAAGTGTGATCAATGTATTTGTTAATTGACATTAATATAATTTCCATTCCTTCCTGAAAATGTTATTTTCATTTCATTAATAATTACACTCTATCTATTCTACCATTTTTTTGATAGAATGTAAGTCTTTTTTGCTATTTTTTTAATAAAGAGTAAAAATGGCAAAAACCGAAAATTCATTAAAACGCTTATTTTGTTTCACTTCTATATAAAAACCTTATTATAGCAACCTTTTTGCACTGAATATGATATATGTGTCATATGTAATATTCGGTATTTCTGAACCTTTTCCTATCATTTTACTATAAACAACAAGATTTTGCGACCGTAAAATTAGTGACTTTCGGTTTTGTAATCGCTTTATATTAGTGTATTTTATGATTTTTATGTGAATAATTATACTTTAAAAAGTGACTACGATGTCATAATTATTCTATGACATTTGTCACAAAGCTTGTCATTAAAGGAATTCAACAAAAAAATCCTTATCGAACTAGAAATAATAACTAATTCAATAAAGATTTTTTATTCACTTATTTTGTTTTTTCACTACGTAAAATATAATAGCCTTTATCACGTTTTAAAATCTCAACATTTCCAAAAACTTCTTCCATTTTGGCTTTTGCACTTGGTGCACCTTGTTTTTTCTGAATAACAATTGTCAAATTGCCACCAACTTTTAAATAGTTAATACTTTCAGAAATAATTGTATGGACAACTTGTTTTCCTGCACGAATTGGCGGATTACTGATGATATAATCAAATGTTCCATTGACTTTCTCATAGATATCTGATTGGAAAATATCAGCTTCGACACCATTTTTTTGTGCATTTTGTTTCGCTAAATCAATTGCACGATTATTGATATCAACCATAGTTGGTTTAACACCTTGAACTTTTGCTAGTGAAATTCCTAAAGGACCATACCCACAACCAAGATCTAACAGTATCTTTCCTTTTTCGAAATCTAGGGTATTTAAAAGGACTTGACTCCCATAATCTACCATTTTTTTAGAAAAAACGCCTGAATCAGTTAAAAAAGTAAACGATTGCCCAAGCAAGGTAACTTTTAATTCTTGAATGTCGTGAGCACTATCAGGGTTTTCTGCATAATACATTTTAGTCATTCTTCTATCACTTTCTTTTATAATGCACTTCTATTTTATCATACTCTTCTATCATATCAAGCATTGTAACTGTTTTCAACTAAAGCTTAAAATGCTATAATAAAGTAGATAACCTCTTTAAGGAGTTTCGTATGACTAACGAATTTATTAATTTTGATCTTATTTCTCGCGAGACTTGGCAGGAATTGCATCGAAAAACTCAGCCGCTTCTCACAGCTGAGGAGCTTGAATCGATTAAAAGTTTAAATGATAACATCAGCATCCAGGATGTTGTTGAAGTTTATCTTCCTTTAATCAGTTTGATTCAAATTTACAAAAACGCTCAAGAAAACCTTTCGTTTTCAAAAAGCATCTTTTTAAAAAAAGATGCGAGTAAACGACCTTTTATTATCGGAATCTCTGGTTCTGTAGCTGTTGGGAAATCAACGACCAGTCGTCTTCTACAACTTCTACTATCTCGAACATTTAAAGATAGCAAAGTTGAAATGGTAACGACTGATGGATTTATTTATCCCAATAAGGTCTTGATAGAGCAAAATATCTTAGACCGTAAAGGATTTCCTGAAAGTTATAATATGGAACTTCTTTTAAACTTTCTTGACACGGTCAAAAATGGAATGACAGCTCGCATTCCTGTTTACTCACACGAAGTTTACGATATAGTTCCTGATCAAGAACAAGTTATCGAAGCACCTGATTTCTTAATCGTCGAAGGTATCAACGTTTTTCAGAATCAAAAAAACAAACGTATCTATATGACTGGCTACTTTGATTTTTCTATCTATATTGATGCTGAAAATGATATAATTGAAAAATGGTACCTAGAACGTTTTGACAGCTTACTAGAACTTGCTAAGACAGACAAGACAAACTACTATAATAGATTTGTTAAAATGCCATACAAAGACGCGTTAGAGTTTGCCAAAATGGTTTGGAAAACTGTCAATCTTGTAAACCTAGAAAAATATATTGAACCCACTCGAAATAGGGCAGAATTAATTTTACACAAAACTGATAATCACAAAATCGATCACATTTACTTGAAAAAATAAGTAAATTTTCCTGAAACAGTGATTAAGACTTGCCAAAACGCAATAAATTCTATATAATAATATAGTTAGATTAATTTGGAGGTGAAAACATTGGCAAATATTAAATCAGCTATCAAACGCGCTGAACTTAACGTTAAACAAAACGAAAAAAATTCAGCACAAAAATCAGCTATGCGTTCTGCTATCAAAGCATTTGAAGCTAACCCATCTGAAGAGCTTTTCCGTGCTGCTTCTGCAAGCATCGATAAAGCTGAATCAAAAGGTTTGATTCACAAAAACAAAGCTAGCCGCGATAAAGCACGTCTTGCTGCTAAATTGGCTAAATAATATCCAATGAAAACTCCAAATGGAGTTTTTCTTTTTCTAATGAATACTCTTACAAACTAAAAGGGATGCTTAAAGCATCCTTTTTTTATTTACCAAAATTATGTCGGTTAAAACGAACTTCAAAGATAGTTCCTTTTGGATGATTATCCTTAACTTGAATATCACCTTTTAAGGCATCAACAATTTGTTTAGCTAAGGATAGACCAAGTCCAAAGCCACCTTTTTGACGTGTCCTTGCCTTATCAACGCGATAAAAGCGATCAAAAATTTTCGCTTTATCAGCGTCACTAATACCCGGCCCATTATCAGCGACGGTTAGAATAGTCTGGCGTTCTGTTGTTTTAACTGTAAATTCAATAAAACCGTCGTCATCAGTGTACTTAATCGCATTATCAAACAAGATTGTCATCAATTGTTTAAGCAAGGTGCGATCAGTTTTTATCGGACGATCCGCAGAATTATGAGCAACAAAAGTTTTACCATTTTCTTCGGCAATCATGTTGTAATTCTCAAAAATTTCATTAAAGATTGAAGGTTGGATTTCTTCTAATTCAACTTTCAATCCATCATCTCGCCTAGCAAGGTTCAAAAGATTGGTTGTTAAAATACGCATATTACGAACTTCGTCAAGACTCGCTGCAATACTTTCACTGTTATCAAGAATTGTTGCATTCGGTCGTCTAAAAAGACTTTCAAGTCGGTTTTGAAGCACCGCTAACGGCGTTCTTAATTCGTGACTAGCATTTTCAACAAAACGCTTTTGTTTTTCATAACTTTCTAAAATTGGTTTACGCATCCAATTTGCCAAGTAAATACTTGCTAAAATTGAAATCATCCAGAAAATAATCATGACTGAAACAGTTATGGTTACATAACGTTCGTTTGCCTCATCAAGCTGACTAACACTGATTAAGAAAGTCGCGTATTCAATCGTTGGATAGTCACTACTATACACTCTAACCGTTAAAACATGGTATTTTTCGGTTTGACCAAAGATAGTTGTCATTTTCTCGTCTTTAATCTCACCAATAGTGTCTTCATCAACACTAGATGCTAATGTCCCGAACTGGACAAACGCATCAATTACATTTACGATTTTCCCATTTGTATCGTACAATAGCACACTGACATTACTTAAACTTGCCACATTTGAGCTGGGTTTTCCTTTTCCAGAATTACTAAAACTATTATTAGATTGTAAGGAATCACTACGCTCCATTGTTCGTGTGACGTAATCACTTGCGTTGTCAGCTGCATTTTTTAAAGTGGTATCTACAGAAGAATATAGACCATAACGCATAATCTGCAAGATAATCGTGGTCATAATGATGAAAATTCCTGTAAATACAATGAAGAAATGGAAAAAATTAGAAAACGTTCCTGTTGATAATTTTTTGTGTATGTTATTCAGCATCTTTTAGAATATACCCTACACTACGAAGTGTTTGTAGATTTTTAGCAAAACTTGTTCCTTTTAATTTTTTGCGAATCTTAGAAACATAAACTTCAACAACTGAAATTGTAGTATCGCTATCAAATCCCCAAATACGGTCAAAAATTTGTGATTTTGGCAAAATAACATTTTGATTTTGCAAGAAATAAACCAATAAATCAAATTCTTTACCTAGTAACTCAACCTTTTTACCGTTAACAGTTGTTGTGTTAGTTGATGTATCAGCTGTTAATTCGTGGTAAGAAAGAGTATTATCGTTGAATTTTCCAGAGCGTTTCAAAAGCGCTTGAATACGCATCTTCAACTCTTCAAGATAAAATGGTTTTGTCAAATAATCATCAGCACCAAGTTCAAAACCGTGTCCTTTATCATTAAGACTTTCTTTGGCTGTCATAATTAAGACAGGTGTCGTAATACCTTGTTCACGTAATTCTTTCAGAACTTGGAAACCATCTTTTTCTGGCAACATCAGATCAAGCAAAATGAGGTCATAAACACCACTTTCTGCCTCATAAAGCCCTTCTTCACCATCAAAGACTTGCATAACATCTGCAAAATTATCTAAAAAATCAAAGATTGAATTCGATAAACTCAAATCATCTTCTACTAATAAAATCTTAATCATATATCTTGCTCCCTTATTCGTCTTATTATATCATTACTTAACCCTTAAGTCTAAGTATTTAAAACAATAATGTCAGTTTATCAAAAGCATATCGTAAGCAGCTTAAGATTTCCTAAAAACACAAAAAGCGTCTGAGTTTTCACTCAAACGCCCTTTATATTTTCTACTATTTTACAGCTGCAAGAGCTTCTTCGACAGCAACTTTACTTGTGCTAATCAAATCAAGACGAGCAGAGATTTCTTTGATACCCATTGTGATGTTACGACTGATGGCCATATCATTTAATTGTGGTTCAAAGAACGCTTTGTATTCTTCAAGACGTTCAGTTGTTTTGAATGAGTTGGCTGGGTAGATAACGAATTTATCAAAACTCATGTCACCACCAAGTGTAGCTTTAATCCAATCCCAGTTTTCACGAGCCCAAGTCCAAAATGCCCCCTGAGAGAATGGTTTATCAAGGAATGGACGGTACCAGCTCATTGCCAAGTCTTGAGGTTTAACAACGTCTTTGTTCTTCAATTCAGCCAAGACACGTTCAACTGTTGCATTTTCTTTTGTATTTGACAACGCTGATGCTAATTGACGTTTGAAGTTACCATCATTAGTTTTCACATAAGTATCAAGGTATAGAGATACTAATTCTTCAGTTTCAGCGTGTTTGATTTGGTTAGCAAGAACTGACATACGAATTGAGGCTGGAATCGCTTCGATATTGTCTTTATGTTGGTGGAAAATAGCCTCCGCTTTTGTGACAGCATCTTCGTTATCAGCATACAACATTAATGAAATAGTGTTTTGACGAACCATTTCATCTTCGTCTGATTCCCCAGCTTTTGGTTCAAATCCTAGACGATCGTAGTTCTTTTGCATCAAACGGCTAATCAAGGCTTTAAATTGTGCTTGTGCTTGACTTCCTTCCTCTAAGAAGATACCCAAACCTTCAACAACTTGAGAAATAGCTTCCGCTACTAAGTATGATGTTTCATCAGAAAGTTTTGTCAAAAGTGGAACTAACTCAGCGTAAGAAATTTCACCACTTTCAGCAAGTAAACGACGTTCTTGGATAATTTGAAGTTTTGAAACAGCATCAAGCTCAGTCAATTGTTCAAGAACTGTATCTAACAAGTCACCTTTGTAGTTTGTAATATAGTGAGCAGTATTTTCTGTATTTAGACGGAAAGCTCCATCATTTTCAGAAGCAAGCTTGCTGTAATTAGGAATTTCAAGACGAGCTTCTGTTAGAGTATCTGGAAGTCCTTTCCAATTACTATTAAGTGGAATTGGCCAAATACGGTTTTCATCAACACTTTCACCGATGAAAAATTGTTTTTGACTAAGAACGAGTGTATCATCAACCACTTCAGCAGTAACCACTGGATATCCTGGTTGTTCTAACCATGCATCCATAAAAGCAGCAACATCTTTTCCTGATGCTTCTGATAAAGCATCCCAAAGGTCACGACCGATTGTATTACTATATTGGTGTTTTTCAAAGTAGATTTTAAGACCTGCACGGAAATCGTCATCTCCTAACCAACGACGAAGCATGTGCATCAAGCGACTACCTTTGGCGTAAACGATAGCTGGGTCAAACAAAGTATTGATTTCATCAGGGTGTTTGACTTCAACGTGAACTGATTGAACACCATCAGTAGCATCACGTTTAAGAGCTAATGGAAGACCACCTGTTTGGAAATCTTCAAAGATATTCCACGATGGTTCAATAGCATCAACAGAAACGTATTCCATCATGTTGGCAAATGATTCATTCAACCATAAATCATCCCACCATTTCATTGTAACAAGGTTACCAAACCATTGGTGAGCTAATTCGTGAGCAACAACAAGCGCAACGCTTTGGCGGCTCTTAACAGTTGAGTTCTCATCAACAAGAAGATAAACTTCACGATAAGTTACCAATCCCCAGTTTTCCATAGCTCCAGCCGAGAAATCAGGAAGCGCAACGTGATATGACAATGGAATTGGGTATTTAACACCGAAATATTCTTCGTAAAAGTCAATAACACGAACAGCAATATCAAGTGAGAAATCTAATGCTTTAAGAGCATGCGCTTTTGTAGAGAAGACTCCTACTTCTGTTCCGTTCTTAGTTTTAGCTGTTTTTCCTTGCAAATCACCAATAGCAAACGCAAGCAAGTATGATGACATACGAGGTGTTGTATCAAATGTCCATAGACCAGTTTCTTTACGACGTTCAGCATCAACTTCAGGCATATTTGAAAGAACAATTTCACCTTCTGTTTGGTCAAATTTGATACTCAAGTCAAATGTTGCTTTTGCTTCTGGCTCATCGATACATGGGAATGCTTCACGCGCAAAGTGACTTTCAAATTGAGTTAAGATTACTTCTTTTTTAACACCATCAACAGTGTAATATGATGGGTAAATTCCAGTCATGTTATCAGTAATTTTACCTGAAAACTCAACAACAAGTGTCATTATTCCTGTTTCTGGTAACTCAACATGAACAGCTTCATTGTCGTTGTCAATCGTAAATTCAAGGTTTTGATTATCTAACAAGACAGAAGCAACCGTTAAATCTTTTTGGTGAAATGAAATAACACTATCTAAAGCTTCACCACTAATGGCAACGTTACCTGAAAAAGTTTTAGCTTGACGGTTGATATCAAGGAAAATATTATAATTTTCAGGAACAAACTTTTCAATAAAATGTTCTACAGTTTTCATATAACTCCTTTAAAACATAGAATGAGGACCAACATATTGTTTGCCCCATATCACTTAATCTTTTAAAATTTAAGTTTGGTACCAAGTATTGTTATCATTTTTTGCAAATGTCAGAATTGACACACAATACTTTCAAACTTCATCATTATATCACAAAATATGATATATGTCAGTTTTAAAAATCTTGTAAACAAAAGAAGGTTACCACTAGCAGGCAGCCTTTCTTTTGTTTATAATTCAATTATTTTTCCTGTTTTAAGGTAAACAACCCATTCACAAAGGTTACGAGCATAGTCACCAATACGTTCTAAGTAAGTGATAACTTGAAGATATTCTTTACCAGCAAATACTGTATCTGGTTGTTGGCGGATTGATTCAACAGCCATATTTTGAATTTCTTTAAAGTAATTATCGATCACTTCATCAGAAGCAGCGACTTCATAAGCACGTTCTTCATCACCAATCACATAAACGTCAAGTGCTTCTTCGACCATGTTACGAACAGCTTTACCCATTTTTTTGATTTCTGCTTCTACTTCTGGCAAACGCTCTTCGCCTTTAACACGAATAGTGGCTTTTGCGATAGATGCTGCATGGTCACCCATACGTTCAACATCACTTGAAGCTTTCAAAACAGTGATAACTGTACGCAAATCTTGTGATACAGGTTGTTGGAGAGCGATAATCTCGAGAGATTTTTTTTCAAGCTTAGTTTCAAAGTTATTGACAACTTCATCACCCTCGATAACTTCTTTTGCCAATTCACGGTCATGGCTGATGAATGCTTGAACCGTTTTGTTAATTTGTGACAACACTTCAGTGCCCATAGCATAGAATTGGTTATGCAATTTTTCTAATTCATCATCAAATTTTGATCTTAACATAGTATCATCTCCTTTTGAGTATCCCCAAAACTAACCAAATTTACCAGTGATATAATCTTCGGTTTCTTTGCGTTTAGGATTCATGAACATTTCATGAGTTTTTCCGTATTCAATAAGTTTACCATCTAGGAAGAATCCTGTACGGTCTGAAATACGTGAAGCTTGTTGCATTGAACGTGTTACAAGAAGCATTGTGTATTTATCTTTCAAACCATAAAGAGTATCTTCAACCTTGCCAGCTGAGATTGGATCAAGAGCCGATGTTGGTTCATCAAGCAAAATGATTTTTGGACTTGTCGCTAAAACACGCGCGACACAAACACGTTGCTGCTGACCACCAGACAAGCCAAGAGCTGAATCATGCAAACGGTCTTTTACTTCATCCCAGATTGAAGCTCCAATCAAAGAACTTTCAACTGCTTCATCTAAAACTTGCTTATCTTTAATTCCTTTTAGACGTAGGCCATAAACAACATTTTCATAGATTGACATTGGAAATGGATTCGGTTGTTGGAAAACCATTCCAATTTCTTTACGAAGTTCAACCGTATCTGTTCGTGGACTATAAATGTTATGTCCATTATAAACGATTGAGCCTGTTAAAGTCACCTCTGGATTCAAATCTCCCATTCGGTTAATTGAACGTAGAAGAGTTGATTTTCCTGAACCAGATGGACCAATAAGTGCTGTGATTTCATTAGGATAGAAATCCATCGAGACATTATTGAGTGCTTTTTTTTTATTATAGTAAACAGATAAGTCTCTTACTTTTAAAATAGGTTCTGTCATGTCTTGCCTTTCTAACCAAAGTGTCCTGACACATAATCGCTAGTTGATTGCAATTTTGCATTTTGGAAAATATTATTGGTTTTATCGTATTCGATTAAATCCCCCAAATAGAAGAAGGCTGTATAATCACTAGCACGTGCAGCTTGTTGCATGTTATGAGTAACAATAATAATTGTGTAATCTTTTTTCAACTCAAACATCGTATCTTCCAGTTGCATTGTCGCAACTGGGTCAAGGGCTGATGCAGGTTCGTCCATCAAAAGAATATCTGGTTTCACTGCAATAGCACGAGCAATACACAAACGTTGTTGCTGACCACCTGAAAGTGTAAAGGCTGATTTGTGCAAATCATCTTTTACTTGATCCCAGAGAGCAGCTTGTTTTAGAGAAGTCTCAACGATTTCATCTAAAAATTGTTTATCTTTGACACCTGCACGCTCATAGGCAAATGTAATATTTTTATAAATTGATTTAACAAATGGATTTGGTCGTTGGAAAACCATTCCGATGTGCTTACGCATTTCGTAAACGTTAATGTTTTTGGCATTAACATCAATACCATCGTACAAAATTTGTCCAGTGACTTTCGCAATATCAATGGTATCGTTCATACGATTTAAGCTACGAAGAAAAGTTGATTTACCACATCCTGAAGGTCCGATAAGAGCAGTGATTTTATTTTTTTCAAACTGCATATCAATTCCCTTGATAGCTTCTTTTTGACCATAGTAAACATGAAGGTCTTTTGTAGCTAGGGCTAATTTTTCTTCAGGAAAAGTAATAATATGTCTTTCATTCCAGTTATACTTTGTCATCTCTTCTCCTTTATTTTGCTGACGTTAATTTGGCATGAAGTTTTTTACCGATATAACGTGCTGAGAGGTTGAAAATTAAGATGAAAATCAAGAGAACTGCAGCACTTCCTTGCGATACTTGAGTCGCATCAGGAATCGTTCCTTCACTATTAACTTTCCAAATGTGAACAGCCAAAGTTTCGGCTTGACGGAAAATTGAAATTGGACTTGTAACACTTAGCGGATTCCAGTTTGACCAATCGAGAGCTGGTGCTGATTGACCAGCTGTGTAGATAAGCGCTGCTGCTTCACCGAAAATACGACCTGAAGCAAGAACGATACCAGTCACAATACTCGGAAGAGCTTCTGGAATGACCACATGAACTACTGTTTCCCAACGTGACAAACCAAGCGCAAGACCTGCTTCAAGTTGTGTGTGGTGAACATTACGAAGACCATCTTCAACATTACGTGTCATTTGAGGAAGGTTGAAAACAGTAAGTGCAAGGGCACCTGAGATAATTGAGAATCCATATTGGAATTGAACAACGAAAATCAGATAACCAAACAAACCGACAACAACAGATGGTAAAGATGAAAGAATTTCAATACATGTTCTGATGAAGTTTGTAAAGCGGCCTTTTTTCGCGTATTCAGACAAATAAATTCCTGCTCCCATTGATAAAGGAATAGAAATAACCAATGTGATTACCAAAAGAAAGAGGGAGTTATACAATTGAATCCCAATACCACCACCTGCTTCATACGATGATGATTTACCAGTCAAGAATGACCAGTTAACATGAGGTAATCCATTTACCAAGATATATAGTAGTAATGATGCCAAAATCGCAACAATAATTCCAGCAATTGTATAGAGAATTCCTGTTGCTAACTTATCAAATTTCTTAGCGTGCATAGTTTCTCTTTCTTTCTCTTGTAATAAATTTAACAAGCATGTTGAATCCTAGGCTCATGATGAGTAGAACCAACGCTAGTGACCAAAGAACATTATTTTGAACAGTTCCCATAACGGTATTACCGATTCCCATTGTAAGAACGGATGTTAGGGTTGCTGCTGGAGTTGTTAGAGAGGTTGGAACAACGGCTGAGTTACCAACAACCATTTGGATAGCTAAGGCTTCACCAAAGGCACGTGCCATACCGAAAATAACTGCGGTAAAGATACCAGGTCTAGCAGCATTTAAAATAACGCGCCAGATTGTTTGCCAACGAGTGGCTCCCATCGCTAAACTAGCTTCTTTATAATGTCTTGGCACTGCTTTTAAACTATCGATTGTCATGAAGGTTACCGTTGGTAAAATCATAACAAACAAAACGCAGACACCAGATAAGATACCAAACCCCGTTCCACCAAAGATAGAACGTGTAAATGGAACGATAACTTGCAAACCAATGAATCCATAAACAACAGATGGAATACCTGTTAATAATTCAATAGCTGGTTGAAGAATTTTGGCTCCATATTTTGGAGAAATTTCTGTCATAAAGACTGCCGCACCAATAGCAATCGGAGTTGCTACCAAGGCAGACAAAATAGTTACAATAAACGATCCCAAAATCATTGGAAGAGCACCGAATGATCCTGAACTTGGATCCCACTTACTTCCAAAGAGGAATGTGATTGGATTAACACCATCGATGAAGAAAGTTGATAATCCTTTTTGGGCAACGAAGATTAAAATCATTGCCACGATGAAAACAATTAGTACTAAACAAAAGAATGTGATGCCTTTTCCGAACTTCTCAAGGCGAGAATTTTTTGAAGGCGTTGTTAACTGTTTCTCAAGATCTTGATTTCTCATAGTATCTCCTTATTTTGCTGTAACGGTGCCATCAGCTGATTTGGTAACTTTCATTTCATTGACTGAAATGTAGCCCATATGTTCAACAATTCCTTCTTGAACTTCATCACTCATGACGTAATCCAAAAATTCTTTGGTCAAACCTGTTGGTTTACCTTTCGTGTACATATGTTCGTATGACCAAAGTGGCCATTTGTTTTTAGTTACATTTTCGGTTGTTGGTTTATATCCATTTAGACGAATAGTCTTAACAGAACTATCAACGTAAGCAAAAGCAAGATAAGAAATAGCTCCTGGAGTTTGCGAAACAATTGACTTAACCATACCGTTTGAGTCTTGTTCTTGACTTTGAATAGCTGGATCACCTTTCATGATGATACCATCAAATGTCGCACGTGATCCCGAACTTGCTGCACGGTTAATAATTGAAATAGTTAAGTCCGGCCCACCAACTTCTTTCCAGTTAGTAATTTTCCCAGTGAAGATTTGGTGTAATTGCTCAGTTGTTAGATTGTTAACAGATACCTTTTTGTTAACAACAACCGCAAGACCTGCTACTGCTACTTGGTGATCAACCAACTTGTCGGCATTGATACCTTCTTTTTCTTCTGCGAAAACATCGCTATTACCAATTTGAACAGCCCCTGACTGAACTTGTGAAAGACCTGTACCAGATCCACCACCTTGGACATTGACTGTCTTACCAATATTCGTCGATCCGAACTCATCAGCGGCAGCTTCAACAAGTGGTTGTAGGGCTGTCGATCCTACGCTGGTAATCGACTGACCCTTGTCAATCCAGCTTGAACAACCAGATAATACAAAGGCTACTGAGGTAGCTAGCAATAAAAAGCTAAGAATTTTCATTTTTTTCATTTGCGATTCCTACTTCTTTTTGAAAATAAAAAAGTAATTGACATGAAGTGTTACAAACACCTCATATGCAAATAGTAACATATCACTGAAAGCTTGAAAAGTAGTTTTCAGGCCATCACATTCAAAAATTAGTACCTATAACAGTTTAAGGATTAAAGCGAAGTCCTTTTGGAAAGTAATTTTTCAGAATATTCCCAGTAACTTTTGCAAAACCTATGCCGTTGCCGTTTACAGAAACTAAATACCAACCATTTTTTAATGGATTTTCTAAGTTTAAGACATTTCCTGTAACATAAACATTGAACTGTTCTATATCAATTTCTACAAACTGTTCTACGTCATTTGGTGAAAGTGCTAAGCCCAATGCAAAAGATGGTTCGAAACGATTTTTCTTAAATGTTCCTAGATGAAGTCCATTGCGAGCAATTTTTAATTTACCTAAATCAGGCAATCCTTCTGGCAACAAATAAAGGTTATCGCCAAAGGTTTGTAGGAGCCCATTTAGCTCAATTTTTAGATGTTTTTTGGCGAAATCTTGCCATAAATTAAGCTGATCTTTTGTTAGATTAGATTTTATAGGTTTGACTTTGCGGTGAGCTGGTTCTCTCGTATCATGTAGCTTAGCAACAAATTGTCCTTCACCTTTAAAACGGTGTGGATACATGCGAGCAACCTCTGGCATGTCAATTCCTTCAGCCATTCCATTGATTTTTTCAATCGGAAGAAGCTCAAGATAGTCGTATTCTGACAATAGCCAGTTCACGACGCCTTCGTTTTCCTCTGGAGACCATGTACATGTTGAGTAAACAAGAGTGCCACCAGGCGCTAGCATTTTCATCGCTTCTTCTAAAATCTCTTTTTGAAGACTCGCACATTCTGCGGGATAACCTTCATGCCAATACTGAGTAGCTTGAGGTTCCTTACGAAACATGCCTTCTCCAGAACAAGGTCCATCAAAAACAATCAAATCAAAGTATTCTTTGAAAACTTTGGCTAATCTATCTGAGCTTTCATTGGTTACGACAACATTTTTAGCACCAAAACGTTCCACATTCTCAACCAGAATCTTACTACGTTTGTTGGAAATTTCATTGCTTACTAAAACACCAGTATTATTCATATAGCTAAGAAGATGGGTGGATTTTCCACCTGGTGCTGCTGCTAAATCAAGCACGCGCATGTGCTCACCCGGTGCTGCAACTTGAGCAACCATTTGAGCAGCAGGTTCTTGTGAATAGACCAGACCAGAAACATGTTCAGCAGACTTACCAGATACTTTTCCATAATGACCCCAAGGGGTATTTGGAATAGGATTTTCAAAAACATGCTGAGTGTTTTTCAGAGGATTTACACGAAATCCAGAAATGGCTTCTTGATCAAATGTAGCCAAGAAATCATCTGCTTCTTGTCCAAGAAGATTACGGTATTTTTCAATAAATTTATCAGGTAATTTCATACTTATATGATAACAATTTCACATGTTAATTACAACTTTAAGATAAGCATATGACTGATTTAATAAGCAATTTAACCAATAAAAAGCAGTTCTTATCCGAACTGCTTTGTTTGTTTATAAAAATTTTAAATCTATCTCATCGTCACAAATTCTTCTGCACCTGTTGGATGAATAGTTTCAAATCTTTGGGGAAGATTTGATAGGAGAAAGAGGACACTCTTTCTCCTATTTAAATGGAATTTAAATGGAAGGCATTCAGACAACAGATGTGACTTTTGAAGCATCAAATAAAGTTATAGCAACGAAAAAAGTTATCTCATTGTTACAAATTCTTCTGCACCTGTTGGATGAATGGCTACCGTATTATCAAAATCCTCTTTAGTAGCTCCCATTTTGATAGCAACTGAGAAGCCTTGAATCATTTCATCAACACCGTAGCCTATACCGTGCAAACCAATAATTTTCTCATCCTCACCTAGAGTAACCAATTTCATTTTACTTGGTTGGCGATGATTACCTAGAGCAGTGTACATGGGCGTAAAAGTTGAGCGATAAACTTTAATCTTATCTGCTCCAAATACTTCAGTAGCTTTTTCTTCCGAATAGCCAATAGAACCAATCGCTGGATGGCTAAAAATGACTGTGGCAACGTCTTTATAATCCATTTTTGCATTTGGTTTGTTGTTAAAAAGACGCTCTGATAATTGTCTTCCTGCCTTAACTGCTACTGGCGTTAATTCAAGTTTGCCATTAACATCTCCTAGAGCGTAAATACCGTCAACAGAGGTGTTTTCATAGGCATCTGTTTTAATGAAACCTCCCTTGGTTAATTCTACTCCTGTTTTTTCAAGTCCGAATCCACTTACATTTGCTTTACGGCCAATTGCCCAAATGATAGCGTCTACCGTGTGAGATTCGCCATTTTCTAAAATTAACGTCAAAGAGTCATCGGTTATTTTTTTTAACTTCTTTTGGAATTGAGTGCGTATGTAATTGTAGACCACTTTCGGCCATGTATTTAACAAGGGTTTCAACAATTTCTTTATCAAACGTACGAAGTGGTCGTTCATTACGAACAAAAAGGTCTGTCTTTGAACCGAGTGCATGTAAGACTCCGGCAAGTTCAACGGCAATGTAGCCAGCTCCAACAACAGCAACGCTATTTGGAAGACTATCTAAGGTAAAAAAGTCATCTGAAATCATGCCGTATTCAGCACCTGGAATATCAGGATAAAGAGCATGACCACCAGTCGCAATCAAAATATGCGGAGCTGTATAGTATTGACCAGCAACTTCAACCGTATGAGAATCAACAAAATTAGCATAGTCATAAACACGCTCAACACCATTGTTATCAAATCCGCGTTCATAAGAGCCATGAATACGGTCAATATAAGCCTCGCGATTAGCTTTTAAAGTTTTGAAATCGAAGGTAGCATCAGCCGTGTGAAAACCATATTCGCTAGCGTATGTCTGAATCGTCTCAGCGACTTGAGCCCCGTACCACATCACTTTTTTAGGAACACATCCTAAATTGACACAGGTACCACCAACTTCTTTCGCTTCAAAAAGAATCACCTTAGCACCATGCATAGCTGCGCGATTAGCTGAAGCAATCCCACCAGAACCACCACCAATAACAATATAGTCATATTGCTTAACGTCCATATATTCTCCTAATCTAATTCTTGATAAAATCTAAAATTGCTTCTTCTGACAACGACGAATCACACACCACTTTAACATGACCAGCTTTGGCAACTAATAATCCTGGTACTGTTGAAACATTATATGCTGTTCTTAAGTCTTGAATATCAGAATCGGCTGCTTCACTATTTACAAAGTAAACAGTAAGTTGATTATCTTTAGCAACTTGAGTTAACTTCGGTTCAAAGCGGCGACAATATGGACAACTAGGGCGACCAATAAAGAGAATAAAACCTTCTGCTACTTCTAAACACTTTTTAGCTTCTTGTGCAGTAATTTCTGTAAAAAATGATGCAAATGATGTCATCTGAATACCTCCTGTAGAAAACTTAATAATTGATGTAATTGATAAATTAATGGCGAATAAAAGCACTGTCATAAACGTCACTATTATCTGAAATATAACGTTTAACTGTCATATGCAAATCATATTTATCGCGCAATTTCGCTAAAGTAGTCATCATTGGTGAAGCATGGTGAATATCAAGGGCTTCTTGATTTTCCCAACTATCAATCAATAAAACTGTCTCAGTTTCTTTAGCCGGAAAGAAATAGTCATAGCGTAAATTACCTTTTTCAGCACGAATAGCATCTGCTATACCAGATTTTTCCATTTCTTCCACAAACTGTCTAACACTGCCGTTTACACCTTTATAATATAAATTGACTGTAATTGCCATAGCATCACCTTTTTCTTTTTTTGTCCATTTTAATAAATTTTGAAAACTGTTTCAAATAATTTGTACGCAAAAAGAGATTGAGGTATTTTATCTCAATCTCTTTTTTGAATATAAAGTTATTAGCCCAGCGCTACATCCATTACCATCATGATAACAAAACCAACCATTAATCCAAGAGTGGCCACGTCTGTATTTCCATTTGTCTGTGATTCAGGAATCAATTCTTCCACTACAACAAACATCATAGCACCAGCTGCATAAGCAAGGGCATAAGGTATGATTTGTAGCATAATAATCACAAGCGATGCTCCTAAAACAGCTCCAATTGGTTCAACAATGGCTGACATTGCACCAAGAAAGAAAGCACGAAAACGAGAACTTCCATCAGCTCGAATCGGAATTGACAAAGCAGCCCCTTCAGGAATATTTTGTAAACCAATCCCAATAGCGAGTCCCAAAGCACCAATAAGCGCAGCACTAGTCATATTACCAGAAGCAAGAGCCCCAAAAGTTACTCCGACTGCCAAACCTTCTGGAAAATTATGAATCGTTATGGCTAGAAAGAGTAAAGCCGTTTTTGAGAGTTTTTTCTTTGGTTGAATCCCTTCAGCTTCAGAAATATCTTTTCCCAAATGCAAGTGAGGAACCAGTGCGTCAATTAAACGAAGACTAAACGCTCCCAAAAGAAATCCAACTGCTGCCGGTACCCAGGCTAGATTACCATAATCTGCTTTAGCATAAGCAAGGGCTGGGTCAAGCAAGGACCAAAAAGAAGCTGCAATCATGACACCTGCGGCAAATCCCATCATAATATCTAGCAATTTTCGGCTAACTTTAGTAAAGAAAAAAACAACGGCAGATCCAAGAATGGTACATCCCCAAGTAAAAAGGCCTGCTAAAAAGGCTAAAAAGACAACATTTTGTGTCATTATCCAATTCATCATAAACAAATCTCCTTTTATCAATATTATCTAATAAAAACGTTTTCTGTAAATTCATTCTTATTTTACCATAGCTGTAAAAGAAAAACCTAGTAAAAATACTAGGTTTGAGATAAGTAAGTTTGTATCGTTGATAATTTTACTTTCGGAACAAACATGACTTTTTGACGATGTGTAAAATCAGGTTCTTCACCATCAATAGTTAACAAAACATAGCCAAGCTTACCACCCATCACCTTAGCAGCGGCATAGTCCCAAGGTTGAATATATGAAAAGTAGGCCATCAATTGTCCTGCCATAACAGCTGCCATACTGATACCAGCACCGCCATAAACACGAACTCCCAAAGTTTGCTCAATCATATCACGAAGCCCATGATAATTATTAGCAAACATGTTTGCATTGCATCCTACCAAGAAACGGTTCAATGGGCGATCTTGAAACGGTGGTAATTTTTGATCATTCATATAAACATCAAATTGACCACCACCACTATACAAGGTATCATTCATCACATCATAAATCAAACCAAATTGACCGACTCCATTTTCATAATAAGCAATCATAACAGCAAAATGCGTACCTTGCGCCACAAAATTGACAGTACCATCAATCGGGTCAAGTACCCAGACATTACCATCGACAATATCGTGATGTACACCATTTTCTTCCGCCAAGATATGGTCACTTGGATAAGCTTGCTTAATTTTGGTGATTAGTAATTCTTGAGTTGCTTTGTCTAGATTCGTTACCAAATCATCAAAACGCGTTTTTTCTTCGATTTCGAGATCCTTAACCATATTAGACTTAATAAAGTCTCCTGCGTCACGAATAATGTCTTTAGCAAATTGAAACTTATTTTCCAAGGGAAATATATCCTTTCTCCTTTGCTTTAGCAGCTTTTACGGCTTGATAAGTTGAATAGCCACTGCTTTGTTGAAATTCGCGATCAATTTGTTTTTCCTGTGCTTTACTTTTCACAATTGTCTTAAAGGTTGCGTAGCTGTCTAATAAATCGCTAACAGCAACTTTCTTTTCATATGCGGCCTCAACCTGATTCAAAAAATGAAGCACTGATGCTATCTCTTCAGTGCTCCAAGACAAATCAAGTGGATAGCTGTAGTTTTTCATACAAAGATGCCCAAACTCTTAAGAAAACGAATCGTTTTCCATAGCTCAACAGATATTAACCTGTTGAAGAGTTATTCCTTTCTATCCTTCAATTTCTGCTTTTATCGTTGCGTCACGCAATTCTTGTTTACGATAATCACGTGGTAAAAATGCACGAATTTCATCTTCATTAAATCCAATTTGCATGCGCTTGTTATCCAAAATAATTGGACGGCGAAGCAAACCAGGATTCTTCGCAATTAAATCAATCAATTCTGAAACAGATAACTCGTCAAGATCAATATCTAACTTTTGGAAAACTTTTGAACGAGTTGAGATAATATCTTCTGTTCCATTTTCTGTGAAGGCCAAGATAGCCATTAATTCATCGCGACTAAGAGGACTGGTAATGATATTGTGTTCTTGAAATTTAACATCGTGTTCATTAAGCCAAGCTCGTGCTTTTCGGCAGCTTGTACAACTTGGTGACAAAAATAAAGTAATCATAAAACCACCTCTCTAATCTTCTTAACTTAATTATACAAAATTTTAAAAAAGTTTTCTATTTTTTCCCCAATTTTGAGCAAATTTTTTATCAGATTTTAGCTGTTCAACCAATTCATCGGCTCCAGCGAACTTAATCATACCTCGAATTTTATCTAACCAGATAATTTCGACCGTTTCGCCATAGATATCGTTTTCAAAATCGAAAATATTTGCTTCCAGTCGCAAATCTTGGCCACCAAAAGTCACATTTTTTCCGATACTTGTCATTGAGCGGTAGCGTTTTCCTGAAACAATAATATCTGTCACGTAAACACCATCACCTGGAAGATAAACACGATCTAAAACAGCAAGATTTGCTGTTGGGAATCCTATCGTGCGACCTCTAGCATCGCCATGAACAACAATTCCTTGGGTTGAAAACTCGTAACCTAATAGACGATTTACCTCAGAAACATTCCCTGATAGAATCTCTTGACGAATACGTGAAGAGCTAATCTTCTCTCCGTTATCTTGAACTTCAGGAACTACAATAACATCACCATCAAAAATTTCTGATAAATGAGCTGCGTCTTTTCTATCGTGTCCAAACTTATAATCAAAACCAACGACAATAGTTCTTGCTCGCAAAGCTTTGATATAAGTCCTCAAAAATTCTTCTGACGACACTTTTGAAAATGCTGATGTAAAATCAACTAAGTAAAGGTCATCAACGCCATACTCAGCAAATTTTTCGTAACTCTTTTCTGGCGCCGTTAAATTCAATAATAATTCTGGTGTAAAACGAGCAAGAGCTAGACGTGGTGATTCATTAAAAGTCAAAACAGTTAAGTCTAGCTGATTGCGGTTTGCGATTGATCTAGCTTGGTCAAACAGGGCTTTGTGCCCTTTATGCAGGCCATCAAAGTAGCCTAATACTAAAACACTGTCTCGAGTACGATTGATATCTCGAGCATCTTTTATATGTTGAATATTCATTTTTTCCATTCCATTATATAAACACTTTATTTGGTTTGTATAGGTCATCACGTGGAATTAGAATAGCAACAACTTTATCTTGATAGAAAGCAGCTAATTGTTCTTCAGTTCTATCTAAAGCAATTTTACGCCCAAATGAAATCTCTGTAACTTGATCTTCTGTCAAAGCTACACGTGGCAAATCCATAACGCCATACTCAATTGGCAAAAGAAATGAAAAATCATCTTGCGCAACTTTTTCAGTGATTTCAGACAAAGTCAATGCATCTTCCAATTGAAGACCAGCTGAAGCTTGGCGCTCCAAATAAGACATATGACTGCCAAAACCAAGTGATTTTCCTAAATCGACTGACAAGGTTCTAATGTAAGTTCCTTTACTACAAGCAACTTCAAAGTCAAAATAACAACAATCATCTTTAAATTCTAATGGACTAGTGCGTTTGAAATCATAGATTGTCACATGACGTTCAGGTCGCTCAACTGTTTGTCCAGCGCGAGCATATTCGTATAATCGTTTCCCATCGACCTTAACAGCAGAATACATTGGTGGAATCTGAGTAATATCACCAATAAAACTTTCCATAGCTTGGTCAACGGTATCTTCTGTCAGCTCTGTTGAAACTGGAGTCTTCTCAACAACTTCACCACTGGCATCTTCAGTTGTGGTTGAAAAACCTAGGCAAATCTGCCCACGGTATACTTTTCCAGCTTCTGTCATATATTCAATCACACGTGTTGCTTTTCCGACAGCAATTGGCAAGACTCCAACAACGTCAGGATCAAGCGTTCCACCATGACCAATTTTCTTTTCATGTAAAATTTTACGAAGCTTAAAGACTGCATCATGGCTAGTCATTCCAGCTTCTTTTTTCAAATTAATAATTCCGTTAATCATAATTTCTATTATAACCGTTTTCAGTAAAAAAAGACAAGCTAAAACTTTGCATTGTTTTAACTTGTTTGTGCTTTTTTTTAAATGTCACGTTTGACATCACTGTCAATGTCTAAAAATTCTTGAATGTCTTGTACGTATTCTAAGACACCTTGGAATTCACCATTTTCATCACGAACGGCTGCATATGTGACATGGATGAATTTTCCCATTTTTTCAGATTTAAACCACATGACAACTTTATCGCGTTCGCCAGAGCGAAGAAATTTAAAGACTTTTTTGACTTTATCTAACACTTTTGGTGGATGGCAAAGTTCAACATTACGTCCAATCTGACTCGGTGTACGTTTAAACACCATTTTTTCTGGAACAGTATTGTCATTAAAGTATTGGAAAATATCTTCTTTATTAACAAAGCTTATTTCCAAAGGGAGATGATTTAAAATCAGGTTGGCTTGTTCTACTGACAAATACCCGTTGCCAAATGGCTGAGCAGTTGTGCGATCAACAGCTGGCTTTTCTTTTTTAGGTGTAAAGCTAATGGTGAACTGTCCCTCTGGCGTATCGATAACTTTCGTCAATTGACTATCATTTGATTCAGCATTAGTCTGACAAAAATCATCAGAATTAACTATTACAGAAGTGGATTCTGGTTTCTCGCTGTCAAATGATTCACGTTTTGGTTGCCATTTAGCTGTTGGTTTAATAATGGCATAACCGTACGCGTTACTTTCATCAGCAATTGCTAACCAATCATCTTGGGTAAGAACTTCAAGAAGAATCATCAAGAGAATGGCTTCTTCTTTGAAAATCATTTCTTCAAATTCATGAGCAAAAGTTTCAAAAGCTTGTGACACTTCAGCAATTGATATTTCTGGTAATTTACCCACTGCTGCTTGTGCTTTTTTAAAGAGCTCACGAATATCATCATCCACACCCCACATGACGCGTGGCGGAGCATCATGACCATGCTGTTCCATCAATGGGAAAAAGAGCTCTTCTTTACGCTTGTAATGATTATCAAATTGTCCTAGCAGTCTCATTTGAAATTTCAAACCACGTAACAAATCATCACGAAAGTCTGCATTTTCAGGTTTCTCATAGTTTTCAATAATACGGCGAATGCGCAACATAGCAGAGCGTAAAGCGAGATTTTCTTGCTTAAATACATAAACAGGATGCCCTTCTTGTTCCGCATCTGGGACATCAACATCTGACACAGCTCCTTTAAAAAGGTTAGCGTGGACATTACACAAGCCCATAACATCCTCAAAGGTGATGCCAGTCTCATCTCCCATTAATTCGTGTTCCATCATTGAAATCTCAAGAGCAGAAACTCCTTTAAAGGTTTGATTAAAATCTTCTTGAACTGAATCAGCATCAGCACCATGGTGTAAACGCAACAAAATATCTTTTAGTACTTCAATACGATTTTCAGTCATTGTTGCCTCCAATCACTTCATAACCGTTAAATTCAAGTACTTTTTGAATTTTATCAAGTGAGACATTAGCCAGTTTTGCTCCTGCTTTCAGAGAAGTCACTTTGCCAACGGTATTTAGCATAGTCGCTTGCGCTAACGGTTTAAAACCTAAATCAACCAAAATAGCTTTAATCTCAGGGTGTTCTTTTACAACCTCAGCTAATGGTCTTGTCAAATCTATAATATTGTTCATTATAATAACCTCTTTTATTAGGGATAGGTTCATTATAGCACAAGAATTTTAAAACTGACTTCATCTGTCATAAAAGATGACATCTTTTTAATCTTTCAGAGCTTCAAATTTTGCTCGCATTGTTGGATTTTTTCGGGTTAATTTCTTGACTGAAACGTCGTCAAGTTTATTATTTGCAAGGCGGAGTTGGTTTTCACTTGTTGTTAAAAATCGTTTCACTTCTTCCATACGACGGATTGATTTGTCAATTTCATCAATGGCTTTTTTGAAGTTATTACTTGCTGAATTGTAGTTTTTCGCAAAAGCATTTTTAAAGGTTTCAAGGTCATCTTCAAAATGTGTAATATCGATATTCTGTTCACGAACCAAGGCTAATTCTTGTTTGTACTTAAGAGAATTAAGCGCAGCATTTCGCAAAATACCAATCAATTGGATGAATAATTGCGGACGAACCACATACATCTTTTCATATTCATGGCTAACATCGACAATTCCTGTGTTGAAGTAATCATTGTCAGCTTCTAACATGGTAACTAAAACCGCATACTCACATTTTTTTTCACGTCGATCTTTATCTAATTCTTTGTAAAAATCTTTGTTTTTGTGTTTAGTTTTTGTCTTATCGGCTTCGTTTTTCATCTCAAACATGATAGATAGTATTTCAATACCATTTTCATCAGTTTCACGATAAATGAAGTCCCCTTTTGAGCCACGGCTTGATACTTCATTATCTTTATCGAAGGTTGCATTTGGGAAAGCATAGGCACGCACTTTATTAAATTCTGTTTCAGCATAAACTTCTAAGCTTTCGCCGATTGCCTTAGTTGATTGCTGAGCTTTGAAGTTTTTGTAGAATTCAACTTGTTCATTGGCAGCTTTCAATTGAGCTTCGTAATCTCTTTTAACAGATGCAAGAGATAATTCAGCTTCTTTTTCTTGGAGAGCTAATTTCGACTTAACATCATCACGTTCTTTTTCAACGCTAGCAACTGCTTCTACCAGACTTGTTTTATTTTCAAGTGATAAACGTTCGAGTTGATTTTTAAGCTCAGCTACCTCTTTATCTTTTTCCGTTAAAGCTTTTGTTAGTTCCAAATCTTTATTTGATTGGAAATTTTCCAAGCTAGATTTTAACTCGAGAATTTCTTGGTCTTTCTTAGCTAGTTGGCGTTGATTTTCGAGTTCTAGACTTTGTTTTACTTGCTCTAATTGCGTAGTCAAATCTGCAATTTCTCTATCTTTAGCACTAGCTTGAACTTGCAAATCATTTTTTGATTTTTCTTCTAAAAGTGCCTTTTCTTTTTCTAAACGCTCATGAATTTCTTTGTCGAATTCGCTACTTCTGACTTGAGCTAGCAATTGACTGTATTCTGTTTCATTGATGGTAAAGACTGTTCCACAATGGGGACACTTAATGTTATTCATAATTTCCTCGCTTGATTTTATAATTACTCCTATTATAACAAAAAGAAGTCTCGAGGACTTCTTCTATATATCTAGAATAGGTTCTTTTCAACATCATCACGAATATGTTGCCATTCTTGGTTTGCTCTAGTAATTTTTCGCTTGTAATCTTTCAGACCTTGTTCATATCGTTGAATGAGAAAAGCCTGTTTGAGTGGCTGAAGTTTTGGTATTTTAATACTAACAATCTTTTTCGTATTCAAATTCATCACATTTTTTCCGGTATTAGTTGTCTCAAGAAGTTCTTGACCTAATTCAGATTCTAAGAATAATTTGATATATGTCCCTGAAATGTCAGCAGTCGGTCTTAACACAGTGATGTTAGCTGATGCAATGATTGCCCTATCTTGGTCATGAAAAACAGCAACTTTTTTTACTGTTCCTTTTGAGGCAATTAAAACATCTCCATCTTCTAAAAGGTAACGTGAGACACTGTCTTGTTCAGCATCAATCTTTTTCAAATGGTCATAATCAATATCAGTCTCAGTCATATCACTTAAGTTAACAACCGATACATTTCCTGTATCTCCTAATTTTGAAACAGCCTTTCCTTTAAAATGCTCTGTCACGTCACTTAAAGAAACTTTGGCAATCGGATTTGCTTCATATTTCTCAATCAATTCACTCATAGCTATCTCTCCTTACATGTTAGTATTATAATACTAATCCGAACATTAAACAAGTTAAAAGAGCAGTAGACTCGCTGCTCCTTTACTATTTGTTCGTTTTTTTCCAATAACTCAATCCACTGATTTCAATGCTTCTAGCATATCGACTGTTTTTAGGATATGGTTAACAAGCCAACCTAACAAGAATAGTATTCCAATAACAACGATAATTGGAATGATGTAGATTGATAAGCCAACTTCAGTCCCAAACTTAATTGAATCTGAACCAATCATATTCATAATCAGTTGATGTAAGTATTTTCCGCCAATCAATCCTACTACAATACCAATTAGTGATAAGCTAATGGTTTCACGATAAATGTACATGGTCACTTCATTATCATAAAATCCAAGAACCTTAATCGTTGATAATTCTCGAATACGTTCAGCCACATTAATATTAGTCAAATTATAAAGAATAACTACAGCAAGTAAAATGGATATGATGATTAGAATCGTCATTACGCCATTAAGAGAGACAACGACTGAGTTAACATTCTTAATCAGTGAAGCATTTTGGCTAACAGCTGATACACTATCCATGGCTAATAATCTTGTAGATATATCTTCGATATTCTTACTAGAATGATTTTTAAGTGTGACAAGGTAAGCATTATCTTTAACCTCTTCATCGAAGAGTTTTTCATAAGCTTTTTGTGACATAAAAAGATAATGACCAACATTCATTTCAGCAATTGCAGAGACTTTAAGAGAATGCTTATTCCCATTTTGATCTTTAAAATCAAATGAATCACCAGCTTTTATGTGATATAAGTCAGCTAATTTTTCTGATAGGACAACACCATCATCTGTTAAGGTCAAGTCTTGTGCTGTTTTAGCATCTTTCAAGTGAATAAAGTCACCAAAACTTTTACCTTGACTAACCAAAATTGAAATGTCTTGCTTATCTGTCAATCCAGAAATACTTTCTGTGACATGTGATAAATATACGCTTTGGTATTTGGATACTTTTTTAGAATCTAGAACAGACGTCAACTCTTTTTGGCTACTGCTATCATCACTATTGACCACAATCATGTCATAAGGCATCAAACGTGAAAATTGATTATCAGTGATTTTTCCTAATGACGATTGAATGCCTAGTCCAGCAAATAAAAGGGCAACCGAACCGGCAACACCAAATATGGTCATCAGCATGCGCTGCTTGTATCGGAAAATATTTCGGGCAGTAACTTTATGCGTAAATGACAAAGGGCGCCAGATAAAGCCGATACGTTCTAAGAAAATTTTTGACCCTCTGACTGGTGGTTTTGACAACAAAAGCTGAGAAGGTTTCTCACTAAGCTCTTTTCTAGCAATAATAAAGGCTGGTAAAACCGCACTAACAAGAGCAAATACAATTGCAATCAAAGTATACGACCAATAAAAATAATAAGTCGTACTTCCTAAAGTCGTGTCTCCTGTAACAATCTCAGCAATGACTCGTGACAAAACATAGTGACCAGAGAAAATTCCCAAGATTGTTCCTGTCATGCTAGCAACAAAACCATAGATAACAAATTTCATAATAACATCACTGTTACTGTAACCAAGAGCTTTTAACACTCCTGAATTAGTACGCTCTTCATCTACAAATCGCGTCATTGTTGTGAAAGTCACTAAAGCAGCAACAACATATAATACAACAGGAAAGACATTGCCGATGCTGCCAATACTTGAGGTACTAGAAGCATAAGTCTGAAAACCTCCTCCACCAGGCAAACTTGAGCGAGTATACGATGTATATGTTGGCTCTTTCATAGCATCAAGATTAACTTTAGCCTCGTTGACTTGCTTTTCACTCTCAGTAATTTGAGCTTGGGCTTGATTGATTGATTCTTGTGCTGCTAATTGCTGCTCATTTGGTAATTGAGTGAGCATAGCTTTTTGGGCTTCCAGTTGAGATTTAGCTGCATCGACCTTTGCTTGATTAGAATCAAGTGAGGTTTGCGCTTCTGATTTTAATTGTGCTAGACGTTGACTAGGATTATCAGAAAGCAAATCCTCTAGAGCTTTTTCTTTTTTAGCTAATTTTTCCTTATAAGTTTTAGAAAATGGATTTAGTTTTTTTAAATCATCATAACGAATTCTAGCAATCGTGTAAAAATCACTGTCAAAGGCTGATTCTGGAACGACGGCATAGTATTTCAATACTCCGTTTCCAGCACTTGATGTTCCAAGGCTAGATTTTGAAAGAATCTCTGATGAATTGACAAAGCCAACAACTTTGAATGTCGTTTTTTTCAAAATACCTTGTTCGTCAGACTGCGTAAAGGTGATATTATCACCAAGGTGGTATTTCTCTTGCATGGTTGAAGCTAAAGCAATTTCATCAGTAGCTTTGGGATAAACACCTGAAACTAACTCATATTTTGAAATGTGCTTGCTATTTGAAAACACACGAATAGCATCATCGGTATTTTTAATTGTCACATCCGTCAGATAGCCATAGTCAACTTTGCTGTCTTTGATCGTTGCCAGCTCTTTTTGGTCATTATCACTAAAACCGTAGCTTGCAATGACTGACAAGTCCATGGTATTTTGCTTTTTAAGATAAGCACTTGCTGTCCTTTGCATGTCAGGTCCTGTTACTTTCAAAGCAACAAAGGCAAAAGCTCCAAGCATCATCAAAAGCATGATAGATAAAAAACGACCTTTTGAACTTCCGATTGATTTTCTGATATCTTTCCAATAAGTCTTTTTTGACATAGCCACCACCTCAATATTCTAGTGTTTCGATATCTTGAGGATGCTCGTTCACTTCGATACTACTTACCGTGGCATCATGCATATGAATCACTCTGTCAGCAATTGGAGCAAGAGCTGAGTTGTGTGTAACAATAATCACGGTTGAACCTTTATGGCGTGACATATCTTGCAAAATTTTTAGAACTTGTTTTCCGGTTTGATAATCAAGGGCACCAGTCGGCTCATCGCAAAGCAATAGTTTGGGATTTTTGGCTACCGCACGCGCAATTGAAACACGCTGCTGTTCACCACCAGATAGCTGTGCTGGGAAGTTATTAAGACGTTTTCCAAGTCCCACATCAATCAAAGTCTGCTCAGCATCTCTTGCATCGCTGACAATTTCTGATGCTAGCTCCACATTTTCTTTGGCGGTCAAATTAGGTACCAAATTGTAAAATTGAAAGACAAAACCAACGTCGTTACGACGATAAGTTGTTAATTCTTTTGCATTATATTTAGCAATATCAACACCGTCAATCAAAACTTGCCCTTCATCGTTCGTGTCCATACCACCAAGAATATTTAAGACAGTTGATTTTCCAGCTCCCGATGCCCCTAAAATAATGACCAATTCCCCTTTTTCAATGGCAAAATTAATATCATTATTAGCCACAATTTCAGCTTCACCTGCTTGATAACGTTTATAAGAATGTTTCATTTCAATATAAGCCATGAAATTCACCTTTTTATTTTTTCTTAATTAGACATCTTGTTGATTTAATTTGGACTATATTATATAATTTGATAAATTATTAAACAAGGACAAAAATAGACAAACTGTTCATTTTAGACCAGGACTAAGAAAGGAGCTGATTTTTATGGCAAAGAGACAAACAGAAACCAAGAACTATCTTAAACAAGCTTTAGCTAAACTCTTGTTGGAAAAACGATTTGAGGAGATTAGTGTCTCAGATTTAACCAAAACTGCTGGCATTAATCGCGGAACATTCTACCTTCATTATGTTGATAAATGTGACATGATGGACCAACTAAAAAATGAAACACTTGATGAGTTATTAGCTATTCTAAATGACGACACTCTTTTTTCTGATAGTCGGACTGTTATCATCCAGTGTCTGGACTACATCCGCAGGAATTTTGAGTTTGTTTATGCCATTTCAAAATCATCTTCTTCCGATTTTTCTAAAACTATCAAAGATTTTATTTACAGCTTTCTTTTCACTATCCCTGATTTCAAAGATATTCTCGTGAGCTATTATGAAATTCCTTATCAATATGCGCTTGAAGTTTATTTATCTTCCATTGAGAGTATTATCTCTCTTTGGGTAAGTAATGGTGGATTTGAAAGTTCTGAAGAAGTCACTGATATAATCCTTAAAGTTGCTTCGCTTAATAAAATGGTATGATAATACTAAGAAAATCTCACTTTAGCTTAAGTGAGATTTTTTAACTATAGTGAGTTTACGGCAGCAAGAGCCGCTTGATAATCTGGATTTGAGTTAACATTTTCCAAGTATTCAGCATAAACCAATTGATTATCCGTATTTAAAACAAGCACAGCACGCGCTAGAAGATGCCATTCTGCCATTAAAAGACCATAAGTCTTCCCAAATTCATTGTCATAGTAATCAGACAACATAACCGCTTGATCAAGACCTTCAACACCACACCAGCGTGCTTGAGCAAATGGCAAGTCTGCTGAAATCGTAATTACCACGGTATCAGACATAGCTGAAAGTTCTTTATTAAACGTACGTGTCTGTGTTGAACAAATACCTGTATCAATTGATGGCACAA
Organism: Streptococcus infantarius subsp. infantarius ATCC BAA-102; assembly: GCF_000154985.1. Lineage (GTDB taxonomy): Bacteria > Bacillota > Bacilli > Lactobacillales > Streptococcaceae > Streptococcus > Streptococcus infantarius. The sequence continues at coordinate 212,482 of NZ_DS572692.1, forward strand.
CGCTAATTACTTTTTTCTTTCCAGCAAAATCAGACAAGCTTTTAATACTTAAATCAGATGCTCGCAATGAAAAATCTGGTGCTGTTTCACCAATTTTTAGTTGTTTACCAATTAAAGTTACGGGATTTCCAAGAAAAGTTGTCATCGTTTATTCCTTCCATTTATGAGAGTTTTTTTGTTATTTGCAAGAAAAGAAAGCCTTTTACTTTCCTTTCATTTTACCAAAAAATCTCTTTTTAAACGAAGAATATGCTTGAAAGTTAAAGATACTTGCTTGCCTCTCTAACTGAAAGTGGTGATAAGTGTTCTTTGTTTGTCATGATAAACTGTCTAACCCAAGCAGCGTTAGTTTTTGACAAATCACGTAAAGCCCAACCTATGGCTTTATTGATAAAAAATTCCTTTGAACCTAGATTTCTCAGAAGAATCTCTTGGAGTAAATCAATCTTAGTCTGATCTTTTCTACCAAGCTGGTGAAGAATGGCTAGTCTACATAGCCAGATATTATCATCATGTGCCCACGCTTTCATCACCTTATCAACTCTCTCATCCGTTAATCCAATGCGACCAATAACAACGGTTAGTATGTCAATACTAGCCCACCACTGTTTGCTTCTTGCAAAATATTCAAGCTTTTCAATATCATCATAAGTCAGAAATCTTTGCATCGTACGCAAGTAATCAAGAACCAAATACTGACACTCACGGTGATCATCTTGCCAGACCTGCTTTAAAAAAAACCAATCAAGCTTTTCTGATTTTTTCTCATTGGCTAAAAATGATTTGTAAAGCGCTCGGCGTTTTGGTGTTTGAATACCATAAAAAGAAAATCGATTTTTCATGTAGGCAGACATAACTTGCGCTTTTGCCGAATCAGCGTTTTCTTCAAATAATCGAGTCATTTCTTCAAGCTTTAACAACTTTCTTCCTCCTTAGAATAACTAAGCTATTTTTCACTTTCATTCTACCTACCAAAAAGCAGCCTGTTTGGCATACAGGCTGCTTGCTTTTACCCTATGAACTTAATAAGAATCAACAATCAGATTTTTTCAAATGCTAGACGCAAATCTTCAATCAGGTCTTCAGCATTTTCAAGACCAACAGATACACGAATTTGATTTCGAGTGACTCCACAAGCTTTCAAATCTTCTTCAGAAAGTTGTTGGTGAGTTGTTGTCGCTGGATGAACAACAAGAGATTTGGCATCTGCAACGTTTGCTAAATCAGAGAAGATTTCAAGGTTATCGATAAATTTATGCGCTTCTTCTTGCCCACCTTTGATGTGGAAAGTAAAGATCGAACCAGCACCTTTAGGGAAATATTTTTGAGCCAAGTCATAATATGGACTCGATGGCAAGCTTGGATAGTTGACTTTTTCAACTTTTGGATGATTGGACAAAAAGTCAACGATTTTCTTAGTGTTTTCAATATGGCGGTCAATACGAAGTGACAATGTTTCAAGACCTTGCAAAAGTAAGAAAGCACTAAATGGTGACAAAGCTGCACCAGTGTCACGCAATAATTGCACACGAAGGGCTGTAATAAAAGCTGCAGCTCCGATATCACGAGTGTAGCTGATATTGTGATATGATGGGTCTTCATCTACAAATTGTGGGAATTTACCAGATGTTTCCCAATCGAAGTTTCCTGAATCCACAACTACACCTGCAATAGTTGTTCCATGTCCACCGATAAATTTTGTTGCTGAATGAACGGCAATATCAACACCGTGTGAGAAAACATTGATTAGATATGGTGTACCAAAGGTATTATCAGTTACCAATGGAATCTTGTGAGCATGCGCAATATCAGCAATTTTTTCGATATCAGGAATATTGATAACAGGATTTCCAAGCGTTTCAATCAAAACAAGTTTTGTATTATCCTTGATAGCTGCTTCAACTTCTTCAAGATTTGCCACATCAACAAATGTTGTTGTCACGCCATAACGCGGAAGAGTTTCTTTGAGTAAGTTAAATGTTCCACCATAAAGAGTTGTCGCTGCCACCACATGGTCGCCAGCGTGAGCAAGCCCAAGAACAGCATAAGTAATAGCTGCCATACCAGATGATGTTGCAACTGCTCCAACCCCATTTTCAAGGGCAGCAATACGATTTTCAAAAACTTCTACCGTTGGATTCCCGATACGTGAATAGATATTTCCTGGTTTTTTCAAACCAAATAAATCTTCACCTTCTTGAGCATTATCAAAAACATATGATGTTGTTTGGTAAATTGGAACAGCACGAGATTTTGTTGTTGGGTCAACTTCTTGACCAGCATGCAATTGTAAAGTTTCAAAGTTATATTTTCGTGTCATGGCATGTACTCCAATCATTGAATTTTCTGAATGTACATACAATTTTACACTCTTTTAAAAATATTGACTAATACTTATTAAAAAAGACTAGGTATAGTTTCAAACTATATCCTAGTCAAATGCTCTGGCAAATCGTTGCGTATCAAGTTCAACTTCTTTGGACTGAGCAATAGCTGAAATTATAGCAACACCATCTGCTCCAGATTGCCGAATAGCAGCTACATCACCAAATGTAATGCCACCAATTGCCACAATTGGAATGTCTTTATCCAATTCACGCATTTCTCTCAGACCATTTAATCCGATTACTTGCCCAGCATCAGATTTTGAAGAAGTTGGAAAAATAGGCCCTACACCAATGTAATCAACAACATCAATAGCTGATAAATGATATTCTTTAGCATTTCCAACCGATAGACCAATCAACTTATCTGGAAACAACTTTCTAGCCTCACGAACTGGCATATCATCTTGACCTAGATGAACACCATCAACACCAATTTCTAAAGCCAAATCAATATCATCATTGATGAAAAATAAAACGTGATACTTACGACAAAGGCTTTTAACATTTAAAGCAAGTTCTTTTTTTTCTTGCCCAGAAAGTGCACCTTGACCTTTTTCACGAAATTGAAAACAGGTCACCCCTGACTTAAAAGCTGCTTCTAAGATATCCAAAAATTTCCCTTTAGGACAATTTGGCGTGCCACAAATAAAATAAACCTGTAATTGTTCTTTATTCACAATACACCTCAACTCTCTTCAAGCGTTCAACATCTTGATTTGTGATTTTGCAAAGAGCATCTAGAAATGCTATCTGAAAACTTCCAGGTAGGGCGTTGCCTGCCGCAACTTCTGCCAACTCACCTGCGATATTATAAACCGAGATTGCCTCTTCTAAGCAAGCAATTAAGTCGCCATCTTTAGCAAGGCCGATAAATGCAGCTAGCACTGCTCCGAGTAAGCAGCCTGTTCCTGTAACAAGTGGCATTAAGGGACTACCATTTTTAAGAAGTTTAACATGACCATTGACCGCAATGGCATCTGTTTTTCCTGTGATGACAACTGGAATTTCAAGTTTTTGATTAGCTAACCAAGCAAGATGTCCAATGTCATCAACGTCTGTAGAATCAACACCTTTACTTTTAACATCTTGTCCAACTAGCGCAGCAATTTCACCAGCATTTCCCCGTAAAAGTGAAACCTTGTGATGGTTTAGTAAATCAGACGCAACTTTCTTACGATAAGGGCCAGCACCAGCAGCAACTGGATCCAAAACAGTTGGCACCGAATACTTCTCAGCAATATCTAGAGCGTCCTTGTAAAGTTGCCAACTTCCTTCTTGCAAAGTACCAATATTAACCAAAAGACCACTAGCGTTTGGTAAAAAATCTTCCAAATCTGGTTGATACTCACTCATAGCAGGGGAAGCTCCTAGAGCTAAAAGTCCGTTTGCTGAGAAATTTTTAACCACATGATTTGTTAAACAAATGGTCAAAGGATTATTTTCTCGTAAGTCATCTAAATAAGTCATTTAATCTCCTTTGTATGTGACGTGATTAACTGGACCATTTCCATGACCAAGTTCTGGAGCAGTTCTGATAGCTTCGGTGATAAAACGCTTAGCTGTTCCAACTGCTTCTTGAACAGAACGACCTTTGGCTAATTCTGCCGTGATGACTGCTGCATAGGTACAACCTGTTCCGTGTGTATGTTTGGTCGCAATGCATTCAGAGGTAAATGTCTGCACTTGACCATTTTCTAAAAAGAGAAAATCTTTAGCTTCATTTTGTAAATGGCCACCCTTGATGACAACGTTTTTAACGCCGTATTTAGCTTGAATAGACTTTCCAGCTTTGAAAATGGCATCTTCATCTTTTAATTTTTGTCCAAAAAGTACTTCAGCTTCTGGTAAGTTTGGTGTAATAATGGTTGCCAAAGGAAGCAATTTTTCTTTAAGAGCCTCTACTGCTTCTTGGCTAATCAAACGATCGCCACTTGTTGCTACCATGACAGGATCGAGGACGTAAGGACATGACATAGTATTTAAATACTGACTCACGCATTCAATGGTTTCAACTTCCGCCAGCATCCCTGTCTTAATAGCATCTGGATTAATATCAGAAAAGACACTTTTTAGCTGCTCATCAAGAATCATTTGATCAAGATTACAAATAGCTTGAACACCTTGGGTATTTTGTGCAACTACACTGGTAGCAACCGCCATTCCATAAACCCCACGCGCTTGAAAGCTCTTTAAATCAGCCATGATACCCGCCCCACCACTTGGATCAGTTCCAGCAATTGTTAAAGCTACTTGTAATTTAGACATTTCTTACCTCCTCTGGGCACTCTTCCTGATCAGTTGCCATTTGGAAAAAATTGCGTTCATGCTGACAACTTTCCAAAAAGACACGAATCATTTCTTTTCTTTTTTCTTCTGGTAGTTGACTACTAAATCGCTTTAGTAGGTCAAAATACGTCGGTAAACAAGCTGTTACTTCGTCAGCTGCGTAAAACTCAAACCATGCTTTAAATGAATTATCACTTGCAACCTTACCAGTCTCAAGTGCTTTTTTAGCAACCTGCTGATAAATCCATAGACATGGAAGCATGGCTGACAAGATGTAAGCTGGATTATCTTGACTTAGCTGATAGTACATGTGCTTAATGTAATGGTCAGAACTTGGATACCAAGCTTTATCAGCAATAAAATCATGATAATCTCTTCCAACTGCTTTAGCTAAAATATGGTGAGCTCCAACCTCATGATTAAAAATAAAGTCAATCTGTCCTAAAAAGAAGTCTTTGCTTGCTTTATCGGAAATTTTGGCAAATAGCTGAGCATAAATATCAGCAAATTTTTCCAAATAAATAGCATCCGCTTTTAAGTAATGGCAAATTGCCTCATCAGACAAATTGCCCGCCATCATTTGCTTGATAAAATCATCTGCTAAAATCTTATCGATAAAGATTTGACTACGTTCTTTCATTTCATTAATCATTCATTTCTTCCTTTACTATTGTTGTGAATTCCTTTAAGTGACGAATGGTGCGAAATGCCTGCTCTTGATTGTCTTGTGGGTTATCAGTATTTGACAGATAGACACTTTGAATACCAAACTTTTGAGCTGTTTTTAAGTGGCGCGTGCTATCTTCCAGATAAAAAATCGTCTTGTCAAATAAGGCTTCAGTTTCAAGTACCGCTTGATAAAAATCTTCTGTTTTATCAGGAAATCCTAGCGCAATACAAGAATAACTACCAGAAAAGTATTGTAATACCCCTGCCGATTCTAAACCGATTTTGGCTAAATCATCATAATTTGATGTGACTGCATAAATCAAAAAATCTTCTTCAGCTAAATCGGCTAAGGTCTCTACAGCTTGCGGCATGAGTGAAACCTTTTGATAAGCCTCTTCAAGTAACTGCTGAGTTTTCTTTTCTGGATAAGTCAAGTTTTCTTTGGCAAATAAAGCTGATAAATAAGCTTGCGACTCAATCATATTTAAACGCCAGAGGTGTTTTTTTATCGTTTGAGTATAGGAAATATTGGCTAAAGCCAAGACCTTCTCAATCACCTTATCCCACAAACCATAAGAATCAAAAATAACACCGTCTAAATCAAGAAAAATAACACTTTTACTTTTGGGCAACAAGGGCAACATAGCCTCCTTTGTCATATCCCTCAATCGGTTCCTCCACAAAATCATTAGTATAGATAGGCTGAACTGCAAGGGTTTGGAAATATCGAATATTTGTCATGCCAAGTTCATCTCTTAAAATCGCTTCTTTTTCAAGAGGAGAATGGAAAACAGCAGAGCGGACTAACTCGATTGGATAAGGAAAAGTTGGGGCAATTTTATGAAAAATTTCTTTATTATAACCACCAACATGAGCAGCAAATTTATACAAAATACCATAAGCACTCTCCACTGGAACATCCAACAAAATCAAATGACCTCCCTTTTTCAAAGCATGATGGCAATTCTGGTAAGCTGACGATAAATCTTTGATATAACTCGAACAACCGTTTAAATAAATCACATCATAGGCTTCTTTTGACAATGACGTTGTCTCTGCATCCCCAATCTTGACTGTCATGCCACGTTTTCTAGCAATTGTCGCCATATCATTTGACGGCTCAACACCGTATTTAACCTGAATGCCGAATTGTCTATGCAAAGCTGATTCAAAAAGACCACTACCGCATCCAATTGATAGAATGGTTTCTTTTTCAATATCATGTAAAGCTCGGTGCAACAGTTTTAATTCACTGGCAAAGACATTACTATTTGTCATAAACCATTGGTCATACGCGTCTGCGTAACCGTCAAACATTTTTGCATCTGTCATTGTAATCCATCCTCCTTGAGACTTTCTAAGGCATATAATTTTTTCAAATTCATGAAATGTGTTGAATACTTCAAGCCACGAAGCACAGCCATTGCCAAAAAGCCCCCAATCAAAGTCGCCAAAACAAATCGTGGGGTAAAAAAGACCAAAGATTGTGCCTGACTTGCTTTTGCAAGTAACTCGTCATCCCCATGAGCTGACATGGTCCAAAACCAAACCATAACTGGTGCAGAAAGTAGCGAACCAATAATCCCTGTTCCAAGAAACTCTCCGAACCATGCCATGACAGGCTTTTTCGTTAAACGGTAAAAATAAGTGGCTAAAAAAGCTCCTGGGACAGATCCAATAATAGCTAATGGAGCTACACTAGCCACACCAGCTTGAGTTAAAATCCGCATAATAGCAACAATTAATGCCATAGCTACAGCATAAATAGGCGTCATGAAAGTTGCCGCAATAATATTCATCACACTGGACATAAATGCCATGCCTTCAATCCGAAACAGCGGTGTTAGCAAAAAATCCAAAGCAATCATGATAGCCAGAACAGTTAAACGGTGTACACGATTATTCGCCATAATAATTCCTTTCCTGACACTAACATGCACCAAAAGCTCACAGAAATAAAAAGACTCCATTTGAAAAATCTCAAATGGAGTTTATCTATTTAAAAACTGCGAAACAGCTCTTTTGACTTTACAAAAGAACTATCTTATATCGATTTTTGCACAACAAAAAAACAGCTTTTTGTTGCTTACACATTTCCCTTCGTCAGTTCTAACTGCATCAGGTTCAATGGGTATAATCTCAGCTTTTACGCACCCCAAATGTCTTATTAAATTTACAGAATAACTATAACACATTCAACTTGAAAGCGCAATAATTTTCAGAAAAATGACACAATTTTTGCAGTGAATTGATAAAAAGAGGTATAATTTTTACAAAAGAATTCTTAATAAACTGGAGTAATACATGAAATATTTAGGACAGGCCTTCAAAGAATTAAGAGAAGCAAGACATATTTCGCTAGCAAATGCTACTGGTGGATACTTCTCACCTTCGATGCTTTCAAAATTTGAAAGTGGGAAACATGACCTTTCTGCTCAAAAATTATTGATAGCTCTTGAAAACGCACATATTGAAATTAATGAATTTCTATATCTAACAAGAGGATTTTTGAAAAGTGATTTAGTAGAATTACAAGAAAAAATCTATTCTTTAGAAGAAAAGCTTGATCAAGGTGGTTTACAGAAATTATATGAAAGTGAGCAAAATAAGCAGAATAATAGAAATACAAAGATGCTTTACACCATAATCATCAAAGCACACATGAAAGCCTTTGATGAAACAACAGAACTAACATCTGAAGAAGAAACGTTCCTTTATAATTATCTTTTTAATACTGAAATCAGGGGAAAGCATGAACTATCTCTCTTTTCGATTTGTTCTACTCTGTTATCTCCTGAACTATTTACAATGTATGCTAGAGAGTGTCTCCGAAAAACTGATTTTTTAGGAGAACTAGACGAAAACCGAAAAATTATTCATACAATGTTGCTAAATGGTTTTATGCTTTGCATTGATGAAAATGATTTTATTAATGCTAATTATTTTAACAAACAAATCCAAAATCATTTTTACAAAGAAAGCGAAGCATATTACCGTACGATTTATTTATGGGCAAAGGGCTTGTTTGATTACAAGCAAGGGCATAAACAAGATGGATTGAAACAAATGAATGATGCAATCCAAATTTTAAAGATTTTAGATTGCCAATTAGCTGCCGATTATTACTCTTCTGGAATGCAAAAAGTAATCAGCGAAAACTTAAATTGATTATAATATTGAATATATTCAAGAGCTTATTTTTTTATATTTTCTTTATTATTTTTATCTACAAAAAACTCTTTAAAGAACATGACTGATTTTCTTATTTGTAGCTCGTTTAAAAACAGTCCTCTGGACTCCTTTTGAATATATTCAACGTTTTTACTCCTTGATTAAAAAATACTATAATGATACAAAATCAGTTAAGGAGTCAAAAATATGAAATTGTTTTTTTACAAATAAGGTATATCACTTCCTAACAGTTTCTCGATTTTTAAACACTATTGGTTCATCACTATATAATATTGTTTTCGTCATCTATGCTGCAACTGTTTTTCATTCAAAAATTATGGTAGGAGTAGCTAATGTAACAATGGTTATACCAGCACTCTCTTTTATGCTGTCAGCTCTGGTTATATTAATCATTAAAGACGACGCTGATTACGATGTTTTATCAAGCGATAATGAACTATCATTCAAAGAACAATTTTCTAACTTATACCATAATGTTATGTTGATTTTTAACGAAACTAATAGCGCTGATTTTATTCACTTACTCCTAGCAATTCTCTGCTTAAATATGCTCAGTGGCTCACTTAATGCTATTTATAATATTTGGCTACTGCTTGCAAAAATTGGTCACCTATCCTACAGCCAATCACTGCTTCTTATTGAGTTTATCTTAGTCGGCGGTATTTTGATTGGAAGCTTGACACCACACGATTATTTTTCTCAAAAATCAATTGTCGGTCTTTCAAATCTTATCCACTTCCCCTTAAGTATCGGTATTTTACTACTAGCATTTGCCAGTTATTTAGTCGGAAAAGTTAATCCTAAAATTAATTCTCAATTATTGAGCAATCTTCTAGCCAATACCTTAGCACAAACAAATAGTTTTCTAACTTTTTTGTTCACCTTGTTCCTTCCTGTCGGAACAGTATTATTTAGTAGTTTATCTTCGTGGAATATCACATCTACTTGGATTACATTTCTAGCTTTAGCTGTTGCTGTCTTTAAATTGTCAGCTTCTACTAAAACTGTTGCTGATTGAGAATTTTAAAAAAAGAAATCCAAGTTTTCCTTGGATTTCTTTTGGTATTACTTCTCCTATTATTTCTTCTCAATTGGTGCAACGCTGGCTAGTAGTTTTTTAAGTCCAACTTCTGGGAAATTGATTTTTAGTTCTTGAGTTTTGCCTGAGCCTGTAACTGCAAGGACAGTTCCGTCACCCCATTTTCTGTGGTGAGCGATATCTCCGATTTGCCAGTCGACTGCTTCTTTTGAAGTACTAGCTGATTGGCCAAAAGGTACTCCTTTGACGGCTTTTGAATATGGCTGCGCTCCATGTGATGTCGGTTGAACTTTCGCTTTGCGAGCTTGAAGAGCTTGTTGGAGGCTCATGCCTTTACCAAAGCTCATTGATTGATCGCTGCTATTGCTATAACGAACACCAAATGAAGAATTAGCAGGTCGAGCCAAACCTTGGTATTGCAATAACTCATCATCAATTTCACGGATGAAGCGAGATGGACGATTATAACTTGTCTTACCAAACAAGGTACGTGTATTGGCATTTGTCACAAAGAGCAATTGCTCAGCACGCGTAATACCAACATATGCCAAACGGCGTTCTTCTTCTAATTCATCTTGATCTTCAGCAGCACGTGAAAGTGGGAAGACCCCTTCTTCCATACCAATCAAGAAGACAATTGGAAATTCCAAACCTTTGGCAGCGTGCAAGGTCATCAAAGTCACTTCTGCTGTTTCAGCATTACCATCATCTGTATCTGCAATCAAAGCCAAATCATTCAAGAAACGACTTAGTTTGTCAATACCAGATTCATCTTCTGGGGCATCGTCTTGATTTTCATCAAAATTTTTCGTAACAGTCAAGAATTCTTTGATATTTTCGATACGTGCTTGGCTTTCAAGTGTATTTTGCACACGAAGGGCATCAAGATAACCTGTCTTATCAAGAACAGTTTCTACCAGTTCAGTAACACTGTATTTGTCCAAGTCAGTACGAAGATTCATAAGAAGATTAGCCAAATCCCAAACGGCTTGTGCCGCTTTTCCTTTGACACCTGAAAGCATGATGTTAGCTGATGCATCAAGCAAACTCATATTTTGAAGATTAGCAAAGTCACGGATTTTCTCAAGCGTACCAGGACCGACACCGCGTTTTGGTTCGTTGACGATACGTTCATAACTAATGTTATCGGCAGTATTGGCAATAACATTCAAGTATGAAATTACGTCTCGAATTTCCTTACGGCTGTAGAATTTCGTTCCACCAACCATAGTATAAGGAATATTTGATTTGAGCAGCGCTTCTTCAATAGTACGTGATTGCGCATTGGTACGGTAAAGAACCGCAAAATCTTTAAAGTTTTTCCCTTGTTCACGGACAATATTGTCAATCGTTGAAGCAACGAAGACTGCTTCTTCACGTTCATCACGCGCACGGTAGTAAACAATTTGTTCCCCGTCAGTATTTTGTGTCCAAAGTTTTTTCGGACGACGATTGCGGTTATTATTGATAACGGCATTAGCTGCTTGCAATATTTTCTTAGTGGAACGATAGTTTTCTTCCAACATAACAACCTTGGCTTCAGGATAATCTTTCTCAAAATCAAGGATATTTTGCATATCAGCACCACGCCAACCATAGATAGATTGATCAGCATCACCGACGACACAGATATTTTTAAAACGAGATGCCAAGAGTTTAACCAACTGATACTGAGCATGGTTAGTATCTTGATACTCATCTACGTGAATATATTGGTAGCGTTGTTGGTAATAAGCCAAAACATCTGGATTTTGGTCAAACAAACGAAGCGTCAACATGATAAGGTCATCAAAGTCCATAGCTTCGCTTTGACGAAGTTCCGCTTGATAAGCCTTATAACATTTAGCAACAATTTGCGTGTACATATCACCAGCTTGATTCTCATATGCAATCTCATCAAGCAAATCATTCTTGGCATTTGAAATGGTTCCAAGGATGGCACGTTCATTCCATTTTTTAGGATCAAGGTTGAGGTTCTTTAAAATACGTTTCATGAGCGTACGTTGCTCACCTGGATCCACGATAGTGAAATTGCGATTGTAACCAATATGGTCAGCATCACGACGCAAAATGCGCACACACATGCTGTGGAAGGTAGCAATCAACGTATCAGCCGTTGCTGGATTCAAGGCCATAGCACGTTCACGCATTTCACGCGCAGCTTTATTGGTGAAGGTAATCGCTAAGATATTCCACGGATTTACAAATTTTTCATCAATCAAATAGGCAATGCGGTGTGTCAACACGCGAGTCTTCCCAGAGCCCGCACCTGCCATAATCAAAAGCGGACCTTCTGTCGTTTTAACAGCTTCAGCCTGCTTATCATTCATACCATTTAATAAAGGATTCATCGTATAAAAGACCACGGAGGTTCTGCCATCAGCTCCCATTAGCCAAGAAAACCATCCGAGATTTATTCCTCTCTATATTAATTATTTCATTAAAATCAATGCTTTTCTATTGTACCATTTTTTAAAGAAATAATGTTGGCTGGTTTCACTTTGTTTGACAAATCTTCAAGAAATAAGAATGAATGCTGTCATTCTCATCAACTTCAGGATGAAAAGAAAGTCCGATTTGATTGCGATAACGAGCAGCGACGATTTTCCCTTGATGTTTTGACAAAATCTCAACTTCATCTTCTACCTCACTAATGTATGGTGCTCTGATAAAAGTCGCTGGCACTTGACCTAAATCCGCAAAATCAAGCGCCGTCGCAAAACTTCCTAATTGTCTACCGTAGGCATTGCGCTTAACGGTGACTGGCAAAGTTCCTAAATAACGCTTTGCTTGATTTTCTACATTTTCAGCTAGTAATATCAAGCCAGCGCAGGTCGCAAGAACTGGCAACCCCTGCTGAATCCTTTCTCGCAAAGGTTCTAAAAGCCCTAAATCAGCTAACAATTTTCCTTGTACCGTTGATTCACCACCTGGAAGCACCAAACCGTCTAGCGGCTTTTCCAAATCTTTTAGCTGACGAATCTCAATTGTCTGTGCACCTAATGAGGCTAACTTTGCTTTATGCTCTGCAAAATCCCCTTGCAGGGCAAGCACTCCAATTAAAACCATATCAACCTCCTAAATCCCACGTTCAGCCATAAGCAATTGAATTTCTTCTTCGTTAATGCCGACCATGGCTTCGCCTAGATTTTCTGATAACTTGGCAAGTAATTTCTTATCTTGATAATTTGTCACAGCTTGAACGATAGCACGCGCACGTTTTTCAGGGTCACCTGATTTGAAAATTCCAGAGCCAACAAAAACACCTTCTGCACCAAGTTGCATCATCAACGCAGCATCTGCTGGCGTAGCCACACCACCCGCCGCAAACAAAACAACTGGTAATTTTCCAGTCTCATGAACTTCTTTGACTAAATCATAAGGAACTTGCAATTCTTTTGCTGCTTGATAGAGTTCATCCGAACGAAGAGCCTTAAGACGAGCAATTTCTTTTTTCAATGAACGTAAGTGGCGAACCGCTTGAATGACATCACCAGTACCTGGTTCTCCTTTTGAACGAATCATGCTAGCGCCTTCTGCAATACGGCGTAGAGCCTCGCCAAGATTTTTAGCCCCACACACAAAAGGCACGTCAAATTGAGTCTTGTCAATATGATAAAGGTCATCAGCAGGTGATAGCACCTCACTTTCATCAATGTAATCAATCTCAATAGCTTCAAGAATCTGAGCTTCAACAAAATGCCCAATACGAACCTTTGCCATAACAGGAATGGAAACCGCCTCTTGAATTTCTTTAATCATTTTGGGGTCACTCATGCGTGAGACACCACCTGCAGCTCGGATGTCAGCGGGAATTCTTTCTAGTGCCATAACGGCACAAGCCCCCGCTGCTTCAGCGATTCTTGCTTGTTTAGGAGTGGTCACATCCATAATCACTCCGCCTTTGAGCATTTGAGCTAGTTGCTTGTTAAGTTGATAACGTTGGTTTGCCATAAAAACACCTCATTTACATTTTTATTGCTTTTCATTATAATAAAAACTGATATGGTATCAAGCGTCACTTAAAAACTTTTTTATAGGGTCAGATTGGAGATGTTATGCTTACATATTCATTGGATAAAAAGGGTGCTATTCCCCTTTACGAACAACTTTATCGTGCAATCAAAAAAGATATTACCATTGGGATTTTAAAAGCTGGAGAAAAATTACCATCAAAACGTAACCTTGCCAAACACCTTGGCATATCTATCGTTACAGTTGAAACCAGCTATGAACAATTAAAAGCTGAAGGCTACATTTACAGTCAAGCTAAAAAAGGATTCTTCGTTTCAGAAATCAATCCACACCATCCGCCCGTTGAAAAAACCATAAGGTTACTTTCAAATCCAGAAAGCAGGCCAGATGAAGCCAAAACTTATCTACGACTTAGTAATAACCAGACCAATTCCGAAACATTTCCATTTGCTACGTGGTCAAAAATTGTTCGTCAAGTTCTGAATAACTGCCAAGATGAACTTGTTCACCCCTCACCAAGTAAAGGTGTACTACTACTAAGACAAGCTATTGCTAAACACCTAAACGATTACCGTGGAATGGCTGTCGACCCTCGCCAAATTATCATCGGTGCAGGAACCGAGTATTTGTATACTATTCTCATTCAATTACTTGGGCTTGATAAAACAGTTGCTTTAGAAGAGCCAAGTTATTCAAAAATCCGTAAAATTTATCAGCAATTTCAGGTCAAACAAACCTTCATTGATATGGAAAATGACGGACTTAGTATGTCACAACTAAAAGAAACAGATGCCGATATTGTCCACCTTTCTCCTTCGCACCAATTTCCTACAGGAGCTATTTTATCTATCAGCAAACGTTATGAACTTTTAAGTTGGGCAAATCAAGGCAATCGTTATATCATTGAGGATGATTACGATAGTGAATTTCGTTTTCAAGGGCTACCGATTCCTAGCCTTCAAGAGATTGATAGCCTCGGAAAAGTCATTTATATCAATACTTTTAGCAAAAGCTTAGCTTCTACACTTCGTATTAGTTACATGATTTTGCCACCACAATTACTTGAACGCTTTGAAAAACAGCTCAGCTTTTACAACAATACTGTCTCTAATTTACAGCAATATACGCTGGCTTATTTTATAAAGGATGGGTATTTTGAAAAACACTTAAACCGTATGCGCCTGTTTTATCAGAAAAAACGTGATTATCTGATTCAAAATTTATTAGCAAGTCCTTTGAAAAATTACATCAGCATCCATGAAGAAGAGTCTGGTTTGCATTTTATTATGACCATTAAAAGTGACCTAACAGAAGATGACATTTACAAACAAGCTCTAGCAAATGGATTGCAAATGACAGCTATTTCTCACTATTATCAAGGGGAAAACAAGCACTTTGACAAGTCTTTCATCGTTAATTATGCTAATATTTCTAATCAAGATATCGAAAAGATCATTAATATTTTATCGCAAATCATTCTTTGATTTTTTGTAATTTATATTTTTTTCCAAACAATTCAAAAAATACTATTGACAAAGTTCGGTTTTTTCTTTAATATAGTATTCAAATCAAATAGCAAACCGAATGATGTCATTCAGGAGAAGAAAGCTTGCCTTTCGCCGAAGGAGTTACGCTCTCAGGTGTCATAGACAGGACTGGGTGATGGACGGACTTCTGGAGAGACCTAGTCATTTTTTAAATGACACTAGTGATCTTTCGTTAGTATGTTTTTAAGGACTGAGTATTGTAATACTAACATGAAAGAACTAGATAGGCGCCGAAGGGGCAAGGCTAGATATACACATCTAGCTCAAACTCTCAGGCAAAAGGACAGAAGATAAGAATCGATTAACAGGTAAGGTGTATTATCTTTGTCAGTCTTCTTATCACTTTTCAGGAGTTATCACTACGATAACTCCTTTTTTCTATTCTAACTGGCATCATAGGACGCTATGTTTTATAGGAGACTTATTCGTATATGCTAAACTTTTTTACAATGCTAGATGATATTGTCTGGGGTGCCCCACTGCTTATTCTCTTGGTGGGAACAGGGATTTATTTAACTATTCGTCTTGGCTTACTCCAGGTTTTAAAATTACCTAAAGCCTTTAAATTAATTTTCGCAGACGATAAAGGTCAAGGGGATATTTCTAGTTTTGCCGCTCTTGCTACTGCTCTTGCAGCAACAATAGGTACTGGTAACATCGTTGGTGTGGCAACAGCTATCAAAGCTGGTGGTCCTGGAGCCCTCTTTTGGATGTGGATTGCTGCTTTCTTTGGAATGGCAACAAAATACTCTGAAGGACTTCTTGCTATCAAATACCGCACACGCGATGATAACGGCGAAGTTTCTGGTGGACCAATGTACTATATCCTAAATGGTATGGGCAAACGCTGGAAACCACTTGCAATCTTCTTTGCTGTCGCTGGTATCCTTGTTGCTTACTTTGGTATTGGTACTTTCTCACAAGTTAACTCAATTACTTCATCACTTGAAAATTCATTTGGCTTAGCGCCACAGATTGTAAGTATTATTGTTGCTGTAATTGTTGCCATCATTATCTTCGGTGGAATCAAATCAATTTCAAAAGTTGCTGAGAAAGTTGTTCCTTTCATGGCGATTATCTACATTCTCGCAACTTTAGCCGTAATCTTTACAAACTTCGATCAAATTCTTCCAACATTTGGTCAAATCTTCACTGGTGCTTTTACTGGTACAGCTGCTGTCGGTGGTTTTGCTGGTGCCGTTGTTAAAGAAGCCATCCAAAAAGGTATCGCGCGTGGGGTCTTCTCAAATGAATCTGGTCTAGGTTCAGCTCCAATAGCTGCTGCCGCTGCAAAAACAGAAGAACCTGTTGAACAAGGGCTTATCTCAATGACTGGTACTTTTATTGATACAATTATCATTTGTACTTTGACTGGTCTTTCAATCATCGTTACTGAAAAATGGACTGTAGCTGGTCTAGAAGGTGCCCCTCTGACTCAAGCAGCATTCTCATCTATCTTTGGAACTCCTGGTGCTCTTGCTTTAACTTTCTGTCTTGTTCTCTTTGCCTTTACGACAATTCTTGGTTGGTCATACTACGGTGAAAGATGTTTCGAATTCCTTTTCGGAACAAAACATATCAAACTTTACCGCGTTATTTTTGTCATCATGGTTGCTCTTGGTGGATTCTTAAAACTTGAGCTTATCTGGATTATTGCTGATATCGTTAATGGCCTCATGGCTCTACCAAATCTTATTGCTCTGCTTGCTCTATCACCAGTTATTATCCGTGAAACAAAAAACTATTTTGCTCGCATGAAATAAAGCAAACACTCCTGAATGATTTCAGGAGTGCTTTTTTAATGTGATTCTAGGTATTGTTCAATCATTTGAAAAACACCTGATTTAGCATTCGTTGGTGCTATAAAGTTTGCAACTGCTTTCACTGTCTTGCTAGCATTTTCCATGGCATAAGAATATTTCGCTAAGCGTAACATAGAGATATCGTTATCACCGTCTCCAAATGTCATGACCTGATCAGCTGAAATGCCTTTTAAGGCCATCAGCTCTTTTATCCCTAGCGCTTTGTCAACACCAGGCAAAACCACATCAATAGCCCCAAGTCCGCTTGCCATTGGCACTAAATCAGGAAATTCTTTTCTAAAATCCTGGATAACACTTTCAAACAAAGCCATTGGGAGCTGCGTGGTGCTTTTATTAATCTTTTCATGTGGCAACTCAAGCATATTATCAAGTAAAATCACATTTGGAAAGCTGGCATTGTAATACTTCAAGCGCTCTGGATCGCCTAGATTCTGACAGCTATAAGCTCCTTTTGTCATGTAAGAATGCTCGGGCGATGAGATCACGACATGATAGTCGTCAAAATGTTTTTCATAGTATTGTAAAAAGTGTTGCAATTGCTGCGCGTTTAGATTTTTGAGGTAAATCGTCTGATCCTTAACAAGTAAGTGACCACCATTACCAACAACATAAGCCAAACGATTGGCCAAATTTCCAAACACAATCTTCATTCGAGAGATTTGATTGCCTGTCGCCACGACAAATAGAATTCCTCTTTTATCCAGCTCATCCAATAGCTGCTCAAAACGCTTGGCATCAAACTGGCCTTTTTCATCTAAAAAAGTTCCATCCATATCCACTGCTATGAGTTTTATCATCTTTTTCACCATTTCAATTTTTTCTAATACCATGATAGCAGTTTCAAAAAACTTTAGCAAAAGTACGACGTAAAAAAGGAAGTATAAATACTTCCTTTTCATTTTAAATATCTGTCACTTTAACAAATGAATTGCCTAAACCATTGATATCACCTGATTGGGTACTTTGTTCTCTCCAAAGCCATTCGATAGGATACCAACCGTTGTTTGCTGCATTATATGGGTCATAAACGTAAGTATTTCCATTTGAATACCCTTTAAGAACAATTTCGTGACTTGTTCCAAAGCCCCAAGGTGAGAACTTATCTTGTTGAACAGCAGCCAGAACATGATGTCCTTCTTTCAGTGCAGCTGACAATTGTGATGAGCTATGAAGTACCGTTGCAGTCATTCCCTAATGTTGCGCTGCAATCACGACACCTTGTCCAGTTGTTCCAGCATCACCACGATTGAATTCGACTGTATTGTTGTAAAGATAAGCACAGACAGTTGTCAGCAAAATTTCCGTTCCTGTTAGTGAAGAAACAAGCATAGCTACACTAGTTGGGGCACAAGCTGTTGAAGCCATTCTATAGCCTCCAAAAGTAATATTTGCCCAGCGTCCATCACGCTGATTGTAATAAGGTGTATTGAAGTTCGTACGTTTGACTGTAAATTCTGTTGATGTCAAGAAATACATTTGTCCGTTATCAGATTGGTAAACATGAATGTGATAAGTTCCTGTTCCAGAGAGATTAGCTATATTAATTAGTCCTGTGGCATTTGACCCTGATGTTGTCGCATCATACCATCTGATATCATCTTGATCATTCACATCAGACCAAACGGCATATTTTACAGTACCATTTGAGTAAACACCAGAAATATTAACACCATAAACACCAGTTCCTTTATAAGTCGTTGAAACACTAGTGGTTATTTCCTTGTTATTAAAAGCATATTGACCAAGGTTATAACCAACAGTTTCACCATCTTTGGTCTTAACATAAACATGGACCATATAGTCTGCAGAAATGTTATGATGATATTTTTCGTCAACCGTAATAATGACTTTTCCGTTTGAAACGTTTGAACTTGTATACCAATGAAGATTTTTCTGTGCAGAATCAGACCAAGCAGCCACTGTAACACTAGAAATGTCTTTTGAAGACTCTGTTTCTGCAATCACAACTTCTAAGCTACCTTTTGAAGCATCGTAATTTTGAACAACTACTGTTGGTTTTGTTAGTGACTCATTAAAAATTAAATCAACACCGTCTGAGCCTGAAAGGCATGTAAAGGAATGAGTGACTTCATTTGTACCATAAACATGAACATTGTAATGTCCAGACTCAAACTTATGATTTTTAGCGTAGAAAGTGTAGACATAAGAGCCATCTTCTTGCTTAGTAGCATGATACCATTTCATATCATCTTGACCATTTTTACTTGTCCAAGTTGGTAATTGAATATCATGAACATAAACTGGAACATCTGTCACCGTTACTTTTGCAGAATAGTCTGTTAACTTTTCAATTTGAACCCTTACTTCTGGTTTTGTCACGTTAATACTTGTTGCACTGATACATACCATTTTTCCCTTAACAACAGTATAGGTGTGAATAAGATATGTCCCATAATCGCCAGTATACTAAGCCGTTAGTTGACCGTTGGTTGGAACTTTGTACCAAATTAAGTCATCTTGATCATTGTTGGCTGACCAAACCACATGGTAAACGGTCATATCTGAGCTAACATCACTTGGCATGCTAATTTGAAAACCATTTGTTGTCAAAGTTGGTTGAACATGAACATCACTGAAATGGTAATCAGCTTCTATGCTTGTTCCTGTTAGACAAGTTAGGGAATTCGTAACTGCATTCGTTCCATAGACATGAACATTGTATTTACCACCTTCTAGATTGTGTTCAGCAATACTGAAGATTCTTGTAAAGGTGCCATCGGCGTTCTTAGTAGTGCTATACAACTGAATATCATTTTGTCTACCTTTTTCTGTCCATGTTGGTAGTTGAATACTAGTGATGTAAGCTGGGATATCACTGGCAGTCACTTTATAAGTTGTGCCATCAACCTTTGTGATTGTGACCTTAGCACTTGGTTTTGGCACATCAATGGTACGACTATTTAAACCAATCATTTGACCATTGATATTTTGGTAAGTATGGATATTGTATTTTCCGTATGAACCAGTGTATTTGGCTACGACGTGTCCTTTGCTACCAGCTGTGTACCAAATAAGGTCATCTTGACCATTGACCTCAGACCAAACCGCAAACATGATTTTAGCACCTCCTGGAATGGTCTGGTTGTACTGAATATCAAAACCTTTGTTCGTTAAGGTCGCACTGGTTACTTCGTCTGTAGCGTTTCCTGTTGCTCTGCGTTCAGCAACAAGTTTTTGATTGTCATTAGCAGTAATTTCAGACTTAACGTTTTGTGATTCATCCGTAAGCTGACTGTTAGCATTAGCATCAACGATTGACTCAGTTTGATTTTCAGAAAAATTGTCAACCTGCTCGGACTCAGCACCAGTGGAATTACTGTCGTCAGTAACTGCTGCTTCTTTATCGTCATTTACTTCTGTTTGCTCAGTAGTTGTCGTACTTTGCTCATCATTAATTGAACTAGATGCTGACTCAGAATTAAGCTCATTTGCCTTATCATTTTCTGACAAATCACTAGTTTCTTCAGACAAACCAGCATCAGCCTGATAATTTTCACTATTGATATCAGCTAACACGCTATTAACAGTGGCGCTCGTACTTGCTTGCACTTCATCAGCGCAAACACCACCAGCTCCAATAGCCGTCAGCAAGACACCTGATAACAAAAGTGTTCCAATAACACCCTAAGCTTTTGATTTTTTTATTGTTCCGTGACCTTTAACTCTCATAATAATCTCCAATAAACTTTTTAATCTTTAAGTTTATTCTATCACTTTCTTACAAAAAGCGCTTTCTTATTTTCCGTTTATTTCAAAAAATCCCCGCTAAAAGAGCGAGAAATTTATTTATCAGTTTTAATCTTCACTTGCTTCATCAATGGCTTTTTGGCCATTTGTTGAAATAACTTCTTTATACCAGTAGAAACTGTCTTTTGGTGTGCGATTTAGGGTTCCATTGCCTTCATCATCCATATCTACATAAATGAATCCGTAGCGTTTACGCATTTCACCTGTACCAGCTGAGACGATATCGATACAACCCCACGTAGTGTAACCAATAAGGTCAACACCGTTGTCAATAGCATTTGCCATGGCATTAATATGTGCACGGTGATAATCAATGCGATAATCATCGTGAATTGAGCTATCTTCTTCAACAGTATCAAAGGCTCCAAGACCATTTTCAACAACCATCAATGGGATTTCATAACGGTCATAGATTTTTTCAAGATAATATTGAAGTCCCACTGGGTCATGCGCCCAACCCCAATCAGAATACGTCAAGTATGGATTCTTAGCACCAGCTGAGAAGTTACCTGAAACTTGCTCACCACCAGTATGAGTTGTCACGTTGTTAGACATGTAATATGAGAAAGTATACATATCAACTGTTCCACGTTTCAAATCTTCAAGGTCTTCTTCTGTAATATCCAATTCAACATTGTGTTCTTTCCAGAGACGTTTGGCATAGGTACCGTATTTTCCTTTAGCTTGGACATCACCACAATAGTAAATACCTGATTGCCATTTGTGTTCATTAGCAAGGATATCTGCTGGATCACAAGTTCCGGGATAGAATGTAATACCACAAATCATATTTCCAACCATGAAATCAGGGTTAATGGCATGCCCAATTTGTACAGCCTTAGCTGATGCTACAAATTGATGGTGAAGAATTTGATAACCTTCTTGATAGTCAGCATCACTGGCTTTTGAGCCAAACATATCAAGGAACATGGTTGTATTATTGATTTCATTGAAAGTCAACCAGTATTTAACCAAGTCTTTGTATTCGTTAAAAATAACCTCACAATAACGGACATAAAAATCAATCAGCTTACGATTTTTCCAACCGCCATAATTTTCTTCAAGTGCTAATGGCGTATCAAAATGCCAAATTGAAACCAAAGGTTCAATATTGTATTTGCGGCATTCTTCAAAGACTGAACGGTAGAAATCAAGCCCTGCTTGGTTAGGTTCTTTGTCATCACCATTTGGAAAAATACGAGCCCAAGAAATTGACAAACGAAAAACAGAGTAGCCCATTTCAGCAAACAACTTGATGTCTTCTTTGTAACGGTGATAAAAATCAACAGCCACATGGTTTGGATAATGCTCTGTATCGAGCACGGCATATTTAGCGCCTTCAGGAATCTTACCATTATGTCCCATAGCTGGCGCTTTACCAGGGTTACCATCTTTGTCGATATAAGTCATGTAACGTGGCGCATTTACTGACCCACCAGTTGTCACATCAGTTGCAACAAGTCCTCGACCATCTTCGTTATAAGCACCTTCGGCTTGGTTAGCAGCAATTGCTCCGCCCCAAAGGAAGTTTTTTGGAAATGCTTTTGTCATATATCTTTTCCCTCTTTCAATTAAGTACAATAATAGTATACCGTTATTTGAAAGCGCAATCTTGCATTATTATCTTGGAAAATGATACTATCCCACTACAAATACGCTGACAAAATCTCAGACACCACACGATAACCATCGACATTAAGGTGAAGGCCATCAACCGTACGATTTAGTGGCAACTCACCACTTTCATCGCACAAAGCATCATGTAGATTAAGGTATGTTACACCATCTGCTGACAAGTTAGACAACAAATCATTTAATTGATTGATACTATCATTATTACGATGACTTGGTGTGCGGACAAATCTTGGTGACTCATTCATTGGAAAAACAGAAAGCAAGATAATCTGAGTTTCAGGCAACTTTTGTTGAATAGTAGCTATGATAGTCTCAATCATTTCACGCACTTCTTCTGGCTGTCTGGTCTTTAAATCATTAACCCCAATGAGCAAAACTACTTTACTTGGGAGCAAATCTAAAATCTGCGTATTCAGATGTTCTAAAAGCTGCAAACTGTTGATGCCATGAACACCGCGATTATAAAGCGATAAATCCGACGTCAGCATTTCATGAATGGGAAAGTACTCAGTGATGGAATCTCCAGCAAAGACAACATTTGGCTGTTTTACCAGTTGATTCAAAGCGTCGTATTTTTCCCACAACTGTGCTTGTTGGTCAGCTAAGATTTGCTTACGAAATTCTGTCACATCAGCTTTGTGATATAGTTCTTGAAAATCAGTCATTTTTTCTCCTTTTTGACTATTCTATCACAAATCTGACTCATTCAAGAAATTACGAGCAAGAACTTGCAAAACACCATTTTCTTGATTTGACGGAGCTTGATAGTTGGCTACGTTTTTAATTTCCTGCGGAGCATTTGCCATGGCAAAAGAATATTTAGCCAGTTTTAACATCTCAATATCATTGCCACCGTCACCAAAAACCATCAGATTTTCAGGACCATAGCCCCAGTGATTGAGCAAGAAATCAAGGCCAGTTCCTTTATGCACATGCGATGGAATGACATCAATACAACCAAAACCACTAGAGGTCGCCGTTAGTTGATAATCCGCAAATAAAGTGTTAATTTCATCTCTCACTTGGAAGGTCAATTCATCACAAACCAGTAAAGTGACTTTAAAATAATCATCCTCAGGAATTGGATGTAGATTATCAACGTATTTTAAAACAGGCAAATAATAGCTAAGCAAATCCTTGATTTTTTTCGGTGTCGACATTGGCAAGTATGACGATGCCTTTCCTGCCAAGTTAATCACCGTATCTGGATAATGTTTTTCGATATAATTAACCAAAGCAGAGATAGCTTCTACTGTTTCAAATTCTTCCTGCAAAGTTCGACCATTTTCAATAATGTGACCGCCATTTTCAGCCACAAAAGACATTAAATGTTTGTGTTTAGGAAATTGTTGGATAATCTGACGATACTGGTTACCGCTTGCCACCACAAATTTGATGCCTTCTGCCATAAAACGATCAAACAAACGATCAAATAAAACCTTGTCATAAGTCTTTTTATCTGTTAAAAAGGTTCCGTCCATATCAGTTGCAATTACTTTTACTGTCATAACACCCTCCTTGTCCCCCATTATACGCTAGCTTTCTGAAAAAAGCTTTGAGTATATTCAGAAAAAATGATACTATGACACGAAAAAAGATGATTTAGTTTAAAAATCATCTTTCCATAAATATTTTAAAAATCCACTTGATCAGGATTAGGTGCACTAGACTCAATTTTTAAATTCGTTAATTTATCCATATCTTCATCTGAAATAGTCACACCAAAAGCATCAAAATTACTCTCAATTCTTTTAGGAGTTACCGATTTTGGTAATGGAAGAAATCCTTGTTGAAGACTCCAAGTTAAAACAAACTTAGCAACTGATGTCTGATATTTTTCAGCCAATTCTTTTAAGAATGGGTGATTAAAAACATCCCCTTGACCAAATGGACTCCAAGCTTCAATTAAAATATCATTTTGATTGCAAAAATCAACTACTTCTTTTTGATAAATTCCCGGTGAAAGTCTAATTTGATTAACGCTTGGTTTAATCCTTGCTGTTTTCAAAAGGGCTTCTAAGTGATGTGGTAAGAAATTGCTGACACCTATGCTGCGAATTTTTCCTGCTGCTACTGCCTCTTCCATTGCTTTCCAAATCGAACGATTTCTTTCTTCCCAGTTTTCCCTGAAAGCAAGCGGATTTGGCCAATGAATTAAGTACAAATCAACAAAGTCAAGGCCTAACTTTTCTAATGAAGTATCAATAGCTTCCCTAGCTTCTTGATAGTTCCCAACATTATTCCAAAGTTTTGTGGTTACAAAAATCTCTTTTCTATCAATGCCACTATCTCTTATAGCCTGACCAACGCTTTCCTCGTTTCCGTAAATTGCTGCTGTATCAATATGACGGTAACCAACTTTCAACGCAGTCTTTACAGCTTGATAGGCCTCTTCTCCATTTTTAGATTGCCAAGTTCCAAAACCAAGTTTTGGAATAAGGTTTCCATCATTTAAAAGATAATTTTCCATTATGTACTCTCCCATTATTTTTTTCAATAGTTAAACTTTAATTATTACCTCATACGAATTTCCCAGACTGTATTCTCAGCCTTACAAGCATACAGAATTCCTTGAGCGACATCATCTGCTGTCTCCCAATGTGCTGCTTCTACACTTTCTTTCGTTCTTCCATAACCAACTTCAAATTCAGTCTTTGTAGCACTTGGACAAACAACACAAGTTTTAATTCTTTGTGAGCGTAATTCTTTATCAATCGCTTGTGATAATCCGCGCTGAGCAAATTTTGTCATCGTATAAATTGTTTCATCTTCATGACCAACATGACCAGTTACAGAAGATACGAAAATAATTTTACCTTGACGTTTTTTCAGCATTTCGATAGCTGCATATTTTGAAAAAATAAATGATGAAAAAACGTTAGTATCCATTATTTCGTAATAGTCATCACTAGTTGATTCAACCAAAGGAATTAATTTACCAATACCTGCATTGTTAACTAAAATATCAATCCTTCCAAAGGTTTCAATTGCTAATGAAACTATTTGAATAGCTGTCCTTTCTTGGCAAACATCACTAACGTAATAGACAACCTTACTTCCCATTGCTTCACATTTTTCTTTCACTTCTTTTAGCCGTTCTTCACGTCTAGCGGTCAATACTAAGTGACAACCTTTAGATGCTAATGCGTAAGCTGTTGCGCGGCCAATTCCTGAACTTGCGCCAGTAATAATAGCAACTTGTCCTTTTAATTTAGTCATATCAATTCTCCACATCATCTTCAATTGTTTTTAAAAGCTTCGCTGGGACCCCTGCAACTACATAATTATCTGGAACATTTTTTGTAACCACAGCACCTGCTGCCACTACAACATTATTTCCAATAGTTACACCTGGCAAAATCGTAACATTTCCACCAATCCAAACATCATTACCAATAATTACTGGCTTGGCAATACTAAGATTGTCAGTCTGCCTTGTGGGGTTAGTGGATGATTGACCGTAGTAATCATAGTATTTGGACCAATCATGACATGCTGACCAATACGAACTTCTGCCACATCTAAAATAATGCCATTATAATTCATCAAAAAATGCTCACCAACATGGATATTTTTTCCATTATCACAATTAAAATTTGGAAAAACCGAAACATCCTCACCAACTGATCCAAATAAATCTTTTATTGCGCTGTTCTTTTTTCTACGTCTAAAATATCGATAGCATTTAAAACTTGACATTTTCGTAAAGCTTCTTTTTTAATTTTTTCAATATCTGGATCCGTAAAACAATAAGGTAAACCAGCCTCTAATTTTTCAAGTTCGGTCATCTATGACTCCTTTCGAATGAATAGCATCAGTGAGGTGATTTGCACGGTAATCAAGTGGTTTTTCACCAGTCACTTTTTTAAATATTTTTGTGAAATAGCTCTGCGAACTGAAAGCAAGTGTTTCTGATATTTCCAGTAATGAATAATCAGATTCTAACAACATGTTCTTTGCAACTGAAATTTTTTGAGTTTGAATATAAGATTTAACAGACTGATTCATTCGTTCTTTAAACAATTTTGAAATATAATTACTTGAATAACCAGTATGCTTAGCAAATCAGATAAATGAATCACTTCATGTAAGTGCAACTCTATATATTCTATGCAGCGTAAAATAGGTAAAACTTTAGCTTGATCAAGCTTACTTTGCCCGACAAGTTTTGTGAAAGTCGTAAACATTTCAACTTGTAATTCAAAAATATCTGGCACATTATCAATCTTATCAACTTTTTGAATGTAAAGGTCACTGGTATTAAAAGCAACTTCTTCATCCAGTCCACCTTGGATAGCAAAGCGTGTGGCGAGCGTAACAGAAGCAACAAAAAGATATTGGTAATTTCTAACGGGATTTTCTGATAACTGACCTGTCAAATTTGACTGGAACATTTGTTTAGTAGCCGTTAAAGCATTTTCTAAATCACCATTTTTAAGGTGATAATATATGGACCACTCATCCTTTCACCTTGATTATCATAGACTTTTCGATATTTGCTAGTCAAAAAGTAAACAAGAGCAATCAGAACTAAAAATGCGATAATAATAACCCATTTGATGCTCATATTCGTCATCTCCTAAACTACATCATACCAACGGCACCTGATAGTTGTGCTGGGCGGATATAAACTTGTTCGTCTGACAAGTGATAATCTGCCATCAAAATCTTTTTCAATTCCACATCGTTGAGGTGTGATTGAACACTGCAAGTATCATCTGAAGAACCTACAACTCTAACTTTTCCCTTAAGGTTAGCATTGCTTGCTAAATCAGCTAGTTTTGCACCATCTTTCATGACGACTACATAATCATAACCAAATGTTTTTGATACCCATAGTTGATTTCTAACATTGTAGATACCAGCTACAATAAGTGCAATAACCAAAATAATTAATAAAACTTTCAACATCATTAATCTCCTTTAACCTGTTTTTTTGAAGTATTCTTTAAAACTTCATTGGTATTATAAGCCAATTCTAACAAAAAAACAATTTATTTTTAAAGAAAAAAATGTCATAAATATTAACATAAAATTGTTAGTCGCATTTTTTATAAACAGTTTTAGCCATACCTTAAAAATAAACCTTCACAACTTGCATACGATTTACTGAGTAATCTCGACAGACAATTGAGTTGAATCCAGTCCATAATCTTTCATCAAGGTTGTTTTCAGCTCAGTATCATTAATCTGTGATTGTACCTTGCAAGTGTCGTCTGTTGCCGAAATAATCTTAATTTTTCCTCTAAGATTATCATTTTTTATAAAATCTGGTAACTTCAGTCCATGATGCATGGTAATGGTGTAATGGTAACCAAAGCGTTTGGTCACGCCCATTTTGATTTGGACAACACGTACAATCGCAAAGATTAACAAAAACCCAAAAATAATTGCTAAAATCGTCACCATAATAACCCTCACCTCCTTATTCCTAACGGAACACTCAAATTATACGATTACTATAATCCTTTTTGAAAGCCCTGTCAATTATTTTCTGTAAGGATTCTTTTCAGAAATTAAATAGGAAGAATCCGCTGAAAATCTTTTGCAAAAAATCCTTCAAAACATTGATATAACAACATTTCAAAGACTTTTAAAAATTATTTATAAATTATTTTACAAATAAGGATAATTCCTGCTAAGGCAACTGAGATGGTATTGGCAACAATTAAAGCTGGATCTGAAACAGAAATTCCATGTGCTAACCACAATGCCATCCCAGTGACTGACATGGCATACATGCCAAGTGAAATGGATTCAACGTCTTTGGTTTTTAAAACCTTGATCATTTGTGGCAAAAAACCAAACGTTGTCAAACAAGCCGCAATATACCCAATCATAAAGACCTACTCTCTTCTTATAACCATGTAAAAACCTTCGTAGGGTAAGAGATTACACCCCCAAAAAGGTTTCAAAATAATAACTTAATGAATAACTTTAGACTTCTTCACCATTTGAAGCAATGACTTTCTTATACTAGTCAAATGACAATTTTGGTGTACGTTTGTAAGTACCGTTGCCTTCGTCATCTTTATCAACATAGATGAAGCCACAACGTTTGCGCATTTCACCTGTAGTTGCTGAGATAAGGTCAATACACCCCCATGGAGTGTATCCCATCAAATCAACACCGTTTTCGTCGACAGCTTTAATCATTTCTTTGATGTGAGCACCAAGGTAATCAATGCGGTAATCATCATTAACCATGCCGTCTTCTTCTACTTGGTCAATAGCACCGAAACCATTTTCCACGATAAAAAGTGGCAAGTGGTACATATCAGTAAACCAGTTCAAGCTATAGCGAAGACCTTCTGGGTCAATTTGCTAACCCCATTCAGACGCTTTGACGTATTTATTTTTAATCAAATCTTCTGTTTCAAGGTAGTCAAAGTGTGGGTTATTTTCACGGTGAGAATCGATTGCAAATGACATGTAGTAAGAGAATCCGATGTAATCAACAGTTCCCTCTTTCAAATCTGCCAAGTCTTCTTCTGTCACATCGACATTGATACCTTTATGTTCCCAGTATTTAAGAATATGATTTGGGTAGAAGCCATGAACATGCACATCAGTGAAGTAATAACGTTTTTCCATGGCTTTTTGTGCCATTAGGATATCTTTTGGATTATATGTTGCAGGGTAAATTGGACACATGGTAATCATACAACCAATTTGGAAATCAGGGTTGATTTCACGACCAATTTTAACCGCACGCGCAGATGCTACCAATTCATAGTGAGCGGCTTGATACATAATCGCTTCGCGGTCATCGCCTTCTTTGTAAACAATACCAGAGTTTGTAAATGGTGCAAAATCTTCTTGGTAGTTTGCTTGGTTATTGATTTCATTGAAAGTCATCCAATATTTAACTTTGTCTTTGTAACGACGGAAACATGTTTCAGCAAAACGAACAAAGAAATCAACCAATTTACGGTTTGTGAAACCTTTAACCAAATGATATGGCAATTCAAAGTGAGACAAAGTAACAACAGGTTCGATTCCGTGTTTCAAGCATTCGTCAAACAAATCATCATAGAATTGCAAACCTGCTTCATTTGGTTCTAATTCATCACCATTTGGGAAAATACGTGTCCATGCAATTGATGTACGGAAGCATTTGAAGCCCATTTCAGCAAACAAAGCAATATCTTCTTTATAGTGGTGATAGAAATCAATCGCTTCGTGGTTTGGATAATATTTACCTTCAACCACACCGTCAGTGATTTCACGAGGAACACCATGACGACCAGCTGTCATCACGTCAGCAACACTGAGTCCTTTTCCTCCTTCTTTCCATCAACCTTCAAGTTGGTGAGCAGCAACTGCACCACCCCACAAAAAATTATCTGGTAACTTAGCCATTACATATCCTCCTTGTTTAATACACTGTCATTATAGTAAGCGGTTACAAAAATAAAAATAGAAAAAATTTCCTAAGTCATTAGGAAATTCCTTCTATCTTGTTTCATTTTTATTTTTTGAGAATGAGGACTAAGTCCCATAAAAAAAGCACAAAAGCTAAGCCAAAAAGGCCATTTGATAGGATTTCTAAGTTTTGATTAAAACTCAAAATTACAGCACTTATCAATACGGCAAAAAAGAGCAAACTCAAAACAAAGCGGTTAACCACACGATTAAAAAACTTAATACGGTTGGTGTAATCGTATAAATCATGGTTAACTAAAATGCGTCCATTTAAGACTTGTTCCAAGAGTTGATTGAGACGACGCGGGATATTCTTACCATTTTTTAGTTGATAAAATAGCTCGATAAGCAAGGTTTCTTTGTTCAAAGCTTGCTTAAGCATGTCAGGTCCCATATTTTCTAGGAAATAATTCTTAGCAAGGGTCATGAGGTCAACTTCTGGAGCTAATTCACGGAAAATGCCTTCAATTTGCAGAGCAGCTTTTTCTAAAATGGTAATCTGTGGTGATGCTTTGAGTCCGTTTTTGACAAAGATATTTAACAAATCCTCAATCAAATCTGTGATAGATAAGACACCAATATCTAGGCTAGAATATTTGGCCAGCATGCGTTCCACATCTTGGGCAAGCGCTGACTTGTTCATGGTCGTGTCAAAGCTTGTGATAGACAAAATACCTTTCATCATACCTTCGATGTCTTGTGCTGTAAAGCTATAAAGAATATCATTTAAGGCCACGCGCATGCCATTATCAAGTTTTCCCATAATCCCAAAATCAATAAAATAAATCTTATCGTCTGAGATAAAAAGATTACCTGGGTGAGGGTCTCCATGGAAAAATCCATCTTTAAAGACTTGCTTAATGAAGCTAAGCATGAGTTTTCGACCGATATCTTCAAGGTCATAACCCGCCTTGATTAACTCATCATAGTGATTGATTGGAATCCCTGAGACGTAATCTTCAACAATCAATCGTGGCGTCGTAAACTCACCATACACCTCTGGACTGGCAATACATTTACTTGATTGGTTCAATTCAGCAAAGGTAATCATTGCTTGTGCTTCATTGCGAAAATTAATTTCACATGTCAAGCTTTCTTTGATTTGCTGCAAAACCTCTGGTAATTCTACCATTGGAATAAATGCCTTCGGGATACGTCTTGAAAGGCGAATCAAAAGTGTCAAGTCTTCCTCGATAATTTCTGGCAGATTTGGGCGTTGAATTTTGATAATAACATCTTTCCCATTTAGCAAACGAGCTCGATGCGTCTGAGCAACTGAGCCACTAGCAAGTGGCTCAGGTCTGATTTCAGAAAAATACGCGGAAATAGGACCAGTAAGCTCAGCCTCAATGGCTTCCATGACCAATTCCGTTGGAAGTGGAAGTACATTGCTCTGTAACTTGCTCAATTCTCTAACATAAACTTCTGGGAAAATATCACTTCTTGTCGAAAGGATCTGACCAATTTTAACAAAACTTGGTCCTAATTTTTCAAACGCTAAGCGAAGCTTGCGAGGCGTTGATTTATCTTCTGCTGCTTTTCCTTTTTCGGTTAAAGAGGTTAACCCAACTGAACTAAAGGCACCGATGATTTCTCTTAAGCGTCTACCTGACATAACCCACCGATAATTTCTAATTTAAGATATTTGACTTCTTCAAAAGCGCGTCAATTTTGTCTTCAAGACGAGAAACATCTTCTTTGGTAGCATATTGAACAGGTTTTGTTTTAACATTTAATTGATCTAAAAAAGCTTGTGCTTCGTCTTCACTTCGACGTTTTAGTTCAGAGTGCAATTCTTTTCCTTCGTCAACAGTGAGGCGTCCTTTTTCGACTAACTCTTTTACAAAAGCATCAGTTTTTTCCAAAGTCATAGACGTCAAACCAATACCGGCTAAGAGAACTTTTTTTAATTCTTCCATGATTAATTCCTCCTTGAATGACTAAATTAACATTATGTTTACCCTTTTATTCTACTACTTTTGAGATAAAATATCTAAAAGAAACAGTCGTTTCATGAAAGTTTCTCAACTCAAATAAGCTCCGCGATTAACAAAGGAAATTAATCTGCCATTCGGAGCTTTTCTGAATTTGTAAACAAACGTGTCATATGCACTCTAAAACCACTTGCTAGCACGATCAAAAAAAGAGGTCTCGCTAAGTGATTTTATATTCCTATTATAGTCAGCTAGCAAAAATGATTCTAACTCTATTCTTCTCATTTATAATACTTTTATCTGATATGGTCTTGAAAATTTTTATAAAAACCTTTTCTAGAATACGCTTCCATTTCCCGGATTATTCTGCTATAATAAAAGAGTAGTTAATACTATGTTATGATTAGAAGGGGGATTATATGAAACAAGCAGATCCAGCTCACGAAATAAAAATAGATGAAAGCAAGCACCCTCTACCTTATGATTATTACAGTACAGTGGTTGAAAACGGCCGTCCTGACGTACTTTTCCACTGGCATCCAGAAGTTGAAATTAATTATATTTACGAAGGTTCTGCTCGTTTTCACATCGATTACGATTACTTTAACAGTCAAGCAGGTGATATTATCCTCATACGACCAAATGGGATGCACTCTATTCACCCGTTAGAAAACCAGAAACATGTCACTGATACTTTTCGCTTTCACTTAGACATGATTGGATATTCCATCGTTGATCAAGTTAGTCTTCGCTACTCGCAACCTTTGCAAACTAGCCTTTATAAATTTGTTCCACGTATTCAACCGGGAATGGAAGGTTATGAAGAAATCAAAGAGTGCCTCTTCACGATTTTTGAGCTTTCAAAAAACGAAGGACGTCATTTTGAACTGCTACTCAAATCAAAACTCAATGAATTTCTCTATTTGCTCTTTTATTATCGTTACGTTCTTCGCAAGAACACTGATGATACTTATCGTAAAAATGAACAGATTCGTGAATTGATTGACTTCATTAATAACAATTATCAAAAGAACCTCTCTATTGATTACCTTTCTCAATTCATGGGATATAGTAAAACACACTTTATGGCGGTCTTTAAACAACATACTGGAAGCTCTTGTACGGAATTCATCATTCAAGTTCGCCTGAACAAGGCTTGTGATATGTTGATTAACACCTCAAATCCTGTTCTTGAAATTGCTACGGCTGTTGGTTTTAATAACTTGTCAAATTTCAACCGACAATTTAAACGTTACTATGAATTAACACCAAGTCAATACCGCAAACAATTCAGTAAGCGAAAAGAAAGTCGTGTCTTAATCAACCCTGCTAGAAAATCTCATTAAAAGCTGACTCATCTCAGCTTTTTCTTATGTCTGAGCACATTAAAAAGGACGCTGCAAGCGTCCTTTCTTTATTAAGCTAATGTTGTGAGAAGATAGTCACCAATGTTAACACGTGCATTTTGTGTTGTGAGAACATCTTCAAATTCTGTCGAATTAGTAACAATCACTGGTGAGATAACCGGAAGGTTAGCCTCACGAATCGTTGCCAAATCAAACTCAAGTAATTTTTGACCTGCGTCAACTTTATCACCAACTTGAACAAAGGTATTGAAGCCTTTACCAGCAAGTGACACTGTATCCATACCAACGTGAATCAAGATTTCAGCACCATTTTCAGTACGCATACCGATAGCATGTCCAGTTGGGAAGACAAGGGTAATTTCACCAGCTGCTGGAGCAACTATAGTACCGTCAGCAGGATCAATAGCAATCCCTTTTCCTATAGCACCAGACGCAAATACTTCGTCTGGAACATTTTCAAGTTTAACAACTTGACCAATCATTGGGCTTGCAATAATTTCTTGTTTTAATTCTTTAAGTTCAGCAATTGGTTCTGCCGCTTTGTCACCACTTACAGGTTTAACATCTGGTCCACCGTAAAGGTAAGGAATTTTATTCAATTGAGTCAATACAAATCCAAGAACAAATGACATCAAAATGGCAATAAGGAAATACCAAACATTATTTACATCTGTGTTTGCTCCTGCAGGAACATGTTTTGGGGTGAAGTATGATGGGATAGCAAATAGTCCCATACCACCCATTGTGTAAGCAGTTGTGTTAAAGAAACCTAATAATGCCCCTTGAATAGCTCCAGCAACACATGTCATGATAAATGGTGTGCGCATTGGAAGTGTAATACCATAAATAGCTGGTTCAGTAACCCCAAAAAGAGCTGAAATAAAAGCTGGAATAGTCAATTGTTTAACTTTATCCTCTTTTGTGCGAAGGAAGATGTTGAGAAGGGCACCTGCTTGAGCAAAACAGATAGCTGTTGAAGCAACAAGCAATGTACTCCAACCTTTTGTAGAGAAGTCCAAAATTGCAATTGGAATAAGACCCCAGTGAAGACCAAACATAACAAGGACTTGCCACAAAGCACCAAGTAAAATACCAAAGACAATTGGACTAAAGCCATAAATATTAGTGAAGATAACACCGATAAGGTTAGATGCCCAGTTCATAACAGGACCAATTGCCAAATAAGCAAGTGGAACAGTGATTAAGATAACGAAGAATGGTACAACGAAGACTTTAACCATATCAGGAATGATTTTCTTGAAGAATTTTTCAATTTTTGAACCAACCCAAACTGTCAAGATAATTGGAAGAACTGTTTGAAGGTAGCTTGATGATGGGAAGATAACTGGAAGTCCTAAAAAATCAACATTTCCATTTGCGAAACTTGCTGCAATATTTGGATAAGCCAAAGCAAAGCTTAGTGCTAAAGCAGTGAATTGTTCCATTTTGAAACGTTTAGCTGCTGTTAATGCCAAGATAACAGGCAAGAATTGGAAGAAGCCATCACCAGCGGCATTTAAGATAATGTAAAGACCGCTTGTTTCCTTCACTCCTACTGCTGCTAAAATAGCTACCAAACCTTTAATCATACCTGCAGCAGAAAGAGCTCCTAGCATTGGTTGGAAAAGTCCAGAAACCAAAGCGATGAATTGATCGAAGAGGTTTCCTTGAGGAACATCTCCTTCATTAACATCAATACCACCTTCACCTTGGATACCGGCAACTTTCAAAACCGTATCGTAAACATCTGGGACATGGTTTCCGATAACCACTTGGTATTGTCCACCTGCCTTAACAACAGTCACAATACCATCTCGTTGTTTGAGATAATCGTCATCTGCTTTACTTTCATCTTTTAAGGTGAAACGTAAGCGAGTCACACAGTGAACTAATTTGATGATATTGTCTTTTCCACCGACGTGAGCAACAATATCTTGTGCCAATTCAGTATAATCTTTAGCCATATGCTGGCTCCTTTCTTAATGTTCTTTCCTAACAACAGAAAAAACCTAAATAAATACTAAACAATTTTCTGCGCCCATATCTGCGGTAACGCCAAAACTATCTTGTATTTATTTAGGTTTTGCCTGCTTATCAGTAACAATCCTTTTAACAGTTCTTAGTATAGCATGCGCTTACATTTTTTGCGAGCGCTTTTATGGTGTTTTTTACACTTTTTGACATTTTCATTTATCTCTGAAAGCTGACCACCTTTCACAGGTTTTCAAAAAAAATTCACACAAGATTTTTATTAAAAAAATCCTCCCGACCTTAGCCGAGAAGATTCTTAATGATTAATTACTACTTGTTTCCAGTCGTTGAATGTGAATGGTGATATAGACTTGCTCATCACGACTGTGTGAGCTTTCGATATAATTCTTAATTTTTTCAGAGCAAGAAAAAGCTTCTGGGTAATTTAGCTTCACTTGTTCATACAAAAAGCTGTCATTTTTACCTTGCACCACACCATTAACGACACGTTGCGCAAAATACTGAATATGAGTCACAAAACGATTATAGCTGACAGAGTCTTCATCAGAAACGACGCCATAAAACAAACGAACAATCCCTAAAATATCTGTCACAATCTTTGAAATTTGATAGCTTTGCTTAACCAAACCAGAGTCTTTCTGAGCATTGATAAAATGAAGTGCAATTGATGAAACCTCTTCATCAGGCAGAATAACACCTAGCTTTTCAAAAACAATCTTAAGGGCATCACGACCCAGCTGATGCTCCTTTGGAAAAAATTTACGAATCTCCCAAGACAAAGGATTTTGCACAATGATGTTTTCACGACTTCGCTGAAGTGTGTAATGCAAATGATCTGCAAGGGCAATATAAAAAGCTGTATCAAAATTAGTCTCTAAAATCTCTTGACCCTGCTTGATAATATCAAGAACAACTTCTGTCTCTGCTGGCGATAAATCAATATAAACTCGCGTTAACTCATTGGTAGCAGAGCTATCTTGCATAACAAATGTTTTTTCAACTAAAGAAGTATCAATCTCGTCACCTGATTTCTTTTGAAAACCAAGTCCTCTCCCCATGACGATGATCTCTTCTCCCTCATCCCCCTTAGCCAAAACAACATTGTTATTATAGACTTTTTCTATCCTCATTATCTACTACTCCCTCAAAAAAATTCGGAAAGAAAAGGCAAAACTAGCGTACACAAAAGGCACTGTGTTTGACGCACAAATGCTTTCTATGCACACTAGGTTTTGCCTACTTAACCAGTAACAATCCTCTTACTGGTATCCATTTTACCAAAAATCCCCTTAAAATGAAAGGGGATACAAAAATATTTTACTGACACAATCACATCAATAATTTGCGAATTTTTCCAATTTCTGGTTCATTAACCACCAAGAAAATTGTATCACCAGCATTTAAAACAGTGCTTCCGCAAACCACTTCAGATTTCTTGCGATGAATCTGTGTTGTAATCAAAACATTTTTAGGGAGAGTCAAATCGCGAACACGTTTGCCAGCGATTTTATCTGACACGGTTAACTCAATAAGCGTTGGTTCAATAACTTCACGGTCTTTTGGAATGGATAAATTTGCAAACATAGCTTCATAGATTGGCTCACCTTTTAGAAGATCCATTACAATGTAAGCTACCAAAGTAACGACTGCAATAGTCATTAATTGTCGGAAATCTCCTACCATTTCTGTTACCAAAATAATGGCAGTCAGCGGAGCTTTTGAAATAGCCCCAAAATAACCAGCCATACCAAGAACGAGAAAATTAACAAGGACAGATGTGCTGATAAAGCCAATTTGGTGCATGCCTAGACCAAAACCAAAACCTAATAATGACCCCAAAGTCAAAATCGGAAGGAAAATCCCACCCGGTAAACCACTAGCATAACTAAACGTACTCCAAACAAAGCGGATAAGAAAATACAAGCAAATCACTGCAAAAGTCAAATGACTAGTTGACAATGATGTAATCAAGCCATTTCCACCACCTAATAATTGTGGGTAGAAATAACCAATTGGCAGAATCAAGATAGCTGCAAAAATACCATAACAATAATTTGGAATATGACAAATTTTGCCTAAGAAGTCATAAAATAGATCCGCATTCAAGGTTACTTTTTCATAAAGATAACCCATCATGCCTAAAAATGCCCCTAAAAGCAAAAGCATCCAATAATGATGTAAAGGCAAAATGGCAAGATCACTTGGCATGGCAAGCACAGGCGTCAAACCAAAGATATTTAACGAAATAAAGTTGGCAACCAAGCTTGCAACAAGCGCTGAAATCCAAACCAAACGTGAAAAATGATGATAGATTTCTTCAAGAACAAAGAGAAGACCTGCAATTGGAGCATTAAAGGCAGCTGACAAACCTGCTGCTGCACCACTAGCAATCAAGACACGTTGCTCCATGCGCTGCGCTTTCAATGATTTCGCTACACCTTTTCCAGCCATTGCCCCAAGTTGAATACTTGGACCTTCACGTCCTAGCATGAATCCCATTGAAATGGCTAGGACACCACCAATAAATTTTTTCCAAAGAACAGACCACCAATCAGGATGAAGTAAGCCTTTCAACTCTCCTTCGACGTGAGGAATCCCAGAGCCTTTAATATCTGGATCAGATTTAACCAAAAATCCGATAGCAATGACAACAATCACACTCACTAGTAAAATCAAACCTAGTAAAGCTGGATTTTCATGCGAGAGTTGATAACACTTGACCACTTGCGCGAAAATCTTAGCAATCAAGAGTCGAAAAAGACTGACCACGCTTCCGGAAACACATCCTACAATAACACCACGCCACACAAAGCTAAGGATTGAGGATAACGAAAACTCGTACTCTCTACGATAACTTTCCATTTAAAACTACCTATCTAATCAAATTGAAAATAATCATATTAGTTTCAACTATTTTCAAAAAAATAACTCACTACTATTCTATCAAATTTTAAAGCTGATTTCGAGCACATTTGAAAAAGAGCTTGGAAATTCTTCCAAACTCATCAAATGGAAAGTTCTAAAATGAAGTTAGCCACCTAAGGGTATCAAAAAACATCTCAGAGAGATATAATTGTAATCACCACAACAATAATTAGAAAGACTCTAAGATGCAAAACTATTATACACCAAAAAGTAAACATTTAACACTAACTGAACGTAGAATGATTGAACGTTGGCTTCAAGAAGGGCTCTCAAATCGTGAAATCGCTAGGAGATTAGCTAAAGCTCCTCAAACCATTCACAACGAAGTCAAACGTGGTCAGGTTAGACAACAAGTGCGTAAAGGAAAATTTGAAGTGATCTACTCAGCTGATTTTGCTCAAAAAGCCTATCAAAACAATCGCAAACGTTCTGTTAAACAAGTCTCCCTAACCAAGGGACTCAAAGAAAAGATAACTCACTACATCGAACAGAAATACTCTCCCGAGATGATGGTAAAGTCAAAAGGGATACCTATTCCCATCTCCACCATTTACTACTGGATTCATCATGGACACTTAGGATTGACCAAGGCTGATATGCTTTATCCTCGACAAGAGAAAGCTAAGAAAAAGCATGCTAGTCCCAATTTTAAGCCAGCTGGAAAGTCTATTGAGGAACGACCAGAAAGCATTAATAAGCGTGAGAATATCGGGATTTTGAAATTGATACGGTTATTCAAACACGGGCAAAAAACGAGTGTCTGTTGACTCTAACCGATAGAAAGAGTCGTTATCAAATCATTCGACTCATTCCCGATAAGTCCGCGTTTTCAGTCAATCAAGCTCTGAAAGCAATCCTCAAGGATTATCAAATGAACTCTATCACAGCTGATAACGGGGCTAAGTTCAGTCGTTTAGCGGAAGTTTTTGACCCTACTCATATCTATTATGCCCACCCGTATTCTTCTTAGGAGCGTGGTACTAATGAGAATCATAATAGACTCATCCGGCGTTGGTTACCTAAGGGAAGCAAAAATGCGACTCAACAACAAGTCGCATTTATTGAAAACTGGATTAACAACTATCCAAAGAAACTATTCAATTATAAATCTCCCAAAGAGTTTGGCTCTATAATTTCTGTAGTGGGTAAATCCACTGTAGAGATTATGGAGCCTTTTTTAGTGTAGAAAAAAAGTCCCATATGACCTATAATGAAAAGCGACGAAACCATCATTAGTAAGACTCATATGGAACAATTTGATTTTATCACAAACTTACTAGGAATTAAAGACCCTAATATCACTATCTTGGATTATGTAGACACTGGAACACATAAAGAAGTCTTCGCTAAACTGGATTATCCAGCTCTTAAATGCCACAGCTGTCATGGTCAGATGGCTAAATATGACCTCCAGAAAGAATCTAAAATCCCTTATCTAGAATGTGCTGGATATAAGACATTGATTCGGTTAAGGAAACGTCGTTTCCGCTGTCAGAATTGCAGGAAAATAGCTGTCCCAGAAAC